>NZ_JBQGAW010000003.1:0-375046 GCF_056543025.1 Ruegeria sp. A4 | reverse complement strand
GAACAGGCATCTCCCAACCAGCAAAATCAACCATCTTGCCGCCAAGCTCGACGTGCAAAGAGTGGAGAGGCGTGCGCTTCGGTGTGGTCATGATCCGGTCAACTTCCGATTATCCAAAGGTCAAAATGCATAACCGTCAGTCTGCCCCAAGCCGCATAGAATGCAATGATTCCACCCGTTTTCTAGTGAAACACCGATCCGAAGAAGAGGCGGTATACAGACGCATGCATCATGAATGTTCCTATAGGAAACTTTTTTCCGTTAGGCAACAACCCTCATTTCCATCGCGTGAAATCCCCGGCGCCCGGCCGGATGCCGGGGGGAGGATTTCACCGTCGATGCACAACCTTCCTCGGGATTTTTCGTTGCAAAGTTGCGTTTAGACAGAGAGGGACCGTACGGCACGCACCAGAACTTCGAGCCCCGCAATCAAATCGACCTCTGCCGTATCTTCTGCAAAATCATGGCTGACTCCGTCGATCGAGGGCGTGAACAGCATCGCGACCGGCATCAGGCGAGACACGTTGGTGGCATCGTGCAAGGCCCCCGAGGGCATTCTGCGCCACCGACCCGGCGCGACCTGTTCCGCACCGCGTTCAAGAGCGCGGCGCAAGGTCGGATCCATGGCAACGGGATCCAGCCCAAGGATGGGGCCGTAATCCAAACTCATCCCCAGTTGCTCAGCGGTTTCTTGTGCTGTCGCCCGAATGATCTCCTCCATCCGGGCCAAACGGTCTGCATCGGCATCGCGCCATTGCATCGAGAACCGAACCCGCCCCGGCACGATGGACGAAGCGTTTGGATGCAGGTTGACCCGCCCGATTGTCCAGACCGTCTGCGGCGTGACGACATTGCGGAACCTCTCATTGAGCCGGGTGTTGAACAGGGACAGGGCCTGAAATGCGTCGCGGCGCAGGTGCATGGGGGTGGTGCCGGCGTGGTTCTGCTGACCTTCGAAGGTGATCGACATATCGCGGATGCCAACGATATCGGTGACAACTCCGATCTGGTCTCCGGACGCGTCCAGAGAGGGGCCCTGTTCGATATGCATCTCTATGAAGCCATCGAAGCGGGACGGGTCCACGAATCCCTGTGACAAGTCTGCCATGGAGGATCGGGCCTGACCAAAGCTGACGCCGGCCCCATCGGTCAACACATCGGCTTTTTCCAGAGTCAACCCGCCCGACCAGACAGCAGAACCTGTGGTCACGCCAAACCGCCCCTCTTCGTCCTGAAAGCTGACAACTGAAATGGGACGGTCGACGGAACGTGCAACTTCCAGCGCGGCGATGACGCCCAGGGCGCCGTCCAGCCAGCCGCCTTCGGGCTGACTGTCGGAATGTGATCCCATCAGCAGCGAAGGACCGGACGCCAATCCGAACAGGTTTCCCACCGGGTCAAACTGCGGGGTCAGGCCCGCTTCGCGCATA
Organism: Ruegeria sp. A4; assembly: GCF_056543025.1. Taxonomy (NCBI): domain Bacteria; kingdom Pseudomonadati; phylum Pseudomonadota; class Alphaproteobacteria; order Rhodobacterales; family Roseobacteraceae; genus Ruegeria; species Ruegeria sp. A4. Next base: position 373,616 of record NZ_JBQGAW010000003.1, on the reverse strand, counting down.
CGTCCGGCAAGCCACTGGCGCGCAGCGATATCCGCGTCGGAATAGGCAGGGCGGACAACCCCCTTGCCCACGCCTGCGGCACCGAATTCACGCAACTTATGCAGGTCGGTCAGAAAACGCGTGTGATCGACGGTCATAAACCCCTCCGAAGGTTTGTTCGAGGCGAACCATAGCCAGAAACAGAAAAGGAGCGAGGTTTTTTTCGACAGGCGTGAAACCCCTCTGGCACCGGAGGGGAACCTGCCCTAAGACTTCGGCCCAAGAGGGACCGACATGTCACATATCACATTGGTGCGTCACGGGCAGGCGAACACAACGGCGCGGGACGAGGCAAGCTATGACAGGCTCAGCGACTTGGGGCATCAGCAGGCGCGCTGGCTGGGGGCGCATCTGCGTGACACCCGCAGCCACTATGCCCGGGTCTATTGCGGCACCCTGACCCGCCACGCCGAGACAGCGGACAGCATGGGATTGCACGAGCCAATCCGTGACGCGCGACTGAACGAGATCGAGTATTTCACGCTGGCGCAACTGTTCGAGGACCAACACGGCGTCGCGATCCCCACCGACCGCGAAGGTTTCGTCGAACACCTGCCCAGAACATTTGCGGCCTGGGCCAATGGCGAAATCAAGAACGCACCGGAAACCTTCGAAGAATTCGAGACGCGCGTGCGCGACGCGTTGCACGAGATCGGGACCGAGGGCGGACCGGCAATCGTCGTGACCTCGGGCGGGTTGATTTCGATGGTGGTGCGGCAGGCGATGGGGTTGGATATCCCGTCAATGGCACGGGTGGCCCTTGCCATCATGAACACGTCGATGCATCGTCTGCATCCGATTGGCGCTCAGCTGAGCCCGGTTCTTTTCAATGCCGTTCCGCATCTGGAAGCCCCTGATCGGCAGTTCGCGCAGACCCACCTGTAACCAGATCGGAGACGCCTGATGCAGCTCTACTATGCACCCCGTACCATCTCGGTCGCTGTTGCGATCGCACTGGAAGAGGCCGGGCTGGAATACGAAGCGGTCAAACTCGACTTCGCCGGGGGCGAACAGACGAAACCAGCTTACAAGCAAATAAACCCAAAAGGCCGCGTTCCGGCGCTGGTGGTGGATGGCGGCATCCTGACTGAAACCGGAGCCCTGCTGGAATTCGTTGCAGCCAAGGCCCCCGAGACCGGGCTGGTGCCGGCTGATCCGGTGATGGCTGCCCGGATGCGCGAAGTGCTGTTCTACCTTGCCTCGACCATGCATGTGAACCACGCGCACAAGCTGCGCGGGCACCGCTGGGCCGACAAGAAATCCAGCTGGAAAGACATGAAAGACAAGGTCGCGCAGACGATGACCGCGTCCTGCGAATATATCTCGTCGAACGGCCTGCGTGGTCCATTTGTGCTGGGCGAGGCGTTTTCGCTGGCCGATGCCTATCTGTATGTGGTGTGCAGCTGGCTGGAAGGCGATGGCGTGGACGTTTCGGCCTTTCCCAAAATCGTCGCCTTCCGTGAGGCGATGGAGGCACGCCCTTCGGTTCAGGCAGTGCGTGCTGCCGGAATGCTCTGACAAAAGGAAATATGATGACACATCTCTGGGTCCGGGCAGAACAGCGCCCGAACGAAGAACGGGTTGGGCTGACGCCGGAAGGTGCCGCCGCGCTGATCGCGGCCGGCATCCGCGTGACGGTCGAGGACGGCCATGCCCGCGCCATTCCACTGGACGGCTACAAGGAAGCAGGCTGCGAGATCGCGCCCGAGAATTCCTGGCCCGAGGCCCCGCTGGACGCGATCATCTTCGGCCTCAAGGAACTGCCCGAAGACGGTACACCCCTGCCGCATCGCCACATCATGTTCGGCCATGCCTTCAAGGGCCAGCATTCGGGCCGGGCTCTGCTGGAACGGTTCAAGGCGGGCGGCGGCACGCTTTATGATCTGGAATACCTCGTCGATGAGGATGGTCGCCGGGTCGCCGCATTCGGCTATTGGGCAGGCTACGCGGGCGCGGCGGTGACGCTCAAGACCTGGGCGGCGCAGCAACGGGGCGGGATCTGCGGCCCCGTCGGTGTTTATCCCGGCAAGGACGCGCTGAACGCCGGACTTCTGGCAGAATTGGACGCCACCGGCGCGCCCCGCCCCCGCGCCATCGTCATCGGAGCTTTGGGCCGTGTAGGCACCGGCGCCGCTGACCTTTGTGAGGCGATGGGCGTCGCGGTCACCAAGTGGGACATGGCCGAAACCGCCAGCGGTGGGCCTTTCCCGGACATCCTCGACCATGATCTGTTCCTGAACTGCATCTTTGCGCGCCCCGGAACGCCGGTCTTCGTCCCGCGCGAGGCATTGACCGCCCCGCGCAAGCTGACCGCCATCGGTGACGTGGCCTGCGACCCTGACAGCGACTACAACCCGGTGCCCGTCTATGACCGCGCCACCACGTGGCAAGAACCCGCCCTGCGCGTGGCCACCGACCCGGTGATGGACGTGATGGCGATCGACAACCTGCCGTCGATGCTGCCGGTCGAAAGCTCGGAAGACTATGCGGCGCAACTGCTGCCGTCCTTGCTGACTCTGACCGATCTGGACAGCGGTGTCTGGGGGCGGGCAGAAGCAACTTACAAAACGCATATTGAAGGACTCTGAACGATGACCATTCATTGGTGTGGCACCGGCCTCTCGGCCATTCCCGGCCTGCGTCGCCTGATCGAAGGCGGCCACAAGGTCACCGTGTGGAACCGGACCGTCGACAAGGCCCGCGCCGAGGTCGGAGACCTGACCGACGACATCCGGGCCTTCGACATCGACGCCCTGGGCGCTGTGCTTGAGAAGGGCGACGTGATCGTCTCGATGCTGCCGGGCGACTGGCATGTGCCGCTGGCGGAACTGGCGATTTCGAAAGGGGCCAATTTCGTCTCGTCCTCGTATATCGCGCCCGAGATGCGCGCGCTGGATGACAAGGCGCGCGAGGCCGGTGTCGCGCTGGTCAACGAGGTCGGGTTGGACCCGGGCATCGATCACCTGATGGCACATGCCCTGATCGACGACTACCGCGGCTCCGATGCGTTCGACCCGGAAAACCACCTGAGCTTCATTTCCTATTGCGGCGGCATTCCCAAGAACCCCAACCCGTTTCGCTATAAATTCAGCTGGTCGCCGCTGGGCGTGTTGAAAGCGCTGCGGTCGCCGTCGAAATCGATCCGCGATTACGCGCCGCTGGACGTTGCCCGCCCCTGGGATGCGATCAGCAGCTACATCGCCCCACTGCCGACACCGGAAAGCTTCGAGGTCTACCCGAACCGCGATTCAATCCCCTTCATGGCGCAGTATCATTTCGAGGATCACTGGCCGGTCAAGGAATTCGTCCGCGGCACCCTGCGTCTGAACGGCTGGGCCGACGCGTGGTCGGATGTGTTCACCGAGATCGAAACCCTGTCCGGCCCGGAAGGGGATGCGCGTCTGAAAGAGATGTCGGACCAGTTCTGGGAGGAAAACGCCTATGACGAAGGTGAGCCTGATCGTGTTGTGTTGTGTGTGGGATTGAAGGCCGAGAAAGACGGCATCGAAGTCTGGCACAAGACCTATGTCATGGACGCCTGGGGCGACGAACGTGGCACGGCGATGGCGCGTCTGGTGTCGATTCCGGTCTCACTTGCGGTCGAGGCCGTATTGAACCGCGCCATCCCGGCCGGTGTTCACGCGGCCCCCAGTGATCCCAAGCTGGTGCAGGGATGGATGGGTGAAATCGACAAGCTGGCCCAGCATCTGCAAATCGTCGATCACATGGCCTGAATGCAAAAAAAAAGCCATTCCAGACTGTCTGGAAAGGCTTTCATTTTTGTACATTACGCATATTGTCCTCGTTCGGGTTTCCCTCACCCGGCCTTCAGATATACCGCTGGATGGTATCTTCGATATCACTGCGGTTGATGCCCAGCTCGGACAGCTGATGATCGGTCAAAGCATTCAGATGCTGGGCTGCGCGGACAATATCAGGGCTGATCGAACGGATCCGCATGGCACGATCGAACAGCAATAGCGCGCTGGCGGCCGGAGCCGGTTGATTGGTGGGCGGTACGACGTCGAACATTCTGGTAACCTCGCTAACATGCTTTCGGGGATTGGTTTCAGTGCACGCCGAATGCTTGATCACTGCCGGTATGGCTTGTTGTGATACACACTTTCATATGCGCGCCTTTTGATCTGATCCCGCTGGATGCCGATATCGGCCAGTTGCACGTCATCAAGCTTTTCCAGATCCCGCACGGTTTTCGAAAGAATTCGGCGGCGGAAATGCTCGACCTTTGCTTCTGCATAGTTTGAAAACAGACCGTCAAGCAGACCACCCCGGCCTTCGAATGTTTGTGTATGTGACATGTCTTTCTCCTCCTGAACTCAATGTCTTTGTCTTCCTGACATCAAATTTGGGAAGGCTGCCTTAACGTTGCCAAACCGGTTCATTAAGGTTTGTTAAGACTGTATTGGAGGGAAAGTTCGGGCTGGACCGGCGCGTTGATTGCAGATTTCGATCCAGGCCCGCGACATGTCTTTTCAGTGGCGGATCAAGATAACGCGAATGTCGATCCGTCGCAGAAACCACCCCTTTGCAGGCAAGTCACATCAGATCGTTTTCAACGTCTTCGGCCGATATCCCCAGCGCGTCCAGACCGTTCTCGAGGTGGTCTGACATATGCGGAGTGCCGATCAGGTAGTCGGCGCAGGGGGTCGAGGCCTCGGCCTTGGCAGTGGCAATCGCTTCGGCCAGATCCTCGGGGAAAAAGCTTTCGCGGCCGATCCACATGATGGCAACCAGTTCGGCTTGCTCGTCTTCGCTCATACGTTCGATGAAGGCGCGCATTTCACCTTCTGCCCGGTTCAGCTCGCGCCCCATCATGGCAATCTGAGCGACCTTTCTTGCCGATATTTCCAACATGCATCAGCTCCTCGTGTTCGCGGTTGTCGTGCCATCACAATCACCGAACACCAGCCGCGTCTTTGATCTTACGCAAACAACGGCCCTAGTGCCGCGCACGCGAAATCGGCTGGTCCGGCACCGGTTGCCTGCGAAACGGGCGAAAGGTGGCTTTTTTCAGCCACAGTCTGAACGCCTGCCAGACGATCAGTGCAAAGGTTCGCCGGGCGCCGAATGGCCGCCGCAGCAAGGACCACAGAATCACGCGGTTTGTCAGGGGTTGCCGCGGGCCGGTCAGCGTCGCGATCAGCCCACCATCAGCGCGGCCGTAATCAATCCAGACACCGACGCGATCCGCGCGATAGTCGAAGCGGAACGTATAGCTGCCTTCGATTTTCTGAAACGGTGAAACGTGCATCAGCTTGTCCGCCACCACCCTGTCAGTCGGTTCGATGACCGAGAAATCGGGTTTGTGACACAGGTAACTGTGACGGGTGCCATAGGTATTGGTGACCTCGGCCACCACGGCATAAAGGTGATCGGTGTCGTCAAAACAGAACCAAAAACTGACGGGATTGAAAACGTGCCCCAAAACGCGCGGTTGCGTGAGCAACTTGAAACGCGCCGGTTGTTGCACCGACATTTCATCAAATCGAACGCGGAGCCACTGGGCCCCTTCCCCATGACCCGGCTCTCCCCCATGGTCGGCGGTGCGCCAGTTCGTGACATTCGCGCGATCAACCGAAAACAGCAAAGGGGTGTCCAGCTCTGCTTCGGGGTCCAGCAGGATGTAATCGACCGAGTATCGGAATGCGTTTTCAATCGCACCCTTGCGCCCGTGATAGGTATGACCCGCGATATGGTCTATTTTCTGCGTCATCCGCTGCTTTCTGGCCTTCCCGTAAATGCCTTGAACTACACTGATTTCCTTCAGATGCTGGTAATTCCGATACGGCAATTTGCACAATTTGGATCATAATGTCCCGATAAAGTGATCCGGCTTGGGGAACGCGCCGTAATGAGGTTATGTTTACCGAGATCGATACCGTGCCTCTGGACGAACCTGCGGCTGAACCGGCCGCCCTTCAGCCTCGGCGCGAAAAGAAACGCATCAAGGGTAGACGGGTGAACGGAAGTAACGGCAGGCGCGAGACCAGAACCGAATGGGTGGATCACGTCAGGCGCATCCGCGACGCGCAGGACCAGGCGGCATTTGCCGAACTGTTCCAGCACTTCGCGCCACGGATCAAGGCGTTCCTGATGAAGTCAGGATCAGACGCCACGATGGCCGAGGAGTGTGCGCAGGAGGTGATGGCGACTTTGTGGCACAAAGCCCATCTGTTCGACCCGACGCGGGCAACGGTGGCTACTTGGGTATTCACGATTGCTCGGAACAAGCGCATTGACGTTCTGCGCAAGCAACGCCGCCCCGAACCCGAAGAATTGTGGTGGGGTCCCGAGGCCGAGCCTGAACAGGACGATGTCATCGCGCTGCAACAAGAAACCGCGCAGCTTCGCACCGCTTTGACAGCGTTGCCGGACGCGCAGAGAGAGCTGATCGAAAAGGCGTATTTCGGTGATCTGAGTCATCGGGAAATTGCGTCTCAGACCGGGTTGCCCCTGGGAACGATCAAATCACGAATCAGGCTGGCGCTGGACCGCTTGCGCCATGCGATGAACTGAGATGAGTACGATGAGCAATTCGATCAAACACCACCTGACAGATGACCTGCTGATGGCATATGCCGCAGGCAGTCTGCCCGAGGCATTCGACCTGATGGTCGCGACGCACCTGTCGCTGTGCGACCATTGCCGTGCGCGGGCGGAAAGTTACGACGCCGTGGGTGGGCATGTTCTGGAGGAGCAGACGGACTCCATCGCCATGAGCGATACGTCTCTGGCCGCGACTATGGCGTTGATCTCCAAACGCGCGCCGGCGGCCAAACCGGCGCGTCCGAACTGCTCGGTATTGCCGGCCCCGTTGCAGGATTATGTCGGCGGCACGGTTTCAGATATCCGATGGAAACCGATCGGCATGGGTGTGAAACAGGCCATTCTGCCGACCACAAGTGAGGCCTCGGCCCGGTTGCTGTTCATTCCAGCCGGAACGGCTGTACCAGATCATGGCCACAACGGGATAGAATTGACGATGGTGCTTCAGGGCGCATTCTCGGACGAAGTGGATCGCTTCGCCCGTGGCGACGTCGAGATCGCGGACGAGGATCTGGAACATACGCCCGTGGCGGACATTTCGGAAGATTGCATTTGCCTGGCGGTTACCGATGCTCCGTTGAAATTCACCAAGTTGATGCCACGCCTGTTCCAACCCTTCCTGCGCATCTGAATTTGCCCGCGAGGGCCGCCTACGGCGTGTTTTGAAAGGAATGATCATGTTCGCAAGACTTGCTGTGTGCGTCCTTCTCGTTGCAGTCGCGCCCGTCGCATCGGCCCAAATGTCGGCCGAGGTTCAGTTTCAGCCCGGCAATTTTGGCACCATGGTCAGCGGGACCATCGCAGGAGATGAGTACTTCGACTATTCGCTGGGCGCCAAAGCCGGACAGGAGATGTTTGCCGATCTTCAGGTCAGCGACACCAATGGTAACGGCGTGATCTATTTCAACATCCTGCCGCCGGGCAGCGACGGTGTGGCGATCTATAACGGGTCGATTGACGGCAATACGGCCCGGATCACCCTGCCCGACGATGGAGACTATACGATCCGCGTCTATCTGATGGGCAATGACAGGGATACCGGAAAAACCGTGGGGTACAACCTGGATCTGTCCATCCAGTAGATTTCAACCTTCGTGCCGCGCAAGGGGCACAACACCGTTTTCGGCCTTGGTCTCGATTTCTTCAAAGTCGAAATTGTCCAAACGCTGCGCGCGGCGGCCAGCCTTTTCGGCGCTGATCTTGATTTCCGAGATATCCTTGGCCGCCTGCCCGAAATGACGATCCAGGTTCGAGACGCGATCACCCAGGCGTTCCACATCCTTGTGCAGCAACCCCAACTCTTTGCGGATCGCACCGGCCTGTTCGCGCATACGCGCATCTTTCAGGATCGCCCGCATGGTATTCAGCGTGGCCATGCACGTCGTCGGGGACACGATCCAAACCCGCGCGGCGAACCCTTCACGCACGACATCGGGCAGACGCGCGTGCAGTTCGGCATAAATCGCCTCGGAAGGCACGAACATCAAGGCACCGTCCGCGGTTTCCCCGTCCAGGATGTACTTTTCGGAAATCGCCTTGATATGCACTTTCACCGCAGCGCCGAAGGCCCGCAAGCATCTCTCGACATCCGCCTTCGTCTGCGCAGCGGCCAGCGCCTCGAAATCCTCCAAAGGGAACTTTGCGTCGATCACAATCGGTCCCGGCGGGTTCGGCAAGTGAATCAGGCAATCCGCCCGCCTGCCGTTCGACAAAGTGGCCTGCAACGAATAACTGTCAGCGGGCAGCGCCTTGGACACGATATCGTTCAGCTGGATTTCACCGAACATCCCGCGCCTTTGCTTGTTTGACAGGATATCCTGCAAAGACAGCACATCGCCTGACAGTTTGGTGATATTGTCCTGCGCCTTGTCGATGGCGGCCAGACGTTCCTGCAATTGGGTCAGCGAGGTCGCCGTCTGTTTCGACGAGCCATGCAACGTTTCTTTCATCCGTTCCTGCATCTCGGCCAGCGCACGCGCCGATTTCATCGCATTATCCGCTAGCCGGTCATTCATCTGTTGCTGGACCGAAGCCAAACGCGCCTCGACCGTCTGAATCACCTGCATCTGCGCGTTGGCCTGAGTGTCCGAGACATGCTGAAGACCGCCGCGCAACTGTTCCTGCCCCTGGCCCAGTTGCTGAACATGCTGACCCAGATGCGCCATCTGCCGCGCCAAAGGTTCCGCCATCCGGGCCGAGCGGTTGGCCGCCCGCAACGACAGGAACAGCAACAGCAGAATCAACGCCACCACGCCACCCCCGACCAGTATGACAGGGTCATTCAATGTATATTGGGTGCCTGCAATCTCGATCATCACAACTCGCGTGTTCTTGTTTTATTCTTCATAGCCCCGCCGGGCCGCAGGATCAACTGCGCCCGAACAGGCGTTCGATGTCGCTGAGTTTCAGTTCCACATAGGTGGGCCGCCCATGGTTGCACTGGCCGGAATGCGGTGTCGCCTCCATCTCGCGCAGCAGGGCATTCATCTCTTCGGCGCGCATCCGACGACCGGATCGGATCGACCCATGGCAGGCCACCCGGCTGAGGATCGCCTCGATCCTTGCCTGCACCATCTGGCTTTCACCCTGATCGGCGAGTTCATCCAGGATGTCGAGGATCATGGCGCGTGCATCGACTTCACCCAGAATGGCGGGGGTTTCGCGTACGGCAATGGCGCTTCCGCCGAAGGGCTCGATGGTCAGGCCAAGGCGCGTCAAGTCATCTGCGACGGCCATCAGGCGGGCGCAATCCCCGTCGGACAATTCCACGATTTCCGGAATCAGCAGAGCCTGCGCCGCGACGCCGTTCTCGGCCATCTGCGTTTTCAGCTTCTCATAAACCAGCCGTTCATGTGCAGCATGCTGATCTACGATCACCATGCCATCCGCGGTCTGGGCAATGATGTAATTCTCGTGCACCTGTCCGCGGGCTGCACCCAGCGGCAGATCCTGCGCCTGAGGCTGCTCCTGCACCTCGACGACCTGCGCAACCGGAGTCGGCTCGACAATGCTGCCGCTGTAGTCGTTGGCCAGCTCCGCAAAACCCGGAGCCTGCGCGCGATACGCCGCCGTACGCGCGGTAGGTGACGGGCGATCCATCTGGTAAACCCGCGCCGGAGCAGGCTGTGCGGGTTCCGGCCGCATCGCACCCAGCGTCGCATTCGCCACGGTCGAGGATGCCCTGTGCCCGGCTTGCGCCAATGCATGGCGCAGACTGGACACGATCAGCCCCCGCGCGACACCGGGATCCCGGAACCGAACCTCGGATTTCGCGGGGTGGACGTTCACGTCAACCAGCGTGGGATCGCAGTCGATGAACAGAGCTGCCGCCGGGTGGCGATCCCGGCTCAGGAAGTCGAAATAGGCCGCCCGCAGCGCGCCAGTCAGCATCTTGTCGCGCACAGGACGTCCGTTGACGAAAAGGTACTGTGCCACCGCAGCGCCCCGGGAATAGGTCGGCAGGGCAGCATAGCCATAGAGCCGGATGCCCTCACGCGTGGCATCAATCTGCAAGGAGTTTTCCGCAAATTCGCGCCCGATCACGCGGGCCAGTCGGGCGTGGAGCGCATCAAACAGATCCCCGTTTTCGCGATCCGCGCGAAAGGTCACGCGACCCTCTCCGCCACCGGACACATCGCGCAGGGTGAAGGTCACGGAAGGTTCGGCCATGGCCAGCCGTTTCACTATGTCGGTGATCGCCTGCGCCTCGGCCCGGTCCGTGCGCATGAATTTCAGGCGGGCTGGCGTGGCGTGGAACAGATCGCGCAGTTCGACCACAGTCCCCGCGCGCAGGGCGGCGGGTTTGACCGCATCCATCTTGCCACCCGCGACGTGCACCTGCGCCGCATCCGCGCCGGGAACGCGGCTGGTTATGGTCAGACGCCCAACAGCACCCAAGGAAGGCAGCGCCTCGCCCCGAAAACCGAAAGTGTGGATGTTCAGCAGGTCCGAACCGTCAATCTTTGACGTGGCATGGCGGGACAAGGCCAGCGGCAGATCTTCCGCCGCGATACCGCAGCCATCATCCGTGACCCGGATCAGGGTCTTGCCGCCATCTGCGACATCGATTGCGATCCGCGTGGCCCCGGCATCGATTGCATTCTCGACCAATTCCTTGACCGCCGAGGCCGGTCGTTCCACCACCTCACCAGCCGCGATGCGGTTGATTGCGGCATCGTCGAGCTGCCTAATTACGGGGCGTTTTTCGCCGATATTGGGGTTTGCCTGCGCCATACCCCTACACCTAGCATAGTCGCGCACGATTCTGCCACCGGTTTGAACCGCAGATTTCAAAGAGAGGGGGCGCCCGGGTATCCGCGAACGAGAACTCATTCAGGATCACCCGGGCGTGCCAAGTGAGTGGTGTATTTCAGCTAATTAATGAGACCGCGTGTATCACGCACCTGTCGGAAAATCTGCTTAAGATTCTCGCGCTCAGTTTCTTGGCAGAGATTGGCCGATGACGTGTGGGCATGTGTGGCGGGAAAATGCCTGATCAGGCAGATATGCGCGCGCCGATCCTGCCCCGGCAGGGTCCGAATATCGCGGCCGCCGCAAGAATCAGGCCTGACATCGTGGCGATCATACCCGCCGCGCTGACGGCATCTGCGCCGCCCAGCCACAGCGGGCCATAGCCTGCCAGCACATAGCCCGACACCGCCGAGGCAATGGCGAACATAACGCTCCAGGCAATCTGCGCTTCCAGCCGGTTGGTCAACATCCGCGCCGCGGCGGGCGGGCAGATGAACATGGCGATCACGATGATCGAGCCCACCGCGTCGAAGGCCGCCACCGCCGCAATTGCCGCGGTGATGACCAATGCCATGCCCAGAACGCCGGTGCGAATGCCAATGGTCCGGGCAAAGCCTTCGTCGAAGGTAGAGATCTTCAGCGGCCGCCAGAACAGCCAGGTGAACAAAGACACACCGACCAGTGTCAGCGCAATGCGGGGTAATTCCGGGGGCAGCCCGGACAGCGCCTCTGTGTCCAGCAAGGACGACCATCCGGTGGCGTCCAGCCAAATCAGGCTTTCGAGATTGCCGTAAAGCGCATGTTCCACATCCAGATGCACCGTCGACGTATCCGTCTGCTCGAGCAGCAGGACGCCCGCGGCGAACATGGTGGTAAAGACCACGCCCATGGCGGCACCGGGTTCGATCTGACCCAATCGGCGAATGGCTTCGATCAGCACCACGGCCACAACGGCAGCGCCCGCCGCGCCCAGCATCATCGGCCAGGTCGATATCGCCCCTGTGATCAGAAACGCCACGACGATCCCCGGCAGCACCACATGGCTGATCGCGTCTCCGATCAATGCCTGTTTGCGCAACACCAGAAAATTGCCGGGCAACGCGCAGGCAATGGCCGCGAACGTACCGATCAGCAACGGTGTCAGAGACAGGGGGACAAATTCTTCACCACTCATACCGGCACCCCCATTGGCCCGCCGATGCGGCGGTCTATCTCGGCGATCTGGTCGCGGGTCAGGACGGTTTCGATGTCCCGCAACCCGTCATAAAGCGCGGCTGTTGCCTCATGCGCCTGATCTGCGCGCACGATTTCCCAGCGCTTTTCGTCCCGCAACGCCTTGGCCGCGCGGGCTTTGCCGATATCGGTCGCGACGCCGTCCGCGCGCACCAGCCCAGCGCGGCGCAGCAAGCGCAGGGTCAGGGGCTCATAGATCTTTTGCCCCTGCGCCAAGGCCAAGAGACCCTGACGAATATGCACCCGACGCTGAAAGCGCAAATGGCGCAGCACCGCCGCCAAAACGCCACGTATCGGCGCCAGAAACAAAGACACGACAAAGAAGGCAAAGCTGACCAGAACGATAATCGGCCCCGTCGGAAGGTTTGGCGCCGAGGCCGAAATGGCAGCGCCAATGTACCCCGCCAACCCGCCGGCCATTCCCGCAAGCAGAACCACATGGTCCGAGCGTTCGGACCAGAACCGCGCGGTCACGGCGGGAATGATCAACAAAGCCACGATCAGAATCAGACCCACGATTTTCAGGCCGATCACGGTCACGGCCATGACCAAACCCATCATGGCCAGATCGATCCTGTGCACCGGCAACCCGCGGGCTGCGGCATATTCAGGATCGAAGGCCACAAGAATCATCGGGCGACGAATGATCATGACCAGCAGCAGCGTCGCGGCGCCGCCGACCGCAATGATCATCGCATCAGCCCAGAGCATCCCGGCAGTGGACCCCAAAAGGAAGCCTTCCAGCCCGGCCTGACGGCCTACGCCCATCGTCTGAATGACCGTCAGCAACACGATGCCAAAGCCGAAGAAGACCGACAGGACTGCTCCGATGGCGGCGTCTTCGGCCAAACGCGTGTGACGCGTCAGCCAGTTCATGCAGAGAAGGCCGATCCAGGCCGAGATGGCCGATCCTGCCAACAGGCCCAGCAGGTTGCGCCCGTCTCCTCCGAGCGCGACCAATACCATGAAAGCCAGACAGACGCCCGGCAGGGTTGCGTGGCTGATTGCGTCACTGACCAAGGCGCGCTTGCGCAGAAACAGAAACGTCCCCGTCACACCGGCTGAAACACCCAGCAAGGTTGCACCGATGGCGACCAGCGTGGCGTTGTAGCCAAGTTGCAGGGTCAAAGCATCCCAAAGCATGCGTTACCCCAGCGCGCGCGATATCTGATCGATCTGCGCGGTTGCCAGTCGACCGCCATATGCTGATTGCAACGTTTCCGCCGTGAAGGCCTCGGCCACTGGTCCCTCGGCCACCTTGCGGGTGTTGATCAGGAAAACATGGTCGAAATAATCGGTCACGGTCGCAAGGTCGTGATGCACTACGACAACCGTCTTGCCCGCCTCTTTCAGGGATTTCAGCACCGAGATGATGGCTTTCTCGGTGGCGGCATCGACGCCTGCAAAAGGTTCGTCCAGAAGATACAGATCCGCGCCCTGCGCCAGCGCGCGCGCCAGAAAGACACGTTGCTGCTGCCCGCCGGACAGCTGCCCGATCTGGCGATCCGCGAAATCCCGCATTCCCACGCGGTGCAAACAATCCATCGCGCACGCCTTGTGGCGGGCACGCACACGGCCCAGCAAGCCAAGTTCGCGCGACAGGCCCATCAGAACCACGTCGATGACACGCGTTGGAAAATCCCAATCCACGCTGGCACGCTGAGGAACATAGGCAATGCGCGCGCGCTGCGTGTCCAATGGCTGGCCAAACACGGTCACTTGACCTGACAGAGGGGAAACGATGCCAAGCGCCGCCTTGAGCAACGTGGATTTCCCGGCCCCGTTCGGCCCGATGATCGCGGTCATCGCCCCGGGCTGTACGGTCATGTCGACTGAAAACACCGCAGGTTTCTGCCCGTATGAAACCGTCAGGCCGCGCAGGGCCAAGGGGCTGTCGGCCAACCCCGTGTCACCGACGGTTACGCCTTCATTGCTGATCAGGCCCAGCATCGATCAAAACCCCGCCGACAGTTTTCCGTCCATGCCACGATCTGGCACATCACCACCCAAAGCACTGGCAATGACCGTGATGTTATGGTCCAGCATACCAAGATAGGTACCTTCATAGGTTCCCTCTTCACCCATGGCGTCCGAGAACAACTCGCCCCCCACATGCACGTCATGTCCCTTGGCGGCCGCGCCCTCGATCAGCGCGCGGATCGAACGATCCGAGACCGAGCTTTCGACGAAAACAGCCGTGATCTTCCGGTCAACCAGCAGATCGACCAATTCGCCTATCCGGTTCAGTCCCGCCTCGGACTGGGTCGAGATGCCCTGAATTCCCAGAACCTCGAACCCGAAACTTTCACCAAAATAACCAAAGGCATCATGGGCGGTGACAAGAACCTTGTTGTTGTCCGGAACAGACGCCAGAACTTGATCTGCATAGGCTGTCAGACGATCGATATCTGCTAGATGTGCCTGCGCATTCGCTGCAAAAACCTCGGCCGCTTCAGGACGTACCTCGGTGAGGGCCGCCTGCACTTCAAGCACCACGTCCCGCCACAATTCGGGCGTCATCCAAACATGCGGATCATATTTGTCGGCGTAATCGTCATGCGCGCGCAGCTTCGACGTGTCGATACCTTCGGCAACTGCAACCACGGTCCGCTTGCGTTCAAGGTCATGGAAGAAATCTTCCATCTGCGCTTCGAGGTACAAACCATGCCACAGGATCAGATCCGCACGCGTCATCGCCACGATATCGCTGCGGGTCTGACGATAGGCATGCGGGTCGACGCCCGGCCCCATCAGCCCCTTGACGTCCACCTGATCACCACCGACCTGACGGGCCGCGTCAGCAATCATGCCCGTCGTGGCCACAACCTTGAGGGGTGCATCGGCCCAGGCCGTGACCGGCAGGGAAAAGGCCAGCGCCAATACCGCAAGAAAATTCCGGCGAATCATCTTCTACCTCAGTTTTTGCTTCACGTTCGAACTGAATATGAGAACCATTCGCAAGTAAGTCAACGCTAATGCGAATTATTCGCAAGAAAGCGGTTACATTTTGTCCATTTGGTCAAAATTTATCAAAACATTGCCCGCCTACATCTTCCATTCCCCGGTCTCCCGTGCGATTTTGTCGCAAACCTCCCAAAGGACGTGACAATGGATACGCAGAGCTCAGATAGCCCCGTGCGCACCGCGCATCTGCCACAAGTGACCGAAGCCCGGAATCCCGGCATGAATCTGGACCTGGACTGGGTGCGCGCCGTGCAGGCCAACACCTCGGCCATCGAGCGCCGAGCCGCGACCCTGCCCGGGCGCCGGTCGGTCAAGAAAGAGCATCAGGCCGCCTGGCTGCTGAAGGCGATCACCATGATCGACCTGACCACCCTGTCGGGCGATGACACCGAGGGCCGCGTGCGCCGCCTGTGCGCCAAGGCCCGCCAGCCGGTGTCGCCCGACCTGCTGAAGGCGCTGGACATGCCGCCGATCACCACCGGCGCGGTCTGTGTCTATCACGACATGATTGAAACAGCGGTGGATGCGCTGAAAGGCACCGGCATTCCGGTCGCGGCCGTCTCCACCGGCTTTCCGGCGGGCCTGTCGCCCTTTCACCTGCGCGTGGCCGAGATCGAGGAAAGCGTGAAGGCCGGGGCCGAAGAGATCGATATCGTGATCTCGCGCCGCCAGGTGCTGAAAGGCGACTGGCAGGCGCTTTATGACGAGATGAAGGCGTTCCGCGCAGCCTGCGGCGAGGCGCATGTAAAGGCCATTCTGGCCACGGGTGAGCTGGGCAGCCTGCGCAACGTGGCGCGCGCCTCGCTGGTCTGCATGATGGCGGGGGCGGATTTCATCAAGACCTCGACCGGCAAGGAAAGCGTCAACGCCACCCTGCCCGTGTCGCTGGTGATGATCCGGGCGATCCGTGACTATTTCGACCGCACCGGCTATCGCGTGGGCTACAAGCCCGCGGGCGGGATTTCCAAGGCCAAGGATGCGCTGGTCTACCTGTCGCTGATCAAGGACGAGCTGGGCGACCGCTGGCTGCAACCCGACCTGTTCCGCTTTGGCGCTTCGTCCCTGCTGGGCGATATCGAACGGCAGTTGGAACATTTCGTCACCGGGGCATACTCGGCCGGATACCGGCACCCGATGGGCTGAGGACAGGAACAATGACAGTCAAAGAGATTTTCGAGACCATGGAATACGGACCCGCCCCGGAAAGTGCCGCCGAAGCCCTGGCATGGCTGGTCGATCAGGGCGACACGTTCGGCCATTTCATCGACGGCGCCTTCACCAAGCCCGGCCGAGGGTTTGAAAGCCGCAACCCGGCCACGGGCGAGGTTCTGGCCAAGCTTACCCAGGCCACACAGGCCGATGTGGACGCTGCCGTTGCCGCCGCCCGCAAGGCCCAGCCCAAATGGGAAAAGCTGGGCGGCCCCGCCCGCGCCCGATACCTCTATGCCATCGCGCGGCTGATCCAGAAGCATGCCCGCCTGTTCGCGGTGCTGGAAACGCTGGACAACGGCAAGCCGATCCGGGAATCGCGCGATATCGACATTCCGCTGGTGCAGCGACATTTCTACTATCACGCGGGCATGGCCCAGCTGATGGAAAGCGAGCTGCCCGACGCACAGGCGCTGGGGGTCTGCGGTCAGATCATCCCGTGGAACTTCCCGCTGCTGATGCTGGCGTGGAAGGTGGCCCCGGCGCTGGCCATGGGCAACACGGTGGTTCTGAAGCCCGCCGAATACACCTCGCTGACGGCGCTGCTGTTTGCCGATATCTGCATCCAGGCCGGCCTGCCCAAGGGCGTGGTCAATATCGTCACCGGCGATGGCGCGGTGGGCGAGATGATCGTGAAGGCGGACGTGGACAAGATCGCCTTTACCGGCTCGACCGTAGTGGGCCGCCGCATCCGCGAGGCCACCGCCGGGTCTGGCAAGGCCCTGACGCTCGAGCTGGGCGGCAAGTCGCCCTATATCGTCTTTGATGACGCCGACATCGATTCAGCCATCGAAGGTCTGGTCGATGCGATCTGGTTCAACCAGGGCCAGGTCTGCTGCGCGGGCTCGCGCCTGTTGGTGCAGGAAGGCATCGCCGAACGGTTCTATGCCAAGCTGCGCGCCCGCATGGACACGCTGCGCATCGGCAACCCGCTGGACAAATGCATCGACGTAGGTGCCGTGGTGGATCCGGTTCAGTTTCAGACGATCACTTCCATGGTCGACAGCAATACGGTGGGTCATGTGCATCAGGCTGCCTGCGAATTGCCTGCAAATGGCTGCTACTACCCCCCGACGCTGATCACCGGGCTCGAAACCTCGGACCCGTTGATGCAAGAGGAGATATTCGGCCCGGTTCTGGTCTCGTCGACCTTCCGCACCCCGGCCGAGGCGATCGAGCTGGCCAACAACACCCGCTATGGGCTGGCGGCCACGGTCTGGACCGAGAACGTCAACCTTGCGCTGGACATCGCGCCCAAGCTGGTCGCGGGCGTGGTCTGGGTCAATGCCACCAACCTGTTCGACGCGGCCGCGGGCTTTGGCGGCGTGCGCGAAAGCGGTTTTGGCCGCGAAGGCGGCTGGGAAGGGCTGAGCGCCTATACAAAGCCCAAGGGCAAGGCCAAGCCGCTGGCCAAGATCGAACCCGTCGTAGGCGAAGGTGGCCCGGTCGACCCGATCGACCGCACCGCCAAGCTGTACATCGGCGGCAAGCAGGCGCGGCCCGATGGCGGCTATTCCCGCGCGGTCTGGGGCAAGGCGGGTTTGCTGGGCCATGTGGGTCTGGCCAACCGCAAGGACGTGCGCAACGCGGTCGAGGCCGCGGCGGGGGCCAAAGGATGGTCCAGGACCACCGGCCATCTGCGGGCGCAGATCCTGTATTACATCGGCGAGAACCTCTCGACCCGTTCCGACGAGTTCGCGCATCGCATCGACGCGATGACCGGCCGCAAGGACGGTGCGAAAGAGGTCGACGCCGCGATCCAGCGCCTGTTCACCGCCGCCGCCTGGGCCGACAAGTATGACGGCCAGGTGCATGGCGTTCCGATCCGGGGCGTGGCGATTGCGATGAAGGAACCGGTGGGCGTGATCGGCGCGCTCTGTGCGGACGAGGCACCGCTGCTGGGTCTGGTCTCGGCCATGGCGCCGGCGATCGCGATGGGCAACCGGGTGGTCCTGGTGGCGTCCGAGCCCTATCCGCTGGCGGCCACCGATTTCTACCAGGTGCTGGACACCTCGGACGTACCCGCAGGCGTGGTCAACATCCTGACCGGCAGCCACGAGGAACTGGCCAAACCGCTGGCCTCGCACCTGAACGTGGACGCGGTCTGGTCCTTCTCATCGTCGGACCTGTCGGCGCAGATCGAGGTCGTCTCGGCCGGGAACCTGAAACGGACCTGGGTGAATAACGCGACGGCATTCGATTGGGGCATGGACCATTCCCGCCGCTTCCTTCAGGCTTCGACCGAAGTGAAAAACATCTGGGTGCCCTACGGCGAGTAGGGCTCCCGCCAAGGGAGGCCTACATGGATTTTTCGGGAAAAACCGTCATCGTCATCGGTGGCACCAGTGGCATCAACCGGGGCATCGCCGAGGCCTTCGCGGCCTCGGGCGCGAAACTGGCCGTGGCCAGCCGCTCGCAGGAGAAGGTGGACGACACCGTCGCCGCGCTGAAGGCGGCAGGCGCGGCCGAGGCGATCGGCGCGGCCTTTGACGTGCGCGACGCCGATGCGGTCGCCGAGGGGCTGAAACAGTTCCAAGCGGCGCTCGGCGATTTCGACGTGCTGGTTTCGGGGGCGGCGGGCAACTTCCCGGCGCTGATGGCCGAGATGTCGGCCAACGCCTTCCGCACCGTTGTCGAAATCGACCTGATGGGCACCGTGCATGTTCTGAAAGGCGCCTATCCCTATCTGAAACGGCCCGGCGGCAACATCATCAACATCTCGGCCCCGCAATCCTATCTGCCCTACGAGGGCCAGGCCCATGTCTGTGCCGCCAAGGCGGGGGTCGATCAGATCACCCGTACCCTGTCGATGGAATGGGGCGTGGAAGGCATCCGGGTGAACTCGGTGGTGCCGGGCTTCATCGAGGGCACCGAGGGCGCGAAACGGCTGGCCCCCACCCCCGACGCGGGCGAGCAGCTGCGCCGGGACGTGCCGCTGGGCCGCTGGGGCACCCCGCAGGACGTGGCCAATGCCTGCCTGTTTCTGGCCTCGGACATGGCCAGCTATATCAGCGGTACGGTTCTGGCGGTGGACGGGGCGCTGTATCAGCGCGGCTCGGGTCAGTTCGGCCAGATGATGGGAGACATGCTGCGCAGCATGAAAAAGGGGTAAGCCGCAGCTTACCCCAAAAAGGTTCAGTTCGTTGTTTCCAGGCCCACCGGCTTGCCAACGACGACAAAGTGCAGACCGTCCGGGTCAAGCAGTTCGGCGGCAACGCGGTTCACATCTTCCAATGTCACCGCGTTCACCTTGTCATTGCGGGTGGCGATGTAGTCGATCGGCAGGCCTTCCATCTGCATTCCGACCATGATCGAGGCAATCTGACCATTGCCATCGAACCGCAGCGGATAGGCGCCGGTCAGATAGGTCTTGGCGTCGTCAAGTTCCTCTTGCGTTACACCCTCGGTGGCCGCGCGCGCCCATTCATCGCGAATTACGTCGATGGCTTCGGCGATACGGTCATTGGCCGAGGACACGGACCCAAGATAGACCGAAGCCAGATCCTTGGGCACCAGATAGGTCCCGACCCCATAGGTCAGGCCGCGCTTTTCGCGCACCTCCTGCATCAGCCGGCTTTCAAACCCGCCGCCGCCAAGAATATGGTTCAGAACGAAGGCCGCAAAGAAATCCGGGTCATCCCGATCTATCCCGGCCTGACCGAACAAGGCCACGGACTGAGGTGTGTCGAATTCGACAACACTGACGCCGCCGGGAATGTTCACCTCGGCCTTGCCCGGGATGGGCTTGCCGGTGTCCGGCAAGTCGCCAAGCAGGGTATCAAGCAGGGTACCCAGTTCCTCTGCCGTGATATCGCCGACGGCCCCCACGTACAGACGATCCTTGGCGAACACGCCTTCGTAAGCCGCGACCACGTCATCGCGGGTCAGGGCCGAGACACTTTCGATGGTGCCTTTCCCTTCGGATCCATAGGGGTGATCGCCGTAGGCCATCTGCGCAAAGGTGAGGCCTGCGATTTCGTTCGGGTCAGTCTGGTCCGAGCGCAGGCCCGACAGAACCTGCGCGCGCACTCGGTCAACCGCATCCTGATCAAAACGCGGTTCGTGGATCGTCGTGCGCAGCAAATCGACCACTTCATCCCGGTTTTCGGACAGAAAACGCGCGGAAATCGAAACTGAATCGTCGCCGGCCTTGTATCGGAACGACGCGGCCAGAGCCTCCAGCTCGCGGGCATAGGTCCGCGCATCCATGTCGCCCGCACCTTCTTCGATCAGCCCGCTCATCAGGTTGACCGCGCCGCGTTTGTCAGGGTCGTCCAGCGACGTACCACCACGGAACCGCAACTCCAGCGCGGTGAATGGGATGGAATGGTCCTCGACCAGCCAGGCTTTGATGCCGCCGGGCGAGGTCACTTCTTCGATCTGGATCTCGGCCAAAGCTGGCAAGGCGACCAGGCAGGCAATCAGCGTTGCAACAAACCGTTTCATTGCGTCACCTCGTCATCGCGCATCAGCCAGCCGGTGACCGACGCCTCGGGTTGCAGAACTTCGCGGGCCGCGGCGATGATCTCATCCCCGGTCACGGCCTGAAGGATCTCGGGCCAGGCCTGAACATCGTCGACCGTCAGGCCGCTGGTCAGGGCCCGGCCATAGCGGTTGCCGATGCCGTCCACGTTGTCGCGCGCATAGGTCTGGGCGGCGCGCAGCTGCATCTTGATGCGCTCAAGATCGTCTTCGTTCACACCTTCAGCGATGAAGTCGGCCACGGCCTGGTCCATGGCGTCTTCGGCCTCTTGCAGGGAAACACCCTCGGCCGGAACGACGATCAGATCAAAGGTCGTGTCATCCAGTGAAACACCGCGATAGAACGCACCGGCATAGACGGCCTTTCGCTGATCAAACTGCAACTTTTCGTTCAGGTAAGACGTCGTGCTGCCGCCCAGCAACTCGGCCAGCAGAAACAGAGCCGCCGCTTTTTCCTGTTCGCCCGGATCGCGTTCCGGGGCCAGATAGCTGCGCTGAACGTAAGGCTGGGCCACGCGCGGGTCCTTGAAGGTCAGGCGACGCTCGGCCGTTTGCGGCGGCTCTTGGGACCGAACCCGCTCGGGCAGGTCCGGGTTGGCGGGAATCACACCGTAATACTGATCGGCAAGCGCGCGGACTTCAGCGGGATCGACATCACCTGTGACCACCAGAATGGCGTTGTTGGGCGCATAATGGGTCTGGTAGAACGACAGCGCGTCCTCCATGTCCAGATCCTCCATCTCGTGCATCCAGCCGATGATCGGCACGCCGTAGCGGTGGTTCAGATACTGGGCCGCACTCATCTGTTCGCCGAACAGGGCACGCGGATTGTTTTCGGTGCGCTGGTTGCGTTCCTCGAGAATAACGTTCCGTTCGGTCAGAATGTCCTCTTCGCTCAGCCGAAGGTTCCGCATCCGGTCGGATTCCATCCGCATCATCAGTTCTAGCCTGTCGGCGGCGACACGCTGAAAATAGGCGGTGTAGTCATACGAGGTGAAGGCGTTGTCGTTACCTCCATTGGCAGCGACGGTGGCAGAGAACTCTCCCGGGGCCAGCGTGTCGGTGCCTTTGAACAGCAGGTGTTCCAGGAAATGCGCCACGCCGGATGATCCGATCGGCTCATCAGCGGATCCGGCCCGGTACCAGACCATATGCTGCACGACCGGGGCACGGTGGTCTTCGACCACGACGACATCCATGCCGTTGTCCAATGTGAATGTGGTGACCGCTTCTTTCCCGTCCTCGGCAAATACCGGGGCGGCCGCGATCAGGGCAGCCGACAAGGCCAGGGCCCGAACCATAGGGCATCCTCCGTTTCGTTTCTGGTATTCAAACTACGGTGACGCGGCCCGGGTTCAAGCCCGATGACGGAAAGTTAAGAATTATTCACCCGGCGGCGAAGAAGGAGTTTCTATGCCGGCCCGACGGGCGGCTTCTGTTTCCGCGAACGGATCGATCGATTGTTTTTCGTAAACTTGCCCATAGCGGTCGACCGGGAACAGACGCAGGCCGGTCCAGCGCCCCCGGCGTTTGCGGAACGCGGCGTCATCAGCCTCGACCACCTGCCGCGCATCGGGGGAAACACCATAGCGGCTGGAGGCCGTGACAAGCGCTGCATCCGAGGATGGCACAGCCGCGTTCGGGTTCAGCGCAGCAGCATTGCCGCCCAGCGCAGCCACCGCATCGGCATTTGGGTTCGGATCCGTCAGATTCGCGCCACCCGGCGTGGGTGCAGGCAAGAAGGCATAGTCTTGAGGTTGGGTCAGCGGCTTGACCGGCAGCACCGAAAACTCATCCGGCCCCGGGCCCGGAGCCTCCAGATCCCGCAGGCCGGGATTCGAACACGCCGCAACCGCAGCGGCAACAGTCAAAACAAAAAGGGCGCGCGGCATCCGCATTGGTGTCTCCAGCCTGTTTCAGGCGCTTTTATCGCATATCATTCCGCGCGTCACGAGGCCTTTTTGCCGTCAAACAGCACCAGCCCGATGGCTCCTGCAAATATGAAGACATCTGCGAGGTTGAAAACAAACGGATTGTTGATGCCGCAACAGGACATGTTCAGGAAATCCAGAACAAAGCCGTAAAGAACCCGATCCACCACATTCGCCAGCGCACCGCCGATCAGCAGGCCGCCGCAAAACAGCATCAGCCCCGAATGGGCTGCACGGCCCAGCCAAACAAGCACGCCGACACAGATCGCCACGGAAATACCGATCAGAATCCAGCGCGCAGCCTCAGAATTTCCCTGGAACAGGCCGAAATTGATTCCCCGGTTCTCGCCGTATTTGAACACCAGCAGCGGCGGCACAACATCAATGCCGCCGGGCTGATCGGCCACGCGCATGACATGAACGACCAGATATTTGCTGATCTGGTCGATCGCAAAGGCGGCCAGCGCCGCCCAGAAAAGCAGGCGTGACCGCATCAGTGACGGAAATGGCGCATGCCGGTAAAGACCATGGCCAGGCCGGCCTCATCCGCAGCGGCGATGACTTCGTCATCCCGCATGGACCCACCCGGTTGGATCACACAGGTTGCGCCTGCCTCGGCCGCTTCCATCAGGCCGTCAGGGAAGGGGAAAAACGCGTCCGACGCAACGGCCGAACCGATGGTCAGCGGTTGGGCCAAGCCCAGCGCGTCAGCCATGCGTTCGGCTTTCTTGGCGGCGATCAGGGCCGAGTCCACACGGCTCATCTGGCCCGCGCCGACGCCCACCGTAGCGCCGTCTTTGACATAGACGATGGCGTTGGACTTGACGTGCTTTGCCACTTTCCAGGCAAACAAAAGGTCACGCATCTGTTCGTCGGTCGGGGCCTTCTTGGTCACGACTTTCAGATCATCCAATCCGACAAAGCCATTGTCCTTGTCCTGCACCAGCAACCCGCCGGCCACCTGACGCACGGTTTTCCCACCGGCGGTCACATCCGGCAGAGCTTCGGTTGTCAGCAGGCGCAGGTTTTTCTTGGCGGCAAAGATTGCCTTGGCTTCATCCGATGCGCCCGGAGCGATCACGACTTCGGTGAAAATCCCGGTGATCTCCTGCGCGGTTTCGGCGTCCAGGGGCTGATTCAACGCCACGATCCCGCCAAAGGCCGAGGTGCGGTCGCAGTCGAAGGCAGCCTTGTAGGCCTCAAGCAGGGTTGCACCCTTGGCCACACCGCAGGGGTTGGCGTGCTTGATGATGGCACAGGCGGCGCCCTCAGTGGGGTCAAACTCGGCCACCAGTTCAAAGGCCGCATCCGTGTCATTGATGTTGTTGTAGCTCAGTTCCTTGCCCTGATGCTGGATCGCGGTCGCCACACCGGGCCGATTGGTGCCGTCGGTGTAGAACGCAGCCTGCTGATGGCTGTTCTCGCCATAGCGCAAGGTTTGTTTCAATTCACCGGCAAAGGCGCGGCGCTTGGGGGCTTCCAGCTCCAGCGCATCGGCCAGCCAGTTGGATACTGCCGTGTCATAGGCCGCGGTGCGGGCATAGGCTTTCTGCGCCAGCTTGCGGCGGAATTTCGGACAGGTCGCGCCTTCGTGCTGATCCATATCGCCCAGCAGTTTTTCGTAGTCTTCAACGTCCACGACCACGTTTACGAACGCATGGTTCTTGGCCGCCGCGCGGATCATCGCCGGACCGCCGATGTCGATATTCTCGACGCACTCATCGTAACCTGCGCCTTTGGCCACGGTTGCTTCAAACGGATACAGGTTCACAACCAGCAGATCGATTGCACTGATGCCGTGTTCGTTCATGGCTGCAACATGGGTATCGTTGTCGCGCAGGGCCAGCAGCCCGCCATGCACCATCGGGTGCAGGGTCTTGACCCGGCCATCCATCATCTCGGGGAAGCCGGTGATCTCGCTGACATCCTTCACCACAAGCCCTGCATCGCGCAGCGCCTTGGCCGTGCCGCCGGTCGACAGCAGTTCGACCCCGCGCTCGGCCAGCGCCTTGCCCAGCTCGATCAGCCCGGTTTTGTCGGATACGGAAAGCAACGCGCGGCGCACGGGGTGAAGATCGGTCATGGGTCCAAAGGTCCTTTTGGCGTCAGTCTAACTCGGGCTCGTCCCGATGCGTATCGCGCACGGCATAGGCTGTGTCCTGTGCCTTGCTCAGAGTCCACCGGGTGCGCGTCGCATACTCCATTGCGCGCCCGGATAGAACGATCTGTTTTGTCGCGCGTGGCTTCAAACGCCCTTTTTCAAGGTAAACGCTTGGCTCGACGGACAATTTTCCAACGCCGTCATGGCGGAAAACCCAGATTTCACCGCTTTTGAGCGCCATCGACACCGCCGCACCGCCCAAATCCAGCGCCGCATCGACATCCGGATGCAGGTGAAACCGGATGTCATAGCCAATGCCTTTGAGGCCCGAAGCGTCCATCGCCTTGTCAAATTGACGTTTTGCCTTGTCGGTCGCCGTCAGCAGAATATCCTCGACCGTCAGTTCGCGCCCGTCAAATCGCAATTCAAAGGTCCGTGCATGGGTCAGACCAAAGACCTTGGCATACCCATCATGCCCCGCCATAAAGCGGATGCCCTCGAACGCATCCTCGAAATCAACGGGCACCTCCTGTGGTGCGTCCACCAGCGCCTGCGCTTCACGCCCCGGCACCGGGTTGGCCAGCCGGGCGCTTGAGAATCCATCCAGGCAAAGCGTCGAGTGCGACGGCGTCGCCCGTCCTGCGCGGCGCCATTCCAGCCCGAAACTGGCCCCCGACCCGCAATTCACGATCAGCGGTCGCCGCCCCGAGGTCAACTCGAACGCCAGAGTAGAGGCATGCGCATTGTAAGAGGCCGCCCCCGACGGCGGTATGCTGGCATCCACGATCACCGTGGTGCGTGCAGCCGACAGACGGGCATAGCCCATCGGCAATTCGGTGGCCGCCTTGTGTTTGACGCCGCTTTGCGCAAGGGCCTGTTCCAGTCGCCCCTCGACACCGCGCCCGCCACCATGAAACCGCGCCAACGCCCCATCCGCGTGGCGCAGGCTGCGCAAGGTCGGCGCGATCCGTTTGATCGCATTGGCCTGGGCGGCAGGCGTCCCGCGACCAAGATCATTCAGCGCCGCCGAAGTCCAGCTGAGCAGCGTGAACACCTCGAGCAATTCTTCCGGATTGCGGGTTGGTATTCCGCCCTGCGCATCCACCTGACGGTCGCATTCCCCGGCCAGGGCGCGCAGGGCCGGGTCGGCCATCCGCTCCAGCCCCTCCAGCGCCAGCCCGGCCTGCACCAGTCCGGCCAGCGCCTCGAACCGGGGCAGTCCCGGGGTCGCGGCATGCCAGCGCTTGGACAGGAACCATGTTTGCTGGGCCAACGAGCGGAAGAACAGTTTGCTTTGTTTTTCATCCGCCCCTCGCAGCAGAAAAAGTGCGTGGTTGATCCAGCGCATCACCCGACGTCCGGTCAGATCAGGCGCCCAGCCGGGCCCTTGCCCGCGGCCATGAGATTCTATCCATCCCCAGACCCAGCGCTGCGCCTTTTCCCGCGCACGCATGTCTCCGACCGCGGCCAGATCATCCAGCCACGCAAAGCCGTGACGTTCTTCGTCAAAGCCGGCACTGGGGGCGGTGACATCCCAAAGCCCGGTATCTTCGGCCTCGACCAGATAGCCGGCGAACAACAGATTTCCGGCAACCAGTTGCCGGCCACGTGCGAACGAACCCACCGAGCGCGGATCCGGTTGCGCAACAAACCCTGTGACCGCCTTTTGCCGTTGGCTCAGGCGCGCATAGAAACGGTTCTGAAACCGCATCCACCGACTGGCCATGGTGTCTGATTTCGACATGACGCGTGTTACTCTGCCCCTTGCGCTCTGCTGGCGCTTGAGACCCAACGATAGACCGCGCCGATCGTCAAGTCATCGAAAAGCGTGCGTTCAGACGGATTTGGTCAGACACGCGATATAGAACCCGTCCATACCACCCCGATCCGGCCAATAATCCGGACGCAATCGCAAGCCGCCTTCCTCGGTGATCCAATCCGTTTCGACACCGGGTACGTTCAGCGCGTCGCGATCCACGCTCATGTCCGAATACATGTCCAGCGCCTCTTCCACCTGAACTTCCCCCTCGTCCGGCAGCAGGGAACACGTGCAATAGACCAGACGCCCACCGGGTTTGAGCAAGCCCCACGCATGGGCCAACATGCGCGACTGGAGCTCGATCAGGCAGCCGAATTCCGAACCGTCCTTGGCAAACGGCAAGTCAGGATGCCTGCGAATCGTACCCGTGGCCGAGCACGGCGCGTCCAGCAGGATCGCGTCGTACCGGTCTTCGTGTTCCAGCGCATCGCCCACGATGACCTTCGCCCTAAGGCCGGTCCTTGCAAGGTTCTCGCGCACCCGTTCCATCCGTGATTCCGACACGTCTAGTGCCGTGACATCAGCCCCTGCGGCCGCAAGCTGCATCGTTTTCCCACCCGGCGCCGCACACAGATCCAGAACTTTCTGGCCCGCCTTCGGGGCCAGAATGCGAACCGGCAATGCGGCTGCCGCATCCTGCACCCACCAGTCTCCGGCCTTGTACCCCGGCAGGGTCGAGACCTGACCCGCATCGTGCAACCGCACCGACCCGGTCGGAAGGATCTCGCCTGAAGGGCCTTCCGCCCCGGGTATCAAGGTAAGGTCCAGTGGCGCACCCGCGAAATGTGCCTGCTCGATTCCGGTTACGGCATCCGTGCCCCACGCTGCGATCAGCGGTTCACGCAACCAGTCCGGCAAACGCGGAACGCGCATCTTCGGCCACGCCTCGGGGCCTTCTACCGCAACCTTGCGCAGAACGGCATTCACCAACCCCTTGAGGCGACCATGCTTGCGCGAACGGCTGACGATCTCGACCATGGAATTGACGACGCCATGGGCGGCTTCGCCGTTGCAAAGTTCGACCGCACCCAGTCTCAGCGCGTTGTGGACCGTCAGAGCGGGTGTTCGGTTCAGGTGGTTGGCCAGCAGGCGGTCGGCCCGTTCCAGCCCACGCAGTGTTTCCAACGCCAGTCGCTGGGCACGCGCGCGATCCTCGGGTTCCAACCGATCCACTGCACCCGCCGCCAGACACTCGGCCAGCAGGCGACCTTCGCCCAGAACCTGATCCAGAAGATAGATTGCGCTGCGCCGGGCTGCTGTCGCGCTGTTAGACATGGTACCGCCTTCATGTGACCTGCGCCCGCATTGCCAATGGCGGACGCGGGCGTATATCAAGACTGCGCAAGGAAAGGAACCCGATGTCATGAGTGACGACCGCAAAGACTTGCCCCCCGCCGCGCAGCGCGCCCTGGCCGAAGCGGAAGAACGCCGCCGCAAAGCCAAAGCCGAGGCCCAGGAATTGCCGAAAGAGCTGGGTGGCCGGGACGGACCGGACCCGGCCCGTTACGGTGACTGGGAAAAGAAGGGCATCGCCATCGATTTCTGAACGGTCAACCACGCAGCGCATTCAGGAAATCCTCGATCAGGGCACGCTGTTTTCTGGACTTCGCCCGGTCTTCAGGCCAGGTCAGCCAGTACCCGTCTTTGGTGTGCAATTCGGGTAGATCCAGCCGCCGCAACCGCCCCTCTTGCAGGTCGGCAAGGGCCAAGGGAACCGATCCCAAAACCACACCCATGCCGCGCCGCGCAGCCGAAATCGCATGTTCCATCGAATCAAAGCTGATTTTTGATTGCGGCAGGTCCTGCTGGCCGTTTTTCTGGCTCCATTCTCTCCAACCGGGGCGTTCTCCGCGCAGGTCGATCAATGGGGCGCCCCAGTCGACATCCGGCGGTGCCATGGGGGCAAGGACCTCAGGCGCGATCAGGGCGGCATCACGCCCGGCCCAGATGCCTCGACCATATCGGATTTGCAGCCACGTTCGTTCTTCGTCCAAAGACGACCGGCGCGCGACCGAGTCGGTCATCACCCGAACCCCTGGCTGCATCTCGTGAAACCGGGTCAGCGCTGGCAGAACCAATGCGTGGATGTTCGACGACAAGCCGGCCACGCGCAGCTCGCGCGGGGACTTGCCAAACAGATCCTCGGTATTGCGCTCCAGCGCGCGAAGGCTGTCCTGCACCAAAGGCAGATAGCTTTCACCTTCGACCGTCAGTGAAACGCCCCGCGCCTTGCGCACGAACAAGGATCGGCCCAGCCAGGCTTCGAGGTTGCCGATCCGCTGGCTGACAGCGGCCTGCGTCAGCCCGAACTCTTTGGCTGCCGCCGAGAACCCACCAAGACGCCCGGCGGCCTCGAACACACGCAGCCAGTCCAGTGGCGGTAGCCCGATCTTTTTCTTAGCCATTAGATTTTCCAAGCCTCAGCCGAAATAAGGATTAATTGTCGTAATGCCATGAACAGCGTATCTGCTCAACCAAAGCTCGCGCCGAACAGGAGACCCCAAATGCTGCGCACCGCCACCCATGACACTTCGGTCGTCACCGTCGCGTTCGACACAGGAACGCAAGCCCGCTTTCACGCCATCTGGTTGCGCGACAACGCGCTGGACCCGGAAACCCGCGCCCCGGGCAACGGCCAGCGACTGATCACCATCGGCGATATACCTGCTGACATCTCGGTCAGTTCAGCCGAGGTTGTCGCGGACGGCCTTCAGGTCACGTTCCAGCCCGAAGACAAAACCGTTACCTTCCCGGCCGAATGGCTGGCCGAACACAACTATGATTGCGAACGGGACGACACGCTGGGCCGCACCGGCCCCGGCATCATCACATGGGAAGGCGAGATCGCCGCCCCCTCTGGCGACTGGAACGAGGTTCATTCCAGCCCTGCGGCCAAACGCAACTGGCTGGCGTCTGTGGCGAGTTACGGCTTTGCCAAGCTGACGGGCGGGCCAACCGAACCAGAATCGCTTTTGAAAGTGGCCGGCCTGTTCGGCTATGTCCGCGAAACCAATTATGGCCCTTATTTCGAGGTTCGGACGGAAGTGAACCCGACCAACCTCGCCTATACCGGGCTTGGCTTGCAGGCCCACACCGACAACCCCTATCGCGACCCTGTGCCGACGCTGCAAATCCTCTATTGTCTGGAAAACAGCGCCGAAGGGGGCGACTCGATCGTGGTCGACGGCTTTCGCGCTGCCGAAAAGCTGCGTGCGCAGAACCCCGATGGTTTTGCGCTGCTGGCAGGCTACCCGGCGCGGTTTGAATACAAGGGGTCTGACGGTGTCTGCCTGCGGTCTCGCCGTCCGATGATCGAATTGTCGCCGGATGGCGAACTGGTCGGCATTCGCTTCAACAACCGTTCCTCAGCGCCATTCGTGGACGTGCCTTTCGACAGGATGGAAGCCTATTACGCGGCTTACCGCCAACTGGGCGAGATCATCGACGACCCGGCCATGGGCGTGTCGTTCAAACTGGAGCCGGGCGAAAGCTTCATCGTCGACAACACCCGTGTCCTGCATGCACGGCTGGGCTATTCCGGTGCCGGTTCGCGCTGGTTGCAGGGATGCTATGCCGACAAGGACGGGTTGCTGTCCACACTGGCGGCGATGGAGATGATGCAGCCGGAGGCAGCGGAATGAAACCCGATTTCTCGACCCTGAACCGGGACAATATCGTCGCCTTCATCGGAGATATCTTCGAACGCCGCGGCGGTGAGGAATATCTTGGAGAACCCGTCACCATGGCCCAACACATGCTGCAAGGCGCCACCATCGCCGAACAGAACGGCCAGCCTGAAGAGATCATCGTCGGCGCCTTGTTGCATGATATCGGCCATTTCACATCCGAGTTCGGGACCTACCACCCCGATGATACCGAAGATCGCCACCACGAAGATGCGGGTGCTGAGGTGCTGGAACAGTTCTTCCCTTCGGTCATCACCGATTGCTGCCGCTATCACGTGGCCGCCAAACGGTATCTCTGCGCCACCAAGCCCGAATATTTCAACCGCCTCTCTGCCGCCTCGGTCCATACCTTGAAACTGCAAGGCGGCCCGATGAGCGCCGAAGAAGTCGCCGCCTTCGAATCCAATCCTAACCTGAAAGAGATCATTCAGGTCCGGTATCTGGATGAGGCCGGCAAACGGGCGGATATGGAGACGCCGGATTTCGCCCATTTCGCACCGATGGTGCAGCGCATGGTCGACAAACACCTGGGGGCATCATGACCGCACCCGAGTACATCTTCGAGGCCAGTTCCAAGCCATCCCTGCCGTGGCACGAGGTTCCCCTGATCCGGGCGACGGACAGCACGGTCAGGGGGTACGGCTGTTTGGTCGACGACCCCGAGACCTTTGAAATCGAGATCGTACGCTGGCCGCAGCAGGGCTGGCGACCGATTGACGACGGCACGGGTGACGAAGGCGGCTGGGTTGAAGGCACGTTCAAATGCGATTGGCAGGGTGACGTGCTTTACGGTGAGAACGAGGCGGTCAAAGGCCATTACGTGCTGGGTTGGTCCGCCGACCCTCAGCAGGCGCAAACCGACCGACAAACGGCCCCGCGGAATCAGGTGTTGCTGTGGCATATGAACTATCACCCCGATGGCGGTCAGATGTTCTGGCCGCTGGACAACAAGCCCTTCATCGTGCCCGCGGCCCTGCCTGGCGACAATCTGACCCCGGACAAGGTGGTAGCGTTCTGGTGTGACGGGTCAAAGGGGCTCTATATCCATCCCGGCATCTGGCACGAGGGGATTTTCCCGGTCGAGGACAACCAACGTTTTCTGGATCGTCAGGGCCGGGTCCACGCGCGGGTCAGCGCCGATATCGGCAAAGAGTTCGGCGTTTATCTGGCCTGCCCGCTGCGGGCGGACAAAGTCAGGGATTTGTGACCAACGCCCCCTGATGCCTCGGGCGCCGGCGTGCAATCCAGATCTGCACGGCCAGCAGATAAGGCACAAAGAACGCGAAATTCTGCACCAGATCAAAAGGGCCCGAGAAATCGGGCTCTGACCCCCACCCGCCGGTCAGCAGATACCAAAGTGTGTAATGCACGCGGTAAAGCCACGACCCCAACGCCAGCCAGAACAGCCGCAATCCCCATGCCCAATGGCCTGCGCGATCCCCTTCCAAAGCCCTGCGCGCCACCATCAGCGCAGCCGTGAAAAGACACAGCCCGTACAGCAAAAAGGAGGCAGACATCAGCGGCCCTCCGATGGTTCCGCGCAGGGGAATATAGATCATGCCCGCCAGCCCGGTGATCCATGCCAGCGCCACCAGACAGGCTCCCATCATGCGGTGAAATCGATTGTACCTGAGCCGCAGCCCCTTCAACAGTTGAAGGGGAACGAGTGCAACCAGAAAAGTACCTGCCAGAATGTGCACCAACATCGCGGCATTACCGACATTCTCACCATCAGCGAACAAATAGCTGTGCCGGGCGGCGTCCTGCGACAGGCCTTTGCCGATCATTCCAACGCCATGCGCAACGAATGGCAACAGTGTCAGGTAAAACACCGCAAGCAAAATGCCGGTTGCCAGTCCAGAGCGCCGAATCCTCATGAATCAAAGCTTAGCGTCGGCGACCGCTTCGTCTATGGCTCACAACCCCAGCACATCCACCATGTCATATTGGCCGGGTGCCTTCCCCTGCCCCCACAGCGCCGCCTTCAGCGCGCCGCGGGCAAAAATCGCGCGGTCGCTGGCCAGATGGCGCAGAACGATGCGCTCGCCGGGCGCGGCGAACAGGACGTCATGTTCACCAACGATGTCGCCACCGCGAATGGCGTGGAAGCCAATGTCACCACGCTTGCGCGCACCGGTGATGCCATCCCGCCCCCGGTCGGCCACATCCGACAGTTTGACGCCACGCCCTTCGGCGGCGGCCTCGCCCAGCATCAGCGCGGTGCCGGATGGTGCGTCCACCTTGTGATGGTGATGCCCTTCGATGATTTCGATATCAAAATCCTCATCCAGTGCAGCCGCGACTTTCTTGGTCAGTTGCACCAGCAGGTTGACGCCAAGGCTCATGTTCCCTGCCCGCACGATCACCGCGTGGCGCGAGGCCGGTTCCAGCGCGGCGATCTGCTCATCCGTCATGCCGGTCGTGCCGATCACATGCACGCAACGCGCCTGTGCGGCCAAAGCGGCAAAGTCCAGCGTCGCCTCGGGCGCGGTAAAGTCGATCACCGCCTGTGCCTGCGCAAAAGCTTCCAACGGGTCATCGGTAACTTTGACGCCCAGCGCCTGGCCACCCATGGCTTCGCCCACATC
Source organism: Ruegeria sp. A4 (assembly GCF_056543025.1). Lineage (NCBI taxonomy): Bacteria > Pseudomonadati > Pseudomonadota > Alphaproteobacteria > Rhodobacterales > Roseobacteraceae > Ruegeria > Ruegeria sp. A4. The sequence continues at coordinate 340,746 of NZ_JBQGAW010000003.1, read as the reverse complement.
CTGACCGACCCATTCATGCCCCGTGCGCTCGACCACGCCGACCAGACGTGCCTGATCACTGTCGGTTACGGTCTTGATCAGCATCTGCCCCATACGGCCCGAAGCCCCTGTGATGACGATACCCGGAATATGGGTCATGGCGGTATTCCCTTGCTGCAAACTGCTCAAAGCCTCCTACCCCGTTCGCGCCCGCTTGGCAAAGCCCCGGTTTGCGCTTAGATCGGGGATTATGGCAAAGAACAAATTCCACGATGGCCCCGGCCCGTCCCAACGACAGCTGCGCGTCGGCGAACTGATCCGCCGCACCCTGTCCGAGGTTCTGGCGCGCGGAGATGTCCACGACCCCGACCTGAACCGCATGTCGATCACCGTAGGTGAGGTACGCACCTCGCCAGATCTGAAAATCGCCACCGCCTATGTGCTGCCCTTGGGCGGCAAAGGGCAGGAGGACGTGATCGATCTGCTCGCCCGCAACAAGAGTGAACTGCGGCGCATGGTCGGCAAAAAGGTCGGCCTGAAATTCTCGCCCGATCTTCGGTTCCGTCTTGATGACACGTTTGACCGTCTGGACGACACCCGCCGCATGTTCGAACAGGACGCGGTGCGCCGCGATCTGGACGAGTGATCCGGGCATTCGTCACATTGGGCGCGGTTGTCTGGGCCGCGCAAGCCTCTGCGGTCACTTGTGAAAAGCTGACCCATGACGACAAGCGCTATACCGTCTGCGAAGTCGACGCGGAAAACGAAGACCTGCGCCTGTTTCTCAACGACGAAAACGGGGATCTGCTGGGGCATTTCTCGTCGGTGAACGAGGCGCTGGCCCCCGGCGGCAAGCGTCTGGCCTTTGCCATGAACGCGGGCATGTACCACGATGACCGGTCGCCCGTCGGCCATTATGTCGAGAACGGCAAAGAGGTCATGCGGGTGATCTCCAACCCCGGCCCCGGCAATTTCGGCCTGCTGCCCAACGGCGTGTTCTGCATCCGCGAGGGCCGCGCTGACGTGTTCGAGACGCTGGATTTCATCGACCAGTCCCCCGACTGCCGGTTCGCCAGCCAATCCGGCCCGATGCTGGTGATCAATGGCGCGTTGCATCCCCGGTTCCTACCCGATTCGACCTCGCACTATGTGCGCAACGGGGTGGGCACCAGCGCCGATGGCACCCGGGCGGTGTTTGCGATTTCCGAAGATTACGTCACATTCCACGAATTCGGTCGCCTGTTCCGGGACTTGCTGGAAACTCCGAATGCGCTGTTCTTCGACGGCAATATCTCTCGCATGTATGACCGCGCGAACAATCGGTCCGATGTCGGGTTTTCGCTGGGGCCGATCGTGGGTGTGGTCGAAGACGCACCTTGAAATTGACAGGACGATGGCAATCCGCTAGGTCGCGCGCCTCAGCAAGATTGAAGGTGCTATATGGGACGCAAACGCAAGGGTCGCGACATTTCCGGCTGGCTGGTGGTGGACAAACCCGCGGGCATGACGTCGACCGCTGTGGTCAACAAGGTGCGCTGGGCGATGGATGCCAAAAAGGCGGGCCATGCGGGCACGCTTGACCCCGAAGCGACCGGCGTTCTGGCCGTGGCCCTGGGTGAGGCGACCAAAACCGTTCCCTACATCACGGATGCTCTGAAAGCTTACACCTTCACTGTCCGTTTGGGCCAGGCCACCAACACTGACGATGCCGAGGGCGAAGTGATTGCCGAAAGCGATGCCCGCCCGTCAGACGAAGACATCAAGCGGGCGTTGACCCCGTTTCTAGGCGACATCATGCAGGTTCCGCCCAAGTTTTCCGCCGTGAAAATCGACGGCCAGCGCGCCTATAAACTGGCCCGCGACGGCGAAGACGTGGAACTGACAGCCCGGCCTCTTTGGGTCGAGGAACTGATCCTTGTCGACCGCCCCGACCCGGATCACGTGGTGTTGGAGATGACCTGCGGCAAAGGCGGTTATGTCCGCTCGATCGCCCGCGATCTGGGTGAAGCGCTGGGATGCCGCGGCCACGTCCGGAAACTGCGCCGGATCTGGTCCGGACCGTTCGAGGCAGAAGACGGGTTGAGCATCGAACAGATCGACGAAATGGCAAAGACCACGGCGCTGGACGACTATCTGCACCCGCTGGAAGCCGGCCTGTCCGACCTGCCAGAGCTCAAATGCACCCCCGAAGGCGCAACCCGCCTGCGCAACGGCAACCCGGGCATGGTGTTGGCCTCGGATGTTGAATACGGCGACGAGGCATGGGCCTCGCTGGATGGCAAGGCCGTGGCCGTGGGGGTTTACAAATCGGGCGAATTGCATCCCAGCCGGGTGTTCGCCGCCTGAACCACGTGTTAGGCGAAAGGCATGATCACCCGAACGCACACCAAGGGCGATGCGCCCTCGACCGCCATCTATTCCGACTGCGAGAAATACCGCTATAGCCTGACCCGCGTGTGGGACCCGGCAGGGCGCAAGGCGCTGTTTGTCATGTTGAACCCGTCTACCGCGACCGAAGTGCAGAACGACCCGACGGTTGAACGCTGCGAACGTCGTGCCCGGGCGCTGGGGTTCGGCGCGTTTCAGGTGACCAACATCTTTGCCTGGCGCGACACCGATCCGCGCAAGATGCGCGCTGCTTCCGACCCGGTGGGCCCGGAAAATGACGCCGCCATTCTGGAAGGTGTTCGGTGGGCCGATCAGGTCATCGCCGCCTGGGGCACCCATGGTGCGCATCTGGATCGGGGCCCGGCGGTGGAGACCCTGTTGCGCCGGACCGGCCAGCCGCTGTTCCATCTGGGCTTGACCAAAGACGGCCACCCCAAGCACCCGCTTTATATCGCCTACAGCCAACAGCCCGAGCAATGGTGATAAAGTATTAACCATTTCAATAACTTGGCTTTGACCCGACCGCCGATTGCGTGGGATGTTCACCCTCGGAGCATTCTGCGATCGGAGAGGTGTCATGTTTCTGGCCGGATTGATCGGACTCGCCGCCATCGGCGGTGCCGCATACGCGATGAGCGACATGCTGATCGAAGACGAGGACGTTTCAGAGGACGGGCCCAACGAGGCCCCGGAAACGGAACCCGACACCGGAGAGTTTCTTGAGATTGGCGAAAACGTCGAGGACCCGGTGAATCCCGACATCGAAACCCAGTCCACTGGCACCGTAATCTCTGAATTCGAAGGAGACCTCGTGATTGCCGGCAGCGATGGCCCTGACCAGATCACCGGGCAGGACGGTGTCGACCAGATCAACGGGTTTGGCGGCGATGATACCATCGACGGCGGCAAGGGCGATGACGTTCTGCACGGGGGCGAAGGTACGGACACGATTTCGGGCGGTCAGGGTGATGATGTTCTGCACGGAAAGGCGGATGACGACTTTCTGTTCGGCAATCAGGGGGACGACGCCCTGTTCGGCCATTTCGGGGACGACACCCTGGATGGCGGCGAAGGCGAAGACGAACTTTATGGCGGTCAGGGCGACGATACTCTGACGGGCGGGGCCGATGATGACGCGTTGCAGGGCGGGTTCGGAGACGATTCCCTGAACGGTGGCGCAGGTGAAGATACGGTCTTTGGCGGCGACGGCGATGACTTTGTCTTTGGCATCGAAGAAGGCGCAGCCGAAAAGGACTTCCTGAATGGCGGCGCCGGTGACGACACCATTGTGGCAGGCGGCGGGGATGTGGTTAACGGTGGGCAGGGCGCTGATGACATCGTGCTGAGCCCGGGTGACGAAGACGTGACCGTCATGGGATTCCAACCCGGTGAGGACAAGCTGCTTGTCACCTGGGAGGATGAGGCCGACCCGGAGATTGAGGTGGAACCCGACGCTGAAAACGCCAATCTGACCCGGGTCATGATCAACGGTCAGGAAGTGGCGCAGGTATACGGGGCCCAAGGCATGACGGTGGCCGACATTCAATTGATCACCGAAGCGCAACTGGCCCAGTACGGGCAGATGGTCTGAGCCCGCAAATTCCCTTTGCCATTTGGTGAAAATGCGCTTATACGCGCCCATCCGCATCGGAATCGGTGCGGTTTTCTCCATGGGCCTGTGCTGGACGACATCCCGGCCTGCGCCATCAACTCTAACCTTTGAAGGAGACCCCGATGTCGATCACTGCTGAAGAAAAAGCACGCGTCATGAAGGAATTCGCAACCAAAGAGGGCGACACCGGTTCGCCTGAAGTACAGGTTGCCATCCTGACCTCGCGCATCACCACTTTGACCGAGCACTTCAAGACCCACAAGAAAGACAACCACGGTCGTCGCGGTCTGCTGAAGATGGTTGCCCAGCGCCGCAAGCTGCTGGACTATCTGAAAGGCAAAGAAGAAGCACGTTATCAGGACCTGATCAAAAAGCTGGGCATCCGCCGCTAAGCGCTTTTTGCAAATGACCTGAAACCGGGTTTTCCGGTTCAACGCCCGCCAACCGGCGGGCGTTTTCCGTTGGACCCACCGCAAGCGATACATCCCCCTTAACTTGCCAGAGCAGCTGAACATTCCGTGGCTGTCAGGGAATGCCCGTTGCGGCACTTTGTTTTAGGCTCTCTGCGTGTTTTCCCAGCGCGTGGCATAGTCACTTTGCGACACACTTGCACTTGTCTTGGTGCCGGCAACAGGTTTTCGAACCACATAATCCAGAAGAACAGGCAATCCCGGACCAAAAGTTCCCAGCGGTCGCGGACGTTTCTTTGTCTTGTTGGGATCCGTCATCTTCACCACGTCACGGGCGGCATATGGCCTCAATGGCTGCCACACACATTTCAGAGCCTCATAGTTCATGGCGTTGACCCAAAAGCCGTACACGATCTCTGGGCAAATCTGATAGAAGCCGTGATTGATCCAGTTGTTCGATGGCGAATGTGCGATGAACACACCGCCGGGCTTCAGCATCTTGTCGATGTTCCGGTAGGCGGTCGGCAAGTCGAACACGTGCTCGCATGTTCCACCATCATAGATAACGTCAAACCGACCAACCAGGTTTTCAGGCAAATCTCCCGCGAGATCCTGAACGATGCTCGCACCTTCGAAATCCGAAAAATCCAGCGAATCCACTTCCGAGAAACCAAGTTTCCGAAAGAACGTTTCCGAATATCCATCATCCGGGTTGCAAAGGTCAGCTTCGACCACTCCGGGCAGGTATTTCTGCAAGGTTTCCCTGAACAATGCGGCGGACGTAGATCGGCGCGCACCGATCCAATCCTGCCGCCCAAGCATCAGAAAGCTACCTGACAGGTCATTGGATTTGACATCTTCGATCAGGCGCGCAGCCAGGACATCAACAATTGACAATCATTCCTCCGAAGGGTGGTCCAAAGCGGTTTTCTTCGCGTGAACGTCCTATTCTGAGGATTCAATGTCAACGCAATAGCAATATTCCGGAACATGCGGCAAAGCGGGCAAGTTTCCCGGCCAGCGTAAAGTTGGCAGCTTCCCTGCTTTGCTTACATCCTGCCCCCGGGTGTTCGGCATCCGGCATCAAGCGCAGAGCCCGGCCCGTGCGGTTTTCTTCGCGCTGACGGGTGTAAAATTCCGGTCAAGACACCGCGCAGATCTCTTCACTTTATGCAGGCTCCACAAAACGGAAGACGCCCACCAATCGGCGGGCGTCTCGTTCATGGAAAAAATCTTCGGCTCTACATTTTCGCCTTTTCTGATTTCAACGCCAGCCACAGGCAGTAGCACATTATCAGAACCACCAGCGTAAAGGGGATGCCGGTTGAAACCGCCGCGCCCTGCAATGCGGAAAGACCGCCTCCCAACAGCAATGCGATGGCAACCAGGCCTTCCAAAGTGCACCAGAACACGCGCTGAACCACGGGTGCGTCCATCTTGCCGCCTGCGGTGATCGTGTCGATCACCAAAGATCCGGAATCAGACGAGGTGACGAAGAAGATCACGATCAGGACTAGGGCGATCGGGGCTACGATGCCGTACAGCGGCAGCTCCTTCAGGAAACCGAACAGCGCTCCCTCGGGGGCGTAGCTGTCGATCACGGTCGCGCGCACACCTTCTGCTCCGCCTGCGTTCAGCATGTCGATGGCTGCGCCACCGAAGGTCGACATCCACAGGGCGCAGACGGCTGTTGGCGCCAGCAGCGCACAGATTACGAACTCGCGCACCGTACGGCCCTTTGAAATGCGGGCAATGAACATGCCAACAAACGGTGACCATGCGATCCACCACGCCCAGTAGAAGGTCGTCCAACCGTGGAAATAGCTGGTGTCTTCTCGTCCGAACGGGTTCGACAGCGCGGGCAGGTGCAGCACGTAATCAGTCATCACGTTGAAGTACCGCGCGATGGCGGTGCCTATGCCTGTTACAGCGATGACGAAAAGGAACAGCCCCACGGCCATGATCATATTGATCTCACTCAGCCGTTTGACGCCCGCATCCATGCCCAGCAAAACCGAGCCCAGCGCGATCAACGTAATGCCAATGATCAGCAGAACCACGACGGTGGGGCTGGGTTCGATGCCAAAAACCTCGTAAAGGCCAGCGGCAACCTGCTGAGCCCCCAGGCCAAGCGATGTGGTCAGACCGAACAACGTGGCAAAAACCGCCAACGTGTCGATGATATGGCCCCACCAGCCCCAGACCCGTTCACCCAGAATTGGATAGAAGGCCGAACGCAAAGTCAGGGGCAGGTTCAGATTGTAGCTGAAAATCGCCAGGCTCAGGCCGACTGCGGCGTAAACCGCCCAGCCTTCCAGCCCCCAATGGTGAATGGTTCCAACAACGCCGATATACTCATTGCCCGGAACAGCGATATCGATACCCAGTGGGCGCGCATTCCCGTCTTCGGCAAAGTTGTAGTAGACCGGCTCCATCACTCCGAAAAACAAAAGACCGATACCAATACCGGCGGCGAACATCATCGCAATCCATCCGGCGTAGGAATAATCAGGCTTGGCGTCCTTGCCGCCGATCCGCACACTGCCGACTGGCAGGATGATCAGAACGAGGCAAAACAGGGTAATTGCATCTACCGAAAGGACCAGAAACCAATCGAACGTGCTGGTCAGCCAAGGCCGGAGCCAGCCGAAAAACGTAGCTGCGGCCTCTTGGTTGGCCAATGCGATCAGAACGAACGCAAAGATCATGATACTCGAGATCAGAAAGACCGGGTTGTGAATGTCCAAGCCAAACGGCCGGACGTTATCCTGCCCCAGTTCATATTCCGTTTCGAAGTCGTAAATCCGGGGGTCCGGATCCAGCATCTTCTTTGTTTGTGCCATTCGATTGCCCTTCTGTTCGCTGTCTGCAAACGCCAAGGTATTCGGTCGGCGGACGGGAATGAGTTAGTTAACCCCCTTGGCGCGTTTCCGTCATTTCGACCGCAGGCTTAGTGATAAGAGCTTATACTGCCTTCATATTTTTACAAAATGCATTCGATTGCGGATATGTTAGCGCTACATGTTGTTCCGGGTTCCCGTAACCCCGGACCTGAAGAACCAACAGCAACCTGATAAGTTGATCGTTGTTCGTGCTTGAATCTTTTGCGCCCGGTGGCAGCACAAGCCAGTCCCGGCATGAAACGGCCATCCGATGCAGTTTCGCTTTCCTTCCAACGCATTCTCATGTATGCGCGCGGTATCTGAGACGTTGTGCCCTGACCCCGGCACTCGAATGGAAGATAAATTGGGGTCGGCGGCAATGGGGCCGCCACGCAAAACGGGAGACCCGCAGGGGCGGGAGTGCTCCCATCTAGGATACGCATATGTTTGATGTAACGAAGAAATCGATGCAGTGGGGCGAGGAAACGCTTACACTGGAAACCGGCAAGGTTGCCCGTCAGGCTGACGGCAGCGTGATTGCCACCCTGGGCGAAACCAGCGTCATGGCCAACGTGACCTTCGCCAAGGAACAGAAGCCCGGTCAGGACTTTTTCCCGCTGACCGTGCATTACCAAGAGAAATACTATGCCGCCGGCAAGGTTCCGGGTGGCTTCTTCAAGCGCGAAGCGCGCCCGACCGAGAAAGAAACGCTGACCGCGCGTCTGATCGACCGTCCGATCCGTCCGTTGTTCGTTGACGGCTTCAAAAACGAAGTCCTGGTGATGTGTACCGTGCTGAGCCACGATCTGGTCAACGATCCCGACATCGTTGCGATGATTGCTGCTTCGGCTGCTCTGACCATCTCGGGCGCACCGTTCATGGGCCCGATCGCGGGCTGCCGCGTGGGATACACCGACGGTGAATATGTCCTGAACCCAACCGTGGACGACATGCAGGACCTGCGCCTGAACCCCGAACAGCGTCTGGACCTGGTTGTGGCCGGCACCAAAGACGCCGTGATGATGGTGGAATCGGAAGCGTACGAACTGTCCGAAGCGGAAATGCTGGGTGCGGTGAACTTTGCGCATGAGCAGATCCAACCGGTCATCGACCTGATCATCTCGCTGGCGGAAGAAGCCGCGAAAGAGCCGTTTGACTTCCAGGCGCCGGATTATTCCGAGCTTTATGCCGCAGTTAAAGCCGCCGGTGAAGAGCAGATGCGCGCCGCCTTCGCGATCACCGACAAGCAAGAGCGCACCGCCGCTGTTGCCGCCGCCCGCGAAGCGATCAAAGAGGCGCTGACCGAAGAGCAGCTGGAAGACGGCAACCTCGGTTCCGCGATGAAAAAGCTGGAAGCCGGCATTCTGCGCGGCGACGTCGTCAGGGGCGGCAAGCGGATCGACGGTCGTTCGACCACCGATGTCCGCTCGATCGTTGCGGAAACCTCGATTCTGCCCCGGACCCACGGTTCTGCCCTGTTCACCCGCGGTGAAACACAGGCGCTGGCCGTGACCACGCTGGGCACCGGCGACGATGAGCAATTCATCGACGCGCTGCACGGCAATTTCAAATCGAACTTCCTGCTGCACTACAACTTCCCCCCGTATTCGGTGGGTGAAGTTGGCCGCGTTGGTTCGCCCGGCCGTCGCGAGATCGGCCACGGCAAACTGGCATGGCGCGCGCTTCAGGCGGTTCTGCCTGCGCCGACCGATTTCCCCTACACCATCCGCGTGGTGTCGGAGATCACAGAATCCAACGGCTCGTCCTCGATGGCCTCTGTCTGCGGCGGTTCGCTGTCGATGATGGATGCGGGTGTTCCGCTGAAAGCGCCGGTTGCCGGTGTGGCCATGGGTCTGATCCTGGAAGATGACGGTGAATACGCTGTTCTGACCGACATCCTGGGTGACGAAGACCACCTCGGCGACATGGACTTCAAGGTTGCGGGCACCGAAAACGGCATCACCTCGCTCCAGATGGACATCAAGGTTGCCGGTATCACGCCGCAGATCATGGAAACCGCCCTGGCACAGGCCAAGGAAGGCCGGATGCACATTCTGGGCGAGATGGGCAAAGCCCTGTCCGAGACCAACGATTTCTCGGTCCACGCCCCGCGCATCGAGACCATGAACATCCCGACGGACAAGATCCGCGAAGTGATCGGCTCGGGCGGCAAGGTCATCCGCGAGATCGTCGAGGTTTCGGGTGCCAAGGTCGACATCAACGACGATGGCGTGATCAAGATCGCCTCGCCCGATGGTGAGTCGATCAAGAAGGCCTATGACATGATCCATTCGATCGTGGCAGAACCTGAAGAAGGTCAGATCTACACCGGCAAAGTCGTCAAGATCGTCGATTTCGGCGCCTTCGTGAACTTCTTTGGCAAGCGTGACGGTCTGGTCCACGTGTCGCAGATCGAAAACCGCCGCCTGAACCATCCGTCGGATGTTCTGAAAGAAGGTCAGGAAGTCAAAGTCAAACTGCTGGGCTTTGACGATCGCGGCAAGGTGCGCCTGTCGATGAAAGTCGTCGATCAGGAAACCGGCGAAGAGATCGTTCCGGAAAAGAAAGAAAAGAAAGAGGAAAACGCAGAGTAATCTGCCCCTCTGACCCACAGCGGAAGGCCCCGGTTTCATCCGGGGCCTTTTTGTTTGCGCGGCAGCAGGACGGTTAACTGCGCCGCAACTTTGGTAAATCAATTATTAACACTTATTGCGTGTATTAGCTCAACCTTAAGGGGGATATTGCCGTTTTCAAGGAAGCTGTTCGACCGTGGCATCGATTACTGTTTACGAAATCAGCGCAGACCCGTTCAGCAACCGCAGTGTTGATATTACTGCTGCGTATTCGGTCGACGTCACGGATAATGACGCCCTGCTGCAAGATCCCGACCCGGATGGCAGCTCGCAACTTGACCTTGGGTCTCTTCCCGGCTTTTCCGGCTCGACCCAGAATTTCAGCACGTTCGAAAACTACACAGGCACGGTCGATGGCGCGCCGGTCACGTTCATCCTGATCCAGTTTTCAAACCCGCGTTACATCATAGTCACTTCGGGTCAGGCCGAACTGAATGACACGATTTCAGACACCAGTTTTGCCGGCACCGCGCCGCCATCCGCGTATGACACTTTGCCTTCTTTCGTGTGTTTCACCACAGGATCTCTGATCCAGACACCGACTGGGCTGCGCCGGGTCGAGGCGCTGGAGCCCGGCGACCCGGTCATCACCGCCGGAGGCCATGCACGCCCGGTCCGCTGGATCGGCAAGCGCCGGTTGTCCGCGGCTGAGTTGCGGCGAAACACGCATCTGTCCCCTGTACGGATCAAGGCGGGCTGTTTCGGGCCTAACAGCCCAAGCCGCGATCTCGTCATTTCCCCACAGCACCGGATTGCCGTGACCTCGACCATGATGGAGCTTATGCATTGCGAGCCGGCGATGCTGGCCCCCGCAAAGGGGCTGATCAATGGGCGTACCATCGTTCAGGAAACGCCCGCACATGGGGTGCAGTACATTCATATCCTCTTTGATCAGCATGAGTTGGTGAATGTCGAAGGACTCTGGTCCGAGTCCTTTTACCCCGGCGACACCAGCCTTGGGGCAATGGCGCCCGCCACCCGAAGCGAGCTGTTCGAACTGTTCCCGGAACTGGCCAATGGTGAAGGCAGCTACGGTTCGACCGCATTGCCGGTCCTCAAACCCTTCGAAGTCCGGGTGCTGTCGGCGGATCTGGCGGTTCCGGGCTGGAAGATCCGCCCCAATGAATCCGCAAAAGCCGCCTGACCGCAGGTCAGTGCGCGACACCACCGGGGCCATGTTTCAACAGGTGCCACTGGCCGTAGCTGTCTTTCAGGTCCAGTTTGATCGCCGCATCGGCTCGGGTCGAGGCGCTGCCGATCTCGGCAATGGTGAATTCGATCCCGCCGGGAATATCGATGCGTACGCGGTGTTCGCCGCCACCATGCGGGGCCTGAATCGGGCGCCCGGTCGACTTTAGAACGTCGCCAACAGTAACACTGGCCGTTCGTCCTTCGATATCCATCTCAAGCTCGATCGGCAGGTACAGCGTGTCGTGCACCGTCTCACACATGGCCCGGAACACGTACCAATGGGTTGCCATCTCTTCGGTTTCTTCGCCGTGAAAGACTTTTTCCAGCGCATCGCGCTGCGCCGGTGAGGCCGCGGGGTCGACGATCACCTGCATTTCGCCGCCACCCTCGAATATTGGCCCGGGCCATGCATAGATCAACGCAGCCTTGGTTCCACTCAGATCCGTTTCGCCAAAATATCCGGTGGATATTTCAAGCACCTCGAAGCCGCGGCAATCGCCATGCGTCGGCAATTCCTCGAACTGGCAGGGGCAGGCATAGCCGCAGTTGCAGTTTCCGAAGCTTTCTCCCTCGACGTACCAATCTGTAAAAGCCATGGTTTTCTCCTGTTCAGGACAGTCAGAAAGCCCGACATCGTTGGTTACATGCCCGTATGTTTCCGCAAAACAAACTATCACAACTTGATTGCAATCTGAACCTGACGCGCGCAAACGGCCGCAAATGGCATAAACCTTGGTTCCATTCGCCCTGTTTCAACCAAAAACCAATCGCAGGTGTCCGCTGCCATCCCCAGTTCGACCGCATCGCCACAACGCAAAAAGGAGATGCGATATGGAAACCTTGAAACTGCTGACACTGACGGGATTGATCGCAACCGCACCGGTTCTTGCTTTGGCCAATGTCGGACTGGGCGACAAACTGGGCACAAGCGAAGCCGATATCCGCGCGGCCCTTGAAGCCCAGGGGTACCAGATCGAAGAGATCGAATTCGAAGGCGGGAAGATCGAGGTTGAACTCACCAAGGATGGCGTGGAAACTGAACTGGTTCTGTCTGACACGGACGGGGTGGTGACAGCCATCGAGCTCGAAGAGGACGACGACTGAACCTGCAACGTCCAAGGGGCCGCATGAAAGTACCTCAAACGTCTTTGCTCTGGCTCCTTCTGGTGGTGCAGGCCCTCTGCGCCGCCTTTTTCATGACGGATGCGCTGCTGGATTGGACGGGCGGCGATGGCGCAGGGTTTCGTCACCTTCATTCGTTCGAGCTGTTTCTGTCGCTGGCGCTTGTCGGCGGCCTGAGCGCCACGATCGCCCTGATCCGTTCCCAGTCCAGACGGGTGCGCGACATGCAGCGGCAACTGCAAGTGGCGCAAGGGGCCTTTGCCCAGGTCATCGAAACCCAGTTCAGCGAGTGGCAGCTCAGTGATGCTGAGCGTGACGTCGCCATGCTGACGATCAAGGGTCTTTCCATCGCGGAAATCGCCGGAATGCGACAGACGAAAGAAGGGACGATCAAGGCCCAAAGCGCTGCGGTCTATCGAAAGGCGGGCGTTTCCAGCAGGGTGCAGTTGCTCAGTTTCTTTGTCGACGAACTCCTGTCAGAACCGTTGGTCAGGGATGTGCCCTGAAACAGTGCCAGAGCCTCGTGTTTATTCACTCACACATTCCTAAAAACCTGTGAAACGAAGTGAAGGCCCGGCGCCTTTCTTTTTGGGCAAGCCTCGTCCACATCCATGGCATGCGGACTTTGGAACACTGGAGATGGTTATGTTCACGCGCCTCATTCTCGCCTCTTCGGCTCTGGCGATCAGCGCAACGGCGCTTGCCGCGCAGAGCCTGGGCGACGGCACCTATTTTCACGGCTTCATCGGCTACAGCCAGCTACAGGACAGCGATTTCACCGGGACGATCGGTGGCGCGACGCAATCGGTCGATACCGAATTCGACGCAGGTTTCGGACTGGGCCTCGCGATAGGCAAGGAAATCCCGCAATGGTCCAACGACATCATCGGAACGCGGATCGAGCTGGAACTGTCTTATCGCGACAGTGACGTGGATGGTGTGAACTTTACCGGCAATGGTCCGGGGCCCGAGGGCAATATCTCGGGCGACGTCACGCAGACCTCGTTATTTGCCAATCTGCTGTTCGATTTCAAACAGGCCGGCGCGCTGACACCGTTTGCCGGGTTTGGCGTGGGGGCCACCTATTCGGATCTGGATTTTTCTTACGGGCCGGGTGTGGCGCTGGACGGCTCCGACACCACCTTGGCCGCCCAGCTGATCGCCGGCGTGGCATATGACATCAACGCGTCGACAGCGTTCACCGTTGATGCCCGTTACGCCCGTGCCTTTGATGTTTCGTCGCAGCGCCTGGCCCCCAACGGAGCTTTGACCGGCAGCGTAGAGGACGATCTGGGTACTTTCAGCATCAATTTCGGACTTCGCCATAATTTCTGATTGCTTCGGGTGTCAGGTTTCTCTCCGGTTTCCTGCCCCTCTTTGCCCTCGCGCCTCAGGCGCGGGGGCACCCGGAAAACCCCGAAAAATGCAGTACGCGCTGGATATGCCGGTGGTTGCCCGATCTGCAACAACCGCCTGCTTCATCTGGCGAAAAAATATCCTCGGGGGGAATCGTGCCAGCGGGCACGATGGGGGGGCAGACAGCCCCCCTGACCCGGCAACCGGCTTACGACGGCGCTTTGGTCTTGCGCAGATAGGGGAAGATCGTTTCGAACTCGCCAAACTTGGCCTTGGCGTCTTCGTTCGACACGGTTGGCGGGATGATCACGTCTTCGCCCGGCACCCAGTTGGCAGGCGTCGCAACCCCCTTGGCCGACATCTGCAACCCATCAAGCGCGCGCAAGATTTCGGCAAAGTTCCGGCCCACGGTCATCGGGTACGTCATCGACAGCTTCAGCTGCTTGTCCGGGCCGATGATAAAGACCGAACGCACCGTGGCACTGTCAGCCGGTGTACGGCCATCGGGCAGATATGCTTCGGCCGGCAGCATGTCGAAAGCCTTGGACACAGCCAGACCGTCATCGGCGATGATCGGAAAGCCGGGGTTGGCCTTGCCGTATTCCTCAATGTCCTTCTTCCACTTTTTGTGGTCTTCGACGCCATCGACCGATACGCCGATCACCTTGGTGTTGCGCGCGGCCCATTCGTCATTCAACTGCGCAACGGCCGAAAACTCGGTGGTGCAAACAGGTGTGAAATCCTTTGGGTGCGAGAACAGAATGGCCCAGCTGTCGCCAATCCAGTCGTGAAACTGAATGGTGCCCTGATCCGTTTCTGCCGTGAAATTCGGAACGGTGTCGTTGATACGCAAACCCATGGGGCATCTCCTTCTCTGTGAAAAACCTGAATCGGTTGTTTGGAACCTAATCACTTTATGTGCAGGTTAAACCGCCCATCGCGCTTGGCGATACGGATTTCGTGGGCATTGCCCGAAAATAATTTGATCAAATTCACTATTGCTCAGCCTGTACATGGGTGACAGAGTGGCCCCGAACAGCCGGTTTCAGGCAGACCTTCAGGAGGGCTCAGGATGATCGAAAAGCGGGATTTCTATATTAATGGTCGGTGGGTGGCCCCATCGCAGCCCAATGACTTCGAGGTCATCAACCCGTCAACCGAAGACCCCTGCGCCGTGATCTCGCTTGGCGCCGAAGCCGACACGAATGCGGCCGTTGCCGCGGCCAAGGCCGCCCTGCCGGGCTGGATGACCACGCCAGTGGAAACCCGCATCGCGCTGGTGGAAAAACTGGTCGAACTCTATGCAGCCCGGGCAGAGGATCTGGCGCAGGCGATGTCGCTGGAAATGGGCGCCCCGATCGATCTGGCGCGTTCGGCGCAGGCGGGCGCCGGCATCTATCACCTGAAGAACTTCATCCGCGCCGCCAGGTCGTTCGAATTCGAGCGCCCGCTGGGGGATCATGCGCCGAATGATCGCATCATTTACGAGTCGGTTGGCGTTGCCGCTTTGATCACGCCGTGGAACTGGCCGATGAACCAGATCACGCTCAAGGTTGGGGCTGCTGCGATTGCGGGCTGCACGATGGTGCTGAAACCGTCGGAACAAAGCCCGCTGAACGCGATGATCTTTGCCGAGATGATGGACGAGGCAGGCTTCCCGCCCGGTGTGTTCAATCTGGTCAACGGCGACGGCGCGGGTGTTGGTTCGCAACTTTCGGGTCATCCGGATGTGGACATGGTCAGCTTCACAGGTTCGACCCGCGCAGGCACCGCGATTTCCAAAAACGCGGCTGAAACCCTCAAGAAAGTACATCTTGAGCTTGGAGGCAAAGGAGCCAACGTCATCTTTGAGGACGCGGACGAAAAAGCGGTCAAGCGTGGGGTGCTGCACATGATGCAAAACACCGGCCAAAGCTGCAACGCCCCCAGCCGGATGCTGGTTCAACGCCCGATCTATGACAAGGCTGTGGAAACCGCGGCCGAGGTCGCAAACATGGTCAAGGTTGGCCCTGCCTCAGAGGAAGGCCGCCATATCGGCCCGGTGGTGAATGAAGTTCAGTGGACCAAGATTCAGGACTTGATCCAGAAAGGCATCGATGAAGGGGCGCGGCTGGTCGCAGGCGGCACCGGACGGCCAGAGGGGCTGAACAAGGGCTACTATGTCCGCCCCACGGTCTTTGCCGATGCAAACAACCAGATGACCATCGCCCGCGAAGAAATCTTTGGCCCGGTTCTGACCATGATCCCCTTCGACACCGAAGAAGAGGCTATCGAAATCGCCAATGATACCCCCTATGGCCTGACCAACTATGTTCAGACGCAGGACGGCGCGCGTGCCAATCGCATGGCACGGGCGCTGCGGTCGGGCATGGTCGAAATGAACGGGCAATCGCGCAGCGCGGGCTCACCGTTCGGCGGCATGAAGCAATCCGGCAACGGGCGTGAAGGCGGCGTCTTTGGGCTTGAGGACTTCCTCGAGATCAAAGCTGTCGGTGGTTGGGCGGCAGAGTAACTATACCTGCAAAGCAGACAGATCGGGCGGGGCAACGCGGTTGGCCCCGCCCACAACCCCCTATAGGGGCCGCACCACAAGCTGGGGTACGCCATCGGACGTGCGGCGCCGGGATTGACCGTCCCACCCAATCTCTCCGGTGACGCGCTGTCGAAATGCAGAAAAGCTGTCAAAGCGCACCACATCTACCGGCGCATCGAAATGCAGGGTCACTCGGCGACGCGCGCCATCGCCAAGAATGGTCATACCGCGAATTTCGGCCGTGAACGCCTGACCCAGATAGCGCCCTTCGACCCGATCACCCACGCGCAGATGCATCCGGTTTCCGGCAATTGCGTGCAAGGTGTTCCAGTCTCGAACGCCATGCTGATGGGCCAGCAGTTCCAATGCCGCACTGTGCGACAGCGAAACGCCCTTCGTTTTCAAGTCTTCCCGCAGGCGTCTCGCCTGCGCTTTCAGCTCTTCAACCGGAGCAACGGTTTGGGATCGTGTCATCATGTGCCTCGTTTCCTTGAACGGGCGCGAAGTCAGGACGGGGCTCGCATTTCCATCCGCGCGCCGGGAAAGGGCAACAGATGCTTTTCAAACCGGGTTTCACCAAAGCCAATGGCCGCGAACGGCAGGGGACCCGAACCTGAGGTGCCTTTTGGCAGCGGGCGGGCCGTCTGTCAATCAGGCATCTGCCTGCGCCGCCTCATAGGCCAGCATGGCACGCTTGACAGGCAAGCCCCAGTGATAGCCCCCCAGACCACCTGATTTGCGCAATGCCCGATGGCAGGGGATCAACCAACTGACCGGGTTGCGACCAACTGCCGTTCCAACGGCGCGAACGGCTTGCGGCGAACCGATTCGTTGGGCGATCTCGGAATAGGTCGTGACCTGCCCGGACGGGATATGCATCAGCGCTTCCCACACCTTGATTTGCAAAGGTGACCCGATCAGGAAAACCGGTGTCGGCTCCAACCGGTCGCTGGCAGCGCCAAAAGCACTCAGCGCCCAAGGACGCAGGCGCATCGGATCTTCGACAAACGTCGCCTTGGGCCAGCGCGAGATCATGTCTTCCATCGCGGCCTCTTCGCCGGTCTCGGCACCGAAGGCGATGCCGCAGATGCCCTTGTCGGTCCCCATGACCAGCGCAGGGCCAAAGGGGCATTCGAACCACCCCCAATAGATCGTCAGACCTTCGCCTTTTCGGGCATATTCGCCAGGGCTCATGGATTCCCACTTCAGGAACAGATCATGCAGACGCCCGCTGCCGGACAGGCCCACATTGTGGGCCGTTTCCAATGTCGTGAACCGTTCACGCAACAATGCTTTCGCATGGCCCAGCGTCAGGTATTGTTGGTACCGTTTCGGTGACACTCCGGTCCAACGCGAAAACAAACGCTGGAAATGGGCCGGGCTCATATCCATCTGGCGCGCCAGTTCATCAAGGCTCAGGCCTTCACCGCCCTGATCGATCAACTCGATTGCCCGGCGCATGACGTTGTAATGATAACCGCTTTCTGGGGTCTGGACGTTCATGGTTCCACCTCATCATCTGACAAAACCATAGCGCGCCGGCCACGCTGTCGCGACCCGGAACTTGCGCATTGGCTTTGTGCTTGTGTCAGGGCGCGGTGGACGGCATTAAGGCCCGGATGGCAAAGCAACTCGACTATCATACGATCCGCGAGATTTTCACGCGCTTTCAAGAGGCCGACCCGGAACCCAAGGGCGAGCTGGAGCATGTGAACGTCTATACTCTGGTCGTCGCCGTGGCCCTTTCGGCGCAGGCCACGGATGCGGGTGTCAACAAAGCGACGCGCGACCTGTTCAAGATCGCCGACACGCCGCAAAAGATGCTGGATCTGGGCGAGGACGGCCTGATCGAGCACATCAAGACCATTGGCTTGTTCCGCCAGAAGGCCAAGAACGTCATCAAGCTCAGCCGTATCCTGGTTGACGAATATGGTGGCGAGGTTCCCAATTCCCGGGCTGCCCTGCAATCCCTTCCGGGTGTGGGCCGCAAGACGGCCAACGTGGTTCTGAACATGTGGTGGCGGCAACCGGCGCAGGCGGTGGACACCCATATCTTTCGCGTCGGCAACCGCACCGGTATTTGCCCCGGCAAGGATGTGGACACGGTCGAACGCGCCATCGAAGACAATATTCCCACTGACTTTCAACTTCATGCGCATCACTGGTTGATCCTGCATGGCCGGTACCACTGCAAGGCGCGCAAGCCGCAATGCCCGACCTGCATCATCCGTGATCTCTGCCAATTCGAGGACAAAACCCTATGAAGACTTATCAACTGACCGGCATCGGAAATGCCGTTGTGGACGTGATTTCCCAGGCCGATGACAGCTTTCTGGAGCTGATGGGCATCGAAAAAGGCATCATGCAGTTGATCGAACAGGAACGCGGCGAGGTGCTGTACGCCTCGATGGAAAGCCGAGTTCAAACGCCGGGCGGCTCGGTGGCCAATACCATTGCGGGCGCAGGCGCGCTTGGTCTGGATGCAGCGTTTATCGGCCGGGTACACGATGACGCTCTGGGCCGGTTCTATGCAGATGCGATGAACGAAGATGGCGTCGACTTCGTGAACCCGCCTGTTCCGGGTGGCGAATTGCCGACGTCACGCTCGATGATCTTTGTCTCGCCTGATGGCGAGCGGTCGATGAACACCTATCTGGGCATTTCCTCGGAACTGTCGTCTCAGGACGTTCCGGATGAGGTCGCTGGAAACAGCCAGATCATGTTCCTCGAGGGGTATCTGTTCGACAAGGAAAAAGGCAAGGCGGCATTCCTTGAGGCCGCACGCGCCTGTCACAAGGGTGGCGGCAAAGCCGGGATCGCCATTTCCGACCCATTCTGCGTGGAACGGCATCGGGTGGATTTCCTGCTGCTGATTGAAAACGAGCTGGATTTCGTGATCGGCAACGAGGCCGAGATCAAATCCCTGTTCGAGACCGACGACCTGGAAGAGGCGCTGCGGCGCACGTCGGCGATCTGCCCGCTGGTGGTCTGCACCCGCTCGGGTGACGGGGTGACGGTTATGAACGGTGATGCTCGCATTGACGTACCGGTCGAGAAGGTCGTCCCGGTTGACGCAACGGGTGCCGGCGACCAGTTTGCCGCCGGGTTCCTGTTCGGCATGGCAACGGGCCGCGATTATGAAACCTGCGCCCGCATCGGCAATGTCTGCGCCCGCGAGGTGATCAGCCATATCGGCCCCCGCCCCGAGGCGAACATGCTGGAGCTGCTGAGGGAAGAAGGGTTGGTTTGAGGACGCGGGTTTCCCGCGCCTTTTTTCGGGAAAAAATGCGGCTCGACCCTGCGAGCGCGGCCTGAACACCGGGCCGCGACGCCCCTTTTTTTGCTGGCAGGGCCGGCTCTGACAGCGTTATGCTTTTCGCATCAAAAAGGGGGGCTGTCATGAGAGCACTGCTGTTCACGACCGGGTCGCCATTTGCAAGGGCGGTCAGGATCGTTCTGGACGAACTTTCGCTGGATTACGAAAGACGAGAGGAAATAACCACGCCCAGCGCCGAGCAACGCGCGCAGGCTACTCCGACATTGCAGGTGCCGACATTCTG
Organism: Ruegeria sp. A4; assembly: GCF_056543025.1. Classification (NCBI taxonomy): domain Bacteria; kingdom Pseudomonadati; phylum Pseudomonadota; class Alphaproteobacteria; order Rhodobacterales; family Roseobacteraceae; genus Ruegeria; species Ruegeria sp. A4. The sequence continues at coordinate 321,080 of NZ_JBQGAW010000003.1, read as the reverse complement.
GGACGGCGATCTTGTGCTGTGGGAAAGCGGCACCGTCGTCGAATACCTGCTGTCGACCTATCCGGACAGGCCGCAGGCCGCGCCGAAACTGGCACCCTTTGCCTTTCGGCCCGGGGACGCGCAGTGGCAGGATAAGCTTGTATTCTCGACCATCCAGACCTTCGGAAACGCGGCCACGACCATCTCGCAAATGAAGTGGTCCGGCGTGAGCGTGGGCCAGAACACGCATCTTCAGCGGTCAGCCGAGAAGCTGGCCCATATCCTGGACTGGCTGGAGAACCGGCTGACCGGCGAGGACGGTTTCGTGCCGGGCTACCTGTCGATGCAGGATATCTTTCTGGCCGCCCATGTGCGTTTCGTGCAGGCAAGGCCGCTTGGGGTAGATCTGAAGCTGGACCGGTACCACAAGGTTTCGGCGCTGCTCGACCGGCTGGACGCGCGCAACAGTTTCAAGGCAAACCCGATTTGGTGGTGGGAACCGGGGGTCATCGGCTATGAGGCCGACGGCACGCCGGTTACTCACCGGTCGGGCGGGGTCCAGTCCGTCTGAACCGACTCACGTCGGCTGAGCCGCAAGGCCAGGCCGATGGCGACACCCACACCAATGGCAACGGTCAGGTCGATGAAAACGGTCAGCAGCATGGTCAGCAACAGCAGCGCCCGATCGCTGGGGCGCGCGCGGGCGTATTCGCCCCATTTGTGCGGCTCGCTCATGTTCCAGGCGGTGATCATCAGCAGTGCGGCCAATGCCGGCATGGCCAGATAGCCCGCCGCCGGGGCCGCGACCAGCATGATCAGCAGGATGGCCAGCGCGTGGATGATGCCGGCCACCGGCGTCTTGCCGCCAGCCTTGATGTTCGTCGCCGTGCGCGCGATGGCGCCGGTGGCCGGCAGCCCTCCGAACAGGGCCGAGGCGATGTTGGCCGCGCCCTGCGCCGTCAGTTCTGCGTTGGGCCGGTGCTGTCCGCCGATCATGCGATCAGCAACCATGGCCGACAGCAGCGATTCAACCCCCGCCAGAAAGGCGATGGTGACGGCCGAGGGGAACAGCTCGACAAAGCGCGACAGCGACAGATCGGGCAGCTGCGGCGCCGGCAGGGTCGAAGGCAGATCGCCGAACCGCGAATGGATCGTGTCGACCCCCAGCCCCATCAGCGCGACCAGCGCCGAGGCAACGCCGACCGCGATGATGAGCCCCGGAAAACGTGGCGCGATCTGGCGCAGGGCCACGATCAACACCGCCGCCAGCAGGGCGATTCCCGTGTCCGGCAGGTTCAGCGTGTCGCGCGCAGCCCACAGCGCGGGCACTTTTTCAAGGAATTCGGCGGGAAGATTCTGAATCGACAGGCCAAAGAAATCCTTGATCTGACTGGCGGCGATGATGACGGCGATGCCGATGGTAAAGCCGTTGACGACCGCTTCGGGCACGAACGAGATCAACCGCCCGGCCCGGAAATAACCCGCGATCAGCAGGATGAAGCCCGCCATGAAGGTGGCCATGACCAACCCGTCATAGCCGTGTTCGGCAATCACGCCGAACACCACCACGATGAAGGCGCCGGTCGGGCCTCCGATCTGGACCCGGCTGCCCCCCAGCGCCGAAATGACGAACCCGGCGACGATGGCCGTGACCAACCCTTGCGCCGGGTCGGCACCCGAGGCGATGGCAATCGCCAGACTCAGCGGCAGGGCCACCATGGTAACCGAGATCCCGGCGATCAGATCCGCCGTGAACTGGGTCATGTCATAGGTTTTGAGCGTCGTCAGGATCTTTGGCTGGCGCATGAAATCCACCACTCCATTTGGCCGCACACTGTCGGGCGGCCATAAAAGCGCATCAGACTTGTACCTAATTCAATACCACGTCAAGTGCGACGAATATGCGCGCCGAACGCCTTCAACACCTGCTCGTAAACCTCGCGCTTGAAGGGCACAATCTCGGCGATCAGGCGCTCGGGGTCCTGCCATTTCCAGCGGGTGAACTCGGGGTGGTCGGTTTCGATGTCGATCTGGTCGTCGGTTCCCAGAAACCGCATCAGGAACCATTTCTGCTCCTGCCCACGATATCGGCCCTTCCAGATCTTGGGCACGATATCATGCGGCAGGTCATAGGGCAGCCAGCCTTCGGTCTCGGCCACGATTTCCACAAGATCGCCGGTTACACCGGTTTCTTCCCACAGCTCTCGCAAGGCCGCATCACGAGGGTCTTCGCCCTTGTCCACGCCGCCTTGTGGCATCTGCCACGCGTCCTCGAACCGGTCGTTGCGCTGACCGACGAAGATCTGGCCCTGATCGTTCATCAGCATCAGCCCGACGCAGGGGCGATAGGGCAGTTTGGCAATTTCTTCGGGGGTCACGCGCGGCCTCATCGTGTTGTTTCACCCACCTCTAGCAATCACCGGCGCAACAGCAAAGAGGGTGACGTGGGGTTTCGCGTGACAAAGTTTACGCGAACGTCAATCTATCACGCAAATTCAGGAGGGAGAGTTTTGCCATGACTGTGTACCCAAACATGCTGGCACCACTGGATCTGGGCTTTACCACGTTGAAGAACCGGGTCCTGATGGGCTCGATGCATACCGGGCTGGAGGAAACCGGCGACTGGAACCGGGTGGCCGAGTTCTATGCCGCCCGCGCGCGCGGTGGCGTGGCGCTGATGGTCACGGGCGGCATCGGGCCGAACCTCGAAGGCTCGGTCCTGCCGGGGGCTGCAATGATGACCAGCGACAAGGACGTGGCCAATCATTCCGTCGTCACCGACCGGGTGCATCAGGCGGGCGGCAAGATCGCGATGCAGATCCTCCATGCGGGTCGCTATGCCTATGGGCCGAAATGCGTGGCGCCCAGCCCGGTGAAGTCGCCGATCTCGCCTTTCCCGCCGACCGACCTGGACGAGGACGGCATCGAAAAGCAGATCAGTGACATCGTGAACGCCGCCGTGCTGGCCCAGAAGGCGGGCTATGACGGGGTCGAGATCATGGGGTCCGAGGGGTATTTCATCAACCAGTTTCTGGTGACCCATACCAACAAGCGCACCGACCGCTGGGGCGGGTCCTATGAGAACCGGATGCGCCTACCGCTGGAAATCGTGCGCCGCACCCGCGAAGCGGTGGGCACCGATTTCATCATCATCTACCGCCTGTCGATGATCGACCTTGTGCCCAATGGCTCGACTTTCGAGGAGGTGGTGGAACTGGCGCAGCGGATCGAAGAAGCGGGGGCCACGATCATCAACACCGGCATCGGCTGGCACGAGGCGCGGATCCCGACCATCGCCACATCGGTGCCGCGCCGGGCCTTTGCCTGGGTGACGAAAAAACTGATGGGCAGGGTGGGGATTCCGGTCATCACCTCGAACCGGATCAACACGCCCGAAGTGGCCGAGCAGGTGCTGACCGAGGGCTGTGCCGACATGGTCTCTCTGGCGCGGCCGATGCTGGCGGATGCGGATTTCGTGGCCAAGGCGATGGCCGGCGAATCGGCCAGGATCGCGCCCTGCATCGCCTGCAACCAGGCCTGTCTGGATCACACCTTCAGCGGCAAACTGACCTCCTGCCTGGTGAACCCGCGCGCCTGCCACGAGACCGAGCTGGTGATCGAAAAGGCCGCCATGCCCAAGCGCGTGGCCATCGTGGGCGCGGGTCCGGCGGGCCTGTCCACGGCGATGACGGCGGCGGAGCGCGGCCATGACGTGACCGTGTTCGACAAGGCCGACGAGATCGGCGGCCAGCTGAACATGGCCAAGCAGGTGCCGGGCAAGGAAGAGTTCTGGGGCTTGGTGGACTGGTACCGCACCATGCTGAACGATCTGGGCGTCAAGGTCGAACTGGGCCGCAAAGTCGGCGCCGACGATCTGATCGGGTTCGACGAGGTGGTGATCGCCACCGGCGTCAACCCGCGCGACCCGCAGATCCCGGGCGAGGACCGCGACAATGTCGTGAACTATATCGACGTGCTGCGCGACAAGGCCCCGGTGGGAAAATCGGTGGCCGTGATCGGCGCCGGCGGCATCGGCTTCGACGTGTCGGAATACCTGTTGGAGGAAGGCCATTCGCCCACCACCGACCTGCCCTTGTGGATGAAGGAATGGGGCGTCGCCGACCCCGAGCAGCACCGCGCAGGCCTGGCGCCCGAAGGCCCGCAGCCCGAGGCGCCCAAGCGGCAGGTCACGCTGTTGCAACGCAAGAAGCAGGCGCATGGCAAGGGGCTGGGCAAGACCACCGGCTGGATCCACCGCGCCACGCTGAAGATGAAGGATGTCAACTTCGTGGGCGGCGTGAACTATGAACGCATAGACGACGAGGGGCTGCATGTCTCGTTCGGAGAAGAGCGCGCCGATCCGACCGTCATCAAGGCGGATACGATCGTTCTGTGTGCAGGACAGGTGCCCGAGCGGTCGCTGGCCGATGCGCTGATCGAACGCGGGATCACCCCGCATGTGATCGGTGGGGCGGATGTGGCGGCCGAACTGGACGCCAAACGCGCAATCAATCAGGGCACACGCCTTGCCGCAGAGTTCTGAAGCCACTCGTTCAGAGTGTCTTCAGTCCGACAGCGCGAGCTTTGCACCCAAGGCACCAAAAGCGGTTGCGAAACACCGCTTTATCCACGCCATCACAGCAGGGCGTCGGATCACATAGTCCCGCGCCAGTGCGGCGCATGCGCCATACCCGACAAAAACAACAAATGTCATGGCCATGAAGGCCAGCGCCAGTTTGGCCAGTTCCATTCCTGCATTTGCTGCATTCGCCGGCAGGAATTGAGGCAGAAAGGCCAGGAAGAATAGCGACAACTTTGGGTTCAAAACGTTGATCAGCGTTCCTGTCACGGCAATTCCAAAGTCGCTTTTTGCGGATTTCTCCGCCGCGACATCCATGGCACCGCCGTCCTTCAGGATACCCCATGCCATGTAGAACAAGTACAAGACGCCAAGATATTTGATGAGTTGAAACGCGACGGCACTGGTGTGCAGCAAGGCTGCAAGTCCGATGATGCTGGCCAAGGCCGCCGGAACGATCCCAAGTGTGCATCCGAAGGCTGCGGCAAGGCTTGCGCGAAACCCGCGCCCAAGACCGACAGCCAAAGTATAGATGACGCCGGTACCCGGCAGCAAAACAACAATCAATGATGTGACGAAGAATTCCAGCGACATTATTATCCCCCTGCAAATGCAGGCAGATTCACTAAGTGCGCCGAAAATGTAAATGCCTTTCCATCACATGAACCGAACGGACGGTTTCAACGACCTGCGGCTATTCCACGGTGATCGTGATCACCTCGGATACAATCGGCGGGGAATGCGGCACATGCCCGGCGTCGCCCAGAACCAATTGCAGGGTGTGTTGGCCCGGCGCCAGATCCAGCGTTACTTCGGTCTGACCGCCTCCGAAGTGCATGTGATTATCGTCGGCGGGCAAACCATTTGCCAACTCATCCGCGCCATCCTCGCCTTCACCCAGCGGGGGACGGTCAAGCAACAGGTGGTGGTGCCCGGTGTTTTCTTTCTCGGTTCCGGCGGGTGCGACGCCCATGCCGCTTAGGCCAAAGACAACCGTGACCGGTGATTGCACGGTATCGCCATCCGACAGGTTGACGAAATAGACCTTTGCATCAGGATTCGATGGGGTCTCTCCTCCGGCATGCGCAAAGCCCACCGAAAGGCAAAGCGCAGCAATGGCGAAAAAGGTTCTCATGATCTCCTCCCTGGTCACAAAAATGCCATTCTCAATGTGAGATCTTAGCGCGATTGTCTGAAAAACACAGCATCACAATGCCTGAGGCGCGTTTGGAAACCACTGTTTCTACGTTTCCCATACGCAAACGATCCGATTCAAATCCCTGATATTATCCCATGTCTGCCCCGTTTCCGCCCAGATTCAGCGCCATAGTCAGGACGGAAATCAAGATCTGGGGAACGAGTATGGACCGACTGACCGAAATGGAAGCCTTCGCCAATGTGGTGGACCAGGGTGGCTTCACCGATGCGGCCAAAAAGATGGGCATCTCCAAATCAGCTGTGTCCAAACACGTATCAAGCCTTGAGGCGCGCCTGGGAGCACGGCTGTTGAACCGAACCACGCGCCGGGTTTCACCAACGGAAATCGGGCTGGCCTATTATGACCGCGCGCGGCGCGTGTTGAATGATGCCGGAGAAGCGGATTCACTGGTCACGTCAATGCAATCGGCCCCGTCTGGTCTTTTGCGCATCAGCGTTGCCACGGATTTCGGCGTCAATCACCTGTCACCTGTTCTGTCCGAGTTCCTTGCAGCCTACCCCGACATCACTGTGAACATGGTTTTGAACAACCGCTATGTCGAGCTGATTTCCGAAGGATTTGACGTGGCCGTGCGTATTGGTGAGCTGGAAGACAGTACACTGCGCGCCCGCAAACTGACCGAGACGGTCAAACGCATGGTCGCCGCGCCCAGTTATGTCGAAAGGTTCGGCCGGCCGCAGAAGATCGATGATCTGAACGAACACAAGCTGCTGCATTATTCCAGCCAATCCTCGGGCAATGTCTGGAAACTGACCGCGCCATCCGGCGAAAAACGTCAGGTTCGTACCGCCGGGTGGTTGAGTGTCAATGATGGCCAATCCCTGTTGAACGCAGCGGTTTCCGGCCTGGGTATCGCCTATCTGCCCAGCTATCTTTACGCTGAAGCCCTGAAGGCCGGGCTGGTTGTCGATGCAATGCCGTCCCTGCCTGACGAAGTTCAAGGCGTTTACGCCGTCTACCCGCCGGGCCGCTTTACGCAACCCAAAGTGCGGGCCTTCATCGATTTCCTCGTCGATTCCTTCCACGGGAAGGGTCCGATGGAATGGTAATTTCTCCCTGAAGACCAACCTTTGGCCCGCATGTGAAAGTGCGGGCCTTTTTTTACGGGTCGATCACTGACAGTCCCATGGACCGGGCGGAAGTGCGCAAGCTGTCCGTCAGCACATTCTGACCCGGCGGTGGGGTCTCGGAACTGCGTGCCAAAAGAGCGATATCGCGATTTGCATTGGCGATGGACAGCGGTCGCAATCGCACCTCGTCGCGGTAGATCCCCTGTCTGCGAGCATAAAGATCAGGCAGTACCGCAACACCAACACCCGAAGCCGCCATCAGAACAATGGAATCAAGCGTCGTGCCTTCATACTCATCCGAAACAACCCCACCGCATTCCGCCGCCAATGCATAGACGATGCGCGACAGGCGGTGGCTTTGATCCAGGGTGAGGAAGATCCGGTTCTGAAGATCGGTGGCGCTGACACCCTGCAAATCCCGCGCCAGAACGTCATCAACGGCAACCGCGACCCAAAGAGGTTCGTTGAACAACCGGTGTTGCACGGTATTCGGATGGTCTTCGGGCGTGGACAATATCAGATCAAAGCGACCGGATTTCAGACCCTGTTCCAGATCCAGTGTGTTTTCCTCGCGCACCGCAATGCGCAATCCGGGGCGAATCCGGTGCACCTGTTTGATGGCTTGCGGCAACAGATAAGGCCCGATCGAAGGCAAAACCCCCAGTCGCAATCGTCCTCCGACGGGCATATCGTTCGACATGGCGTGGCGCAGGTCCTTGACCTCTGCCAGGATCTTCTGTGCGCGCAAGATGAACTCTTCTCCCTTCGCCGTCACCTGGATACCACCACGGTTACGCTCAAAGATCCGAACGCCAAGCTCTTGTTCTACAGTCGCAATTTGCGTCGACAGGCTGGGCTGGCTGACATTCAGCACCTCGGCTGCCAAACTGAATCGCCCAAGGCGACTGACCGTAACGATGTATTCCAACTGTCGCAATGTCGGGCGCATTTCATAGCCTGAAACTATTTATAACTTAGAAAGATAGTATTTGGCGAAATCAGTTTTGCAAGGCACCTAACCCGAAAAACGAGGGATCAGGAGTCAATTATGCCCGGAGTGATCGAGACACTTTCCAGCAACCTGCTGGTGCCGACCATACTGTTTTTTGCCCTTGGGCTTCTGGCCGCCTTTGTACGCAGTGACCTGTCCATTCCTGCGGGCGCGGCCAAGTTCATGTCGCTTTACCTGCTGCTGGCCATCGGGTTCAAAGGCGGTGCCAGTCTGGCCGCGCATGGCATTCACCTGCAACTGTTCCTGACGCTGTTGGGCGGTGTCGCCTTGTCCTTTGCCATCCCCTTCGTGGCCTTTGGCCTGCTCAGGGTGATGACACGGCTGGATGCGCTGAACGCGGCGGCGGTGGCAGGGCACTATGGCTCGATCTCGATCGTCACCTTTGTCACCGCCACCAGCCTGCTGGATCTGGTGGGGCTGACCCATGACGGTTTCATGGTGGCCGTTGCGGCTGCGATGGAGGTGCCAGCAATCCTGTCGGCGCTTTGGTTGGCGCACAAGACCGGAAGCAATGGCGTCAAGGATGACAAGCTGTGGCGCGATCTGCTGGCCAACGGCTCGATCGTTCTGCTTACCGGTGCCTTCCTGATCGGAGCCATCACCGGCGGTGAAGGCATGCAGATGATCGCGCCCTTCATCGTGACGCCTTTCACCGGAATTCTGTGCCTGTTTCTGCTGGATATGGGCCTGTCGGCAGGGCGCAGCCTGATCAGCAACCGAGACAAGCTGTCGGTTGGCCTGTTCGCCTTTGGTGTCTTGATGCCCCTGATCGGCGCATTTATGGCCTGGGCGGTAGGTGCCTTGATCGGCTTGCCACAGGGCAGCTTGTTCCTGTTCATGGTGCTGTCCGCCTCGGCTTCGTATATCGCGGTTCCCGCCGCGATGAAGATCGCCCTTCCAAAGGCCGAGGCCGGGATCTATCTGACCTTGTCGCTGGGGGTGTCGTTTCCGTTCAACATCACCGTCGGATTGCCGCTGTACCTGTGGTGGGTCAGTTGACCAGCAATACAGCTTCGACCCGACGGTTGAGATCGCGCCCTTCCGGGGTTGCATTCGATGTGAGCGGAGACAGATAGCCAACACCCTGCGCTTCGATCCGTTCGGGTGCCACGCCATGCGCATCGATCAAGCGGGTTCGCACCGCCTCGGCCCGGCTTTTGCTGACCGCAATATTTGCCTGTAACGCACCGGTATCGTCAGTGTGCCCCACCAACGCCAGGCGTGTGTTCGGGTTGTCGGTCAAGTATCCGGCCAGCAAGGTCAGCGAGTCAAACGGCCCTTCGCCCAGGGCAACCTCGCCCGTCGGAAAATGCAGATCATCCAGGATCACGTGGCCCGTTGTCGCCAAGGCCTCCAACACCCCGACCGAGCCTTCCACAGCTTGCTCGACCACCACAGGGTCCGGGTCCGGCGCGTCCTGGGGTGTGACCCGGATCATCTGAACATAGCCATCCGGGGGATTGCGGCTGACCAGCAGGCTAAGGGCAACCGGCCCCTTGGTGGCCGACAAAAAACGGTAATCCTGAATGGCGACATACATGTCCGGGGTTGGCACGACCTCGGTGCCAAAGCGAAAGTCGAAACCACCGCAAACCCGCGCGTCGCATTCGAACAGGATCTTGTAGCCCTGCGCCTCGATCTGATCCCGCAACGGTGCCAGCAGCTGCAATGTCGTGCTCGACCCCGCCTGAAGCCGCCACGTATAGCGTTCCACGCGCCCTTCGAGTGTTTCTGCGGGAACCGAGCCATTTGCATAAGGCCCCGTCGGCAGATCATAGCTGTCCAGTGGCGATGTTCGGTCGCTGATCTGTCGGGCACTGGCCGGCAGGGTCAGGTCCTGCGCGGCAACAGGTCCTGTCATCAGCAGGGCAACAAGGGCGGCGGCGCGGATCATCGAAACTGTGCGTGATATTCTTCGTTGGGCACCATCGCCGTCGCGCTGGCGACCCGGTTTGACATGTTGAAAAACCCGGCGACATTGGCGATGTCCCAGATGTCGCGGTCGGAAAAGCCTGCATCGCGCAGGCGCTGGCGGTCGGGCTCTTCGATCTCGGCGCTGGCGGTAGTCATCTTTGCGGCAAAGTCCAGCATCGCCCGTTGACGCGGCTCCAGCGGGGCGACGCGATAGTTCATCACCAGCATTTCGCCCAGTTGCGGATTGCCCGAAAGCTGACGCACCGCCGCCCCATGGGCGACCAGACAGTAGAAGCATTTGTTGATCGACGATACGACGACCGCGATCATCTCGCGTTCCAGTTTGGTCAGCCCGCTGTCAGCCAGCATCAGATCGTTATACATCGCGGTGAAGGCGTTCAGCTTGTCGATATCGAATGCGTTGGCTTTCAGCACATTCGGCACCATGCCCAGTTTTTCGACACAGATATCAAAGTATTTCTGCGTTTCCGGCGGCAGCGGATCGACCATGGGCAGGTTCAGCGCGGTAGGCATGTCTTTTTGTATCACGGCGGCCTCTTCGGTTCAGACAAGATGACGGTAATGGTATTCGCGCGCGATCTCCATCCCGAGGGCACGATAAAGACCGTTGGCGCCCTCATTGGCCTTGGTGCAGATCACGCTGAGGTTCTGTGCACCGTGATCACGCGCCCAGAATGCCGCCGCGCGCATGGTCCAGTGGCCCAGCCCCTGACGACGGTGTTCGGGCAACACTTCCAGCGCGTGGACCATCGCAGTGTCTGAATGCATCGCCACAAAAGCCACGCCGCTGGGTTTGTCGTTGTGACGCAGCAAAAATCCTGTCTTGGGGCCCTTGGCACGTTCCATAACCGCGATCCGCTCAGGTCCGATCCCGCCCGAGGCCCAGATTTCGCGCATGATCTCAAGCGGTTCCCAGATCGAAAACACCATGACTGGTGGGATCGGTTGATCGATCAGCCGAGAGACGGGGCAGACATAGATGTTGACCGGGTCAAGAATGTCATATCCCCGCTGGGCCAGCATTGCATCCAGGGCTTCATCCCCGGGCCGCAGGCAGAAGATGCGTTTTTGCCCCATGGACAGCATCGCGGCCTCGGCGGCGTCGATATCGTCTTCATCGGCCGGGCCCAATGCACTGGCCGCAGACACGCGCGACCCTCCGCCCTGCCCCTCACGCAGCAGAAACGGGCCAAGCCGCTGATAGCGTGCGGCGGGCCAGGTTCCGTCGACTATTTCCGCCCAGTTATTGCTCAAAGCTCTAGCTCTTTCGCCAGGCGGGTGGTGGCTGCGTCGATCCGGCCCCCGTCGGTGCCGCGCACGACCACATTGGCCCCGAAGGCACCGTTGATCTGAAACGGGTAGCACCCGATGGACAGGTCGCTGAAATCTTCGGCCAAGGCTGCCAAGGTTGCGGCGATATCACCTTCTCCGCGGTCCACACGCAGAGTTTGCGACAGCAAAGGGCGGCCTCCGGTCAATGTTGGCAAAACGCTCGCCACCATCGCTTGGAAAACCGACGGCACACCTGCCATGACATGCACATTCGCAAGCGTGAACCCGGGCGCCGTCGAAACCGGATTTTCGATCAGCGTCGCACCGTCCGGAATACGCGCCATGCGCAGGCGGGCGGCATTCAGTTCCAGCCCGGATTTGTCGTAATGGGCCTGCAAAAGCGCGCGCGCGTCATCGCGCACATCAATGGGTGTGTCGAAAGCGCGGGCAATGCAATCGGCCGTGATATCGTCATGGGTCGGGCCGATGCCGCCGCTGGTGAAGACGTTGTCATAAGCGTCGGACAGCGCTTTGACGGCCGCTTCGATGGCAGGGGCGTCATCGCTGACAATGCGGACCTCTTTCAGGTCGATGCCGTGTTTGGTCAGTTCCTGCGCCAGAAAATGCATATTCGCGTCGCGGGTGCGACCCGACAGGATTTCATCCCCGATCACCAGCATCGCTGCGGTTGGATTGGCCATGGCGCTGTCCCCTCTTGATCGTTCTCAGGGGCAGGTATAGGCCCTGAACCATGCGATTTGAAACCCCTCTTGTCCCCGCCCGGCTGATCCGCCGTTATAAACGCTTTCTGGCTGATTGCAGGCTTGAGGATGGAAGTGAGGTAACGGCCCATTGCGCCAATCCGGGGTCGATGATGGGGCTGGCCGAGCCCGGCGAAAAGATTTGGCTGGAGCCAAACGACGATCCGAAGAAAAAGCTGAAATTCGGATGGCGGCTGGTGGATCATGAAAACGGGCATTTTACCGGGGTCGATACCTCGGTTCCGAACCGGGCGCTGCGGGCCGCTTTGGAAGCCGGTGATATCCCCGAACTGGCCGCCTATGGCACCGTCCGGCCCGAGGTGAAATACGGCGACAACAGCCGCATTGATTTCCTGCTGACGGGGCCGGGCCTGCCGGATGCCTATGTCGAGGTGAAAAGCGTGACACTGTCACGCCAGCCCGGACTGGCCGAGTTTCCCGACAGCGTCACAGCCCGTGGCACCAAGCATCTGGCCGAGTTGGCCGCAATGGCGTCACAAGGGCACCGGGCGATCATGCTGTATTTGGTTCAGCGAACCGATTGCGACCGGTTTGCTTTGGCGGCCGATATTGATCCAGCCTACGCGGCGGCATTTGAGGCGGCGCAGGCGCAAGGGGTGGAACGGATCGTTTACGGGACGCGGATAACGCCGTCGGGGGTTTGGGTGCAGACTGAAATGAGGATTTTGGCCGGCTGAGTCAGTCCGAAACGACAGCATCAACCTCGATCTCGACCAGCCACTCGGGATTCACAAATCGTTCGATGGCCATGATAGTATCTACAGGGCGAGCATCCAGACAATACAGCTTTCGGGCTTCGATCGCCTGTTTCCAGTTTTCGATTTCGGTCAGGATGACACGCGTTCTGACAATATCATGCAGCCCTGACCCGGCACGCTCAAGCGCATCTTTGATGATTTCGAAACATTGTCTGGTTTGCAGATAGACATCGCCGACACCCACAGTGTTGCCCTCAGCATCGACTGGTGCGGTTCCCCCGACCGCGATGAAGTTCCCGACCCGAACCGCTCGGCTGAACCCAACGATGCTTTCCATGGGGTTTCCGTTAGAGATCAATTCTCGTTTCTGTGACATACGTCCGGCTCCCTGATTTTCTCAAGAAAAAGTGCAATCATTAGATACTGATCCACCTGCCGTGAAAAGTGTCCAAGCCAGTAGCCGTACGGATTGCGGTCGAGGCGGTGGGGTCCGAGATGCTGCAATGCAGCCCCTACTCTTGAATCCTGAGCCAACGGAACCAAGTTTCTCGCATGGTTTACGCAGTCTGAACGCGCGCCCTCTGGTACTTTCTGCACAAGCAGCGTAAAAGGAATGCTGCGCGCAACATTTGGAGCTTAGCGTCGATGAAAGAGCATCGTGGCCGCCTGACCAAGGACGGCATTCGCATCTATGAACAAGGTGACTTTGCCGGGATGCACGCGGCAGGGGCGCTGGCTGCGCGGATTCTGGATGATATTGCAGAACATGTGTTTCCCGGCCAAACCACCGGCGCACTTGACGGGCTGATCACGCAGATGGTCGAAGACGCCGGTGCGACCTCGGCCACCATCGGTTATAAAGGCTATCAGCACGCCAGCTGCATAAGCGTGAACCACGTGGTCTGCCACGGTATTCCCGGTGAGAAAAAGCTGAAGGACGGCGATATCCTGAATATCGACGTCACCGTCATCGTCGATGGCTGGTTTGGCGACACCTCACGCATGTATGTGGCGGGCAAGCTGCCGCGCAAGGCGGAACGGCTGATCCAGGTGACCCATGACGCGCTGTTCAAGGGCATCGAGATGGTCAAGCCGGGCAATACCTTTGGTGACATCGGCCATGCCATCCAGTCCTATGTCGAAGCACACCGGATGAGCGTCGTGCGTGATTTCTGCGGTCATGGTCTGGGTCGTGTGTTTCACGCGCCACCGAACGTGCTGCACTATGGCCGCCCGGGCACCGGTGCCGTTCTGGAAGAGGGTATGTTCTTTACCATCGAACCCATGGTCAATCTGGGTCGTCCCGAAACCAAGACCCTGGCCGATGACTGGACAGCCGTAACCCGCGACAAATCGCTGTCGGCACAGTTCGAACATTCGGTGGGCGTCACCTCGGATGGGGTCGATATCTTTACCCTGTCACCCGCTGGCAAGTTTCACCCGACCTATTCCTCCTGATCCGCGGCCTGTTCGCGGAGGAGTTTCAGCAGCATCGTTTCGTCCGCCCACGGCGTGACCGCGTCGTGGATGAAGACCGGCGCGCGCATGGGTTTGCGCTCGGGGCCGGCAGCGGCTTCGCTGTCGCTAGAAAAGGTCCAGGCAAAAGGTGTCAGAGTGCGGTCCATGCGTGCACATTAGCACGACCGCGGGTCAAAGTCCCAACAACCCATGCGCCTGTGACATGTCCGTGATCACTTCGGCCCCCAGATCCGCCAGCTTTTCACCGCCTCCCTGAGGCGCATAAGCAAGGCAACGCATGCCGGCGCGGATTGCCGCCGTGACACCGCTATGACTGTCTTCGATCACCACCGGAGCCGTCGCGCCAAAGTGCTCGGCGGCCAGTTGGAACATCTTTGGGTCCGGCTTTCCGGTGCCCAGCACATGGGCCGAGAACATCACGTCTTTGAACCGGTCCCAAAGCCCGTTCTGACCCAGAGTGATCTTCATCTTGTCCGGGCTGCCATTCGACGCAACGCAACAGGGGATACCTTTTTGATCCAGCCCCTCAAGCAGGTCTGCGATACCGGGCACCAATGGCACACCTACACGCAGGCGGTCGTAGGTTTCGGCATAGACCTGATCTATCCAGTCTTCGGGCAGAACGGCACCCATCGCGCGGGCCTTGTCCCGCACACCCACCATGGTTCCGCCCACAAACAGGGACATACATTCATGCAGCGCCAGATGCAGGCCATGTTGCGCCAGATTGTCCACCAGCACCTGGTTCGAGACCACCTCGCTGTCCACCAGAACGCCGTCGCAATCGAAAATGACAAGATCGTGCATATGGAATCCCTGATTTGCCTCGCACTCGGCCTATCAAGGCTTTCCCGTCATCGTCCACCCATGTTCCGCACCAAACCGCGCAGCGCGTTTCAATCTGGAACGCCTTTCCACATCAAGGAAATATGCGTGTCGCCATATTTGCGGCTGTTATGCAATTTAAATCCGGCCGGCGCCTGCATCGGGGCGTTTTCTTCCCAAACCAACAAGGCATCATCCGCGATCCAGCCATTGGCCAAGGCGGCGACGGCCTTCTGCCCCATGGATTTCCCGTAAGGCGGGTCCAGAAAAACCAGATCATAAGGCGCGCCGGGATTGTCGCCCAACCGGGTCGCGTCGCGGCGGATCAAATCCGTACGGTCGGCGCTGCGGGTCAGGTCGATGTTCTTGCGTATCAACCCCTGGGCCACTCGCCCGTCATCGACGAAGGTGACATGCGACGCCCCCCGCGACAGCGCCTCGAGCCCCAGCGCCCCGGTTCCCGCGAACAGATCCAGCACCCGCAAACCGTCAAATTCGATCTGGTGGCTGAGCACATTGAACAGGCTTTCACGCACACGGTCGGTGGTGGGGCGCAGATGCGCGCCCGCATCACCCTTGCCGACCGAGGCCAGCGCCCGGCCCCGGAATTCTCCGGCAATGATCCTCACGCCTTGAGCAGCGGTTTCAGGTCCGCGTTCGGGTCTGCCACGACTTCGGGGTCAGCGGTCTTGCCCATTTCGATCAGTCTTTTGCCGACCATGTATGCCCGCGGATCATTCATCGCATCCACAGCAATCAGCCTGTCGCCCTTGTAATACCAGAAGGACACGGTCTGACCCTCGCCCTTGCGGGTCACCACGCGGTCATATCCGGTGTTCAGGCCCGCGATCTGAAGCTTGACGTCGTACTGGTCCGACCAGAACCATGGGGTTGCCACATAATCCTTGGCCGCGCCCAGCATGTTCTGCGCCACGATTTCGGCCTGGTCGATCGCGTTGGGGACGCTTTCCAGACGGATACGCCCTTCGCCATGGGGGAAAGAGGCGCAATCGCCCGCCGCCCAGATCGACGGATCAGACGTGCGACCATGGGCATCGGTTTTGATGCCGTTATCCAGTTCGAGCCCTGCCATCTCGGCCAGTTGGGTAGAGGGGGTGATGCCCACACCGACCACCACGAAATCAACGTCCAGCGTCGTGCCGTCCGTCAACACGGCCCCCACAACCCAGCCATTTTCGCCGATCAGACGATCCAGCCCGACACCTTCGCGGATGTCGGCACCGTATTCGCTGTGCAACGCGCGGAAATACGCGCTGGTTTCTGGCGCAGCGACCCGTTGCAGGATGCGGTCGGCCATCTCGACCAAGGTGACCTTGACGCCGCGTTTCGCGCAGACGGCGGCGGCCTCGAGCCCGATGTAACCGCCGCCCACAATCAACGCGCGGGCGCCTTCGGTCACTTTGGGTTCCATCTCATCAATATGGGCCAGGTCGCGCACCACGTGCACGCCGTCCAGATCGCCTCCGATGGCGGCAGGCAGGCGGCGCGGATCTGACCCGGTAGTCAGCGCAAGTTCGTCATACGGGATGACTTCATCCCCAACAGTGACCGTTTTGGCCTTGGGGTCGATGCCGGTCACGCGCTGGCCAAGCCGCAGAGTGATGTTGTTTTCGGCATAGAAGCTTTCGGGTCGCAGGAACAGGCGCTCCAGCTCCATCTCTCCAAGAAGATAAGCCTTGGACAAAGGCGGGCGCTGATACGGCAGATGCGGCTCGGCCCCGATCAGAGTAATCTCTCCGTCGAACCCGTCCTTGCGCAGCCGCGCCACCAAGGACGCTCCTGCCTGACCCGCGCCAATCACGACAATATGGCTCATGCTTTGCCCACCCTGCAGTTTTCCCGTGGTCTCTCTGATTTGACCACCTATATTGCGGCTTAGCCCAATTCTGCAAATCCAAACGACAGGAGCTGAAAAATGATTTCAACAGGAGACACTCTGCCCGAAGCCACACTGATCCAGATGGGGGCCGACGGGCCGGAGGAAGTTCGGATTTCAGACAAGACCAAAGGGCGCAAGGTTGTCATCTTCGCTGTGCCCGGCGCCTATACCGGCACATGCACCACCGCACATGTGCCAAGCTTCATTCGCACCAAAAAGCAGTTCGACGACAAGGGCGTGGACGAGATCATGTGCCTGTCGGTCAACGACCCGTTCGTCATGCAGGCTTGGGGTGAATCCACCGGCGCGACCGCGGCCGGACTGACCATGGTTTCAGACGCGGCCTCAGAATTCACCAAAGCCATCGGCATGGATTTCGACGCCCCGCCCGTTGGCCTGTTCGCACGCTCGAAACGGTATGCGATGCTGGTCGAGGACGGCAAGATCACGGCCCTGAACCTGGAAGATAACCCCGGTGCCTGCGGGATCTCGGCGGGCGAAGGTCTGCTGGAGGTGATCTGAATTTGGGCGGCCCCGGTCTGTCCGGGGCCGCGTGAACCCAATTTTACTTGAAGCACTGCCTCAATGCGCGAATACTCGTCGCACAAAATTGGGGAGATTTTTATGAAACTTAAGGTGTTTTCATCCATCCTGACCGGCGCAGCGCTTTTGGCAGCCTGCGGTCCGGCCCCAACCCCGCAACAGCAAGCCGCACGACAGCACGAGATTGCCTGCCTCAGCGGCACACTGGGCGGCGCCTTGATCGGCGGTGCAATCGGCAACCAGTTCGGCGGCGGATCGGGCAAGACGATCCTGACCGCAGCCGGTGCTGCCGCCGGTGGCATTGAAGGCCAAAGATTTGCATGCTGAGGAGATTGGACATGAAACGGGCGATTTTTGTATTCACAGCTGCATTCCTGGCCTCGGCCACCAATGCCGAAACCGTGGCCGAGCTGCATGAAAAAGAATTGAATGCCATCGACGCAAACAATGACGGGTTCCTGTCCAAAGACGAGTTCGACGCTTTTTCGGACTATGCGTTTCAGGCCATGGACGAAGACAAGAACGGCACACTGGGTCAGGCCGAGGCCAAGCCGTTTCTGGACATAAAGCAGTTCCAGAATGTTGACCGCAACAAGGACAGCTTTATCTCAAGATCGGAATATGATGCACAGATGAATGAAGATTTCGGCGCGGCAGACCAGAACGGCAATGGTCAACTGGACTAAGCCCGCTTGAAGGAGCTTGCTATGAAGAAATGGATCGGAATGGGTGCTTTGGCACTGGCCGCGGCCTGTGACGTTCCGCAAGCTCCCGTGGTGACGGGGCCGGACGGACAGGTCCGCATCCAGATCAATTCGTCTGGCCTGACCTGCTATGAAAACCGGTGTCTGGATATCAACCCAGCGGCGCGCAGCGTGCGCCAGATCGGGAACAAGACCACTGGCATTCCACGGTCCATCGATGTCAGCGATGGCACCGTCACACCTGCGGAATTCAAGCAGATGGGCACGGCTGCGTCGCTTGCCGGTGGCCAGGGGTCAGGCAACGACCGCTAGCACAGGCTGTCCATCTTTCGGGCCAGCTTGGCGTCCAGTGACGACAGGCCACCTACGTCATGGGTGGACAGAACCACCTCAACCGTGCGGTAGACGTTGGACCATTCTGGATGATGGTTCCATTTCTCGGCCCAGATCGCCACTTGCGTCATCCAGCCAAATGCGTGCACGAAGTTGTCGAAAATGAAGGTCTTGGTGATCGCGTCGCGGCCTTCGACCATGGTCCAGCCGTTTTTGAACAGCGGATCCAGCAGCGGGCCACGGGTCTCGGCGGACAAAAGTTCAGTCATTGCTGTTCCTCCGGGTTCGATTTCCTGAACGGGCCGTAATCCGTCAGAATCTCGATCTCTTCTCCCACTGCGCGGCCTTCGGCGTCCAGATATTTTTTGACGGCATCGGCAAAACCCGGATCGCCGACCCAGTGCAAGCTATGCGTGCGCGTCGGCAAATAGCCCCGCGCCAGCTTGTGTTCGCCCTGAGCGCCCGCTTCCACCCGGGCCAGACCGTGGGCAATGGCAAAATCTATCGCCCTATAGTAGCACAGTTCGAAATGCAGGCAGGCATGATGTTCAATGCAGCCCCAATACCGCCCAAAAAGCGTTTCGCGGCCTATGAAGTTCAGCGCACCCGCAATGGCATGACCATCCCGTTCAGCCAAAACCAGGGCCATGTCATTCGCCATCGTCTCTTGTGCGATGTCAAAAAACCGGCGCGTCAGATAGGGTGAGCCCCATTTTCGCGCCCCGGTGTCCTGATAGAACCGCCAAAACGCATCCCAGTGTTCCGGGCGCAGGTCATCGCCCGTCAATGTGCGGATTTCACCGCCAAAGCCATTGGCCTGCGCCCTTTCCTTGCGGATGTTCTTGCGCTTGCGTGAGGACAAGGCCGCAAGGAAGTCATCGAATTCGGCGTAGCCATCATTCAGCCAGTGAAACTGTTGCGAGCTGCGAAGCATTAGCCCCATCTGCTCACCCGCCAATGCCTCGGCTTCTGTACAGAAGGTCACGTGAACCGAAGAAACCTGATTGTCGGCCGCCAGTTGAACGGCACCCTGCACCAAAGCCGACATTCCGATCCTGTCATAGCCCGGGCGCACCAGAAACCGCCGCCCGGTGGCGGGTGTGAACGGCACCGCAATTTGCAGCTTGGGATAATACCGCCCGCCTGCGCTTTCATAGGCATGGGCCCAGCTGTGGTCAAAGATGTATTCGCCCTGGCTGTGCGATTTGGCATACATAGGGGCCGCTGCGATCAGGATCCCGTCAAGAAAGGCGGTCAGGTATTGCGGTTGCCAACCCGTACCGCGCCCGACCGAGCCGCTTTCCTCAAGCGCCAGCAAAAAGCGATGCGTGGTGAAGGGATCAAGGGGCCGTCCACCATCGGCGGTCTCGGGGCAGGCGCAGGCATCCCACTCGGCCGCTGAAATCCGCGACAGAGACCCAATGACCTGAACTTCGATTTGGGCCTGATCCATGTTTCCTCCGCACCAGCCCTTTATCTGTGACCGAAGCGGCAGGGTTCAAGCTGAATGCGCAGCCAGATACCCTTCGAAGGTCACATTGTCGGCAACCATGCGGGCCTCTGCCTCTTGTTCGGGCGTTCGGACGGTCCAGCACAGGATCGGCACGCCTTGCGCCTTCAGTTCGGCCACACGCGGGCGGGAAAGATCTTCCGCCTCGTGGCTGATGAAACCGGCCCCGACACGTTCAAAATCAGGAATGTCGCGCAGGGTGTCGCAGACGTCCTGCGGCAGAAGCTCGACACTGGGCTCATAGGCGCAAGTCGTGATGCCGCGCGGCAGATGCGGGGCCAGTCGCGCCAGTTCCGCAACCGAGTTTGGATTGAAGGACATCAGGGCCACCGGGCCGTCATAGCCCTGCAATGCGCGCACGGTGTCGTGCTCGAGGGCACCGATATTCATACCCATAACGCCGTCCTGATCCTTCAGCTCGATCAGAAGCGGCACCCGGCCTGCGACCATATCCAGCACCTCATCAAGCGTTGGAATGCCGTCATCACCATACAGAAGGGTCAATTCGGACGCCGCCGCCGCCGACACCTGCCGGATCGGCCCGGGCTGGCCGGTCAGACGCCCCATGTCGTAATCATGGAATACGACGGCACGATCATCAGATGTCAGCTGAAGGTCGATCTCGATCCCGTATCCGGCATCAATGGCGGCACGAATGGCCGCCCGGCTGTTTTCCGGGCGGTTGTTCGAGACGTCATGCAGCGCCCGATGAGCAATCGGGGCCTGCAAAAACGCAGCTGGCAGGGGCGGTATCATTCGATCTCGAAAATGCCTTCTATCTCGACCGCCACGCCCAAAGGCAGCGACGCAGCACTTACGGCAGAGCGCGAGTGGCGACCGGCGTCGCCCAGCGCTTCGACCAGAAAGTCGGATGCGCCGTTGATCACTTGCGGCTGCGCAGTGAAATCTGCGGTCGAGTTCACGAAACCGGTCAGCTTAATGACACGCACCAGTTTGTCGATATCTCCGCCACAGGCCGCCTTGACCTGTGCCAACAGATTGATCGCGCAGACCCGCGCCGCTGCGGCTCCGGCTTCGACATCCATGTCATCGCCCAGCTTGCCGGTGATCAGCTCGTCTGATTTCGATATCTGGCCGGACACGTACACGATATTGCCCACACGTACATACGGCACATAATTTGCCGCTGGCGCGGGTGCGTCGCCCAGCGTGACACCGAGGCTTTCCAATTTTGCAGCGATGCTCATTGAGAGGGTCCTTCCCTGATTGACTCTGCCGGACGCTAACCGGGAAGCACATCCGTGGAAAGACGGAATGCGGCAAATTCCGTCTTGCATGCGATCTGAGCATATCTTTACTTATTATGACTTGCAGATGCTCAATTGCTTTACCCGGACCTGACGAACAGGTTACACGCTAGGTGTTTCATTTGAGACCTGAAACGACTATGTGACAAGAACTTGTGCCTTACCGGCGTGTTAGTATTGGTGAATTGTGATTGTTGGCCCGACAGAACGGATGTCGGGCATTTGGGAGAAGCAAAGATCGTGTCGAGCAGATTTTGCCTGAAACACCTGGTTGTCCTGTCGCTCATGGCCATTCTGTCCGCCTGTGCAACGACACCGCCCGAGGGCGCCGCACGCAGCGACGTGTTTGACCCCTACGAAAACGCGAACCGGGGAATTCACAAGTTCAATCTGGGCGTTGACCGGTTTCTGTTTCGACCTGCGTCGAAAGGGTACGTGAAGATCGTTCCTGATCCCATGGTCACCAGTTTCAGCACATTCGCCGAAAACATCTCGCTGCCCGGACAAGCGGTCGACTACCTGCTTCAGGGCAACCCGAAACAGATGGGCAATGCGCTGCTGCGCTTTGTGATCAACATGACCGTGGGCGGCTTTGGCCTGTCCGCGCCCGCAGATGAGCTGAACCTGCCGCCCGTCGATACTGATTTCGGTGAGACCCTGCACGTCTGGGGGGTCGGTGAAGGGGCTTATGTTGAACTGCCTTTCTATGGCCCGTCGACCCAAAGGGATGCCATCGGGGTCGTGATCAACCTGTTCTCGAATCCGATCAATTTTACCCCGGTCCGGCCCGCCGACAATCTGGGCGTTTATGCCGAAGTCGTTCGCCGCATGGGCGATCGTGGGCGGTTCTCGGATACCGTGGACTCGATTCTGTATGAAAGCGCAGACAGTTATGCGCAGGCCCGCCTGATCTATCTGCAAAACCGCCGCTTCGAACTGGCGAGAGATGACGAAGACGCCTATCTGGATTTGTATTCCGACCCCTATGCCGAAACCGGTACAGACCCTGTCAGGGACCCCTATTTAGACCCATACGAGGACCCCTATGCTGAATAACGAGTTGAACCGCCGTAGCTTTGTCGCAGCTGGTCTGGCCTTGGCGGTCCTGCCCAAATCCGCATTTGCCCAGACCGAGGCATCAGCCAAGGCACTGGTCAACAGTGTGGTCAACGACATCAACAGGGTTATCGCATCGGGCAAGTCAGAGAATGCGATGCTGCGTGATTTCGAGAAGATCTTTGTGCAATATGCCGACGTCCCGATCATGGCGCGTTATGCCCTCGGTGCCGATGCCCGTACGGCCACCCCATCCCAGCTAAGGCAATTCACCAAGGCTTTTCAGGGCTATATCTCCCGCAAATATGGTCGCCGCTTCCGCGAGTTCATTGGCGGTGAGGTCAACGTGCGCAATGCACGCAAGATCAAGGCCGGATATGAAGTGCGCACAATTGTCAAGTTGCGCGGCTCGGCGCCGTTTGATGTGACGTTCCTTGTTTCGGACAAGTCTGGGCGTGAAAAATTCTACAACATGTTCATCGAAGGCGTGAATTTGTTGCTGACCGAACGCACCGAAATCGGCGCGATGCTGGATGCCCGCAAAGGCAACCTGGACCAGTTGATCAAAGACCTGAAAAAGACAGGGTGATCCGTTTCACTTGCGGCCACGCATTGAGTTACGCCTTTAACAACAGTGGGACAGAGGCGTCTGACCACCTGTTTTTTCGGCGCGCCGCGGCTACATGTCGAGCTCACGGCATGTAACTGCGCACCAAAGCGCCTGCAATCAAAGCCCACCCATCGGCGATCACGAAAAACGCCAGCTTGAATGGCAAGGATACGATGGCCGGTGGCACCATCATCATGCCCATCGACATCAATACAGCAGCCACGACAAGATCGATGATCAGAAACGGCAGGAAAATCAGAAACCCGATCTGAAACGCCCGTGCGATTTCCGACAGCATGAAGGACGGCATCAAGACCGACAATGGCGCTTGTGCGGACAACTCCATAGCCTCACCATCGGGGCGCAAAGCCGCCATGGCATAGAACGTGTCCGCATCCAGTCGGGCCGCCATGAAGGCCCGGAACGGCTCCAACGCGCGCTCCAACGCTGGTTCCACTTCCATCGTCTCTTCCATCATCGGTCGTATCCCTGTCGCCCATGCTTCTGAAAACACCGGGTCCATGATGAAATAGGTCAGGAACAACGCCAGGCTGACCAACAGCATATTGGGCGGCGATTGTTGCAGGCCGATCCCTTGCCGCAGGATCGACAGAACGGTGATCAGGAAGGGAAAGCAGGTGATCATGATCGCCAGCCCCGGAGCGATGCTCAGCACTGTGATCAGCAGAATCAGCTGGATTGTCCGGGCGGAAATCGACCCGCCCTCGCCCAAGGACAAGGTCAAATCCTGGGCGGCGGCCAGTGAGGGCGTCAACACGGCCACCAAAGCCAGGCAGATTGCATAGCGCATCAACCGATTCCGTTGTGCAAATCCGCAATCTCGGTCAAGCGCACTGCAAGTTGCCCTGCCTGATCGCCTTCCATTTCTTCCAACAGCCCGCGCGCCACCAACTGATCCGCAACATAGAGGTCAACCGGATCTTCGATCCGTTTGTCCAGGGTCAGCACGGCATTCTCTCCCATGTTCAACAGGTCCTTGATCAATGGGCGCGCACGACCAACGGAAACGGTCACTTCAATCGGGACCGAGTCGAAGGGGTTGGGTTTTTCAGATTTCGGGATCTGGGTGTCATTCATTGGACAAAGCCTCTCTTGTCTCAAAGACATAAGCGTCAAAGGTCTGTTCGATGGCGGCGAGCAAAGCGGTGCAATCAACCTCACGCCGGCTCGTGCCGACCTGAAGGCGGGCCTGACCCGGCTCCAGGTCCGAGTGTTCGATCACCTGAGGAGTGGAATGCAGATCTTGCGGCAACAGCGTTGCGACACTCTCGGCACATCCCGGCGGAACCAAAATCTGCATCGGCTGCTCTATCCGCGAACGCGCCATTTCACAGAGTTGCTCCACAATGCGGGCTGCCAGGCCGCGCTCGGCCATCTCAGGCAGTACGGTCTGAACCAGGCTGGTGAACATGGGCTCCAACGACAGGGTCATGCGGGCGATGGCTTCGTGATAGGTGAAAGACATATCCTCAAGCGACCTTGCCAATTCAGCCGAAATCTGGCTGCGGCTCTGCTCCTGCGCCCTCGAGGCATCTTCCCAACCGGCCCCATACCCGTCTTCGAAGGCAGCGAGCCGTTGTTCTTCCAGCGTGTCCTCATTCAAGATCAGAACAGGCCCCGTACCGGTCTGGGTGGTGAAATCCTCAAGAAGATGGGCAATCGACATCACACCCGCTCCTCACCTTCTTCAAGCCAACTGCGCAGGATCTCGACAGTTTCTTCCTGCTTGTCACCGATCATGGCGCGCAGCCGGTCGACAGGATCTTCAGTGGCGTTCGAGCCGAGAGCCGGAACACCACGCTCTGCCGGCAGGGTCGAGAGCTCTGCCGGTTCCTCCGGAGCGATTTCACCTGTCAGCGCCAGGGTATCCGAATCCGCCCCTCCTGCCGCCGCCAGCAGCGCCGGTGTCGGTGTTGCATTCGTCAGGATCGGGCGGATCACGAACAGGGCCAGCACGAGCGAAACCAAAGCCAGCACAGCCATCTGTATCAAGGACATGACGTCCAGATGGATGTTCTGCCAGAGCGACGACGATACCAGAGTGCCCTGTGGTTCGACCGACGGCAGATCCATGGATTTCAGAGTGATAACGTCCCCGCGCGCCGAATCGTACCCGACTGCCGACGCCACGAGCTCTTCCAGAGCGGCCAGCTCTTCCCGGGGCAAGGGCGTGAAGACTTCGGCACCGGAGGCGTCCACCGATCTTTTCCCATTGACCAGAACTGCAACCGTCAGACGCTTGATCGCGCCGGGAGCCTTATGAACTTCCAGCTCTGTCTCGGAGACTTCGTAGTTCACCCGCTCACGAGTCTGGGTAGCCGTCGAATTCGATTCGTCGCCACCCGCCGCATCGCCATCCGGCAGGTTTGACGCCACGGTGACATCCGATGACTGGTTTCGGGCGCTGTCCGAACGTTCTTCGACATCCGTGCTGATCGCCACGCGGCCTTTGGGGTCAAAGCGCCGCTCGCGAATGGATTCCGTCTTGGTTTCGGTATCGACACTGACTTCGACCACGGCGTTGCCGGTACCGACACGCGCCTCGACCAGACGCAGAACACGTTCCCGCAACTGGCGCGACTTGTCGTCCGCAGTGTCCGCAGGCGCTGCGGTATCCTGCCCGCCTATCACGGCCCCGTGCGAATCAATCACCGTCACGTTCTCGGGCGTCAGGCCGCTGACGGCCGAGGCAACAAGGAACCGGATGGCCTTGGCCTGATCCCCGGTAATTTCGGTCCCGGATGGCACGAGGTAGACCGAAGCCGTTGGTGCCACGCTGCGCTGAAACGGGTTTGCCGTCCCGTTGGCAATATGGACGCGCGCCTGACTTATATGCGGGCTTCCGACAATCGTCCGCGCCAGTTCACCCTCTTTCGCGCGCCAATAAGCAGCATCGAACATCTGAGAGGTGGTGCCAAACCCGCTTAGCGAATCAAGCAGTTCGTACCCTTTGTTGCCGTTTGCGGGCAGGCCTTCGCTGGCCAGGGTCATTCGCAGCTCGTCGCGCTGCGCGCCGGATACGTAGATCGATCCGCCCCGGATTTCATATGTGACGCCGCGCTGGTCCAGCGCGCGTACTATTTCCCCGGCGGCACCGCTTTCCAGACCCGCATAAAGCAGCGTCATGGACGGAGCCGTCACGAGGCGCGACAAGCCAAGGATTCCCAGAAACACCAGCGCAACCGCACCGGCGACGATGATTTGTTTACGCCTGTCCAAATTAGCCCAGACAGTTCCGATCTGCTGCACGCTCACCTCCGACTCGCCGGCATTCTGCCCGACGCACCCTCTGTTTGGACGATTGCTCTTAACAATCGGTTAGTCCCTGCGCGGTTATGACGGGGTCGGAACGGATGAATGAGGACGTCATGACCGACGCAACCGACGAACTGGCGGAACCCACCGGGAAAAAAGGGAAAAAGGGAATGCTGATCGGGATGCTTCTTGCCATCGCCGGCGCTGCGGGCGGGTATTTCCTGACGTCATCCGGATTGATTCCGCTGGGTGGCAAGGCCGCGGTTGAGGCCGGCAAGGACGAGGCGAAAGAGGAACCTGCCAAAGCGCTGGCAGATGTCGGGTTCATTGATCTGCCGCCGGTTGTTGTATCGGTGAATTCCGGCAATTCGCGACATTTGAAGTTCCACGCTCAGCTCGAAGTTAACGCGCCGTACATAGCTGATGTGAAAAAAATGCAGCCACGAATCATGGATGTCCTGAACGGATACCTGCGAGCTGTTGAATTGAAGGACCTGGAGGATTCGCAGGCATTGACGCGCATCCGAGGTCACCTGCTGCGACGCATTGGAATTGTCGTTGGCGAAGGGCGCGTTCGCGATGTGCTGGTGATGGAATTTGTACTGAATTAGGAGGCGAAATTGGAGCTGATTGCGGATATTTTGCTGGTCGCCGGTGCGTTGGGCGCGGGTCTTTATTGTTTTGTGCTGTCGCGCCGCCTCAGGCGGTTCACCGATCTTGAAAAAGGCGTCGGTGGCGCGGTGGCCGTGTTGTCGACCCAGGCAGAAGAGCTGAAGAAATCCCTGGACAGCGCGCGAAATGCCTCTGATCAATCGGGGGATCAGCTGAAGGCGCTGACGCAAAGGGCTGAGACCGTGGCTCAGCGCCTGGAGCTGATGATGGCATCTCTGCATGATGTCATCCCCGAAGAAGAAGCTGCTGCCCCGGAAAAAGCAAAGCCTGTCCAAGACGAGCCCCAGCCTGAAGAGGAACAGGGCACCAAGCATGAGAAAGCCGCGGAACCGGCCGAAACTGGTGCGCGTGAAGAGCAACCCAAGGCGCCAGAGGGCCTGATGTTCTTCCGCCATGACCGCAAGCAGAACGGGGCGCAGGCATGAGCCTTGCGCGCAACGCCAAACACGATACACGCCCGCGTGGCGGTGTGCTTGCCGTCATCTCATTGCTGATGATCGGCTCGGCAGCCATTCGCGTTGGCTTGGAGGCAGGACCCGCGCTCGCCAAACCGGCGACACCCGAAGCAGTGGAAAACAAGCCTGCCGCGTCCGAAACACGCGATGTTCAGGTTGTACTGGCAGAGCTTTTGCGCCGGGAGGAACGCATCAAACAGCGAGAGGCTGAATTGCGCGATCAGGAAAAAGCACTGGAGATCGCAACTCAGGCCGTCGAAACGCGTCTGACGGCACTGAAGGAAGCAGAAGATGCCCTGCGTGCCACGTTGGCGGTTGCGGACAAGGCGGCAGAGAACGATCTGGCGCGCCTGACAGATGTTTACCAGAACATGAAACCCAAGGACGCAGCCGCGTTGTTTGAAACCATGGACCCGACCTTTGCCGCAGGGTTCCTGTCCCGCATGCCGGCGGACGCAGCGGCTGGCGTGCTGGCGGGCCTGAGCCCCGAAGCGGCCTATACGATCAGCGTTGTCATGGCCGGACGCAACGCCTCGGCCCCACAGGAGTAGTCGCCCGTGTTGCCCGGTAACGCACAGAACTCATCTGGAGATCTCAAATGATTGGAATTGTTGGAATTGTTGTCATCTTCGTAATGGTCTTCGGCGGCTATCTCGCGGCAGGTGGCAAGATGACCATCATCATGAAATCTCTTCCCTTCGAAATGATGATGATCGGCGGCGCCGCCGTCGGAGCCTTTCTGATCAGCAACGACATGGGCGGCGTGAAACATACGATCAAAGACATGGGCAAGGTGTTCAAAGGCCCGAAATGGAAGCCCGAAGACTATCGTGACCTTCTGTGCCTTCTGTTTTCGTTGATCCGCATTGCCCGCGCCAACCCTGTTGAGGTCGAGCAGCATATTGAAGACCCCGAAAACTCCAGCTTGTTTTCCGCATACCCCAAGATCCAATCAGACAAGGAGGCCGTCGACCTGATTTGTGACACCATGCGGTCGGCGGCGATGAATTATGACGATCCGCATCAGGTTGAAGAGGTTCTGGAGAAGCGCATGGAAGCGAATTTTCATCACGCCATGCACTCAAGCCATGCGCTTCAAACAGTGGCAGACGGCCTGCCCGCGCTGGGGATCGTTGCTGCGGTTTTGGGCGTGATCAAGACGATGGGATCAATCGATCAACCGCCCGAAGTGCTGGGGAAGCTGATTGGGGGTGCCCTGGTAGGCACGTTCCTGGGCGTTTTTCTGGCTTATGGTCTGGTCGGCCCCTTCGCAGGCAAACTGAAAGCCGTGGTTGAAGAAGACAACCACTTTTATCAGCTGATCAAGGAAGTATTGGTGGCCAATCTGCACAACCACAATGCCGCCATGTGCATTGAAGTCGGACGCCAGAACACCCCAACCCATAACCGCCCGGGCTTTTCCGAGCTGGAAGACGCATTGAAAGAGCTCAAGCAGGCCGCGGCATGAAGCGCATCGGGTTTCTGATTGCGATTTTGGTCACGGCTGCATCTGCCGTGACCGCACAGGACGTGGTGGTGCGATCCGGTGAGCATGACGGATTCACACGTCTGGTTTTCGACGTGCCACCGGATACCCGCTGGGTGCTGGCGCAACGGAAGAACGGCGCCAGCCTTACCATTGCCCTGGACGACGTGACATTCAAAACCAGCTCGGTTTTTGGGCGGTTGACCACGAACCGCCTGGCCTCATTGTCGCAGGAAAACCCCGGCAGCGCTTTGGAGCTGGAGTTCGGGTGCGACTGCGTGGCGTCGGCGTTTCTGTACAGAAACTCGATGATCGTACTGGACATCGCGCCAGGGGAATTGTTGCCGCCGCTTCTTGAGAATGTACCGCCACCCTTGATCGGAAAAACGGCCAAAGGCAAACCGCCATCGGTTGAGACAGGGTTGCATCTGCCGCTTCTCACCATGATTGAGCAGGGAATAAAAGACCAGCTGTCCACTCGTCTTCTGCAAGGGACCGATCGCAAGCTGCTGGACTTGAAGCTTGCTCCGGTCAGGCCACGCAATACCGCCCCGTCCGGCACAAGCGTTGTGCCGCCCCAATTGCGTTCGAACCTACGTCTGACCACGGTTCTGGACGATTTGCAGAGTGTTTTGAACGCAGAACTGCAACCAATTGACCACAGACCGGCCTGCATCTCGACTGCTGAGCTGAATTTTGCGTCCTGGTCAGGGGACACGCCTTTTCCGGATCAGGTGTCAGCTCTCCGCTCCGGGCTGTACAAAGAGTTTGACAAACTTGACGGCGAAAAGGCCATGAACCTGGCCAGGCTCTACGCCTCTTTCGGCTTCGGAGCCGAAGCGTTGAATGTCTTGAGGCTGTTGGAGACGCCGCCAGAGGGCTTCGAACCCGTTGCGGCAATTGCCCGAGTTGTAGATAACTGGCCGCCGCTGCCCAGGAATCCATTCAACGACCTGCAACGATGTGACAGCGATGCCGCGCTTTGGGCTGTGTTGTCCGAAGGGGAACTGGCACCTGACGCAAACGTGGAAGCAATCGAAAACGCGTATTCAAGACTGCCAGATCATCTTCGCCGCCAGCTGGGGCCGCGGTTATCAAAATTACTGGTGAGCGCACAACAACTGGAGGCTGCCCGCAGAATCCTTCGTTCGGTTGACCGGATTGAACCGGAAACGATATCCAGTGTCGCTCAGGCCAAAGCCAGCGTTGCCAAGGCGGAAGGGGACAGTGACCGTGAAGAAGAGTTGTTGACCGAGGTTATAACCTCTACCGACGCCGCCGCTGAATCTCCGCTGGCTTTGGCGCGCCTGGTGGAAAAACGTTGGTCTGAACGCAAAGCTGTTTCTTCTCAGGAGCTTGATCTGGCGGCATCTTATGCGGTCGAGTTCAGACGATCGGAGCTGGGCGCGATGATGAACCGCACCTATGCGATCGCTCTGAGCCTGAGCCAGGAATTCGACCGCGCATTTGACGTGATCGAAGCGCAGCCACCCGGACCCGATAGTGACGGCGCGATCAATCGGCATCTGCAATTGCTTGCCGAGAGATCGGACGACGCAACCTTTCTACGCCAGACGATGGAGGTAATGCAGCCAGACATGACGGCAGTGCTGACAACCGATACTGTAATTGCATTGGCAAGCCGTCTTGCTGATCTGGGCTTTGCTCAGCAGACATTCGCGCTGGCGAACAGACCGGAAGATCAGTCTCGACGCTCGGATCGGGCTCGGTTGCGGGCTCGGGCCGCTTTGCTGTCGGGGCGCCCTCATCAAGCCCTGCTGGAGCTGGCTGATAACAATTCCGCAGAGGCGATCGCCTTGCGCGCGCAGGCGATGGTTTCAACAGAAGATTTTGCAGCCGCCGGCGATATGCTCCGAGATCTCGAACAAAACGAAGCGGCAAACCGGTACTTCTGGCTGGCCGGAGTATCGGAAGAAAGGTTGGAACCTGCGGGCGGGAAATACGCGGCATTGAATCAAATGACCCAAGCCTTGTCTGACCTGCCGGAGCGGTTGGCGGAAAAGCCGCTGGCGGATGCGGAAAACCTGTTGAAGGACAGCCAGTCGGCCCGCCAGCGGATCGATGAGATGTTGAACGCAGTTGGGGTAAAATGACGTATATCGCGACTGTTCCGGCCGCACCCGGCAAAGTGAACGCCGATCCCGGTATTCCCTGCGATGCGTTTCAACCGCTGGCAAACCGGCGACGTTGCTTCAAAGCGGGTCCAATCCTAACGCCCGATCAGGCGGGGATGGAAAAAAAGCTCCAACTTCTTTCAAGGATGTTGTGTTCCAGACATGACACAGAAAAACAGGCCGCCGAATTTCAGGCCACGTTCCTCAACCAAAAAGGTCACGACGGCTGACCGCCCGTAAAGCAACCGGTGCCGTGGAATTTGCGGCAGATGCGTGAAAACGAGACGCCACATCCGAAATACGGCGGTCAAAGTTCCGCGCCTTCAATGAGTTCCGTGGTCAGAAAAATCGCGGACGTGTCTCCTCATCAAACCTGGCCATCCGGCTTGGGATGGCAACGTCTTTGGACACAAATTCTGCAAGCCCGCCTTTTCCGACACGCTGACAGGCATCGGTATTGCCAGTGCAGTATTGCACGCCACTGGCTGGCGTTTCCTAAGCTCCCGGTGCCGGGCACCGGGAGCTGAGACGTCAAAAACAGCGGACAACCGTCCTTGATTCAGTACGGAGCCTCAACATCATTCATCGAGACATAGACGGTTTTCATTTCCGAGAAATGGTTGACCGCCAGTTTCGAGTTCTCGCGCCCGACACCGGACATCTTCGATCCACCAAACGGCGCTTCGACCGGGGCAAGGTTGTAGGTGTTGATATAGCAAGTGCCAGCTTCGAATCCGGCCACGATTCGATGCGCCCGGGTCAGATCATTCGTGAAGACACCTGCGGCCAGACCGAACTCGGTGTCATTGGCGCGGGCCATCACCTCTTCCTCGGTCTCGAAATCCAGCACCGACATGACGGGGCCAAAGATTTCTTCGCGCGCGATGGTCATGTTGTCCGTGACGTCAGCAAAAACCGTGGGTTGCACAAAATAGCCGTCTCTTTCGATCCGTTCACCGCCATAAACCAATCTTGCGCCTTCGGCTTTGCCCTTTTCGATATAGCCTAGGGTGATGTTCATCTGGTTCTCGCTGACCATCGGGCCAAAGCTGACGTCCTCGTCCATTGGATCGCCGATTTTCGCGTGCGCCAGACGTTCCGACAGGCGTTTCAGGAATGCCTCTTTGATACCTTTCTGAACGAAGACGCGGGTGCCGTTGGAACAAACCTGGCCCGAAGAGTAGAAATTGCCCAGGATCGCACCTGAAACAGCGTTTTCGATGTCGGCGTCGTCAAAGACGATCATCGGGGATTTGCCGCCAAGTTCCATGGTCACATGCTTCATGCCATCCGCCGCAGCAGCATAGACCTTGCGGCCCGTCGGCACAGAACCTGTCAAAGAGACCTTGGCCACGCGCGGATCAGAGACCAGCGAAGCACCGACATCACCGTACCCCTGGATCACGTTGTAGACGCCCTTGGGCGCGCCGGCCTCGACAAGAATTTCGGCGACTTTCAATGCCGAAAGGGGCGTGGTTTCCGAAGGTTTGAATACCATCGTGTTACCGCAGGCAAGTGCAGGGGCACCTTTCCAGCAGGCGATCTGCGTGGGGTAATTCCAGGCGCCGATCCCGACGCAAACGCCCAGCGCCTCGCGGATGGTATAGACGAAATCACCCCCGCCCAGCGGAATATGCTCGCCAGTCAGAGAGGCGGCCAATCCACCAAAATACTCCAGCGCATCGGCCCCCGAGGTGGCATCGGCCACGGTGGTTTCCTGAATCGGTTTGCCGGTATCATGGGTTTCCAGAACGGACAGGTCGTAATTGCGTTCGCGCATGATATCAGAGGCGCGGCGCAGGATGCGGCCACGTTCCGTCCCGGACAGGGCCGCCCATGCTGCCTGAGCGTTTTTTGCACTGTTTAGAGCCTGTTCTACGATCGCCGGCGTCGCCGAATGCAACCGTGCAATCACTTCGCCTGTAGCGGGATAGATCACTTCGATGGCCGCGCCGTTTGTATCTTCGACATATTCGCCGTCAATGAAATGGCTGGCCCGGGGCTGAAACTTCATACCGTGTCCTTTTCTTTCGCACCCGTCAGGACGGGACAAATGGTCAGTCGAAAATCGGCCTATCGGTTATTGATTGACCAGTCAATAAAATCATCAAAGGGGCGGTTTCACGCCTGCCAAACCCCGCAAACCTTGAAATTTTTGGTTAATGTTCTATTTATGTTCTACACAGTCAGAGGACAAACCGATGGCCCAGCAAACACGCCCCACCGCCCTGAACGGGCCGAACAACGACTATCACCTGCTTCCGGTGACCGATCGGCAGATGCGGTATGCGCGTGCGATTGCCGAGAAGTCAGCCCTTGAGATTCCGGTTGAGGCACAGCGCGACCGGCGGCTTTTGTCTGACTGGATTTCTGCCCACAAACCACGCGGGACCTCGCAATTCGACAATTACCCGACGGGAAAACAAGTCGCGTTTGCCGAGCGGATTTCACGCAGCAAGCGCCGCCCGATCCCATCCGAGTGTTTCCGCGACAAGAAAATGATGTCGCGCTGGATCGATCACAACAAATAGCCCTTAATTAGGGTCTGTCCGGATTGTGGTTGCGGGCGTAAAGCGAAACTGCTGCGGCAACAAACATCCCCAGCAGGATATAGCCTGTTACGGCTTCGGACACGGCGAGCCCACGGCACAGACCGGTCGGAGACATGTCGCCATACCCGACTGTGGTAAAGGTAACATAGGAAAAATACAGGATATCCCCCGGACCCTGCGCACCGATGACACAGTGGTCGTTATACCCAAAGGCCCCGTAAACTGCGGCGAACAGGAATGGAACGACCTGTATGAACGAAACACCCATCAGAAACAAAAGCCTGCGGGGCGATTTCACCTGTGTCATGTAATACCAGGACTGTGACACCAGCCATATCAATAGCCCGATCGAGGCGACTGTGCCAATCGTGTCACCCGCAGCCGCCTCGCTCAGGCGGGACAGGCCGTACCAGGCCAGGAAGCTGGCAAGGACCAGCCCCAGTGCCGCAATCAGGGTCGATTTCCATTCGTCCAATGTCGTGGGTTTGCGGTGCATGAACGACCCCTCAATCCGGTTTTTGGGCAATCATCCGACCTAAAGGCAACGCCCGCAACCCGAATTCAATCCTGCCGCAAATGCGCCTCACCCCGTTCCCGAGCCAGCAGGATCTGCTTTTGCCGCTCGCGAAAGCGCATCTTGTCAGCATCGGACGTCTCATCGATGCATTGATGGCATGAAACGCCATGCTCGTATTCCGGGCGCTTCATATCCTCGGGCAGGATAGGACGCCGGCAGCCATGACAGAGCTTGTGCGGCCCTTCAACAAGCCCGTGACCAACCGAAACGCGATTGTCGAACACAAAGCATTCACCCTGCCAGGAACTGTCTTCGGCGGGGATTTCCTCAAGATATCGCAGGATACCACCTTTGAGGTGATAGACATCCTCGACCCCCTGCCCCAACAGGTAGTTGGTGGATTTCTCGCAACGGATACCGCCGGTGCAGAACATGGCGACCCGCTTGTTGTGAAAGCGGTCCTTGTTCTGTTCCCACCATGCCGGGAAATCGCGGAAACTGGCTGTTTCAGGGTCTATTGCGCCTTCAAACGTCCCGATTGCCACTTCGTAATCGTTTCGCGTGTCGATCAGCACCACATCATCAGAACGGATCAGGTCATTCCACTCCTGCGGGTCGACATAGTTGCCGACACGGGCGCGCGGGTCCACGTCGGGCTGGCCCATGGTCACGATCTCTTTCTTCAGCCGCACCTTCATCTTGCCGAAAGGCGGGTGGTCCGAGGTCGCTTCTTTCCACTCCAGATCAGCGCAACCGGGCAGGGATCGGATTTGTTTCAGCACGGCGTCAATTCCGGCCCGCGGGCCGGCGATCGTGCCGTTGATCCCTTCCTGGGCAAGCAGCAGCGTACCTGTGACAGACTGCGCGCGGCACAGGTCCAGCAAGGGGTCGCGCAACGCGGCCGGGTCCGCGAAACGTGTAAAGTGATAGAGGGCAGCGATTGTGTACATACGCGCGATCTACCTTTGCAGACCCAGAGTCGCAAGGGATTGCATTGACGCCCCGCGCGCCGCCGCCTACCGATAGAGCGTAAAAGGAGGCCGCCATGACCCATGCCCTGCTCGTGATCGATGTCCAGAACGACTTCTGCCCAGGTGGGGCACTGGCCGTGGCAGAAGGGGACGAGATCGTCGCACCGATAAACGCCATGATGGATGAATTCGATGCCGTGATCCTGACTCAGGACTGGCATCCGGCGGGGCATTCTTCGTTTGCCAGTTCTCACGATGGCAAAAACCCGTTTGACCTGGTCGAAATGCCCTATGGCCAACAGGTTCTGTGGCCCGACCACTGCGTGCAGGGCACGCGCGGCGCCGGTTTTCATCCCGACTTGCGCACGGATGGCGACCTGATCCTTCGCAAGGGGTTCCGCAGTGCCATCGACAGCTATTCCGCATTCTTCGAGAATGACCACCAGACACCGACAGGCCTGAAAGGCTATTTGGATACACGCGGCATCGACCGTTTGACCCTTGTGGGATTGGCCACCGATTACTGCGTGCGTTATTCCGCGGTAGATGCCGCCAGGTTGGGTTTCGATGTCACGGTCCGCATGGGCGCGTGCCGCGCGATTGATATGGACGGTTCGCTGGCAGCCGCCGAACAGGCGATGCGGGATGCCGGCGTCGTATTGACCTAAGGTGTGGCGCCTGCGGCGGCCAGAAGCTTGATCATCACGAACAGAACAACCGCCAGACCCAGCGCGAACCCGATGCGCCCCGGTATCGTGCGACGTTCCGGGTTGGTCTGATTTGGCGGAGGTGACGGAACGCGCATCGGTCGGCTGCGCACGATCCCAGCCATGGGTTGCGCGGTTCGCACATAATGCAGGAAATCCCACACGTTGAAATCGCCGCAATATTCACCCTGAATTCCACGCGTCCTGATGTTGTCAAACAGCGACCGCAGAATTCGCACCCGATCCGCATGATCCTCGGCCGGAAAAACACCTGGCACGATGCCGCTGTTGCGCGACTCGAGGCTGAACCCGGCATCCATGAAAATCTTGCGGATTTTCGGCGATGTTCCACGCAACGCGTCCGCGGCTCTGATATCGCGGAAAACCGCACATACCTGGCGTTCCGTATCAGAGGCAGACCCCAGCTTTTCGGGGTCCAGATCTTCCAGCGCTACGTTAACAATATCAAAATCGTACTCGATACCCATTCACAAACTCAGTTTCGACTTTCCATCCCCTCTTCTCACTAACCGGTAAAAACAATGCACAATATGCCGGCTTTGTGACGTCAAACTGGCATTGTCAACAAATCAGTGACTCTTGCTATTTCCAGAGTCGATTGATCTAACTACGGAAATCGCAGGAGTTCCCCATGGTCGACATCGCGACCCGCGTCTACAATCACAAATGGAAGATTGACCCGATTGTACGGTCTTTGATCGATACTGATTTCTACAAACTGCTGATGTGCCAGTCAGTGTTTCGAAACAAGCCTCAAACAGATGTCGTTTTTTCGTTGATCAACCGGTCGAATCACGTACCTCTGGCGCGTTTGATCGATGAGGGAGAGCTGCGGGAACAGCTGGATCACATCCGCTCTCTCAGCCTCAGCCGCGGGGAAAGCACCTGGCTGCGCGGCAACATGTTCTATGGAAAACGGCAGATGTTCCGCTCGGACTTCATGGAGTGGTTCGAGAATTCGCGCCTGCCGCCCTATCATCTTGAACGCAAAGGCGACCAATATGAACTGACCTTTGAAGGCAAATGGCACGAGGTCATGCTGTGGGAAATCCCCGCGCTGGCGGTGTTGATGGAGCTGCGCTCGCGCGCGGTTCTGAACGACATGCGCCGGTTCGAATTGCAGGTACTGTACGCCCGCGCGATGACCCGGGTTTGGGAAAAGATCGAAAAGTTGAGCTCGATAAACGGGCTTGGGATCGCGGATTTCGGCACCAGACGGCGGCATTCCTTCCTTTGGCAGGATTGGTGCGTGCAGGCGATGATCGAAGGGCTGGGCGCATCCTTTACCGGAACTTCAAACTGCCTGATCGCCATGCGACGCGAGGTCGAGGCGATCGGCACCAATGCGCATGAACTGCCCATGGTCTATTCCGCGCTGGCCGATACGGATGACGCGTTGGCGCAGGCGCCTTATGACGTGCTCAGCGACTGGCATGACGAACATGACGGCAACCTCCGCATCATCCTGCCCGACACCTATGGCACCAAGGGGTTTCTGGACAATGCTCCTGACTGGCTGGCGGGATGGACCGGCATTCGCATCGACAGCGGAGACCCGGCAGCAGCGGCCGAGGTCGCAATAGACTGGTGGAATGCACGCGGCGAAGACCCGACAGGGAAACGGATCATTTTCTCTGACGGTCTGGATGTCGAGAAAATTCAGGAATTGCACGCCCAGTTCGCGGGCCGCGCCAATATTTCCTTCGGTTGGGGAACCTTGCTGACCAACGATTTTCGCGGACTCGTCCCCAATGACGCGCTGGCACCGTTCTCATTGGTTTGCAAAGCGGTATCCGCCAATGGCCGCCCGACGGTGAAACTGTCGGACAACCCGGAAAAGGCGATGGGTCCGAAAGACCAGATCGAACGCTACAAGCGGGTGTTCGGTGTCGGTGCGCAAGAAGCCATAAAGGTTGTGGTTTAGCCCCTAAAACTCTTTAGCAAAAAAAAGTCTATCGTGTGCTAAAATACCCAAATAGCTACTAATATTTGGAGTACGAAGATGGCAGGCATTGAGAATCCCGTTTCACTTGAAACTGCATTGATCGAGCGTGACGAACTTGGGCTGCATACAGTTGCTGCGTACTTGATCAGCCGAGCGTCAGCACTGACTACCCCGAAGGATGCCTTCGAATATACTTTGCCAGAAGAGGACACTGCTGAACTTGGCTTCAGAGATGTTGCAACCTTTCAACAATTGGACGGACGAGTGCCCCTGCCTTCTGTACCTGGTCCAGACGAGGATTCCGCCAATGAACAAGCCGTTTCCGCGCCAATCAGCTACTACGATCAGCTAGCGGAGTTTATCGAGCGCGCCGAAGAGTCAGGTACAGTTCCAGACGTTCTGACTGCAGTCAAATATGGTCTTTCTGCCCCAAGCGACATTGTCAGAGTGGCGGCACTCAGTTCAGGTATGAAATTATTTCAGCTGCCTTCGTTGACCCCGTTGACTCGGTTCGAGTGGTTTGCACAGAGGTTCGACAACCTGTCAGATTTGACACGCGAAGTTTACTCAACTCTCTTTCTAAGCCTCGGATCAGAGCCGTCCGCGCTGCCGATGAGGTTTCCGCAGCCGCCTGAGCCGGGCATCAGGGACGATATTGGACTCACACTTGTCCACGGTACTCATTTTGACATCAACTCAGATCCAGATTGGTATTATCCCGGAACCGGAGACCTTCACACGTATATTGCGCCACATCGCAGCGACATTTTCTCTGGAGCTGACTTCTTCGAATGGGAGGGGCGTTGGTCGGATCGTGGTCGTGATATTGCAGCAAAAAATTTTTCGACATGGGTACGGTACCAAGGTCTTGAAGGTTGCGATGTCGTCACTCACAGCCATGGGGGTAATGTCGTCATGAAAGCTGCAGAATCTGGCTTGAAACTGCGCCGGGTCCTGTTTCTGAGCTGCCCGGTGCATTGGGACAAGTACAACCTACTACATGGAAACATCACCCAAGCTTACGCGGCGCGAGTCAGGTTTGACTTCGTCGTATTAGCTGATTGGGGCGCGCAGAAGTTCCCGAGCTCTGCAAACTTGGTGGAACAACGGCGAGTCGGAAGCTTTTTTGGCAGCCACTCGGACACACGCAAGTCAGAAACCTGGCAAAGTGACCAGATTGAGAACATGCTGACTTGAAAGACCTTAAAATGTTATCCGTGAAACGCGGCAACTGTCTTCAACTGTGAAAAGCCGTACAAAGCTTCGAACCCTTTTTCGCGGCCATGGCCGGATTTTCCCACCCCGCCAAACGGCAGTTCAACACCACCGCCTGCACCGTAGTTGTTGATGAAAACCTGACCCGAGTGCAGCGCTTTCGCCAACCGCATCTGCCGCGCGCCATCCCGCGTCCAGACGCTGGCGACCAGGCCGTACTCTGTACTATTCGCTATGGTCAGAGCCTGTTCTTCGGTGTCGAACGGGATCAGAACCTGGACGGGGCCGAAAATTTCGTCCTGTGCCAACTGATGATCTGGCGGCACGTCTGCGAACAAAGTGGGCCGGACATAGGCTCCGGTCTCTGGCGCGTCTTCGACAATCTGTCCCTGCGCAGCGATCGTCAGGTCAGTGGCGGTTTTCAGAAAGCCCCTGACAATCTGTCTCTGCCGGTCCGAGATCAACGGCCCAACCCGCAGATCCTGCATCGCCGGGCCGACGGTCAGTTCTTCATAGGCCTTGGACATGCGCGATCTGACCTGCTCATAAACGCCCCGCTGCACCAGGATCCGGGACGAGGCCGAACAAGTCTGGCCCGCATTTTGGATACCCGCATTCACCAGAAACGGCAGCGCCGCATCCAGATCGGCGTCGTCGAAAACCAATTGCGGGGATTTCCCGCCCAGTTCCAGCGTCACGGGCACCACGTTGCGACCCGCCGCCTGCTGCACAAGGGCCCCTGTGGCAACAGAACCAGTGAACGAGATGTGGTTTACACCCGAATGTCCGGACAGCGCCGCACCCGCCTCGGCCCCCAGACCGGGCACGACGTTCAATGCTCCGGCTGGCAGACCGGCCTGTTGCGCAAGATGGGCAAAGGCCAGCGCGGTCAGACAGGCCTCTTCCGCCGGTTTCAGAACACAGGCGTTGCCCATGGCCAACGCCGCCCCGACCGAACGCCCGATAATCTGCATCGGATAGTTCCACGGCACGATATGGCCCGTCACCCCATGCGGTTCGCGCAGGGTATAGACGGTGTAGCCATCGAGATAGGGGATGGTCTCACCCATCACCTTGTCGGCCGTGCCGCCATAGAACTCGCAATAGCGCGCCAGGGCGACCGCGTCTGCCCGGGCCTGTGTCAGCGGTTTGCCGACATCCATCGCCTCAAGCCGCGCCAGGTCGTCCACCCGTTCCAGCACCAGTTGGCCCAGCCGGGTCAGGATGCGGCCGCGTTCCAACGCCGTCTTTCGCCCCCAATCACCATTAAACGCAGACCGGGCGGCTTGTACCGCCGCGTCGATATCCGCCTCGGACCCTCGGGCGATCCGGCAGATCTCGGTCCCGTCCGAAGGGTTGATCAAGGGCAGGCTGTCGCCCGCAGCCGCCTGGCTCCAACGCCCGCCGATCAGGCACAAGGTGGGATCAAACCAAATCTTCTGGGTCATTTTGGGCCTCCATTCAGGCTCTAACAAGGAACTTTATGCCATCAGTGGCCTTATCCCGGGCAACCGGGGCGCAGCGGCAATCAGGGTTTGCGTATAGGGATGTTGCGGATTTTCGAACACCTGCTTGGTCTGACCCTGTTCGACGATCCGCCCGGACTGCATCACAAGCACACGGTCGGTGATCGTGCGCACAACGCTCAGGTCATGGCTGATGAACAGATAGGTCAGGTCATAGGCGTCACACAGTTCAGCGAGCAGATCGAGGATCTGAGCACGGACCGAAACGTCAAGCGCCGAAACCGCCTCGTCGAACAGGATCAGATCGGGCCGGATGATCAGGGCGCGCGCAATGGCGATCCGTTGCCGTTGCCCGCCCGAGAATTCGTGGATGTACTTGCCCGCGTCGTCGGGGCTGAGGCCGACGGCCGTCAGTATTTCCGAGATCCGATCCTGTCGATCTGATCCGGTGGGCGGGGTGTCCAGCAGGTGGAAAGGCTCGGTGATCAGGCGCGCGACGCGGTGGCGGGGGTTGAAGCTGCCATATGGGTCCTGAAACACAACCTGCATCCTCCGACGCACGGCAAGGTTGGGTTTGTGACCGGTGAATACCGGCTGACCACCCAGCCGGATTTGACCGGACTGAACCTCCTCCAAGCCCAAAATTGCCCGTGTCAGGGTCGATTTTCCGCATCCGGATTCCCCGACCAGCCCCAACCGCTCGCCTCGGTTGAGGCAGAAGCTGACACCATCCACCGCCCGGTGATGGCGCGGCGCGACCAACAGGCCTTTTCGGGGCAATCGGTAGTCCCGGACAACCTGGGTTACCTCCAGCAACGTGTGCGGTTGCGCGGGTTCCGGCAAAGTGACCTGATGGCCAGACGCCTCGAACAGCATTCGGGTATAAGGGTGTTGCATGTGACGCAGCAGGTGCTGTGTGGCCCCGCTTTCAACCACTTCTCCGTGGCGCATGACGATGATCTGGTCGGCCATATCAGAGACAACGGCCAGATCATGGGTGATCATCAGCAGCCCCATGTCGTATTCGCGCACCAACCCCTGGAGCAGGTCGAGAATCTGCGCCTGTGTCGTGACGTCCAGCGCTGTCGTCGGCTCGTCCGCGATCAGCAGCCTGGGGCGCAGAGCGATGGCCATGGCAATGACCACGCGTTGCCGTTGCCCGCCGGACAGTTCGTGCGGATAGCGGGAAAGGGGGAACCGATCAGGTGGCAGGCCGACGCGGGTCAGCACCTCTTTGGCGCGTGTTCGGGCCTGGGTCGGGGGCATCGCCTTGTGGATCAGGATCGTCTCCATCACCTGATCACCGATGGTTTTCACCGGATTGAGCGCTGTCATCGGTTCCTGAAACACCATCCCCACGGACGCGCCGCGCAAGGCGCACAAATCGGGCTCTGACCGTGTCAACAGATCCTGACCGTCCAGCCAGATCGCACCTTCCGTGCTGGCCCCATGCGGCAGCAGTTGCATCACCGCCAATGCGGTCATCGATTTGCCCGAGCCGCTTTCACCCGTCACCGCCACGATCTGGCCGGGGGCGATGGAAAGGCTGACCTGTTTCAGGATCGGTATCCCATGGATCGTCAGCGACAGGTTTTCAATCTGCAACAAACTCATGCCCGCGCCACCCTGATCCGGGGATCCAGCCAGTCCCGCATTCCGTCACCCAACAGGTTCAGACCCAGCACCGTGACGATGATCGACAGACCCGGAATCAGAGCCAAATGCGGGGCAAAACTGACCATCGTCTGCGCGTCTGCCAGCATCCGGCCCCAGCTGGGCGTTGGAGGTTGAGCGCCCAGACCGACATATGATAGGCCCGCTTCGGCCAGAATGCCAAGGCTGAACTGGATGGTCCCCTGCACGATCAGCAGATTGGCCACGTTGGGCAGAATATGTTCAGCCGATATCCGCGCGGCCCCTTTGCCCGACACACGGGCGGCGAGGATGAACTCTCTCTCCCAAAGCGACAAAGCAGCCCCGCGGGTGATACGGGCAAAGACGGGGATGTTGAAAATACCGATCGCAACAATGGCGTTGATCGCTCCGGCTCCATAGACGGCCGTGATCAGGATGGCGATCACCAGCGAAGGGAAAGCGAAGACCAGATCGTTGCCACGCATGATGACCTCATCCAGCCATGAACCTTTGCGCGCGGCCGCTGCCAGGCCAAGAGGAACGCCAAGTGCCATGCCGATGCCGACGGCCACCAGCGCCACCGCAATTGACGTACGCGCACCGACCATGATCATCGAGAACATGTCGCGGCCGAAATGATCGGTCCCAAACCAATGCTGCCCGTTTGGTGGCTGCAATTTATTGGGAATATCCAGCGCGGCATGGTCGTAGGGGGTCCAGATGAACGAGACCAACGCGGCCAGAACTACCAGCGACGACAACAAGGCCCCAACGATCAGGTTCCGGTTCATGTCCTGCTCCTCAGTCGTGGGTCCACGGCCGCATAAGCAAGATCGACAAGGAAATTGACCGTTATCACGGCAAAGACCAGCAACATCACGACCGATTCCACGACGATGAGGTCTCGGGCAGAAATGGCCTGAAACACCAGCCGCCCGAGGCCCGGCAGATAGAACACCTGTTCGATGATGATCGATCCCGCCAGCAGAAAGGAAAACTGCAAGCCGATGATGGTCAGCACCGGAATCAGCGCATTTCGCACCCCATGCCGCCAAAGGGCCTGACGACGGGACAGACCCTTGGCCCGAGCCGTACGCATGAAATCCTCACCCAGAATGTCCAGCAAGGCCGACCGCATGACGCGCGCCAGAATCGCCGCCTGTGGCAAGGCAAGAGCCACGGCAGGCAGGGTCAGGGAATGCAGGCCGACCCACAGACCATCGTTCCAACCGGCAAACCCGCCCGCATTGAACCAGCGCAGATTGATGGCGAAGATCAGCACAAGCATCATCGCGAACCAGAAGTTCGGGACTGCGATGCCAAGCTGCGTCGCCCCCATCACTGCAAGGTCCCCCGGTTTGCCCCGACGCGCAGCGGCATAGATTCCGGCGGGAAAGGCGATCAACGTGGACAGTGTCAGCGCGTAAAGCGCCAGGGGTAACGAAACCCACAGCCGGTCAGCGATCATCTGCGCCACTGGTGTGCGATAGGTGTATGACGTGCCAAAATCGCCCACCAGCATGCCGCCAACCCAGTGGAAATAGCGCTGTATCTTTGACCCATCCAGGCCCAGCTCGGCCCGCAGCGCCGCCAGCGTGTCCTCCTGCGCGTTGACGCCCAGCATGAACGAGGCCGGATCACCCGGGGCAACCTCGATTACGGCGAAGATGACCACCGAGGCGACGGCCAGGCTGACAAGCAAGGAAATCAGTCGTTTGAGGACGTAGCGGAGCATTGGCACCACGTTAGGGTCACATCAGGCACGGGTCCAGCGTCTAAGGCACCAGAAGGAAAGCGGAAACCGCATAGGCAACGATCGCGGCATAGCCCAGTGGATAGATCCACTTGATCGCATAGTTGTCCAGGATGCGCGCCGCCCCCTCCTTGCCGGACACTTTCAATCGTCGCAGCGCGACGTTGAACACGATCAGCGCCCCGGTCATCAGGAACATGCACTGAAGGACAAAATCCAGAAAAGTCAGATAACCCAGCTTGGGCAGATCTGCGGATATTGCCCAGTTGAACGCGACGAAGACCAGCAGGTTGCCGCCCGCAATCTCGATCCTCCGGCGGTATTCATCCAGAAAAAACAGCGCCCAGCCGACCGATATCAAGACAAGCATCGGCAGGAAAACCCGAATGACGTAATAGGTCAGGTGTCGATTGCCCTCAAAAACAAGCGCGACCTGATCGCTTTCTTTGCCGGATAGACCCAGGACCCTGGATGTTTCCAACCGTGCATTGTTCAGAATCCATTCTTCTTCGCCCAACTGATCTCCGAGGCCAGAGAATTCGTTCAACGGATGGTAAGTGACGTATTCAGAGGGAAAGACCGAAACGACCTCGAAATGAAACTCCTGCGTGTCGAACGGGTATTTCCGGAAATCGAAATGAGGCGCCTGGAGTGTAAGAGACGATTTTTCGACATACAGCACCCGCCCGTCGTAACGCAGGGATGCAGCGGATTCGTGGATCCACTTGTTGGACTGCTGATTGTGAATGACAAAAGCCGGCAGAACGGACCCGATACTTGCCGCATGATTGGCAAGGTCGGGCGGGTTGAAGACCCTGATATCCCTCCCCAGTTCCTCGGGATCAAACGCCAGCGCCGGATCGGTCCATTCCACCCGCAAGACCACAACCGCGCCATAGTTTTCGGCCTTTTGATCAACACCGGTGATCTGGTCGATGCGAATTCCGATCCCAACATTCAACGGGTTCTCGGGCGTTCCGGGAAGGGCATCCATCCGACCCCCCAACACATTCTGCGCCGTGGCCGCGACAGAGGAACCGAGCACCAGGAAAAAACCTAAAACCAAGACGGGAATGGCACGGAGCAAGAACATACTTGAGAACACCCTGACA
This sequence comes from Ruegeria sp. A4, assembly GCF_056543025.1. NCBI lineage: Bacteria > Pseudomonadati > Pseudomonadota > Alphaproteobacteria > Rhodobacterales > Roseobacteraceae > Ruegeria > Ruegeria sp. A4. The sequence continues at coordinate 276,388 of NZ_JBQGAW010000003.1, read as the reverse complement.
CAATGGAAGGCCCGGGCCGCCCGGCGCGGCCCGGGCTGTAACATTACTCGGACCAGCTGATCTGAGTCAGATCGATTGCAGCGGTGGGCGCGTTCTCCCAAAGGCCCTGAACGCCGACTTTCGCAACGCCCAGTTTGGCCAACTGGAACAGGTAGCCATTGACATAGTCGCTTGCGATCAGGCGCTGCGCCTCACCCAGCAAACGGGTGCGTTCTTCGGGGTCGGTGGTGGTGTTCAGAGTGTCCATCAGCGCCTGAAAATCCGTGCTGTCATACTGAAAGTAATAATCAGGCCGCGCATAAATACCGATATCCATAGGCTCGGTATGGCTGACGATGGTCAGACCGAATTCCTTGCCCTTGAACACGGATTCCAGCCATTGGGCCCATTCCACATTGATGATCTCGGCCGTGATGCCGACCTCGGCCAGCTGCGCCGCTATGATTTCGCCCCCACGACGGGCGTAAGACGGCGGAGGCAAATGCAATGTCGTCTCGAACCCATTTTCGAATCCCGCCTCTGCCAGCAACTGTCTGGCTTTTTCGGGGTCGTAAGCGGATTGCGCGGTCAGATCGACGTAAGCCGGATTGTGCGGCGCAAAGTGGGTTCCGATCGGCGTGCCATAGCCAAACATTGCGCCGTCGATGATCGCCTGCCGGTCAATGGCATGGGCCAATGCCTGACGAACAAGGATATCATCAAACGGAGGCTGCTTGTTGTTGGTGGACAGGATCGTCTCACCTTCGGTCGACCCCACAAGGACCTGAAAGCGCGGGTCGGCCTCGAACTGGGGCAGGTTTTCCGGCGCCGGGAAGTTGTCAAACACGTCGACATCCTCTGCCATCATGGCGGCAAAAGCGGCGGTCGGGTCCGAGATGAACTTGAACGTAGCAGTCTCTAATGCGGGCTGTTCGCCCCAGTAATCGGGGTTTCGGTTCAGCGTGATACTGTCGCCCTGCACCCAGTTTCCAAAGGTATAGGCACCGGTACCAACTGGATTGGTCTTGATGTTTTCAATGCTCTCAGGCGCGACGATGACTGCGTCCCCCCAGGCCAGGTTGAACAGGAAATTTCCGTTCGGTTCTGACAGGGTGACTTTCACCGTCAGCGGGTCGACGACCTCGACGGTTTCGATACCGGCAAACAGGGCCTTCTGCGCATTGGCGCTGTCTTCAGCGGTTGCGCGGTCAAGGCTGAATTTGACATCCTCGGCGTCCATGGTGGTGCCATCATGGAAGGCCACCCCGTCATGCAGGTTAAAGGTATAGACCGTCCCGTCTTCGGAAATCTCCCAGCTTTCCGCCAATCCGGGCACAACCGAGCCGTCGCCCATAAAACGTGTCATGCCTTCGAAGATATTGGTGTAAACCACCGAGTCGATGGCTTGCGCCGCGGCGCTTGTCGGGTCCAGATGCGGAGGCTCAAGCTGCATCGCAATGGTGATGTCCGACTTGGCCAAAACCTGCGTAGCAAGCAGGCTGGCCCCTACGGCCAGGGTCGATGCAAATGTCCGGAACAGGAATTTTGTCATGTGAACTCTCCCTACTGAAATGGGTTGTGCCCTTGTTTTCAGGGCCATTTTACTGACAGTCTTCCTGTAAACCTCAGGTCAATCAAGGGAATGTTCGCGCAACCGGGGTTTCTTCGGCCCCTCCCGATCTGCTATGCCGCACTGCAACATAATACTGCAGGAGCGATCCATGAGCGCCACCGCCCGCAAGAAAGCCCCGAACGCCGAGGACATTCGCGCCCGAAAAGGCGGCGAACCTCTGGTCTCTTTGACCGCCTATACCACGCCAATGGCGCGCCTGATGGACGCCCATTGCGATTTCGTGCTGGTCGGTGACAGCGTCGGCATGGTGCTGCACGGGCTGGAATCCACGCTGGGGGTCACGATGGAGATGATGATCCTGCATGGTCAGGCCGTATCACGCGGTCTGGAAAGTGCGATGATGGTCATCGACATGCCTTTCGGAAGCTATGAGGAGAGCCCGGCACAGGCCTTTCGCAACGCCGCACGCCTGATGGCGCACACAAATGCCGGCGCGGTCAAACTGGAAGGCGGTGTGGAGATGGCTGAAACCATCCGCTTTCTGGTGAAACGAGGCATCCCGGTGATGGCTCATATCGGACTGACGCCGCAGTCGATCAACACGCTGGGCGGCTACAAGGTGCAGGGCCGTGACGAGCAGGCTGAAGCCGTCATGGCGGATGCCCGCGCCGTGACCGAGGCTGGCGCGTTCTCGGTCGTTCTGGAGAAAGTGCCCCAAGGTCTGGCGAACCAGATCACCGAAGAGATTGCAATCCCGACCATCGGCATCGGTGCATCTGCGGGCTGTGACGGGCAGATTTTGGTCGTGGACGACATGGTGGGCTTTTTCACCGCCTTCAAACCCAAATTCGTCAAACGCTATGCCGAGCTTGGTCCGTTGGCCGAAGCGGCCATCGCGGAATACGCGGCCGAAGTCCGCGCGCGGACCTTCCCGGCGGACGAACATGTCTTTGCCGATCAGGCTCCGGCCACAGGACAAAATACATGACCGCACCGATTCTGCGCTCTCTGGCCGAGCTGCATGCCAACACCACCACATGGCGCCGAAACGGTGAGGTGATCGGCGTGGTTCCGACCATGGGTGCGCTGCACGAGGGGCATTTGTCACTGGCGCAGGCTGCGAAACAGGGCTGCGACCGGGTGATCGTGACGATTTTTGTGAATCCCAAGCAGTTCAACAATCCCGAAGACTTGGCAAATTACCCCCGCACCGAACATGAAGACGCCCAAAAGCTGGCCCCGTATGGCGTGGATGCGATCTATGTGCCGGACCCGCAGGAAATCTATCCGGAAGGTTTTTCGACGACGGTATCGGTTGCCGGTCTGACCGACGTGATGGAAGGACCTTTCCGCCCCGGACACTTCGAAGGCGTGGCCACGGTGGTCGCCAAACTGTTCCTGCAAACACAGGCGGATCGAGCCTATTTCGGGGAAAAAGACTATCAACAGCTGCTGGTTGTCCGCCGGATGGCGCGCGATCTGGACATCCCAATCGAGGTGATCGGCTGCCCGACTGTCCGAGAACCTTCGGGCCTGGCGATGTCGTCGCGCAACCTTCTTCTTTCCCCCCAAGGGTTGAAGATCGCAGAGCAAATGAACGGCGTCATGCGGCAGGTGGCGTACGATCTGGCCAAGGGCGCGGACTTTGCCGTGCTGGCGCAGGATGCCAAGGAAACCCTGCTGAAGGTCGGGTTCACCGAAGTCGAGTATGTCGACCTGCGCTGTGCCGAGACGCTGGAAAGCCTGTCCAGCGCAAGTCAACCCGCGCGTCTGTTCGTCACAGCTTGGGCCGACGGTGTTCGCCTGATCGACAATATTCCTGTCAATCCGGCCTGATTTCTGCACTGGCCCCTGCGCCGTTGTTTGCGCTAAAGTCCGGCAAAACGATACCGGGGGAGAGCGGAAATGACCCATATTCTGGCAATCGATCAAGGCACTACGTCTTCGCGCGCCATTCTGTTTGACGCGCAGATGCGGCCTGTTGGCACCGCCCAGCAGGAGTTTCCTCAGCACTTTCCGCAGGAAGGCTGGGTTGAACACGACCCCGAGGATATCTGGTCCAGCGTTCTGCACGTGTGCCGCGAGGTGATGGAAACCACCGGTGTTTCAGCGGATCAGATTGCCGGTATCGGCATCACCAACCAGCGCGAAACGACGGTTGTCTGGGACAAACAGACCGGCAAGGCCATCCACAATGCCATCGTCTGGCAGGACCGCCGCACCGCCGATATCTGCGCGCGCTACAAACAGGCCGGGTGCGAGGATGACGTCACAGCCCAAACCGGTTTGCTGCTGGACCCGTATTTCTCGGGCACCAAGGTCAAATGGCTGCTGGATACCGTTTCCGGTGCACGCGAGCGCGCAGAAGCCGGAGAGCTGCTGTTCGGCACGATCGACAGTTTCCTGATCTGGCGGCTGACCGAAGGCCGTGTTCACGCAACCGATGCCACCAACGCCGCCCGTACTCTGTTGTTCGATATTCACTCGGGCACGTGGAGCGCCGAGATTTGCGACCTGCTGGATGTGCCTTTGAACCTCTTGCCCGAAGTGAAGGATTGCGCTGCGGATTTCGGAACCACCACTTTGCTCGGGGGCGACATTCCCATTCTGGGCGTTGCAGGCGACCAGCAAGCCGCCACCATCGGGCAGGCCTGTTTCCAGCCCGGTATGATGAAATCAACCTATGGCACGGGCTGCTTTGCGCTGCTGAACACCGGCGCGCAGCCGGTTCAGTCGAAAAACCGCCTGCTGACGACGATCGCGTATCAACTGGACGGCCAGCGAACTTATGCGCTGGAGGGTTCGATCTTTATCGCGGGGGCCGCAGTGCAATGGTTGCGCGACGCGTTGCAGATCATCGACGCGGCACCACAAAGCGGCGAACTGGCGGCTCAGGCCGATCCGAACCAGCATGTGGTGCTTGTGCCCGCCTTCACCGGCCTCGGGGCGCCTTATTGGAAACCTGACTGTCGCGGAGCACTGTTCGGGCTGACGCGCAATTCCGGCCGGGCCGAGATTGCCCGCGCCACGCTGGAAAGCATCGCCTTCCAGACCCGCGACCTGTGGCATGCCATGCAGGGCGACTGGGGCGCCGATGCCGATGTCATCCTGCGCGTCGATGGCGGGATGGCCGCGTCTGACTGGACCATGCAAGGCCTGTCGAACTGTCTGGGCGCGCCTGTGGACCGCCCTGTCATGCAAGAGACGACAGCCCTTGGCGCCGCATGGCTGGCAGGCATGAAAGCCGGAATTTATCCCGATCAGGCCGGGTTTGCGGAAACATGGGCGCTGGACCGCCGGTTCGAGCCAACGCAGGAACAAGTCGAACGCGATGCGGCTTATGAGCGTTGGCAACGCGCGGTACAGGCTGCGATGGCGTTCTAACCGTGGTCTTTCAACAAACGCTGTTTCTGCCGTGACCAATCGCGCTTGGCCTGGGTTTCGCGCTTGTCATGGGTTTTCTTACCCTTGGCGATGCCGATCTTGATCTTGGCCAACCCCTTGTGGTTGAAATACAAAACCAGCGGCACCAGCGTCATGCCCTTGCGCTGGGTTGCATTCCACAAATCGGACATCTGTTTGCGGGACACCAGCAGCTTGCGACGGCGGCGTTCTTCGTGCTTGAACACTTTGGCCTGCTCGTATGGCGCGATATAGCTGTTGACCAGCCACAGCTCGCCATCATCGACGGTGGCATAGCTTTCCGCGATGTTGGAGCCACCCGCGCGCAGGGATTTGACCTCGGATCCTTGCAGAACGATACCGCATTCGATGTCGTCCTCGATGGCATAATCGAAGCGGGCGCGCCGGTTTTCGGCGATCACTTTGTAATTCGGGTCTGTCTTCTGCTTGGCCATGACGCGTTGATTTAGGCGGCTTGCGCCGCCCTTGCAAGGCACGGATTTCCAGCCGAGGTCATGATTTGGCAGAAATGATCAGATCCGGGCCAAAAATCGTGTCCGCGTGGTTGTGAAGATATATCTTCAACCAGGGCGTAAACCGGTCCGGGTGGCGTTTCACCTCGGCCAACAGATCGTGATAGTCGATCCAACGGATATCCATGACTTCATCCGGGTTGGGCGCGATTTTCAGCGGGCCGCGGACATGGGCCAGAAAGACGTCGACAACCTCGTTTTCCACCATGCTGTTGCCGACATCGGCGTGATATTCCAGCCGGTGTCGGTATTCGGGATACAGACCTGTGATCCCAAGCTCTTCACGCAGGCGGCGCACGGCACAGGTGGACGAGCTTTCGTCCCAATCGGGATGCGTGCAGCAGGTGTTCGCCCAAAGGCCGGGCGTGTGGTACTTGCCCAATGCGCGACGCTGTAACAGGATCTCGGTCCCCCGTACGACAAAAACCGACACAGCCTTGTGCTTGAGCCCCTTCTCGTGAACTTCAAGCTTGTCTACAGGGGTCAACTCACCATCGACCCAAGCTGGGATCATGATACCCATCTGTCCTCTCCTGCTGCCAATCCGCCTGACGAGCCCTGATTTTGATTATTGCTGTTGCCGGATCGGCTTGGCTTTGCGGCGTTGCTTGGCAATCCGCCGTCTGACTTCAAAGTGCGGCTGTTCCACATTGTTATCAATCGCACCAAAGGCCGCAGGGGCTGCGGCCTTTGGTCCTTGTGCAGTGGTGCACAATATCAGATGTTATTCACCCGACACGCTTGCGATGTAGGCATAGACGTCTTCGGCGCCCTTTTTCAGCTTGAAGGTCATTTTCGATTTGGCGGATGTGTCATCCAGATAGGTTTTCAAAAATGCCTTGGGGTCCTGAGCATACTCGACAAAAGTAGTTTCGTCCCAGACCAGACCCTTCTCACCGGCGGCAACGATGCTGTCTCCGTATTTGAAACCCTCAACGGTACCAGCGGTGCGGCCCGCGATTCCATAGAGGTTGGGGCCGGTCTTGCCACCTTTGACGATCACTTCGCCTGCCGGGTCGGCGATCATGTGGCAGGACTTGCATTTGTTGAAGGTTTTCTTGCCCGCCTCAGCGTCACCTTCAGCATAAGCAGGAAGGGCCAGAAGGCCGACGATTGCGGTAGCGAGGATGCGATTCATAGCTTTTGCTCCGATAGAAATTGGCTGCACCGAATGGACCGTCGGCGCAAAAAAGAGTCAACGCGCAGATTGCCGCGCGCGCTTAATGTGCCACTGCGACAAATAGGATGTCCTTAACTTTTGTCATGTACCTCGGACCAGCAAGGCAACAGATCGCCCGCGGCCGGAGTCGCCAGATACACGGCGCGCGCAATAGCTCGCGCCAGGCACAGCGAGGCCGCATGCCCGATGACACCTGGTTCGGTGTCGGTGGCGACACTCCGCGCGCCCGTGCTGACCCCGAATACCAGATCACCATCCCCCGGCGTGTGGGCGGGTACAATGGCGCGGGCAATACCGTCATGGGCGGCAACGGCCAGTCTCTGACATTGCGGTTTGGTCAGGGCCACATCCGTCGCAACGATGGCAATCGTGGTATTGGCCTTGTCCGGGTTCGCGGACTGCATCACCTGCGCCTTGCGACTGACCGTTGGTTGGCCAAGTCCGGCATTGGAATCAGGCCCCAACCCGCCGAATTCGCCGCCCACTTCAAAGGGGGCTGCCCAGAAATGCCTGTCACCCGGCGTGGTGACACTGCCCAGCGGATTGACCGCAACCAATGCGCCAACGGTAACACCACTGTCCAAAACAACCGAGGCCGAACCCAACCCGCCTTTGTGCATCGCGGTCAAAGCCCCGGTTCCTGCACCTGCAGTTCCGAGTTCGAATCGGTCCGACGCGGATTCGAACGCCGCGCGGCCCAAGGCGCGATAGGGATTCTCGTGCCACGCCTTGTCGCCGCCATTCAGCAGGTCGAACAGGATTGCCCCGGGCACGATCGGCACCACGGCGGAACCCACCTTGAACCCGCGGCCCAGGGCATGCAGCGCATCCATGACGCCCGAACAGGCATCCAGCCCGAAGGCCGACCCGCCCGAAAGCACGATCGCATCCACCTGGTCAACGGTCTTGTCGGCGGCCAGCAAATCTGTCTCGCGTGTGCCGGGTGCGCCACCCATCACGTGCACCGAGGCGCGGAGTGGTTGCGCGCCGGTCAGGACGGTGACGCCTGATTTCAAAGTTGCGTTCTGTGCGTTGCCGACCTTCAGGCCGGGGACATCCGTGATCAGGTTTCTGGGTCCGGGGATCATGCAAGCCTCGGTGGTCGAGCGGGAAAGCGCGCTGGCGCGCGCTGCCTCCGGCGGGGATATTTTTGGCCAGATGAAGAGCGGATCAGATGCATCGGCCTCCGTCCACCTCGAGCGCGGCGCCGGTGATCATGCTGGCCTCGTCCGAACACAGGAAACAGGCGGCATTGGCCATATCTTCGGGGGTTGAAAAGCGGCCCAACGGGATGGTCGACAGGAATTTGGCACGGATTTCGGGCGTATCCTCGCCCATGAAGGATTTCAATAGCGGCGTTTCCCCGGCGACCGGGCAGATCGCGTTCACCCGCACGCCGGACGGGGCGAGCTCGACCGCCATCGTTTTGGTTGCGGTGATCATCCAGCCCTTGGAAGCGTTGTACCAGTTCAGGTTAGGGCGCGGTGACAGGCCCGCGGTTGAAGCAACATTCAGTATTGAACCCGCCCCGCGCGCCTTCATGGGTGGAACCAATGCGCGGGCGGTCAGATAGACGGATTTCATGTTCACGTTGAAAACACGGTCGAAATCCGCTTCGCTGACCTCCTCCAGCGGCGTTGGCAGGTGGGTCACACCGGCGTTGTTCACAAGGATGTCCAGATGGCCGAAGGTTGAGAAAGCCGCATCCGCCATCTTTTGAACCGAAGCGCCCTCGCCTACATCGACCTGCTGGGCAACCGCCTCGGACCCAAGCCGGGTTGCGAGTTCATGCGCAGCATCGCCATTGATGTCAGCGATCATGACACGCGCGCCTTCGGCCAGGAACTTCCTTACGATCCCAGCACCAAACCCGGATGCACCGCCAGTGACGATTGCGGTTTTTCCCTCCAGCCTCATGGTGTTACTCTCCTGCACCTTTTGCAGGCCAGACTATCAACGCCCGGACGAGATGCCAGATCAATCTTCGGACACCTTGCCGCGCAGCGCCTTGACGTCGCCCCGCGCCTTTTTCGCCGCAAGCCTGCGTTTGACCGAACCATAGGTGGGTTTCGTCGCGATGCGCCGCTTGGGTTTGACCAGCGCCTTGCCGATCAGCTCGGCCAGCCTTGTTCGCGCAATTTCCCTGTTGCGGGCTTGGGAACGTGTTTCTTCGCACTGAATGATGATCGCGCCATCCTTGGTCCATCGGCGCCCGGCCAGCCGTTTCAGCCGCGCCTTGACCGGATCGGGCAGCGAGGGTGAGCGCGCGGCTTCGAAGCGCAGTTCAACGGCGGTCGAGACCTTGTTCACATTCTGCCCGCCAGGCCCGGAGGAACGCATGAAGCTCTCGGTCATTTCCCAGTCTTGCAGAGTGATTTCGTCAGAGATGTGCAACATGGGTGAGACCATAGCTGGAGCGGTTAAAAACAGAAAGGGCCGCCCCGGTGGGACGGCCCTTCGAAAGTTTAGGAGGTCGGGTCGGTTAGATCAATCGACCAGCCGGAGCGTACGCTCGGCCAAGGGCTGCCCTAGCAGGCTTTCCCCCCGGTTGTTCCGACACCTCTCTCCAATCTCTTTCTCGACACTGGATCACCTCCTTTTCTATCTGTTGCGGTTGAAAAGTAGCGTGACACAAGATGCGCCATTCTCAAAGCACTTTTTTACGCAGGCTGTGCAGCGGTCAGTCGCGCAACGATCACCTTGAACGGGATCAGCGCGATCAGGGCCAGCGACAGTTTCACCAACCAGTCGGCAAAGGCCAGCGTCACCCACAGCGGCGCCTCGGGGCCCGACAGCATGAAGGGCACGGGCTCCCACGCCCAATTGATGGCCGCATCCGCATCGGCACCAAAGAAGGTGACCGAGGCCGAGAAGGCGATGGTGAAGAAGATCGCGGTATCCAGCGCTGAACCTACCAGGGTCGAGACCAGCGGCGCACGCCACCATTGACCGCCGCGCATGGCGTTGAACACTGTGACGTCGGTCAGCTGTGCGATCAGGAACGCGGTGCCCGAGGCGACGGCGATGCGCAGCGGCACGGCGGCATAGGTGAACCCGTCGCCCTGAAGCATGATCTGGCTGCCGATCAGCGAGCAGATCACCCCGGTGACGAAGCCCGCGAAGACAACCTTGCGGGCCGGGCCCACACCGTAGACGCGGTTCATGATGTCAGTGACCAGAAAGGCCAGCGGATAGGTGAAGGCACCCCAGGTCAACAGGCCATCAAAGATCAGGAACTGGACCAGGATGTTCGAGGCCACGACGATGGCGGCCATGGCAAGAATGCCGGGAATATAGTTGCGTTGCATTTTTTGATGCCCGTTTTGACAAGGTAGCGGCGACTTGGCCAAGGGACCGTCCCAAGGCAAGCTGTGCGTTTAGACCTTCATCTGCCGCGTGTCAATCGGGCAGCAGATACTCGACCAATTCGGTCCGTTGCAGCGCCAGAAAGTTGTCGTCCGAGATCATCGTGGCCCGCAAACGTCCCTGACCATCCCGCCAGATCGTCAAACCTTCGAGGTTGTCATGCGCGCCGGTTCCGGTTTCGAACAGGGTTTCCTCGGCGTTTGGCACGTCGCCTGTCAGATCCCATCGCCGCAGGCGCGAGCGAAAGCCGATTGCCGAGAGGCTTCGCTCCAACACGTAGAACCGCCCATCAGGACCGAAATCAGCGGCAACCGGCTTGAACCAACCACGCTGGGGCAGAACAAATGGGGTCGACCAGGTTTGGCCATTCCAGCGGTAGACGGGAATATCTCCGTCCGGGGTGCGGTTCGTTTCCGGCAGCGTATACACCCGCCCGCGCCTGTCGATGGCCAGACCTTCAAAGGACCCGTTGTCGGCGAGATGCTGAAATGCCCGCGGGCGTGGCAACACACGCGCCTTCGTGCCCAGAGCGGGGTAATGGGCGACGCGGTGCACCCCTTCGAATGAGATATAGAACCCACCGTCAGGAACCGCCGCAATCCCTTCGGAATCGCCAACGCCGCCGGACATGCGATGCCCGTTGCTGGACAGAACCGGCCATTGCCCCAGAATGCGAATGCCGGTGATCTCGCCATCAAGACGGTCAATGCGCGCCGTCACCAACCGTGCCCGGTCGCTCAGCGCCATCATCTGCTGCCCATTGTCCGAAATGTGCAGCGCCGAGAATCCACCGAACCAATCCGCCTTGTGACGCCATGCAAAACTGCTTTGATGTGTGGCGGTTTTTACATCCACTCCAGGGGCTGCCGTGGCCAGAAACAGTGCCGCACCTACTTGGATTGCAAGACTGAGGCGCATTGTTTCGGCAAATCGGCCAGCACATATTCCCGGCGTTTCTTGGGCGCCGGCGCGTTCGGGTCGGGCGGCGGCGGGTTCAGGATGTTACGCACCCATTGTTGCGCCTCGGCACAGCCATCGCCCTTGGGTGGTGCATCCTGGTTGACGCATCCCTTTGATCCTCTTGGGCATTTCAGGCGCACGTGAAAGTGGTAGTGATGCCCCCACCAGGGCCTGATCTTGCGCAGGTAGGCCCGGTTGCCTTTTTCATCGTTGCACATCTGAACCTTAGCCCCGGGGAACACGAAGATACGTGCCACGCGCTTGTCCTTGGCGGCTTCGCGCAGTACCGCGTGGTGCTGTTTGGTCCAGTTGCTGTTGACATAGGCACCGTTCGAGCGGCGCAGCGATATGGACGAAATATTCTCGCGCGCCTTGCGCGACAGGCGCATGTTGTCACCCGGAAGCATCCAGATATCGATATCCAGCCCCAGCTGGTGCGAGCGGTGGCCCGAAGTCATTGGCCCGCCCCGCGGCTGGCTGATATCCCCGACATAGAGACCGTTCCAACCCGGCTGTTTCGCCGCGAACCGGCTGAGGTCCTGCACGAAATCGATCGCTTCGGGATGCCCCCAGTTGCGATTGCGCGACAGTCGCATTGCCTGCCACGTGGGCCCGGTCTCGGGCAATTGAACCGATCCGGCCGCACATCCGCGCGAATAACTGCCGAACGCCGCTGCTTTTTGTTGCGAGCTTACCTTCTGTGCCCCGAACAACTGCTTTGCCAAGGGCTGCGCCGATGCCGTATTCGCCAGCGCGGTTATTACCAATAGTGCCAAAAAACGTAGTAAAATCATCTGCTCTGATCCCCTTCAGGTCTGACCCAGCGCATCAGGAATAGACCCAGAATAAACAACAGAATGATTGGTGACACCCCCAGACGCGCACTGCCGGTTGCGGTTGTTGCAATCCCGATCAACAACGGGGCCGCAAAAGCGGTCGCGCGCCCCGACAGACCATAAAGACCAAAGCTTTCGACCGGGGTTTCGGGGTCGGTGTGGCGCACCATCATCGAACGGCTGGCCGATTGCAGAATGCCTCCCATGCCACCGATCAGCACACCACAGCCAAAGAAGACCAGGTCAGGCAGGTTGGATCCGTCAGGCAGGCCGATGCCGTAGATCTGCGTCCGGTCCATCGACACCACTGTGACGCAGACAAAAATCAATACCCAGATCGCCACCAATATCACTGGTTTCGGGCCGTATTTCTTGTCTGCCTTCCCTCCGATCCACGCAAAAACGGCCGAAGCGAGAACGCTGACGATCCCGAATACTCCGATCTTGATCAGATCCCATTCCAACACCAGCCGCGCATAGACACCACCAAAACTGTACAGCCCGTTAAGTGCGTCGCGATAGAACATGGACGAACCGAGGTAACTGGCCAAACTGACGCGATAGCGCAAGTTAGACACTGATTTCGACAGCAGGCGCAGCGCCTCACCCACGCTTCCCTTCCTGTCCGTCGCCGCATCGTCGCGGACCCACAGGAAGTACGGCACCATGAACAAAATGAACCACATTGCGGTAAAGGGGCCGACAAAACGCGTGCCTTCCCGGGTGGCGGCATACAGACCAAAGGCGGGCGTCATCCCGATCAGGGTTTTGCCGTTTGGCTGTTCCACAAACAGCGCCAGCATGATCGCCAGCGAAATCAGCCCTCCAAAATAGCCAAAGGCAAAGCCCGAGCCCGAGATCTCGCCCACTTCGCTGTCATCGCCCAAATCGGGTAGCTGCGAGTTGATGAAGATCAGCGCATATTCTGCACCTACGAAGCCGAAACCGAAAGCCGACAGCATCAACCACATGTTCGAGCCATCGGGCATCGTATACCAAAGCGCCGCAGACCCGACCGCATACATGACCGAAAAGGCAAATATCCACGGGATACGCCGCCCCGAAACATCCGCCATCGCCCCCAGCAGCGGCGCGCCAAAAGCGATGATCAACCCGGTGATCGTCAGACAGTTGGCCCAAACGGTCTGCGCGCGCGCCGCGGCCGCCTGCGCATCCAGCCCTTCAGCGGTGAAATACCCGGCGGCGACGCCTGCGAAGTAAGGGCCAAAGACAAAGGTGACCAGAAGGGTGTGATAGGGCTGGCTGGCCCAGTCAAAGAACCACCAGCCCCAGATGCGCCTGCGCTTGGATATTTCTGCCATCTCTGCCCCTGTTTATCGTTGCGATTATATGACTGGGCTTTAATTCAAATCGCAAGCGTTGAGTGCCAGACACTTGCTCTTTGTCGCCATGGTGCTTAGGTCTCGGCCAACAAGAATACGGAGAACCCATGCTGTCGCTGATCCAAATCCTGCTGCTGATCCTGGACATTGTCTGGTTCATCATCCTGGCCCATGTGATCATGAGCTGGCTGATCAACTTTCAGGTGCTCAACCTGCACCAACAGCTGGTCGCGCAAATCTGGTACGGGCTGAACCGCCTGTTAGAGCCTATTTATGGCCCGATCCGGCGTATCTTGCCCAATATGGGCGGTCTGGACCTGACGCCGCTGGTGGTGCTGATCGGGGTCTATGCGCTGCGGATCATCCTGATCAACAACGCGGTCTATTTCTACTGACCTCTTGTTCCCCGATTCCGACTGTGTGATTGTCCTTTCAAGAGCAGTCAAATCTTGAAACAGGGCACCCCCGCACATGTTCGACGCCGCGCCTCTGCTGCGAGATGTCTTTGGATTCGATGACTTCCGCCCCGGGCAGGAAGAGATCGTCGATGCCGTAACCGCCGGCCAGAACGTGCTGGCCATCATGCCCACGGGCGGCGGCAAATCCCTGTGTTATCAACTGCCTGCCCTGCTGCGCGACGGGGTGACGGTGGTGATTTCGCCGCTGATCGCGCTGATGCGCGATCAGGTGCGGGGGCTGCAAGAGGCCGGGGTCGAGGCCGGCGCGCTGACCTCGGGCAACACACCCGAGGAAACCGACGCCGTGTGGGAAGCGCTCGAAGCCGGGCGGCTGAAGCTGCTGTATATGGCGCCCGAACGGCTGGCGGCGGGCTCGGCGCTGGGGATGCTGCGGCGGATCAATGTCAGCCTGATCGCCGTGGACGAGGCCCATTGCGTCAGCCAGTGGGGCCACGATTTCCGCCCCGACTACCTGCGGATCGGAGAACTGCGGCGCGCGCTGAACGTGCCCCTGGCCGCCTTCACCGCCACGGCGGATGCGGAAACCCAGGACGAAATCGTAGAAAAACTGTTCGACGGCACGCCCCCGCGCAAGTTCCTGCGCGGCTTCGACCGGCCGAACATCCACCTGGCCTTTGCCGCCAAGGACAGCCCGCGCAAGCAGATCCTGGATTTCGCCGACGCCCGCCGGGGCCAGTCGGGCATCATATATTGCGGCACACGCAACAAGACCGAAGTTCTGGCGCAGGCGCTGCGCGAACAGGACCACAGCGCCTGCCACTATCACGGCGGGATGGAGGCCGAGGACCGCCGCATCGTGGAAACCCGTTTCGCGCGCGAGGACGGGCTGATCGTGGTAGCCACCGTGGCCTTTGGAATGGGCATCGACAAGCCCGACATCCGCTGGGTCGCCCATGCGGACCTGCCGAAATCCATCGAGGCCTATTACCAGGAAATCGGCCGCGCCGGGCGCGACGGCGGGCCGGCCGAGACCCTGACTCTGTTCGGCCCCGACGATATACGTTTGCGGCGGTCCCAGATTGACGAGGGGCTGGCGCCACCCGAACGCCGCATGGCGGATCATGCGCGGCTGAACGCGCTGCTGGGGTTGGCCGAGGCGCTGGAATGCCGCCGCCAGACCCTGCTGGGCTATTTCGGGGAACAGGCCGCACCCTGCGGCAAATGCGACCTGTGCGATACACCGCCCGAAGTATTTGATGGCACAACACCCGTCCGAATGGCCTTGTCCGCGATTCTTCGCACCGAGGAGTGGTTTGGCAGCGGTCATCTGATCGACATCCTTCTGGGGAACGAGACCGACAAGATCCGCGCCCGTCGTCATGATGGTCTGTCCACCTGGGGCATCGGCAAGGACTGGTCGCGCGCGCAATGGCAGGCGATATTCCGCCAGATGATGGGGCACGATCTGGTGCGCCCCGACCCCGAACGCCACGGGGCCTTGCGCATGACCGAGGCCGCCAAACCTATTCTCAAGGGCGAGGCAAAGATCAATCTGCGCAAGGACGCCCTGCGCAAGGCAACCCGTCGCCCCGCCGTGAAAGCCATGGTGTCCGATGAAGATGCGCCCTTGCTGTCGGCTCTCAAGGCCAAAAGACGCGCTTTGGCAGAATCCGCCCGAGTCCCGGCCTATGTCATTTTCCCGGATCGCACCCTGATCGAAATGGCGGAAAAGCGCCCCATGACGCTGGACGAGATGGCCCGGATCGGCGGCGTCGGCGCCAAGAAGCTGGAGCGCTATGGCGACACCTTCCTTGAAGTGATCGCGGGCGAGGCCCAGGCGTTGCACCCGGCGCGCCGCAAACTGGCCGGTCGCGATCAGGGCGACATCTATGACCGCTTGCTGGAAGTACAGTCCCAATTGTCCCGCGGCCCCGACGGGATAGACAAGCCTCTGACCTGCTCGGCCTCGCAACTGGCAAAGGTGGCGCAGATACGCCCTGACGACCTGCGTGGACTTGAACAGGTGCTGGGCGACCGGCGTCACGAAAGGTTTGGCACTGCCTTTCTGGACGTGTTGCGTGGCGCGGGCTAGATACGTCAGAGCAGGCAAGAAAAGAGGGCAGGTATGCTGGTAGTGATTTCCCCGGCCAAGCGGCTGGACTGGGCAGAGCGGGACGTTCAAGTCACACAGCCGGATTTTCAGGATGATGCGATCAGACTGTCCAAAACCGCGCGCAATCTGACCCTTGGCGATCTGAAAAAGCTGATGGGTCTGAGCGATGATCTGGCGCGCCTGAACCGCGATCGCTATCGTGCTTTTTCCGACATGCCAGACGCCGATGCAACGCGCCCGGCCGCGCTGGCCTTTGCGGGGGACACCTATCAGGGTCTGGAAGCAGCTTCGCTCGATCCTGACGAACTGGCATGGGCACAGGATCATCTGCGCATCCTCTCCGGTCTCTATGGTGTGTTGCGGCCACTGGATGCGATACAGCCTTACAGGCTGGAAATGGGCAGCAAGCTGAAAACACGGCGCGGCAAGAACCTTTACGAGTTTTGGCGCGACCAGCTGAGCAAAGCTCTGAACGCACAAGGCAACATGATCGGCAGCGACGTTCTGATCAACTGCGCCAGTCAGGAGTATTTCGGCGCCGTGGACCCGAACGCGCTGAAATTGCGCGTCATCTCGCCGGTGTTCATGGAAGACAGGAACGGCACACCGAAGATCGTGAGTTTCTTTGCCAAAAAGGCGCGTGGCGCAATGGCGCGATATGTCATTCAGCACCGCCTGACCGACCCCGATGCCCTGCTGGATTTCGATACGGGCGGTTACGCGTATCGTGCTGACCTGTCGGAAAAGGACAAACCTGTCTTTGTTCGACCTTATTCGGCCTGAAACCGTGACAGCCTGATCGATGCTTCCCTCCACGGTTTTGGGCCGAGGGTCCGGGCGAGGGGCCAGCCCCTCGCGCTCCCCGGGATATTTTCAGCCAGATGAAGTGGGATCCTGTTTGCGGTCACACATGGGTGCGTGTTCCTGGGCGAGGTGATTGTCCATGACTTCGCTTACGCCATCTGGTTGGTGTTGCAGGATCATTTGATGAATGTGGTTTTTGCGCAGCGGTTTCGTCATGTAGTGATCCAACCCCGCGGACAGGATGCCCTGATCGTCACCGGCCATTGCATGAGCCGTCAAGGCGACGATCGGGACATGACGCCCTGTTTCGACCTCAAGCCTGCGGATTTCAGCAGTGGCTTGTTTGCCGTCCATTTTTGGCATCGATATATCCATGAAGACCAAGTCCGGGTCAAATTCCTGAAAGATCTCGACGGCTTCTATTCCATTGGACGCAAATCGCAGATCTATATGCAGGTCTTTGACCATCTTTTTCAGGATCAGCTGGTTGGTAAGATTGTCCTCGGCCGCAAGTACCTTCATGCGCCTTGTTTCCAAGACCTTGGTTTCTCGGCCGTCGGCAACGGGTTTTCGCTGCGTCGAACGACGTTCTGGCGGCGGGGTGTCCTTGAGAGCCACGAGCCTGGAATACAACTCGGCCCTGGGGATCGGCTTCTGCAACACACCGTCGATCAGTTCGCGGGCTGGGTGCGTGTGGATCAGAGATGGATTTGCAGACATCACGATGACCGAAGCGTCGCCCCACCCACGGTCTTTGAGGGTGACGGCAAGATCCAAGCCATCCATATCCGGCAGATCATGATCGCACAGGACAAATTCAATCGCGTCATGCATTTCTGCCAGCGCCTCGGCCGCTGATGCGCAAACCGTCACTTCGGCCCCCAAACGGCCAAGTTGTTTCGCCAGAATGGCCCGGTTTACGGCCAGATCCTCGACCACCATGACGTGTTTCACGCAATCCGCCAGTTTCGGAGGCTCGGGCTGTGGGCCTTCTGCCGTGGGCAGCGACACCCTGAACCCGAAACAGGATCCCCGACCCGGTTCGCTTTCGACCCAGACTGAACCGCCCATCATGGTGATCAGGCGCCTGGTGATCGCAAGACCCAACCCGGTACCTTCAAATTGACGATTGCGTTCATCTTCGACCTGATTGAACTCACCAAAAACGTGGTTGATCTTGTCCGCATCGATACCGATGCCGGTATCTTCGATGGCAACATGGATGTCGCATGTTTGAGCCTGGGCATGCGGAACGCCTGTCACACGGACCAGGACATGCCCTTCCGTGGTGAATTTGACTGCGTTGCCGACCAGATTGGTCAGAACCTGCCGTATTCGGCCCGGATCGCCCACGAAAAGGGTGGGCAGGAACAGGTCGTAATCCACAAGCAACGTGAGCCCCTTGTCACGCACGCTTGGCTGCAACAGCATTGCGACTTCAAGAATGCAGCGCTCCAGATCGAAGGGTTCAGGGTGCAAAACCAATTTGTCCGCCTCGATCTTGGAGTAATCAAGCACGTCGTTGATGATAACCAACAATGCCTCACCCGAATTGCGGATGGTGTTGACATAGAGCCGCTGTTCTTCGTCCAGCGGAGATTCATCAAGCAGTTCGGCCATACCCACGATACCATTCATCGGCGTGCGGATTTCATGGCTCATATTGGCGAGAAAGGCTGATTTGGCCCTGTTGGCCGCTTCCGCCCGTTCGCGGGCAGCCTTCAGTTCTGATTCGTGCCGGACCGACGCGGTGATGTTGAGCGCCAGGCTGACCACGTCACCGCCGCTGCCACGCTGATCGATCAGGCGGATGTAGTGACCGTTCCACAGTTGCATGACGATCGGAGGTGGATTGGCCCGATTCCAGCGTGCCTGCATTCTGGCCTGCCATTCCTCGGCAGTTTCGTCACCGGTATCGACAATTCCTTCGGTGGTCAGCAATTGCAGAATGCGCTGGTAGGAAATCCCTGGCGCCACCTCATCCAGCCCTTCAAACACGCTGAGATACGCAGCGTTTGCGCTGATGAGCCTGCTGTCGCCGTCAAAGAATGCAAACCCGTCCTGAATGGTCTGGATCGAATGCCAAAGGCGGCGTTCGGCAATCTCGATCTTGGCATGAGCGACGGTGAGATCCGATTTGACCTTTTCGTTTTCGCCGCGAACAGTTTCAACTTCGGCCTGAGTTTCACCAATGCGCCTGGTCAACGCCATGGCGTGTTGGCCCAGTTTGCGATTGGCGGCCGAAAGTTCGGCCTGTTTCAAGGCAAGCATTCGTTCGGCTGCCAGACGCGCACGCCGTTCCTGTGCCAGTTTGTTTGCAAGACTCATTTTGATCGTTTCCGGGACGTTCGGATCTCAGCATCGCGACAGAGAATGAAAAACTGTTTAAGCCGTTGCGCTACAGGCGCGCGCCATGCAAGGTTGAGCGCAAAGAGGAGAGCACGATGCACCGCTTTGTTTTTATTTCAATAACTTACTTAGTTTTCCTTCTGATCCTTCCCGCTGCCGTTCTGGCGCAGAGTGCGGTGCCTGAGTTCCGCTATGTCACCTCTCGGGATACGGATTTTTACGGGGCGGATCTGGATCCGTTGTTCGACACCGATCTGAAGTCCTGTATTCAGGCCTGCTCGGCCAACGCGCAATGTACGGCGTTCACCTACAACACCCGATCCGATGCCTGCTTTCCCAAAAGTGGCGTGAACCGACAAGAGGCGTATCAAGGCGCATTGTCCGCGCAAAAGGTGCCAAGCGCTGAACAGACCCTAACCTTGGGAAAAACGCGCGAGCAAGCACTGAGCGTCCTGAGTTCTGACGATCTGGTGCACGCAAGAAAGCAAGCCCGCGATCTGGGATTCCTGCACCCGGCAGGGGGGTATGACCTTCAGGCCGTTCTGGATGCGGCGCGCGACACGGGCAGTGTCGCACAAGCGATGCAGTGGATCGGTGTCGCCGTATCGCTCAGCGACAGCGCGGATCTTTGGGTGGAATATGCGCGCCTGCTGCTGGCCATGAACCCTTCGGGTTGGAATGAGCGGCGCGACCTGCGCAACCGCGCGCTGAATGCGTCGATCAATGGCTATCTGCGCGCCGAAACCCCCGGCACCCAGATCGCTGCCCTGATGACCCTTGCGGAAGCCCTGGAAGAGGTTGAGCGCGGGCGCGACATGATTCCCGTTCTTCGGCTGGCCGAGCAAGTGCAGCCGCGCGAAGACGTGCTGTCCGCATTGGACAAAGCGATCGGCAAATACGGTTTCCGCGTGGTCGACGGCTCGGTCGAAAGCGATGCGGCAACACCCAGGATCTGTATCGAATTCTCGGAATCGCTGGTCAAGGCCGGGGTCGACTATGATCCCTTCGTTCAACGTGACGCCGACGGGCTGGTCGTGCAGGCCGAGGACAGCCAGCTTTGCGTCGATGGGGTCGCGCATGGCCAGCGTTATCGCCTGACGCTGCGCGAAGGCTTGCCTGCCGCCTCGGGCGAAGCACTGAATCGCAGCATCGAACTGACCCATTATGTACGCGACCGGACGCCTTCGGTTCGGTTTCCCGGACGCAGCTATGTCCTTCCGAAATCTGCCGACGTGGCCTTGCCCGTCGAAACGGTCAATGTCACCGAACTTGACCTGACCCTGCGGCGGGTCAGCGACCGGAACCTGTTGCGAGCCGTGCAACAGGGTTTTTTTGGCCGCCCGCTCAGCGAATGGCAGGAGGAAGAATTCTCGGACCAGATTGCCCAGGACATCTGGACGGGTACTGCCGAGGTTTCAAACCAGTTGAACCAGACCATGACGGCACGTCTTCCCATGGCCGAAGCGATCTCGGATCAACCTGCGGGTATCTATGCATTGACCGCCCGGGTTCCGGGGGCCGATCCCTATGACAATCCCGGCGCAACGCAATGGTTTGTGCTTTCTGATCTGGGGATCAGCACCGCCCTGGGCACTGACGGGCTGCACGTGACCGTGCGCGGGCTAAGCGACGCGGCACCGCGCGAGGGTGTCGAAGTTTCGCTGGTCTCAGGGGCGAACGCCGTTATCGCATCGGCACAGACCGATGAAACCGGCTATGTAAGGTTCGATCCGGGCCTGACACGCGGCAAAGGGGCCAGCGCGCCTGCTTTGGTGACGGCGGCAATCGATGACAGCGATTTCAGCTTTCTCTCGCTGACCGATCCTGCCTTTGACCTGTCGGATCGCGGCGTTGAAGGGCGCGCACCGGCGGGGCCGGTCGATGTCTTCCTGACCACCGACCGAGGTGCCTATAGGGCCGGCGAAGTGATCCATGTCACCGCCCTGTCCCGCGATGGCAAGGCGCAGGCCATCGAGGGCCTGCCTCTGACGGCGATCCTGTATCGCCCGGACGGGGTGGAATACCGCCGGTCTGTCTCGGATGGCGGTGTTGCCGGGGGCCATGTCTTTGCCCTGCCCGTGGCCGCAGACGTACCGCGCGGCGCATGGAAAATTGAAATCAAATCCGATCCAAAAGGCGATGCGCTGGCGCGTCAGACCGTTCTTGTCGAGGATTTCCTGCCCGAACGGATCGATTTCGAACTGACCCTGCCCGACGCACCCTTGCGCCCCGGCGACAGCCCACCGCTCTCGATCGACGCGCGCTATCTATTTGGAGCGCCGGGGTCGGACCTGAGCATCGACGGGCAGGTCATCGCACGCCCGGCGGACACGGTCCCGGGCTACGACGGATATCGCTTTGGTCGCTATGATGCAGAAACCTCGATCAAGAGCACATATTTCGGAGACACGCGCACAGACGCGACGGGGCACGCGACCGTGGCGGTCAAAGTCCCCGTGTTAGAGACTGAAGGAAAGCCAATCGAGGCCGAAATCATCGCCCGGCTGGCCGATGGCTCGGGCCGCCCGGTCGAGCGTCGCCTGACCGCGCCCGTCCTGCCGCCGCAGCCTGTTATTGGTGTCAAACCCCTGTTCGACGAAGTCATCCCAGAAGGCACCGAGGCTGCGTTCGAGATCGTTGGCCTCTCGCCCGGGCTGACGCCCATTCCGATGCGTCTCCGCTGGACGCTGAACAAGATAGAAACGCGCTATCAATGGTACCAGCTTCACGGCGACTGGAACTGGGAACCGACAACGCGCCGCAGCCGTGTCGCCACCGGCGAGGTGGACGTCTCCTCTGACCCTCTGACGCTGACCCAACCGGTGGAATGGGGGCGCTATGAACTGGTCGTGCAGCGAGTTGACGGCACATATACCGAAACCGCCGTCGATTTCTATGCGGGCTGGTATCAGGCCGCCGATGCATCGACCACGCCGGACCGGCTTGAAATGTCGTTGGATCGCGACAGCTATCGCATAGGGGATACCGCGCAGTTGCGGATCGTGCCCCGCATGGCCGGTGTCGCTCAGATCGAAGTCCTTTCGAACCGTCTGATCCATCGCCAGATCGTGGAGGTGCCCGAAGGGGAAACTCTGATCCCGATTGAGGTGACCCAGGATTGGGGCGCCGGGGCTTATGTCACCGCAACCGTGATCCGCCCAATGGATGTTGCAGCTGGTCGGAACCCCGCGCGGGCGATGGGCGTGGCCCATGCCAGCATCGATCCAGGGGACCGCAGACTTTCCGTAACTGTCGATGTGCCCGAGGTCACCGCACCGCGTCAGACGCAAAAAGCCCGTATCAGGGTCGAAAATACCGTGGGTGATGAGCCGGTCTGGCTGACGCTGGCCGCCGTCGACCTGGGCATTCTGAACCTCACCGGGTTCAAAAGCCCGGACCCGCAAGGATACTATTTCGGGCAGCGCCGTCTGGGTGTTGATCTGCGGGATGTCTACGGGCGACTGATCGACGGCATGAACGGAGCCATGGGCACAGTGCGCTCGGGCGGCGACAATGACAGCGGGATGCGTCGCCAGTCTCCGCCACCGACACAAGACCTGATGGCCGTGTTCAGTGGCCCGGTCGAGATCGGCGCGGATGGCGAAGTTGAGATCGACATTCCCCTTCCTGCCTTCAACGGAACCGTCCGGCTGATGGCGGTCGCGTGGTCGCGCAAAGCCGTCGGTCAGGCCGAAGCTGAAATGATCGTCCGCGACCCGGTGGTCGTCACCGCCAGCCTTCCGCGCTTCCTTGCCCCGGGCGATCAAAGCCGGATGCGTCTTGAGATCGTCCATGCGGATGGCACATCCGGAGAAATGGCACTTGGCCTGACCGCCTCCGATGGTTTGGAACTGGGCGCGGCACCGGCCAGCTTTGTGCTGGAGGACGGTGGCAAGGCGGTTTTCGAGACCCCGATCACGGCCAGCGCCATCGGCGATCCTGAAATCAGCGTATCGATCACCACACCTGATGGGCGCGACCTGTCGCAAACCTTGCGCATGCCGGTGCGGGCCAATGACCCGGTGATTGCACAGACGCGGCGTTTTGCCTTGGGCGCAGGCGATAGCTTCCTGTTTTCGCAGGATGTGTTTGACGGGTTCCAGCCGGGTTCAGCCAAGGCCATCCTGTCCGCCGGAGCGTTGGCCAAATTCGACACGCCCGGTCTGCTGGATCAGCTGAACCATTACCCCTATGGATGCACCGAACAGATCACCAGCAAAGCGCTGCCGTTGCTGTACCTGTCATCCGTTGCGCAAGCCACGGGGCTGGGGGATGGCCCGGTTGTGGATCAACGCATCGCCGATTCGATCCGCAGTATCCTGACCCGTCAGGCCGCAAACGGCGCCTTTGGCCTGTGGCGCGCAGACAGCGGGGATTTCTGGCTGGACGCCTATGTGACCGATTTCCTGTCCCGTGCCCGCATTCAGGGGCATCCCGTGCCGGACCGGGCGTTTGCTCAGGCGATGGACAATCTTCGGAACAGGGTCAATTCCGCGCCTGATTTCGACGAAGGCGGTCGGGACATAGCCTATGCCCTGATGGTTCTTGCGCGGGAAGGCGCGGCCTCGATGGGCGATCTGCGCTATTACGCGGATGTCAAAGGGGATGCCTTCGACACCCCTCTGGCGGCGGCGCAACTGGGCGCAGCTCTGGCCTCTTACGGCGACCAGACCCGCGCGGATGCGATGTTCAACCGTGCCGCGCGGATGCTGGATCGGCAACAGAACCAGCAACAGAACGTCTGGCGCGCTGACTACGGCACCCACCTGCGGGATGCAGCGGGCTTGTTGAGCCTTGCCCTGGACGCGGGCAGCGAGGCGATTGACCGCGATGCTTTGATCCAACGGGTGAGCACGGGCCGCACGCCGCTGTCCACTCAGGAGGCCACGTGGTCATTGCTGGCGGCGCACGCGCTTGTGTCTGACCCAACGGGGTCGGGCTTGATGGTCAACGGGGCGCCGGTTTCCGGTCCGTTCGTGAAAGTTCTGCAATCCGGACAGGCGGACGAGATCAACGTCACGGCCGCCGACGGTCAGGCGACGGATATCACCTTGACGGTCACAGGCATCCCTGAGATTCCGCCCGAGGCAGGCGGCACCGGCTATGCAATCGAACGGCGGTATTACTCGATGGATGGCGATCTGATCGATTCAGACAGCTTTGCCGTGGGTGATCGGTTCGTCACTGTGCTGCAAGTTACACCGTTCGAAAACGGCGGTGCGCGGCTGATGGTGAACGATCCACTGGCCGCCGGGATCGAGATTGACAACCCAAGCCTGCTGCGCTCGGGCGATGTCCGCTCGCTGGACTGGCTGGATCTGTCCGACGCCACCCATACCGAGTTCCGCTCGGACCGGTTCCTGGCCGCCGTTGATTTGTCCGGTCGTGAAACCGTGACGCTGGCCTACGTGGCGCGCGCCGTGACACCTGGCGTGTTCCATCATCCGGCGGCCTCGGTCGAGGACATGTACCGCCCACAGAACCGGGCGCGGACATCTACCGGACGGGTCGAGATCCAGTGACCGGCCATGCGCCATACCCTTGTTTGGGTGGTCGTCATGCCTAAGCGGTCGCGGCTCTTGTTTGCGCTGGCCGGAGCACTCTACTTGACGGCACTGGCACGGGATGGTGTTGACCGCTGGGTCGATGCCACAACCCTGCCTTCCGTTCTGGCTGAAACTTCAGTCGAGATGCGGGACCGGAATGGCGAGCTTTTGCGTGCGTTTCCAGTCGAGGATGGCATCTGGAGGCTGCGGCCCGGCGCAGTTGACCCGGATTTCATCGCAATGCTGATCCGGTACGAGGACAAACGGTTCTGGACCCACGCCGGAGTGGACCTCATCGCGATGCTGCGGGCTGCCGGGCAAAGCCTGTGGAACGGGCGCAACGTGTCGGGCGGGTCCACCCTGACCATGCAGGTGGCGCGGTTGATCGAAGATGGCCCAACCGGGCGCTGGAGCGGGAAATTTCGCCAGATCCGAGTCGCATTGGCGTTGGAGCGGCGTCTGAGCAAACAGCAAATCCTGAACCTTTATCTGACCCATGCCCCCTATGGTGGCAATCTGGAAGGGCTCCGTGCCGGCGCCCGCGCGTGGTTTGGAAAGGACGCCGCGCGGCTGACACCCGCGCAAAGCGCCCTGTTGGTTGCGTTGCCGCAATCCCCCGAGGCCCGGCGCCCGGATCGCAGGCCAGAGGCTGCCCGACAGGCCCGCGACCGGGTTCTGAACAGGCTGGTGCGCCACACCGTCCTGACCGATGCCGAAGCGCGCGCGGCCATGACCGAACCCCTTCCGGATCGGATGACTCCGTTTCCGCGCTTTGCACCCCATCTGACTGACCGCGCAAGGCGGCAAGCACCCGCAATCCAGGCCTTCGATCTGACCCTGGATGCCGGATTGCAGGCCCGGCTGGAAACCTTGGTGGCCCAGGCCGCCACCCGCGTCGGACCACGCGTTTCCGGGGCTCTGATCGTGGCCGACCATCGCAGCGGCGAGGTTCTGGCATCGGTCGGATCTGCCGGGTATCAAGATGCCCGTCAGGGGTTCGTGGATATGACCCGGGCCGTACGGTCGCCCGGATCGACCCTGAAACCTCTGGTCTACGGGCTGGCCTTCGATCAGGGGCTGGCCCATCCCGAGACCCTGATCAGCGACAGCCCCGTGATGTTTGGCCGATACGCACCGCGCAATTTCGACGGCGCTTTCCGTGGCGATGTCCGGGTGCGGGACGCCCTACAGCTGTCGCTGAACATCCCCGTCGTGCGCCTGACGAATGAGCTGGGGCCCGCTCGGTTGATGACGGCTTTGCGGTTGGCAGGGTCAGAGCCACGCCTGAATGGCGCAACACCCGGATTGGCGATTTCTTTGGGTGGCGTGGGGTTGAGCCTGCACGATCTGGTGCAGCTTTACGCCACTCTGGCAGCTGGCGGAACAGGCCCGATCCTGCATCATGACGTTCTGGCAGACGCCCAGCGCACCCGGCGCGTTCTGTCGGAAAGCTCGGCCTGGCAGGTTTCGGACATTCTGGCCGGGCTTGCGCCACCGGCAGGCGGTGCAACAGGGTCGCTGGCCTACAAGACCGGCACGTCTTATGGCCACCGCGATGCCTGGGCCATCGGCTTTGACGGGCAGCACGTCATAGGGGTCTGGCTGGGCCGCGCCGATGGAACGCCTGTTCCCGGTGCATTCGGGGGCGACCTTGCCGCACCCCTGTTGGCCGAGGCTTTCAACCTGTTGAAACCCGAGCTCACGCCCCTGCGCCCACCGCCGCCTTCGACCCTGCTTGTGGGCGCGGCCCAATTGCCTCAGCCGTTGCAGCGATTTCGCCCCCGCGCGACAGCTTTCAAGGATGATCCTTCGGCGCCAGACCTGCTGTTCCCGCCCGATAACGCCGTGTTAGAGACATCAGGAGCACCTCTGACGGTCAAACTGCGTGGCGGCGTCGGGCCGTTTTCCGTACTGGCGGATGGCGTGCCGGTGCTGACCGGGCAGCGGCGACGAGAGTTCGAAATCCCCAATCCGGGAACCGGCTTCACCTCACTGGTCGTGGTGGATGCGCAAGGTCAATCCGACAGGGCGTCAATCAGGCTCGATTAGCGCCGCCCCTCGCGCAGCCAACCGCCCAGCAGGAAACCTCCTGCCAACAGCAAAACCAGCCAAGGTGGCAGCAGCCCCGCCTGGGTAACATCCCGTGTCTCGTAGGCATCGCGCGGGGTCAGACCGATCCAGCCCCGACCAGCCGCCGGGCGCCCGGCGCGCACGTTGCGGATCGACGGCAACCCATCTTCCACCCGGATCACGCCGCCCCGCAGGCCAGCCAGAACCGGTTCAAGAACATCCCCCGTTGCGATGGTGCGTTCAAACTCCTTCGGCGCGGCAGGACCAAGCCCGATCACGGCCAAGTGGTCACCTTCCTGCAAACGGTAAAGACCAATCTCGGGCCCATAGTATTGCGCTTCGAACCGCCCCGGAGAGACCTCTTGCAAGGTGATTTCCAGCGTTTCGCCGTTCGGGCGCGTCACAGTCACCGGACCCACATCATCCCCAAGCGTCTGTCGAATGATGCGCATGGACTGGCCGTTGGCTTCGGCCCACAGCGCCTCCTCCTCGAGTTCGGGTTCCTTCATCATCCAATGGGCCAGCCGGCGCAAAAGCTCCAGTTGCGGGCCGCCACCTTCAAAGCCGCGGCTCCACAGCCAGGCATGGTCCGATGCAAGCATCGCAACACGTCCTTCGCCCACTCGGTCCAGAACCAGCAGGGGGCGTTCGTCAATGCCCGTCATCAGAACCTCGCCCGAGCGATGGTTCACATCGATCTGGCGCAACCAGGCCCCCCAATCCTCGGAATCGCCAAGATTTGTTGTCACCGGATGGCGCTGACCCAACGCGCTGACATTCGGAACAAAGCGTTCCTCGAAGACACGCGCGGAAGGTTGCGCCGGCAGGATCGGCGCCAGCGGCGACCGGAAAATGCTGTCAGCTCCGGCGAAATCAGGACCGGCCGCAATCAGAACGGCGCCGCCGTCATTGATATAACTGGTGACGTTGTCCAAATAGATCGCAGGCAGGATGCCGCGCCGCTTGTAGCGGTCGAATATGATCAGATCGAAATCGTTGATCTTTTCCAGAAACAACTCGCGGGTCGGGAAGGCGATCAAAGACAATTCGTCCACCGGCACACCATCCTGTTTCTCGGGCGGGCGCAGGATGGTGAAATGCACCAGATCGACCGAGCTGTCGGATTTCAAAAGATTGCGCCATGTGCGCCCGCCCGGATGAGGTTCACCCGAGACCAGCAGAACGCGCAGGCGATCCCGAACGCCGTTCATCTGGATCAGCGCGGTGTTGTTGCGGTCGGTCAACTCGCCTTCGGCCAGGGGCACGGAAAACTGAATCACGTTGCGCCCGCCATGAGGCAGGGTGACAGGCAGTTCGACATCCCGACCGATTGGAATACTCAGCTGCTGAGGCTCACCACCATCCACGGAAATCTCCAGCGGCGCTGTCGCGGCACCCGCGGGGGCTGCTCCGCTGTCTTCAACGCGCAGGGTCAAAGTCACCGATTCACCGATGATGGCAAAAGCAGGCGCATTTCGGACGACAAGCCGGCGATCCCAGTCGTCCGCACGCCCGGTTTGCAGCAGATGCATCGGCGCCGGCAATTCCGGGGCCTGATCGGCATCGTGCACGATCCCGTCCGATACCACCAGAATGCCCGCGATGCGCGCACGCGGTTCTTCGGCCAGGGCCTCATTCAGGGCAGCCATGACCTGTGTGCCCTCATCCCCGTCACCGTCGCCGACCCGAATGCGGCGCAGTTCCGTATTGTCCCGCGCCTCGATCTCGGCGGCCAGATCTTCGGCGGCCTGCGCGGTTTGTTCGGCCCGGTCCGAAAGTGTCTGGCTGGCGCTTTCATCCTCGATCATCAAAACAATATCCGTCAGCGGCGCGCGGTCTTCGACTTGATAGACCGGACCGGACAGTGCCGCGATGACAACCAGGGCCGCCAATCCCCGCAGGGCCCAGCCCGACAAACCGCGCCACAAGGCCAGAGCTACTCCGACAGCGGCAATCGCCCCCACAGCAGCCAAAAGCGGCCACGGGATCAGCGGGTCGAATATGACGGTTCCGGTCATTGTCCCAACCTGTCCAAAAGGGCGGGCACGTGGACCTGATCGGATTTGTAATTCCCGGTCAGCACGTGCATCACCAGATTGACGCCAAAACGATTGGCCAGTTCGCGTTGCCGTTCCCCGGCATACCCACGACCGACAGGCAAAAGGGCCTGGCCGTTGCGATCCACGGCCCAGGCCCCGGCCCAGTCATTGCCGCCGATAACCACCGGTGTCACGTTGTCATTGAGGTTGCGGAAAGGCATCCCTTCGATCTGTTCTGCATCCCCGGGCGCAGCTTCGACCCAGACTTCTGCGCCGGAATAGCGGCCCGGGAAATCCTGGAGCAAATAAAATGTTCTGGTCAGGACGTGATCGCGGGGAATCGGCTCTAATGCAGGGATATTCAACGGTCCGGCCAGTTGCTGCAACTTGCGGCCATTCGGACTGGAAGCGCCGAAACCGGCAATATCCGCATCGCGTGTATCAAACAGGATCATTCCACCCGAACGCAAATAGGCGTTCAGTTTGATATACGCCTCGGCCGAAGGTTGCGGCTGGTTCGGCGTAATGGGCCAATAGAGAAGCGGAAAGAATGCCAGCTCGTCTCGTTCCAGATCAACGCCGATTGGGTCCGCCGGTTCGACAGAGGTGCGAAAGAACAGGGTTTGCGCCAAGCCCCGCAATCCGGCCTCGGCAATATCGTCCACCTGCGCCTCACCGGTCAGCACATGCGCCAGCACAAGCTCTTGCGTTGCGGCAAGGGCAAATTCGGTATCTTCGGGCGTCTGCGCCTGTACGTCCGGCACCAGCAGAAAAGCGGCCAGCGCGGCAGCCGCGGTTCGCGCCAGACCCAGCCTGCCCGACAAGGCCAGCGAGGCAATCACGTCAACCGTCAGCAAGATCAGAGCTAGGCCGAGCAACAGGCCACCAAGCGGGGTTTCCGTGCTGACCTCCTGCCCTTTGATCGGCACATTGGCGGGCCAGGTCACCGGGCGCAGCTCGGTTTCTTCCGAGACCACGTTCAATGCCAGCTTCTGTTTTCCGCTTTCATAGAGACCCGGACGCAAATCCGGCCCGATCCGGCCCGAGATCAGCTGAACGCCATCCACACCGGCCAGAGTTCCGGCATCTGACAGGGCGCCAAACCCGTCCATGATCTGAACCGGCTCCCACGTGGTGCCTTGCAGTTGCGATTCTTGCCGCGACTTGGCCGCCGACGCCACGGCCAAACGATCCAGCATCTCGACGAACAGGCCCGACAACGGCAGGCTGGACCATTCGGCATCCGCAGTGACGTGAAACAGCACCACCTGCCCAAGCCCCAGAGCCTTGCGTGTCACCAACGGAGTCCCGTCGGACAGCGAAGCAATCACGCGATCCGCCAAGTTAGGGTCTGGTTGCGCCATGACTTGGGTCGAAACAACCACGTCCTTTGGGATATCCAGCCCGAAAAACGGAGAGCTTTCGGGGAACGGCGCCAGCGTCTTGGCTTCGCCCCAGCTCATCGCACCGCCGACGGATCGTCCACCGCTGCGCAGCCGCGCCGGCAACAGGGTGTCTTCGGTGTCCCTGCCCAGATCGCTGGCCGCCATGCGCGGGCCTGCAAAACGCAGCAGAAGCCCGCCCTGTTCGACCCATTCGATCAAAGCGGCCTCTTCCGGCTCCGACATCTGCGCCACGTCCGACAGGACGATCACATCCGGGTTGGCGGGCAGAACCTCAAGCAGGCCGCCATCGACAAAATCCGCGGTCGGGACCAGGACCTGCGTCAGGTAATGCAGGGGTGACAACAGCTCCAGCCCTTCACGGTTGCGGGTTCCGGCAATCAGCGCAACCTCGCGCCGGCGCAGACTGTCATCGGTCAAAGTCACGGCCCCGGCGGACCTTTGGCCCTGTATTTCAAACCGCGTGATACGGGCGCGCAATTCCGACGGCAGCGCCAGATCGGCCTGCGCCGTGGTTTCGCCGGCTTCAAGGGTCAGCTCAACGGAATGCAGCACCCGGGCCGTACCCGCCGGATCACGGCCTTGCGCCAGTACCGTCACGCGGTCTTCCGGTCCGGGGCCCGCGCGCTGAACGGTCAATTGGATCAGCCCGTCCTGATAGGCCGCAGGCCGAATCGCAACGGGCCGGGACGCCGCCTGATAGACCGTCACATCTCCGCGCGCCTGAAGGCTGGACACCAGTTCAGCGTGGTCTGCATAGTCCAGCCTGTCACTGAACCAATGTGTATCAAATCCGCCGTCAACGGCGTTCAACGCGGCAATGGTCTGAGCAACCTGATCCGCATTCGGCTGCCAGGGGTTCGGGGTCAGCCCAGGCAAACGCCCGCGCCACGCTTCCGCAGCCTGAAATACCGGTGTTTCCGGTTCTGTCAGGCGCAAAATTGCAACCGTTCGGCCCGCGCGCCCGGCCTCCGACAGTTGCGTGTCGATTTGGTCAAGTGTCGCCGGCCAGCGCGCGGCTCCGGCCCAACTGGCGTCCAGCACCAGCAGCAGCGGCCCGGTTCCGGTTTCATCCCGTGACGGGTTCAGAACCGGCCCTGCCAGCCCGATGATGATCGCAGCCGCCGCCAGCATCCGCAGCAGCAGCAGCCACCATGGGGTGCGGTCGGATACGCTTTCGTCATCTTTCAGGCCCAACAGCAGCGTGACCGCCGGGAACAAGCGGCGGATCGGTGCCGGCGGAACCGCGCGCAGGATCAGCCACAGGATCGGCAGGGTCAGAAGACCCAGCAACACCCATGGCGCGGTAAAGCCGATGCCCGCCAGAACCGTCATCGCGTGCCCCCATCCAAGGCCCGATAAAGCCATAACAGAGCCGCTTGTGCGCTGTCGCCCGTGTGGTGCAGGCCCAGTTGCCAACCCGTCGCTCGGCACAGTTGCCTCAGCGCGTCCTTGCGGTGCGCCAGGCGTTCCAGATAACGGTCCCGCAGCTCGGCAGCCTTGAGCGTTTCGTGTCGGACAGACCCTCCGACGCTTTCGAAAATGGTGCGCCCGCGATAGGGAAACGACTCTTCACCCGGATCCAGCACTTGCAGAACTACGCCGCGCACGCCACGGTCGGCGGCTTTGGTCAGGGCAAGTTCAACCTCATCCATGGGGCCCAGAAAATCCGAGATGAACACGGCGCGGGCATGAGGGATCATGGCGCGGTGTTCGGGCGGGGCGTAATCCGCTTGATTATCCTCGGACCAGGCCTGCGCCAGCCGGATGATCTGCGCATTGCCGCGCCGGGGCGGCAAGGTGGTGCCCGTCAGACCTACGCGTTCACCGCCGCGCACCAGAAGGATGGATGTCGCCAGCCCCAACAGCCGCGCGCGATCCGCCTTGGTCGGCAGGATCTTGTCGGACGCAAACCGCATCGAAGCCCCCTGATCGACCCATAGCATTACGGATTGCGCGATCTGCCATTCCCGTTCACGTACAAACTGCTGATCCCCCCGCGCCGAGCGGCGGTGATCGATCATGCGACGGCTGTCGCCGACCTGCGCCGGGCGGTATTGCCAGAAATCATCCCCCATCCCGGACCGCCGTCGACCGTGGTCGCCCAGCAGAACGGTTCCGGCCAAGTGCTCGGCCCGCGCCAAGAGGGGCGGCAGCCGTGATGCCTCGGCTTCGGATCTTTCGCGAAGGGTCAGCTCGGCATTCACGCCGCGGCCTCGGTCCGGATCAGCCCGACAGCGGTCGAGTCAATCAGCTCTGCAAGGCTGTCACCACGCGCCCTTGCCGCAAAGTTCAGTGCCATCCGGTGGCTGAGCACCGGGCGCGCCATATCCAGAACATCCTCGGCATTTGGTGCCAGGCGTCCCTGCAACATGGCACGCGCCCGCACCGTCATCATCAGCGCCTGCGCGGCACGGGGGCCCGGACCCCAGGCCACGGTTTCGGCAACCCGTTCGGACACACCGGGTTCTTCGGGGCGGAAGGCCCGCACGAGATCAAGAATCAGTTCAACGACGGATTCTCCGACCGGCATCCGGCGCAACAAGACCTGCGCAGCCAGCAACTCTTCCTTGCTGAAAATCTGATGCGCCTCTTCCTCTTCAACCCCGGTCGTGGCCAGCAGAATATCCCGCTCGGTCTGGCGGTCGGGGTATTCGACGTCAATCTGCACCAGGAACCGGTCAAGCTGGGCTTCGGGCAGCGGATAGGTGCCTTCCTGCTCAATCGGGTTTTGCGTTGCCAGCACGTGGAACGGCGTACCCAACGAACGATCCTCGCCTGCAACGGTAACGGTGCGTTCCTGCATCGCCTGCAACAGCGCCGATTGTGTCCGCGGGCTTGCCCGGTTGATTTCATCCGCCATCAACAACTGACAGAAGATCGGGCCGGGAATGAACCGGAAATGGCGGCTGCCATCGTCGGCAGTGTCCAGAACCTCGGAACCAAGAATATCGGCGGGCATCAGGTCGGGCGTGAACTGAATGCGGCTGCCATGCAGGCCCATCACCGTCGACAAAGTCTCGACCAGGCGTGTCTTGCCCAAACCCGGCAGACCGATCAACAGGGCATGGCCGCCGCATAAAAGTGCGGTCAGCGTCAGGTCCACGACCCTCTCCTGCCCGATGAAGCGGCGGGTGATCGAGGCCTTGGCCTCTTGCAGCTTGTTTTCCAGCGCTTCGATCTCGGCTACGAGGTCGGCAGGTTCGGTCATGACTTTCCCTTCCGTGGACTATTATGATTGAAGTGTATCGCGCTGAGAGGAAATGGCAAAAGCAATGAGCGGACAAAAACCTGTGAAACCGTCGCCAGATGGTCTGGCGGCATCGGTCAAGGCGGCCAAAACCAACGGTTTACCGCCCGTTCACCTCTGGAATCCTCCGTTTTGCGGCGATCTGGACATCAAGATCGCAAAAGATGGCACATGGAGTTATTTAGGCTCAGCCATCAACCGTTTCGAGCTTGTGAAGCTTTTTTCCTCAATTCTTAAGAAGGAAGACGGCAAATACTTCCTCGTCACCCCGGTCGAGAAGGTGGGAATCACTGTCGAAGACGCGCCGTTTGTCGCTGTGGATTTCGACCGGGACGGGGATGGAAAGAACCAGTCCTTGACCTTCACAACCCATGTTGGCGACCGGGCCGTGGCCGGAGTTGATCATCCGATCCGAATTGTAATCGACCCGGAGACGGACGAACCCTCACCCTACGTATTGATCCGCGACAACCTCGAAGCCCGCATAGACCGCAAAAGCTTTTACCGCCTCGTCGAGATCGGAACGCACCATGACGGCTGGTTCGGTGTTTGGTCAGGCGGGCAGTTCTTTGGCCTGATCCCCTCAGCCGACCTGAGCTGACCGTGGCGCGCGATCCTGTGCCAGCACGACAGCCATTGCAACAATGCTCGCACCCAATGCCCTGGTCCAATTCCATTCGTCCCCCAGCATCAGCATGATCAGCATCACGTAGAACGGGGCAACATTGATGTGAAAAGAGGCCAGCGCCACGCCCAGCTTGCCTACGGAGGTGATGAAAAACACCTGGCTGAGACCCATGGAGACAAGCGCATAAATCATCAGCATGCCTGCCTGCTGCATGTCGAACGCAGTTGCAGGCATCACGTCCAGACCAAACTGCGCCGATCCGAAAACCAGCAGCGATGCCATGGCCAGCCCTCCGACAAAGGTGATCGTCGTGCGTCCGGTCTGGCTCAGTTCGGCGAAATCCCGGGCGGTTGCCATGCTGGCCCAGCAGAACAGCACTGTTGATCCAACTGCACAGGCCGCGCCCAGACCCAACTGGGCCGGGGCCAAGGCGCTGGTGGCGATCAACCCGCCGACAATCGACACAAGAACGCCCAGCGCAAAATTCCACTTCAGCCGGCGTGTGCCAGCAGCCAATTCAAGCAATGTGGCCACCAAGGGTGCGCAAGAGGCGATGATTGCCACCGTCACCGGGTCGGTCAGCTTTTGCGCCAAGATCAACAGGAACATTCCCGACCCGATTCCAAGGCCCCCGACGGTCATTGCATGACCCCAGCGGGCTGAAACAACCCGGCGCGGTCCATCCAGAATCACCCAGACCGGCACCATCACCAACACGGCCAGCGCCAGTCGCGCGGCCAACAGGGCGACGGGCGGCCATGTTTGCAACAGCACTTCGGCCGCCGGAAACCCGGCCGCCCATGTCAGCATCGAAGCTACGGCCAACCCGTTGCCCGACAAGGCAGAATGCTGTCCCGTCGGCGCAGAAAGGCTGCTCCCGCGGACGGGGTCTGGGCTCATCGCCATCGTTTTCAAACCTTCCATTGGCACGGCGTCAGAAAATTGATTCGCCGCAATGCAGGAAGCGTTTCCGATTTCATCGGGTCGATCTGGTCGAATTTCGACAAACTGTCGTTTTCCGTCACTTTCACAGAAATCAACGCGCGGATAAGGTCGGGCCACCTGAAATCCATGGGCCGCCTATGCCAAAATTCGCCGCTAATATCTCTTTGCTCTTTGCCGAACTTCCGTTTCTGGACCGGTTTCAGGCAGCGGCAGATGCCGGGTTCAAGGCGGTCGAGATTCTGTTTCCGTATGAACTTGCTGCAAAAGAATCCCGGCGTGCCTTGCTGGCCAACGGGCTCGAACTGGTTCTGATCAACGCGCCCCCGCCGAATTATACCGGTGGCGCACCGGGTTATGCCGCCATCCCCGGCGGTGCGTCCCGGTTTCAGTCTGATATCCGCCGCGTTCTGCGCTACGCTCAGGTGCTGCGGCCGGGTTTCATTCATATCATGTCCGGATACGCGACCGGGACCGATGCGCTGGACTGCTTCGTGCAAAACTTGCAGTGGGCCGCCGATTTCGCACCGCAGCAGACTTTCACGATCGAACCCCTCAATCCGATGTCCCAGCCCGGTTATTTCCTGAACGACTATGATCTGGCGACCGAGGTACTGGGCCGCGTGGACCGCCCGAATGTCGGTCTGCAATATGACAGTTTTCACGCACATATGATCCACGGCGACGCGTTGGCCGTCTGGGAGCGTTTTCACCCCAGTGTTGTCCACGCCCAGATCGGGGCCGCCCCCGAACGTTCTGAACCGGGGCGCGGGCCTACGGATTTCGCGCAGCTTTTCGCGGCAATGGATGATGCTGGTTACACCGGTTGGGTCAGCGCCGAATACGCGCCTTCGACGGCTCGAACGGATGCGACACTGGCTTGGATGCGACGTTGACGCCGTTCATCGGGCTGGAATTCGCTGCCCGAAAGGCGCACAAAACGGGCAAATCGCTTTCGAGGATGCCCGATATGATTCCTGCCCGCTTTGCCCATGCCATCTTTGGACTGATCATGTCAGGGCTGATGTCGTGCATTGTCACCGGGATCGCTACGGTCAAGGCAGTGGGGTTCCATCCTGAAACGCTTGGTGACTGGATGGCGTCCTGGGCCTTTTGCTGGCCCATCGCGTTCACGGTGATCCTGGTCCTTGGACCTTCGGTGAAACGTATGGTCGAAGGGTGGGTCAGGCCACAGGGCTGACCCGGAAGGCCGACCTGGCGCTAGTGCGCCTCGGCCCAGTTCGCGCCCTGGCCGGCATCCACGCTCAGCTTCACATCCAGTTTCACCGCCGGGTCCGAGGCACCCTCCATCACCTCGCGCGCCACGTCGATCAGCGGATCCACGGAATCCTCGGCGACTTCGAACAACAGTTCGTCATGGACCTGCAACAGCATCTTGGCGGGCAGCCCGTTGATCGCGCCCGGCATCCGCACCATCGCGCGCCGGATCACATCCGCGGCCGTGCCCTGAATCGGCGCGTTGATCGCCGCCCGGCGCGAAAATCCTGCGTGCGGCCCCTTGGCGTTGATCTCGGGCGTGTGGATCTTGCGCCCGAACAGGGTTTGGACATAGCCGTGCTCTTTGGCAAATGCCACCGTGTCATCCATATACTGGCGAATGCCCGGAAAGCGTTCGAAATAGCGGTCGATGAAACCCTGTGCCTCGGCCCGCGGTATGCGCAGGTTGCGCGCCAGGCCGAAACCCGAGATGCCATAAATCACACCAAAGTTGATCGCCTTGGCCTGACGGCGGATGTCCGGCGTCATCTCGTCCAGCGGTACGTCGAACATCTCCGACGCGGTCATGGCGTGGATGTCCAGACCATCGGCAAAGGCCTGTTTCAGGGTCGAAATGTCGGCGATATGCGCCAGGATGCGCAGTTCGATCTGGCTGTAGTCGAGGCTGACCAGAACATTGCCCGGCTCGGCGACAAAGGCCTCGCGGATGCGGCGGCCCTCCTCGGTGCGCACGGGGATATTCTGCAAATTGGGGTCGGTCGAAGCCAGACGCCCGGTATTCGCCCCGGTGATGGCATAAGACGTGTGCACCCGGCCCGTGTCGGGGTTGATATGGGTCTGAAGCGCGTCGGTATAGGTTGATTTCAGCTTGGACAGTTGCCGCCAATCCAGCACCCTGCGCGGCAGTTCATGCTCGGTCGCCAGATCTTCCAAGATATCGGCCCCGGTCGAGTACTTGCCGGTCTTGCCCTTCTTGCCGCCTTCCAGACCCATCTTGTCGAACAGGATCTCACCCAACTGCGCGGGGGAACCGACATTGAAATTCTCACCCGCCAACTCGTGGATTTCAGCCTCTAAACCGGCCATTTTCTGGGCAAAGGCGTTCGACATACGGCTCAGCACATCACGGTCGACCTTGATGCCATGCATCTCCATCTCGGCCAGAACCGGCACAAGTGGTCGTTCGAGCGTCTCGTAGACAGTCGTCACCTGCACCCGGTGCAATTGTGGTTTGAACAGTTTCCACAGGCGCAGCGTTATATCCGCATCCTCGGCGGCATAGGCGGTGGCCTCGTCGATCGGCACCTTGTCGAAGGTGATCGCAGATTTGCCTGACCCCAGCAGCGGCTTTATCGGGATCGGCGTGTGGCTGAGATACCGTTCCGAGAGTGTATCCATACCGTGCCCGTGCTCACCGCCATGCATGGCATAGGACATCAGCATCGTATCATCGATGGGGGTCACATCGATACCGTGACGCCGGAAAATCTTGGCATCGTATTTCATGTTCTGCCCGATTTTGATGATCGACGGATCCTCAAGCACCGGCTTCAGCAGCGTCAGCGCCTCATCCAGCGGCATTTGCCCTTCAGCCAGCGCGTCCGACCCGAACAGATCATCCGCCGCGCCATCGTGGTGGGTCAGCGGGATGTAACAGGCTTCGCGGGCCTCGACACAGAGCGAAATACCGACCAGATCGGCGATCATTTCATTCAGACCGGTGGTTTCGGTATCAACCGCGATCCAGCCTCGTTCATGGGCCTGATCGATCCATTTTTGCAAAGCCGCTGCATCACGGACACATTCATACTTTGCCGCGTCAAACGGGATCGTCTCGGCCTCAACTTCCTTGGACGCAGGCGCCGGAGCGTCGGCGATGGCCGGTGCTTCGGCCCCCAGCTTGTCGGCGATCCGTTTGGTCAGTGTGCGGAATTCCATATCCGCCAGAAAACCCAGCAGGGTCTCGGCATCGGGCTCTCTCACTTCAAGGTCATCCAGCGTGAAATCCACCGGTGTGTTCTCGTCCAGCTGCACCAGTTTCTTCGACAGTTCGATCTGATCGCGCTTTTCGATCAGGGTCTGCCGGCGCTTGGGCTGTTTGATTTCTTCCGCGCGATCCAGCAGCGTTTCCAAATCGCCATATTCATTGATCAGGAGGGCCGCCGTTTTAACGCCAATGCCCGGAGCGCCCGGCACATTGTCAACGGAATCCCCGGCCAGCGCCTGAACATCCACAACGCGCTCGGGGCCAACTCCAAACTTCTCGATCACGCCGTCCCGGTCGATACGCTTGTTCTTCATCGCATCCAGCATCTCGACGCCGTCACCGACCAACTGCATCAGATCCTTGTCAGAGCTTACGATGGTCACGCGGCCCCCAGCCTCGCGCGCCTGCACGGTCAGGGTGGCGATGATGTCGTCGGCCTCATAGCCTTCGAGTTCCTTGCAGGCGATATTGAACGCTTTTGTCGCCTCGCGGGTCAGTGGAATTTGCGGGCGCAGGTCCTCGGGCATCGCTTCGCGGTTGGCCTTGTACAGGTCGTACAGATCATTCCGGAATGTGTGCGACCCCTTGTCGAAAATCACCGCCACATGGGTTGGCGCATCCGGCCCGGTGTTCCCTTCGACATATTTCTGAAGCATGTTGCAGAACCCGGACACCGCCCCAATCGGCAGACCATCCGACTTGCGGGTCAGCGGAGGCAGCGCGTGATAGGCCCTGAAAATAAAGGCCGATCCGTCGATAAGATGCAGGTGACATCCTTTTCCGAAATTGCTCATGCGCGCGCTCCCTGTCGGTCAGGGATGGTTCTGCCACAGGGTCGCGCGGGTGACCAGCCAAGAACGCAGCCTAACCGCCAAACAATCCCGAGAAGACGTCAGAGAAACTGTTCAGCAAAGCCATGATCACCAACACCCCCAGCAAGGCAAAAAACGCAAAGGCAAAGAACTGGAACAGGATTGCCCCCGTACCTATAACCATTCCGGCGATGGCAGGGCGCCGCTTTTCGTGACGCAGGATGCCAACGGCTGATATGACGATCGCAAGCCCGCCAAGCATGGCGACACCGATCCGCAGGAAATCATCCAGATCGCGGGCGCGGGCAACGGGCTCGGGTTGTTCCATCCCCGCGGCGGCCCTCAGTGTCGATTTGCCGATTTCGGCCGCCAGTTCGCCCAGCGACACACCCGCAGTCTGCTGAGGTGCAAAGGGCCCCGCCCAGAATACGAACAACGCAGCAAACAACGCCAAAGATGCGATGCAGAACCCAACCCAGCCGAAAACCGGGTTAACATTGTCAGTGGCCGAAATTCCGGTCATCACGTATCCCTGCTTTGGTTGCGCCAAAGCACTAACATGAAAACCGAGGCAAGATTTGGGCAAAACCCGGCTGGTCGGGCAATCAGCCCTGTTCACGGCCCTTCAACACATATTTGCAGTCGCAATACGGGCATTCGACCCAGCCTGTATCCTCGGGGATTTGCAGCCAGACGCGCGGATGGCCCAATGCGCCTTCGCCGCCGTCACAGGCGACACGGGCGGTTTCGACGATCTTGGTTTCCGGCGCTTCGATGGTCACGGCTGGCGATCCTTCTTCGGTTGTCGGCCTCGCGGGCATGTATTAGGTGCGTTTATGAGCGATGAGCAATCCGGGGGCAAGAGCCACATGAGCGATGCGGCAATCAGGATCGAAGGTCTGCACAAGACCTATCGTGGCGGCAAGGGTCAGCCTGAGAAACACGCGCTGAAAGGCATTGATTTGACTGTTCCGAGGGGTTCGGTTTTCGGGCTGCTGGGCCCGAACGGCGCCGGGAAATCGACCCTGATCAATATTCTGGCCGGGTTGGTGGTGAAGTCCTCGGGCCGTGTGTCGATCTGGGGCTTCGATCAGGATCAGAATCCGCGGCAGTCCCGCGCCGCGATTGGTGTGATGCCGCAAGAACTGAACCTTGACCCGTTCTTCACCCCGCGGGGCGCCTTGGAAGTACAGGCAGGCCTGTACGGCGTACCGAAATCCGAACGTCGCAGCGATGAAATCCTTGAACTGGTCGGCCTCAGCGACAAGGCCGAGGCCTATGCCCGCACGCTGTCGGGCGGGATGCGGCGGCGGCTGCTGCTGGCCAAGGCGCTGGTGCATCACCCCAAAATCCTCGTGTTGGACGAACCCACGGCAGGCGTGGATATCGAACTGCGCCAGATGCTGTGGGCCAATGTGCGCAAGCTGAACCAGCAGGGCGTGACCATCATCCTGACCACCCACTATCTGGAAGAAGCGCAGGAGATGTGCGACGAAATCGCCATCATCAACCACGGTGAAAAGATCGCTCAGGACAGTACCGCCAACCTGCTGGGCCGCATGGACAGCCGGACCATGGTCATTGTGCCGGACACCCCGGTGGTCGACCTGCCGGTGACCGAAGGCGTCGAGGCCAGCTTACGTGAAGACGGCAGCCTTATACTGCAATATCGCAGCGCCCGGACCAGCGCCGAGCAGGTTCTGGAATCCGTCCGGGCGGCGGGCATCCGCATCCGCGACGTGCGTACCGAAGAGGCCGATCTCGAGGATGTGTTCCTGGCCCTGACCTCCTCGCGGACCGACGATGCTCCGGCCGACGATCAGGACCAGCCGCGCCGGGGCCTGCACCGGGTCAAGCTCTAAGCCCGGTCTATCCGCGCTTGGTAGCAGTTGTTCCGCGCCGATCTGACGTGGATATAGGCCACATCCAGGCGGGCAAAAATATCGCTGACTTTTGCGCCGATCTGATCTTTGGGCGTGATTGCCCCGGTGCCATAGACGATCCGGTCATCTGGTCCATACCCCTTGATCAGATAGTCGGGTGCAGTGGTCAAGATCTCGGGCAGGGCGTCGCCTTCATAGCGCTCGCAAGGCGTTGCGCACAGAAAGATCGGCCCTGTTTCAGCGTATGGATGTGGCTCTAAAAAGGGGCGATGCGCCAATATCAGCATCTCTGCGCCTTCGGGAATGTTCTTCAGGCAGTGGCGACAAGGATTGCCAGCCCCTGACGAAACGGCGCGCTCGGGCGCGGCGCCATATGCATCAGGCTGACCTGCCTGAAGGGCGCGGACTTCGTCAGTGGGCAGAGCGGTGATCTTGAACATATCAGGTCTCCTTTTTCTACAACCATGCGCGCCTGGCCTGGTCCAGGCGACCCGTTTCCTGCGCAAAGGACTCGAAAAAGAACAAAACGTGAATATAATGTGGAATCGCCATGTATGCCGAGCTGTCGATCACGTCGAACTTCACCTTTCTCACCGGGGCTTCGCACCCCGAGGAGTACATGGAGCGCGCCGTCACCCTGGGCCTGCCCGCCATCGCCATCGCCGATGACAACTCGGT
Source organism: Ruegeria sp. A4 (assembly GCF_056543025.1). Taxonomy (NCBI): domain Bacteria; kingdom Pseudomonadati; phylum Pseudomonadota; class Alphaproteobacteria; order Rhodobacterales; family Roseobacteraceae; genus Ruegeria; species Ruegeria sp. A4. The sequence goes on along the minus strand of NZ_JBQGAW010000003.1, from coordinate 235,054 downwards.
GGCCGGCATCGTCCGCGCCCATACCCAGGCGCGCGAGATCGCCCGCAAGGTGCGCGAGCGCCGCGCGTGGGAGGAGCAGAACACGCCCATCGGCCCGCCCTGCCCCGATCAAATCCCGAAACCGCCCTCGTTCCCGGTGCATGCGGTGCCGCGCCTGATCCCGGCGGCGCGGCTGATCTTTACCGACGCCCCGCCCGTCACCGCCCTGCCCATCAACCGGCAGGGCTGGGCCAACCTGTGCCGCCTCCTGTCCACCGGACGGCTGCGCGCGGCCAAGGGCGACTGCATCCTGCACCTGTCCGACCTGCTGGAATTTTCCGACGGTCTGCACCTGCTGCTCTGGCCACAGGCGGGCCGTCCGAGCGGCGGCGCGAGCGGGTGGCGGACACAGGCGCAACAGCTGACGCGCCGCTTTGCCGAGCGCATGCATCTGCTGATGCATCCCCGCTATGACGGGGCGGATGCGGCATTTTTCCATTTGTTAGAGACTGAATCATATCATCTGGGCCTGCCCACAATCGCCAGCGCCGCACCGATGATGCATCACGGGTCGCGCCGCAAACTGGGTGATGTGCTGACCGCGATCCGCCTGCGCCGCAAGGTGGACGATCTGGGCTGCCACGCGCTGGCCAATGGCGAACAGCGCCTGCGCTCGGAACCCGAGATGCTGCGCATCTTCAAGGGCTTTGAGGACGCCGTGGCCCGCGCTTATGCGCTCAGCCAGGAACTCACATTCTCGCTGGACGAGCTGCGCTATGAATATCCCAGCGAGGGCAGCGACAAGGAAACCCCGACCCAGCGCCTGCATCGGCTGGCGCATGAAGGATTGAAATGGCGCTATCCCGCCGGGGCGTCCGAGAAAGCCCAAAAGATGCTGGCGCATGAACTGACGCTGATCGGCAAGCTGAAATACGAACCCTACTTCTTGACCGTCCGCGACATCGTCCATTTCGCCCGCGGCCGCGGGATCCTGTGCCAGGGGCGCGGGTCAGCGGCGAACTCTGTCGTCTGTTTCTGTCTCGGCATCACCGAGGTCAGCCCCGAGATGGGCACCATGGTGTTCGAGCGTTTCGTCTCCGAGGCGCGGGACGAGCCGCCCGACATCGACGTGGATTTCGAACATGAACGCCGCGAAGAGGTGATCCAGCACATCTATGAACGCTATGGCCGCCACCGCGCGGGGCTGTGCGCCACGGTGATCCACTATCGCGGCAAGCGCGCCATCCGCGAGGTGGGCCGCGCCATGGGCCTGACCGAGGACACGATTTCCGCCCTGTCCTCGCAGCTGTGGGGGTTCTTCTCGGCCTCGGGGCTCGAGGCGGAACGGATGCGCGAAATCGGCCTCGACCCCGAGGATCGCCGCCTGAAACAGACTCTAACATTGGTGCATCAGATCAACGGGTTCCCTCGCCACCTATCCCAGCATGTGGGCGGGTTCATCATCACCGAGGGCCGTCTGGACGAGCTGGTGCCCATCGAGAACGCCACCATGGAGGACCGCACCGTCATCTGCTGGGACAAGGATGACATCGATTCCTTGGGCATCCTCAAGGTCGATGTTCTGAGCCTGGGGATGCTGACCTGCATCCGCAAGGCCTTCGACCTGATCGGCCAGCATCATCAGACCAGCTATACGCTCGCCACCCTGCCGCCCGAGGACCCGGCGGTCTATGACATGCTGTGCAAGGCAGACTCGGTGGGCGTGTTCCAGGTGGAATCACGTGCGCAGATGAACTTCCTCCCCCGGATGCGGCCGCGCAATTTCTATGATCTGGTGATCGAGGTCGCCATCATCCGCCCCGGCCCCATCCAGGGCGACATGGTGCATCCCTATATCCGCCGCCGGAACGGGGAGGAGGAGGTCAGCTTTCCCTCGGACGCACTGGGCGAGGTGCTGGGCAAGACGCTGGGCGTGCCGCTGTTTCAGGAACAGGCGATGCAGATCGCCATCGTCGGCGCGGGCTTCACGCCGGAACAGGCCGACCGGCTGCGGCGGTCGCTGGCGACCTTCAAGAAACACGGCAATGTCAGCGAATTCCGCACCCTGTTCCTGCGCGGGATGCAGCGCAACGGCTATGACGCCGAATTTGCCGAGCGCTGTTTCTCGCAGATCGAGGGGTTCGGCTCCTACGGCTTCCCCGAAAGCCACGCGGCCAGCTTTGCGCTGCTGGTCTATGCCAGCGCCTGGATCAAGTGCCACCATCCGGGGATTTTCTCCTGCGCGCTGCTGAACTCGCAGCCGATGGGGTTCTATGCCCCCGCCCAGATCGTGCGCGATGCGCGTGAACATGGCGTGCAGGTGCGCCCGGTCTGCATCAATGCCAGCTTCTGGGACAACGTGATGGAGCCCGACGGCCATGGCGGGCTGGCCCTGCGGCTGGGCTTCCGCCAGATCAAGGGCCTGAGCGAGGAGGACGCCAGCTGGCTGACCGCCGCGCGCGGCAACGGCTATCATCAGGTTGACGACGTCTGGCGCCGCGCGGGCCTTGGCCCCTCGGTGATCGAGCGGCTGGCCGAGGCCGATGCCTTTGCCGCCTGCGGCCTGACCCGGCGCGAGGCGCTGTGGCAGGCCAAGGCGATCGCCACCGCCCGGCCTCTGCCCCTGTTCGCGCAGGATCTGGAAGGCGAGGCGCTGGACGAACCCGCCGCCCATCTGCCGCAGATGTCGCTGGGTGAACAGGTGGTCGAGGATTACGTCGCCACCCGCCTGAGCCTGCGGGCACACCCGGTGGCCCTGTTGCGGCACCTGCTGACGCCGGGGCAGCGCGACAATACCACCTCTGTCACATAACGCCGGAACCGCCTATCTGCCAAAAAAACAGAGTCGAAAACAGGCCACCATGACCAGACCAATCCTTCCGCCGCGCTTTCCCGCGACGCCCGAGCAGATCAACGCACAGGTTCGCGCCTTTTACGCCCGTGTGCGGCAGGACGCGGTACTTGGCCCGGTATTCGCCAACCATGTCACCGACTGGCCCGCGCATGAGGAAAAGATCGCATCCTTCTGGCGCAACGCCATCCTGTTCGAGCGCAGCTATGACGGCAACCCGCAGCGGGTGCATATCGAACGACCGGACGTAAAGCCCGAGATGTTCGCCCATTGGCTGGACCTGTTCGAAAAGGTCGCCACCCAGACCCTGCCTCCGGAAACCGCCACACCATGGGTCGCTCTGGCGCGCCGCATCGGTGTTGGGATGAAGGCTGGGGTGCAATCGGCCCGCCAGCCCAAGGACGCGCCACCGATCCTGCGTTGAGCCCACGTCATGGCTGCCTTGCGATGTTAGCGGTAAATTAGGGGCTATGCGGGTCGAGGAAATAGGGTTAGTCAGAGACAAGACAGCCCCTTTTGCGCTGCCCCTTCACATCGACACATCACCCGAGGCCGACCCATGAGCACTCAGAACACCACCCTCCGGGGTCTTGGCTATGCATTCGCGGGCTTTGCGGTCTTTGCCACCCATGACGCGCTGATCAAGACGCTGGGCGGGACCTACTCGGTGATGCAGATCATCTTTTTTGCCACGCTGTTTTCCTTTGTCCCGATGGCAGTGACGATCTTGACGGACCGGACCACGGGCAACTTCCTGCCGCATCACCCCTGGTTGGTGTTGCTGCGCTCGGGTCTGATGGTCACGGCCATGTCCTGCGCGTTCTATGCCTTTTCGGTCCTGCCCCTGGCCGAGGTCTATTCGTTGCTGTTTTCTTTCCCGCTGATCGTCACGGTCCTGTCGATTCCGATACTGGGCGAAGTCGTCCGGGCCCAGCGCTGGGCTGCGGTTGGCGTGGGTCTGATCGGGGTGCTGATCGTTCTGCGCCCCGGCGCAACGGATATCACGCTCGGCCATCTGGCCGCCCTGATGGCCGCATTCTGTAGCGCCTTCGCATCGGTGCTGGTGCGCAAGATCGGGAACGAGGAACGCTCGGCCGTCCTGATCCTGTATCCGATGCTGCTGGCGATCGTGGTCATGAGCCTGGCCCAACCGGCCGTTTATCAGCCGCCGTCCCTGTTGCATCTGGCCATGATGGCGCTGGTCGGCGTGTTTTCCGTGATCGCCCAGCACCTGATCATTCTGGCCTATCGGGCTGCGCCCGCCGGCGTCATCGCCCCCAGCCAGTACAGCCAGATCATCTGGGCCACGATATTCGGCATGATGTTCTTTGGCGAAACGCCCGACATGTGGGTCGCAGTCGGGGCCAGCATCATCATCGCGTCCGGTGTGTTCGTTGTCTGGCGCGAGAGCCGGGCCAATGTATCGCCGAACAAGCCGGTTCTGCGTGTCCGCTCGCCGCGTTCCGACACCGGCGCCTCGGCGCGGCCGGGGTCGTAGGGCGGCCGCTACTGATCTTTCAGTCTGATCTTCCGGCCACCGTTTTCGCCTGTTTCCTCGAACTTCCCGGTGGCTCGTACCAAGTCGCTCAGCCGCTTGAAGCCGTAGGTTCGCGTGTCAAAATCCGGATAGTTCATGCCGAGCTGACTGCCGACCCAGCCAAGGCCCGCCCATCCGTCCGGTTCCTCGGATTTGAGCACGACATTCCGGATCAACTGATAAGCATGGTTCAGCTCTTGTTTGGCAGAGGGCTTCTTAGCTTTCTCCGGGGAATCGTTCGCCTGCACCTCCTCCTTTTTGATATTCTCGATGTAGATGAACCGGTTGCAAGCCGCGACAAAGGCTTTTGGCGTCTTTTCCTCGCCGATCCCGAACACGCTCAGCCCTTGTTCTCGGATCCGGCTGGCAAGTCGGGTAAAGTCGCTGTCTGACGACACCAGTACAAACCCACCGAACCGGCCGGAATGCAATATATCCATGGCATCAATCACAAGGGCGATATCCCCGGCGTTCTTGCCAGTGGTATTGGCGAATTGCTGGTGCGGTACGATGGCGTATTCCGCCAGTTTCTCGGCGCTCCAACCCTGCGGCGTACCGCCCGAGAAATCTCCGTAGATCCGGCGCAGGCTTGCCTCACCCAATGTGGCAACTTCTTCGAAAATCTCGGCAACATGCTTTGCCGGAACGTTTTCGGCGTCAATCAGAACGGCCAGGCGTTCCGTTGCTTCAGTGGTCAATTTAGTCACTCTATTAAATATTTATCAATATCCTGAAGATAGGAGACAAAAAGGGCGGGTTAAACCCCGCCCTTGCAATTTCTGGGTGTCAGTAAATCACCACCGACCGAATGCTTTCGCCCTTGTGCATCAGGTCAAAGCCGGTGTTGATGTCGTCCAGACCCATGGTGTGGGTGATCATCGGGTCGATCTCGATCTTCCCTTCCATGTACCAGTCGACGATCTTGGGCACGTCCGTGCGCCCACGTGCGCCGCCGAAAGCTGTACCGCGCCACGACCGGCCTGTGACCAGCTGGAACGGACGGGTCGAGATTTCGGCCCCCGCGGGCGCCACGCCGATGATGATCGACTCACCCCAGCCTTTATGCGCCGATTCCAGCGCCGCGCGCATCACGCCGACATTGCCTGTTGCATCAAAGGTGTAATCCGCGCCGCCCTTGGTCAGGTTCACCAGATAGGGCACCAGATCGCCCTCGACCTCGGACGGGTTGACGAAATCGGTCATGCCGAACTTGGTGGCCATCTCGACCTTGGCGGGGTTCAGGTCGACGCCGACGATCTGATCGGCCCCGGCCAGACGCAGGCCCTGAATCACGTTCAGACCGATCCCGCCCAGACCGAACACGATGGCGCGGCTGCCGATTTCAACCTTGGCAGTGTTGATCACCGCGCCGATGCCCGTGGTCACGCCGCAGCCGATATAGCAGATCTTGTCGAACGGCGCGTCTTCGCGCACCTTGGCCAGTGCAATCTCGGGCAGAACCGTGTGGTTCGAGAAGGTCGAGCAGCCCATGTAATGCAGGATCGGATCGCCATCCAGCGTCGAAAAGCGCGAGGTGCCGTCGGGCATCAGCCCCTGGCCCTGCGTCTCGCGGATGGCCTGGCACAGGTTGGTCTTGGGATGCAGACAGTATTCGCACTCGCGACATTCGGGGGTGTAGAGCGGGATCACGTGATCGCCTGGCTTCAGGCTGGTCACACCCGGGCCGACCTCGACCACCACGCCGGCGCCCTCGTGCCCCAGAATGGCCGGGAACAGGCCTTCGGGGTCGGCGCCCGACAGGGTGAATTCATCCGTATGACAGATGCCAGTGGCCTTGATTTCAACCAGAACCTCGCCCGCCTTTGGGCCTTCAAGGTTCACATCCATCACTTCCAAAGGTTTGCCCGCCTGTACGGCGACGGCAGCACGGGTACGCATGGTACTTATCTCCCTGTCACTTTTGCCCCGACCCTGCGTCAAATACAGGGTGTTTTCAACTGTGCTTTCTTGGCAGGTTGGCTAATTGTTTGATATTGCAGAAACGACATTGCCAGAATGAGGAACGCCAATGCACCGTTTTTTACCGATCTTTATCTTTCTGGCGGCCTGCGCAGACACAAGCGTTCCGCAGGATGTCGCCACCACCTCAGAAGACGCTCCTGTTGATCTGGCATTTTGCAAGGGCGAGCCCTTTGCCGAAACGGTCGGTCAGCCCGTGTCGACGATTCAGGCCGATCTTCCCGAACGGTCTCGTGTTTTGGGCCCGGATGACATCGCCACACAGGATTACCGTATCGACAGGCTGAACGTCTATGTGAACGACGCTGGTGTTATTCAGCGTCTGACCTGCGGGTAAGCGTGGACTCGGCAGGTGATTCTGGATTAAGAACAAAATAAGAACATCAATGATGCCTGCCGATGCCCAAACGCCGAATTCTTTCGCTGTGGTTTCCCCGTCTGGGGGCCGAACGGCTGGTCCGCGCCGCGCGGGGCCTGCATGCCGGGCCTTTGGCCGTTGTGGCCGAACAGTCGAACATGCAGATCGTCACGTCATTGAATGCCGAGGCACAGGCCGCCGGATTGCGCGTGGGTCAGCCGGTACGCGATGCCCATGCCATGTGCGCCAGCTTGATCACCCGCCCTCGCAACGCCCCGGTCGAGGCTGCGTTTCTGACCGCGCTGCGCCGCTGGGCGGGCAAGTTCAGCCCATGGGTGGCCGAAGAGGCCCCCGATGGCCTGATCGTTGACCTGTCGGGCTGTGCCCATCTGTTCGGCGGTGAAGAGACCTTGCTGAGCGTGCTTGAGACCGACTGCGCCGACATGGGCCTGAGCGTGCAGATGGGTATCGCCGACACGCTGGGCGCGGCCTGGGCGCTGGCCCGCTATGCCGGGCAAGAGGCCACGTCTTACCGCAACGGCGACGCCATCAACCAAGAGGCCCGCGCCACCCGCGCCCGGGCAAGCAAGCGGCGGCACTGGACCAGGGGCGGGGCCGCGCCACAGGTGATGGCGCTGGGCGGTGGCGCGCGGATTGCCACGCCGGGGCAGGCCTATGGCGCGCTCAGCCCCCTGCCCATCGCGGCGCTGCGGCTGGACGATCAGACCGTGGCGCAACTGAACCGCCTGGGCCTGCGCCGGATCGGTGATCTGCTGGGCCAGCCGCGTGCCAGTTTGGCACGGCGGTTCGGCCGCGGGCTGGTGTTGCGTCTGGATCAGGCGATGGGCAGCGCGCCCGAGCCGGTCTCGCCCGCCCGTCCGCCACATCACTTTGCGGTGCGGATGACTCTGCCCAACCCGATTGGCCTGGTCGAAGACGTGATGGCCGCTGTCGATCGGATTCTGCCAACGCTCTGCACCAAACTGGAAGAGAAGGGGCGCGGGGCCCGCACGCTGCGGCTGGAAGCCCACCGTGCGGATCAGGCCGCTGAAATCATCGAGATCGGCCTGGCCCGTCCGACCTATGACAAAAATCGCATTCGCCCTTTGTTAGAGATGAAAGTTGACAAGATCGACGCAGGCTATGGCATCGACTTGCTGCGGCTTGAAGCGATCCAGACAGAACCCATCCACGCCCGCACCATCGCCGGTCATGCCGAAGCGCGCCGCGTGGCCCGCAACCGGCTTGAGGGCAATACAGCCGTGGATGACCTTACGGCCAAGCTGGGCGCGCGGGTCGGGCTGGACGCGATCACCCGGCGGCATCCTGCGGCCTCTCATATCCCCGAGAAAACGGCGCAAACGCTGGCGGCTGCGTGGTCGGAACCCGCGCGCGACTGGCCTGCCCCGCCGCGCCCCCGGCCCTTGCAGATGTGGCAGCCCGAACCCGTGATGGCCCCGGAAACCCCGAATGTGCCCTGCACCTTTCGCTGGCGTGGACGGGATTGGCAACTGGCGCAGGCCACCGGCCCGGAACGCATCGCGCCGGAATGGTGGCTGGATGACCCCAACTGGCGCAGCGGGGTACGCGATTACTGGGTGGTGGTGACAGAACAAGGGGAGCGCCTGTGGTTGTTCTATGGCCATGGCGGCACCATGTCCGCAGGCTGGTTCTGTCAGGGACAGTTTTGTTAGAGTCTATTTTCCACGATAAACCAGCAGATCCGGCAGACAGTCGATCAGACGAATGAACCAGGAAAACGGTGCCGGAAAATCCGTACGGAAACGACGACGCGCCATCGCCTTGACCACGCGATCCGCCGCATCCTCGGGCGACATCAGCATCGGCATCTTGAAACTGTTCTTTTCGGTCAGGCGGGTCTTGATGAAGCCCGGATTGACGATACGCACCGTCACGCCAGTACCCGCCAGGTCGTGTCGCATCGTCTCGGCCAGAGAAATCAGCGCGGCCTTGCTGGCTCCGTACCCGATTGCGGCGGGCAGCCCGTGATACCCGGCCAGTGACCCGATCAAAGTAACCTCTCCCTGGCCTGCCCGGACAAAACCCGGAACGGTTTCACCCAGAACCCGTAGCGCACCCAGATAGTTCACATCGCTCATCCTGAGCGACGCCTCGGTGTCCCATTCGGCCGAACGCATGGGGTCATACGCACCTGCATTGTAAACCAGCCCGTCGACATGCCCCGCCTCGGCAACAGCCGAACGAACAGAGTCTAACTCGGTCACATCGCACCGGATCGCGCGCGCATCCGGCAGTTCAGAACACAGTTCGGACAACCGCTCAAGATTGCGCGCAGACAGGATCAGGGAAGCACCCTGTTGGCCAAGCGCATGCGCCAAAGCGCGACCCAGCCCTTCGCTTGCGCCGATGATCCAAATGGTTTTCCCGTCAAAGCTGCTCATGTGTGGGCCGATTCAGTTGTGTTTCACGATAATACGGCCTCGCATCCGCTTCGGATCAAAACGGTAGCGCAGGTCACGGAAGCTCAAACCAGAAGCCATAAGGTAGTGCATCTGTTAAAAACTTCTAATCGGATTGATCCACTTATGCCTACCCTGCGTATCTTTTTGTAAACTGTCACATAAAGAGGCTGGAATGTTCGACGAACCCCGGGGCGTACGGAAGAAAATCGCGATTGTAGGTGCAGGCATTTCGGGACTTTCCGCCGCTTACTATCTTTCAGAAAACAACGACGTGACAGTCTATGAGGCCGAACCTCGGCTTGGTGGCCATGCCCGCACGGTGATGGCCGGAAAGAACGGGGATCAACCGGTCGATACGGGCTTCATCGTCTTCAACTATGCGACATATCCCTACCTGACCCGGCTGTTTGATGAGCTGGGCGTGCCCGTGATCGAAAGCGAGATGAGCTTTGGCGCGACAATCGACAATGGCCGCATTGAATACGGGTTGAACAATCTGCGCACACTGACCGCTCAAAAGCGCAATCTGGCGCGTCCGGCTTACTATAAAATGATCGCTGATATTCTGCGGTTTGGCAAAGAAGCCCCCGAAGCCGCCAAGGACGATGACACCACGATTGGCGAATTGGTGGACCAGCTGCGGCTGGGTCACTGGTTCCGGCACAATTATCTGATGCCGATGTGCGGTGCCATCTGGTCTACTCCGGTCGAGTTCGTGGATCAGTTCCCCGCACGCTCTTTGGTGCAGTTTTTCCGCAATCACGCTTTGCTGGCAAGTGGTCGTGCGAACCAGCATCAATGGTACACGGTCAAAGGCGGCAGCATAGAGTATGTCCGCCGGATCGACGCGGCCCTTCGTGCGCGGGGGGCGGAAATACGTCTGGCCAGCCCCGTTCAGAATGTATCCCGTGACGAGATGGGCGTCACCATCCACAGCCAGGGCGCCGTGGATCAGTTCGATGAAATCATCCTGGCCACCCATTCGGACCAGTCGCTTGCCATTTTAGGTGATGGCGCGACCCCCGCGGAAGCCGCTGCATTGGGCGCAATCCGCTACCAGCCCAATACGGCCATATTGCATTGTGACCCAGGTCAGATGCCAAAGCGGCGCGCCTGTTGGTCAAGCTGGACCTATCGTTCGCAAGCCGGAGATGTGGGGGTAACCTACTGGATGAACCGGCTTCAGAACATTCCGGACAGTGACCCGCTGTTTGTAACGCTGAACGCTTCATCAGAAATTCCCGCGGAAAAGATCTTTGACCAGGTCGAATTTGCCCATCCGGTCTTCGACAAGGCCGCCCTGAAGGCGCAGGGGCAAATCCGCGAGATGCAGGGACAGAACCGAACTTGGTTTGCCGGTGCTTACAACCGGCACGGATTTCACGAAGACGGGATAGCCAGCGCGATGCATGTCGTTGCTCGAATAAATGGCGCCCCGCAAACCATCGGAGCTGAAAATGGCATTCCTGGGAAAGACCCGGCCCTATCTGTTGCCGCTGAATAAGGCGATATGGCGCACAGCGTTTCTTGCACTTTCCTTGCTGATCCCCAATGGGCTGGTCGCGTCACCGGTCACGGAAGAACTGAACGATGCCCAACTGCGCGGAACCGCGACGTTCCGCTATCTGGGTTTGCCAATCTATGACGCCAAACTCTACACGCCCAAAGGTGCGCCGTTCAGTTGGAGCGAAGATATCGCCCTGCAACTGACCTATCGCAAGAACATCAAGAAGAAAGCGCTGGTCAACTCGACACTTGACGAGATGGACCGCATCGGCCGTTCAGCACCCGTTCGCGACCAACTGAACCGGTGTTTCAAAGCCGTGGCAAAAGGGGACAGTTATCTGGCGGTTTCTGATGGTCCCGACAAGGTCAGTTTCTGGCTGAACGGGCAAAAGACCTGCACCATGGCGTATCCGGGCATCAAGCGCAGTTTCATGTCCGTGTTCCTGGGAGACAACACGCGGTCCGCGTCTTTCACGCGCAGGCTACAGGGGCGGTGATGCTCTATCCCCGGGTCAGTCTCTATGCGTTGATGCTCGCTGCGGCGGGTATCCCGCTTTATATCCACTTGCCGCGCTTTGCAGCCGTGAACCTGGGTATTGGCCTTGGGGTCATTGGTACGGTGCTGCTGGTGATCCGTTTGGTGGATCTGGTGCAGGATCCGCTGATCGGTTGGGCAATCGACCGATGGCCCGGCGGCCAGCTTGCATTTGCGGCGATGGCGGCTTTGGGGCTGGCGATCGGGTTTCCCCTGCTTTTCAATCTGCCGCAGGGTGCCAGCGTGCCGGAACTGGTCGCGATCCTGATCTTGCTGTTCTCGGCGTACAGCCTGGGAACCATTCTTCTATATGGTCGCAGCGCAACTCTGGCGAAGCGAACCGATCCGAAAGAGCTGATGACACTGGCCGCCTATCGTGAAGGCGGGCAGTTGACCGGGGTGGTCATCGCAGCCAGCGCTCCGGCCCTGTTGGTTGCTTTCGGGGCACACTCCCAAGGCTACCCCGCATTCGGAGCGTTTCTGGGGCTGCTGTCCGTTCTGACCCTGATACTGACGATCCCGATCTGGCGTCGCAGACCGATCACCGGCTCAGGCCTGTCCTTTGCAGGTCTGGGTCAGGCCGGTGGCTTGCGCCTTCTTGCGCTGGCTTTGGTCAACAGCCTCCCGGTTGCCATAACCTCCACCCTGTTTCTGTTTTTTGTGGAAGACCGGCTGCAACTGCCGGGCAAGGCAGGTCCTTTGTTGATCCTGTTCTTCCTGAGCGCAGGCGCGAGCGTCCCGCTCTGGGCAAAGCTCAGTAACAGAATTGGCCCGAAACAGACTCTGATCATCGCCATGCCCCTCTCAATCGCCGGCTTTATTGGCGCTGCCACACTGAGTGCAGGAAACCTTGCGGGGTTTGCAATGATCTGTCTCGCCTCGGGCGCGGCGCTGGGCGCGGATATGGTCGTATTGCCGGCCATGTTCTCGGTCGTGCTTACACGGGCCGGGCTGAACGCATCAGCCGCGTTTGGCATCTGGTCCTTCGCTGGCAAACTGGGCCTCGCCCTGGCTGCCTTTTTCACTCTGCCGCTGCTGGAACGCAGCGGTTTCACCCCCGGTCAAACCAATTCCGCACAGGCACTGGAAACACTCAATCTTGCCTACGCGGTGCTGCCCTGCATCCTGAAAGTCGGAGCGTTCGGGATGGTGTTGACCCTGCCCACCGAGGTCACAAGCAAATGAACGCTTTCACAATCATCCTTCTGGTCCTTCTGACCGCTGTCTTCATCCGTGCAAGGCTGCTGAGCTTTCGCGCGCAATCGCCGTCCGATTACAGTGGCACTGGGCCAGATTTTTCCCTGAAAAAGCACCTGAACGGAGAGATCTTGTCCGAGGGCCTGATCTATGGCCCCAACGGCAAAATGTCGAACAGCTTTGTCGCGCGCATGTCCGGCGAATGGCAAGGCAACTCGGGCACGCTGACCGAATACTTCACCTATTCCAACGGAAAACAGATGACCCGCAAATGGTACCTGACGCTGGGAACCGGCAACACGTTCACGGCAATAGCGGATGATATCGTGGGCGAAGGTCGGGGCATCATCTCGGGGTCCACGGTGAAACTGACCTATCGTATCATTCTGCCAGATGACGCTGGTGGACACACACTGGATGTCACCGATTGGATGTATCTGACAGAAACCGGCGTCATCATGAATCGGTCCGAGATGCGCAAGTTTGGCGTCAAGGTCGCGGAACTGATCGCCACAATGCGTCCAAGCCCCAGTTCGAAACCGATTCATCCAAGTGGGTCAAACGGGTATGACGCGACTTCGGAAAGGAAGCCGTTGCAATGATCACCTTTCGCTCTTTCATCGCCTGCGTCGCCATCGCAAGCCTTGCACTTCTGGCGGCCTGCTCCAGCAAACCGAAGGTACCCAAAACGTTTCTGTCGGACCGACAGTTGAACCTCGAGGAATTTTTCGAAGGCAAAACAGTGGCCTACGGTCAGTTTCAGGATGTTTTGGGAAATATCCCCCGCAGATTCACGGTTGATATCGACGGGACATGGGACGGCGAAACCCTGACACTGGTCGAAGACTTCGTCTACGACGATGGCGCGACGGAACAACGCATCTGGACATTGACCAAAACCGGAGAGGATGCGTGGACCGGTACGGCTCCTGGCGTACTGGGTACCGCCAGCGGGATTGAACGCGGGGATACGTTCAACTGGAAATACAAGATCGACCTGCCGATCAAGGACGGGACCATGCGTGTCAAATTCGACGACTGGATGTGGCTGCTGGATGACGACCGTCTGCTGAACCGCGCCTATGTCTCACGCTATGGCGTCCGTCTGGGTGAAGTCATCCTGTTCTTCGAGAAGAAATAGGGCTGCCAGGCCCGGTTTCATCACAAAAGTCAGTAGAAAATAAACTCGTCCACCAATGCTGTCGTCGATCCCTTGACCTCACCGGCCGTGTTCGCCCTTGGCCCGTCCGGGGCTGCACCCTCGGCGCGTTCGCAGCCGTCGACCTTCAAGCGCGCGCGTTCTATCTGCCCCCAGAGGAAAAACAGGCCATCTCGTTTTCCCATGAGGCGCGAAGGAACTGTTGTCCGCAAAACACCTGTTTTCGGTTTTGGCATCTGCTCTCTTACTGCCTCCGGTGTTTTCCACCATTTTCGGAAAACGTAATGGTTTTTCCCGAAAAAGACAATTTTTTATGGACAAAATGAGGTTTTCTACCGGCCGTTGACAGGATGGACTGGCAACTCTCGCATGACGGATATTGGCCTTTTTCACCTGCCCCATTGAAAGCCAGCACTATCCCGAACGGATCAACTTCACCTAAAAGGGTTTGCTGCAAACCTCCTTCATTTGGCCTGACACTCTCTTTTCCAGCCATGCTCAGGCGACGCCCAGCGTTTCGTTTCTGATCAGAGCAGCCGGGCCTTCGCCGTCGCGGTTGGGGGACAATTAGGCGGCGCCGATGTCAGACGTGGCCGCATCCATCGCAAGGCCATCGGCCACCGCAAAACGCCATGCCGGCGGGCCTGCCACGCCCCTGTGCCAAGGACTGTGATCCCGGCGCCGTCCACGCTGCCGGAAAATTTCCATGTCTGTTTTGAAACCGGAAATGTCGCAAGCATTTCAGCGCCCAAGCGGGTAAAAAGTAGGCTGCCATCGTGAGGTGCCGCTGTTTGATTCTCAGACAGCGGAGAATTGGGAAGCCGGTGGAATTCCGGCACTGCCCCCGCAACGGTAAGGAAGGTCAGGTTCGACAATCAACCACTGGGACGAGGATCCCGGGAAGGTGTCGCAACCGGGTGCAAGCCCCTTTCAAGTCCGGAAACCAGCCTCTCAGATATGTCAAACCGCGGGTGGCGGTGGGGGCACGGATTTCGGACGTGGTGCTCGCGCGCCTCCGGACGGTTCCTCCCTGTCACCTGCCCAAGCAATGCCGCGGGGCGCGGCAGGAGAGCCAGAAGTGAACAACATGCAAAGCCTGTTGGCGCGTCGAAACCCGGGTTACGCTCTGGAGCAGGCGTTTTACACCGATCCCGAGATTTTTCAGACCGACCTTGAAACCATCCACTACCGCGACTGGCTATTTGCCATTCCGGCGTGTGAGCTGGTGAAGTCGGGCGATTATGTCACCTATAATGTAGGCGCCTACCGCGTGATCATCGTACGGGGTGCAGACAATCAGATCCGCGCCTTTCACAATACTTGTCGCCACCGTGGATCGATCATTTGCAAGGCCGCAAAGGGTAATGCGCCCAAGCTGGTATGCCCCTATCACCAATGGACCTATGAGCTGGACGGCTCTTTGCTGTGGGCCCGCGACATGGGGCCGGACTTTGATCCCAAACAGCATGGTCTGAAGACTGTCCATTGCCGCGAGCTTGCCGGGTTGGTCTATATCTGTCTGGCGGATGAGGCTCCGGATTTCGACGTGTTCGCCAATATCGCCCGCCCGTATCTTGAGCCGCATGATCTGGGGAATGCCAAGGTCGCCTTTGAAAGCTCGATCATCGAGAACGGCAACTGGAAACTGGTCTGGGAAAACAATCGCGAATGCTATCACTGCGGCGGAAACCACCCTGCGCTGTGCCGGACCTTCCCTGATGATCCGGGTGTGACGGGGATCGAAGGTGGCGAAACCCCAGCCTATATGCAAGCCCATTTCGACAGGTGCCAGGCTGCGGGTATGCCATCGCAGTTCTATCTGCACGAGGACGGCCAATATAGACTGGCGCGGATGCCACTGAAAGAAGGGGCCGAGAGCTATACGATGGACGGGAAATCCGCCGTGCGCCGTTGGTTGGGCCGGTCGCCCTTTGCGGATGCGGGATCGCTTTTGAAGTTCCACTATCCGACCACGTGGAACCACTTTCTTGCCGATCACTCGATTGTTTTCCGCGTCACGCCGATCGGCCCGACAGAGACCGAGGTCACGACCAAATGGCTGGTCAACAAGGATGCGGTTGAAGGCGTTGACTATGACGTGAAACGCCTGACCGAAGTCTGGGTCGCCACGAATGACGAAGATCGACAGGTGGTCGAGGACAACCAGCAGGGCATCAACAGCCCGGCCTATGTGCCCGGCCCATATTCAGCCATTCAGGAATCCGGTGTGCTGCAATTCGTGGATTGGTATTGCAACACAGTGTCGGCCCGCCTGGCCCCTGACTCAATGGCGGCGGAGTAAGTCTGATGAAAGACCTGAACACGCTTTCATCAGCCGTCTGGCAGGATGGAGAGATGCTGGAATGTGTCTCGGTCGTGCCCGAGATGCCGAACACTGCCAGCTTTTCGTTCCGTGCCCCCTCGGGGGCGCAGTTCGCCTATCACCCCGGTCAGTTCCTGACGCTCGAGATTCCGGCGCCCGACCAGCCCGGAGGCGTTGTGCATCGCACCTACACGATCTCATCGTCGCCGTCGCGGCCGCGGTCGATCACCATCACCGCCAAAGCGCAACCCGACAGTATCGGCACGCGCTGGATGCTTGACAATCTTCAACCCGGCATGCGGATCAAGGCCATTGGGCCTGCGGGCCTGTTCACCAACGCGTTGAGCGATGCGCGCAAGTTCCTGTTTATCTCGGCTGGCTCAGGCATCACACCGATGATGTCGATGACCACCTGCATGTGGGACGAAGGCCGCGATCTGGACGTTGTCTTCATCAACTGCGCCAAAAGGCCATCCGAGATCATCTTCCGCCAGCGCTTGGAACAGATGGCCAGCCGCACGGATGGTTTGGACCTGAAATTCGTGGTGGAAGAGCCGGACCGCTACCGCCCATGGACGGGATATCAGGGTCAGTTCAACCAATTGATGCTGGGGCTGATGGCGCCGGATTACCTTGAGCGCGAAGTCTATTGCTGCGGTCCTGAGCCCTTCATGCAAGCGGTACGCGACGCGCTGGCCGGTCTTGGTTTTGATATGAACAACTACCATCAGGAAAGCTTCGGCGCGCCGGTGGAAACCGAGGCGGATCAGCCCGAGTTGGATGACGTTGTTCTGGACGACGACAGCAGCGCCGAGATCCTGTTCGCGACCTCGGGCGTGACGGCCAAGGTTGCCGAGACCGACACGGTGCTTGCCGCCGCCCGCTCGGTTGGCCTGAACATTCCGTCAGGCTGTACCTTCGGCGTGTGCGGGACCTGCAAGGTCAAGAAAACTGCCGGAGAGGTCCATATGGTCCACAACGGAGGGATCTCGGAAGACGACATCGACGCGGGGTACATTCTGGCCTGCTGCTCGAACCCGATCGGCAAGGTTAAAGTCGAGGTTTAGGTGCTTCGCATCCCGATCAAAGCCGCAGCGTGGCTGACACCCGCTGCGGTTTTCGGCGCGGTTTTTCTGCCCGTTGCAGAACGCGGGCCAGATCGGGTCGCCGGATGTCCGGCGCTTTCGGGGCTTTCCCGCCATCTCACAGACGCGGCGCGAGCATCTGCCTTTGTCTTCGCCGGCCATTATGCTGTTATCGAAAACGCGAGAAGAGAGAGCCCCACAATGCCCGTGGTTGTTCCCCGCGGCCGTTCCTGAGCACCCTTACAAGGGTTTGAAGAAGTTCTGGCGGTCAGTCAAATGACCGCACATCTGGAAAAACAACGAAAACATGATCACAGGCACGCGCCTCGCAGACGACCCCTTGCGGCAATAAGCTCAAGCTGACGACTTCATCGTCCGCAGACCGGTTGATCAATCATGGCAGTGGATAATGTGTTCGTCGGCGCGGTGTCGAAGCTTGGGCCCGGAGCCAATACGCTAAGCTTGTCCGAGAGTAGGTTTAAGCGATTGGATGAGCGTCATCAAGCCAGAGAACCCATTCACCCAGACGCACCAAAGCGGCGTTGGTTCAGTTGATCTATCAGAAAACGGGTACTTTGCGTGTTGTCCAACTGTTGCTTGGCCATAGCAAGACGGACAGTACAGTGCGTTACCCGGAATGGACGCGCAACAGCAGCCAAGACGTCCATTTTATTGGTCAGAGGCTGCCCCTGATGTTCCTCGAATTGTCAGGGTTGCAGAATACTCGAAATGACGAACTGGCATTTCAGGTGTTCGCATGCGGTCCAGAAGGATCTCGGCCAATCGCGTACCCAATTTTTTTGGGTTGATCGCCATTGTTGTGAGGCCAGGCGTCGAGACGGCGGCATCTTCGATATCGTCGAAGCCTACTACTGAAAAGTCACGCCCGGGTTTCAAGTTGGATTGGATCAAGCCAAAGCATGCCCCAAGTGCAACAACATCGCCATTGCAAACAACGCCTGTTACCTCAGGGTGTCGCTGACGAAGTGCGGTGATTGCTTCAACACCAGAGCGTTTGGTTTCTTCGCATGGCCAGATAACCGGATGCACGCCGCCCAATTTCTCCAAGGCACTCAGGTAACCGGCGATGCGCTCTTCGCGCACAGACGTTTGTTCGGTTCCGCCTAAGTAGGCGATGTGCCTGTGCCCCAAGTCAATCAAGTGTTGTGTGGCCTGCACGAGGGCCTCTTTGTTTAGAACACCAACGTGATCCAGAGACTGAGACACCTTTCGCATGAATGTGACAGCAGGAACACCGTGAGCATCCAGAAGCCCCATGGCGTCCCCGCTGGTGTTGAGTGCCGGAACCCAGATCAGACCACGTCGACCAAATCTGATGCAGGCTTCCAGAAGGCGGTCCTGGCGTTGAAGGTCTCCTTGAGCATCGAGGACCGAAACCATAAAGCCCTCGGCCTCCAGCAGGTTAACAGCGCCGCTAACGACCTCTGCGTTGAACGGGTTTGCCAACTTGTTAAGGATAAAGCCGATTTCGCGATTGTCGCCCGATCGCATTGTGGCCGCAGCGTGATTTGGAACGTATCGAAGCCGCTTAGCCGCGCTCAAAACTTTTTGACGCGTTTTTTCTGAAATTCGACCTGTGTCGCGCAAGACCTGACTAACAGTTGGAACTGACACGCCAGCTTCTTTGGCAACGCTGGATAGGGTGGGTTTCTTCGCCATGGATGAGTTTTTTCAGGTATAACGTTTTGTCTATTTTGCAGTCGAAATCGAATACTTCAAGTAAAATATGGAAAAATAAACGGGCTATCCGACTTGACTCATGATAAAACGATATATCATAGTGCCAACATTCGCCATAGACTGATCCAAGATTGTCGGCGAGGGAGGGAGGTTGCCAGATTTTGGCCAGCCTCAGACAAACGGAGGAAAACATGTCCATTCAATCGAAACTTGCGGGTGCCGTATCAGGTTTGGCTATTCTTGTTGGCGCAGCTGCCGTACAAGCCGAAACTCTGTTCTGGTCGACCCAAGCCCGTCCTGCTGAAGAGGCGCAAGCCATGCGGGCCGAGGTGCTTGGTGGATTTGATGGCGAAGTTGATTACCAGCCAAACGAAGATGGCCCTTGGTTGACCCGGCTCCAAGCCGAGTTGCAGGCGGGCTCGGGTAGTATTGATCTGCTGGGGTCTTTGCACGGCAACTTCTCGGCAATGAACCCTGATGATCTGATGGATCTCAGCGATCTGGGTGTGATGTCGGCGTCGGACACTTTCAACGATCTGGCTAAGCTGGGAACGGACAGCCTGCAATACATGCCGTGGATGCAAGCGAGCTATATCATGGCCGCCAACAAGGAAGCGCTGCAATACCTGCCAGAAGGTGCAGACATTAACGCGCTGACCTATGACCAGTTGATCGCATGGACAGCCAATGTCGAACAAGCGACTGGTCAGAAGAAATTCGGTTTTCCGGCTGGGCCCAAAGGGTTGAAACACCGTTTTTTCCAAGGCTATCTTTACCCCTCCTACACTAACGGTGTCGTGCGAACGTTTGCTTCGCCCGAGGCTGTGACCGCATGGGAGAAGTTCAAAGAGCTTTGGAGCCATACGAACCCTGCATCAACCAACTTCTCGTTTATGCAGGAACAGCTATTGAACGGAGATGCGTGGATCGTCTTCGATCACACCTCACGCCTGGCGCAGGCATTCAATGAACGCCCCGATGATTTCGTCGCCTTACCGGCGCCCGCAGGTCCGACCGGCCGTGGCTTCATGCCTGTTCTGGCAGGTGTTGCCATCCCGCGCACCGCGCCGGATGCAGAAGGTGCCAAAGCTCTAGTAACTTATCTGATGCAGCCAGAGACGCAGATCGCAACTCTGAGAGCCACTAACTTCTTCCCTGTAGTTGACGTCGAGTTGCCAGACGATTTGCCGCCTTCGGTAAAAGCTGCCGGTGAAGCCGTTGCCAAGATGAGCGGTTCGGCAGATGCCAATCCTGGATTGTTGCCCGCAGGTCTGGGCAGCATGGGTGGTGATTTCAATCGTGTCTACGTAGATACGTTTGAACGCATTGTTCTGGCTGGCCAGCCCATCGAGCAAGTCTTGAATGATCAGAAGAAACAGCTTGAAAAAATCATGACCGAAACCGGCGCGCCCTGCTGGGCACCTGATGCGCCTTCGGAAGGCGCGTGCCCGGTCGAGTAAGACCTTCCAACGGTCGGGCCACTGAAATAGCGGCCCGGCTCCCCAGCATTTTCCCAACTTGAAGGAGCGGTCCGATGGAAGCGCGGCTATTGCCATACCTTCTGATCCTCCCGGTGACTCTGTTTCTCTGCCTGTTCTTTCTTTACCCGTTTGCGTTGGTGGCGCAGCAGGCTTTTGGAACCGAGAGCGGTTTCTCACTGGATAATTTTCGCGAGGTTGTGAACTACTGGAAGTTCCCGATTTCAATGAAGAACACTTTTCTTCTGGCAGCGGCTGTGGTGCCGATCCAGTTGGCCCTTTCGCTTCTGATGGCCACAATGGTCACGAAGATGCAAAGGGGTCGCGATCTGGTTCTGTACATTTGGACCATCCCGCTGGGCATTTCGGACCTTGCAGCTGGTATCATCTGGTTGGCTATCTTCGAGCAGTCAGGCTTCCTGAATTCGATGATGGTGGGATTGGGTGTCACTGACCAACCTGTGAGTTTGCTGAGCTATCAGACCCCCTGGATTGTATTCCTTGCGATTATGCTGGCCGAGATTTGGCGCGCGACCGCGATTATGCTTGTGATCCTTGTGGCGGGCATCGGTCTGATCCCCAAGGAATACTACGAGGCTGCGGATGTGTTTGGAGCCTCGCGCTGGAAGCAATTCACGCGGATCACCCTGCCCCTTTTGCGCCCGTCCCTGCAAACGGCACTGGTCCTGCGCGTCATCCTTGCCTTTGAGGTTTTTGCCGTGGTCGCCGCCCTTGGGGGCACGATTTTCCCGGTGCTTATGGGCGAGATCTACGCCTATCAGTTTGATCTGCAAAATGGCGGTGCAGCAGCAGCACTCGCGATCATCGTTCTGATTATCTCGATCGTCTTCACTCTGATCATTATGCGCGCCTTGCGCGTCCCGAAAGGAGCCACGATATGACGGCTGTTGCAGACGTAGTTGCCCCCGACGCGCGTAAGGCGGGCAAAGGGCTTTACCGGGCCGGGGTTATCCTGCTGTGCGCCTGGGTGATCGTCCCGCTCTACCTATTGTTTGTGAACACGATGTCCTCACCGGATACTGTGAACAGCTTCCCCAAGAGCTTCCTCCCGGAATTTGACATGGGATCCTTGGAATTCTTTGCGGGGTTCCAGGGAATGCTGGCGGCACTGTGGAATTCAGTTGTGGTTGCTTTGATGACGATGGTGATGTCCATCGCGATCGGAGCCCCGGCTGGGTATGCCCTGTCACGGTTCGACTTCCGGGGGAAGGAACTGTTCCGCCTGTTGATCCTGCTGACACGGGCTTTCCCACTGCCACTGCTGGCGTTGCCTCTGGCGGTTCTCTTTATCCGCACGGGTCTGGATGACACAGCCTTCGGTCTGGCCCTTGTCCACACCACACTGGCAATCCCCTTTGCGGTGCTCATAACCTTTTCGCTATTCTCAGGTATTCCGCTTGAGCTGGAAGAAGCGGCCTGGACATTGGGCTGCACGCGTCTGACCGCCTTTACCAAGGTGATCCTGCCGTTGGTCCTCCCGGGGATCACGGCCTCGGCTATCTTTGCCTTCGTGATCTCGTGGAACGAGGTTTTCGCGGCCGCCGTTCTGACCATCGAAAACCGGACGCTTCCCGCGTTCCTGTTGCAGACCCTGGGCGAAGCACCGCTGCATCTGAAATTTGCAGGCGGGTTCATTCTCGTGGTGCCTGCACTGATATTCATCTTCGCCGTGCGCAAATATCTCTTTGCCATGTGGGGTATTGCCAACCGCTGAGCGGTGGCTGAAAGGAAACTGTTATGGCTGAAATACAGATCAAAAACATCGCCAAGAACTTTGGGTCCTACCAGGCTCTGTACGACATCAACCTGACCATCTCGGATCAGGAATTCATGGTGCTTTTGGGTGCTTCGGGCTGCGGCAAGTCCACGCTTTTGCGTATCATTGCCGGGCTCGAGACAGCGACCACCGGCGAGGTCTGGATCGGTGGTCGCCGGGTGGATCACCTGTCGCCAAAGGATCGCGGTATCTCGATGGTGTTCCAGAATTACGCGGTGTTCCCGCATCTGACGGTGTTCGAAAATATCGGCTTTGGTCTGCGGATGCAGAAACTGCCCGATGAGGAAGTCAAACGTCGGGTCGAACGCACCGCTGGGTTGATGCATATCGAGCAGCTTCTGAAGCGCTATTCGGGCGAGCTTTCGGGGGGTCAGCGCCAACGGGTCGCCGTTGCCCGTGCGTTGGCGATGGAACCGGATGTGATCCTGATGGACGAGCCGCTGTCTAACCTTGACGCATTGTTGCGGATGGAGATGCGGGCCGAGCTGAAGGGTGTTCTGGCTGAAAGTAAAACCACAGCAATCTACGTGACCCACGATCAGGTCGAAGCTATGTCCATGGCTGACCGGATCAGCGTCATGCATCAGGGCAAAATAGTTCAGGCCGCCTCGCCTATCGAGGTGTACCGGGATCCTGCGGCCGAGTTTGTGGCCGGCTTTATCGGCAATCCGCCAATGAACTTCCTTCCTGCCGAAGCAGCGGGTTCCGGGCGTTGGAATGTGGCAGGGCAAAACATTGACGGGCCGGCAAACGGCAAAGAGCTGAAATGGGCGATTCGACCGGAAGATCTGCGCATTGCAGATCAGGGTTTCGGAGCGCGGGCCAAAGTTGTGGAGCCTCTGGGCGCGCACTTGCTGGTGACTTGCGATGTGGACGGGCACCAATTCCGCGCTGTGCTGGATAGTGAGCTCGACGTGAAACCCGGTGACGTACTCACCTTGGCGCCGCAAGAGGGTCGCGGACGCTGGTTTGACCCCAAAACAACTCTGGCCGTTGCGTAAAGGAGAACCACGATGAGCCAAGTGCTGATCGATCAGGCCTGCAAAGTAATGGAAGGCAACGACCGTGGCAGTTATACCGTGCCTACCCACGGTCTCTATCCCTTTCAGTGGAACTGGGATAGCGCATTGTCTGCGTTAGGCTTTTCGCATTTCGACATGGACAGGGCTTGGGTCGAGGTCGAGACCCTAATGGCCCATCAGTGGGAAGACGGTATGGTGCCCCATATCGTATTTCACGAACCCGATGATGGGTATTTCCCCGGTCCTGACGTCTGGCAAACCGGCCAAGCTGTGCCGACGACCGGTATCACCCAGCCGGCGGTTGCGGGTCTTGCCCTGCGCAAACTCTATAATCGCGCCGAAGACAAAGCCGCCGCCCGGACGCGGCTTGCTGAACTTCTGCCCAAGGTCCACGCATGGCATCAGTGGTTTTACCGCAACCGCGATCCAGAAAACACCGGGCTGGTGGCAATCATTCACCCGTGGGAATCCGGGCGAGACAACTCGGTGGACTGGGACGAAGGGCTGGATGCTGTACCGACTGAGGGCATAGCACCGTTCACGCGACGCGATACAACACATGCCAATCCCGATCATCGCCCGACAGATGATCAGTACCAAAGGTATATCTGGTTGGTGGAACACTTCCGCGGATTGCGATGGGATAACACAAAACTACATGACGCCTCGCCTTTCCGATTGGTTGACCCGGGGTTCAATGCCATCCTTATTCGGTCTTGCGACGATGTTGCGGAATTAGCGGAGATTTTGGGTATTCCTGCCATGGCCTCTGAAGCGCGCGAAATGGCCACCAAGGGCCGTGAAGCGTTGGAAAGCTTATGGAATGCAAATCTTGGACAATACACGTGTTACAACCGCGCTGCCGGGATTCTGCAAGACACGCCAACGGTCGGCGGGTTACTTGCGGCAATTGCTCAGGTGCCTCCCGAGCGTGCCGAAGCCCTGGTGCGAAGGATCGCCTTGCTGTCCGAGCGATGCGATTATCTGGTGCCAAGCCACGACCCGGCGGATGACGCCTTTGACAGTAAACGCTATTGGCGTGGACCGACATGGCTGGTCGTGAACTATATGATTGCCGAAGGGCTGATCCAATCAGGACAGCAAGCAATGGCACAACGTATCCTTGCTGGCAGCTTGCGCCTCATTGAGAAAAGCGGCTTTGCGGAATACTATGATCCCATCAGCGGTGAACCGTGTGGGGGTGGAGATTTCACTTGGACAGCGGCAATGGTGATTGAAATTCTCAAGATTCAAAAAGTGCCCGCATGAAACGTTCGCGCATCAACGAGATTATGGCGCAAGCAAATGAGCTAATTCGCTCTCACGGTTTCACATTGCCGCCGTTTGCCTATTGGACGCCAGAAGAATTTAAGGCTCGTGAAAGCGATGCCCGTCACGTGATCGACGCGCGTTGCGGTTGGGATATCACTGATTACGGCGACGGCGATTTTGATCGGATGGGCCTGTTTCTTTTCACCCTGCGCAACGGTCTGCAGAGCGACTTGGCAAAAGGCGGCGGCATGTGTTACGCTGAGAAGCTGTTGATTTCACGGCAGGATCAGCTTTCGCCGATGCACACGCATGTTCTGAAGGCAGAAGATATCATCAACCGTGGTGGCGCGACCCTAGTGATCGAGCTTTTCGGCTCGGATGATACCGGTGGTTTTGCAGAGGATCGCGGCGGCGTAGTCTGGCTGGATGGTATCCGCCGCGATTACGGCCCGGGCGAGAAACTGCGCCTGGCCCCTGGTGAAAGCGTCACCCTTCGCCCTGGTGATTGGCACGCGTTTTGGGGCGAAGGTGGCGATGTGCTGATCGGCGAGGTCTCGACCGTCAATGACGACGAGACCGACAATGTTTTTCGCGACCCAATTGGCCGATTTGCCGAGGTTCAGGAGGACGTCGCGCCAACACATCTTCTGGTCAGCGATTACTCAAAATGGCTAGGCTGATTGATGAAGCCATTGGAGGAGTTCGTGGCGTCTTGGCGCGAACTTAACGCTCTCTATCCGAGTTTGGCCGGTCACCCTTTACCGAAAATTGGCAATATCTATCGGCTTCATTTGCCCGTTCGCTGCGTTGTGCTTCAACAGCTGGAAACGCGAACAACGCCACGGTTTTAGGATCACCACGATATTCAATTCGCCTGAAAATTAGACGTTACTTACGACGACAGTATCAAATCGAGCCTGAACGACTTGAAAATTCTGATTTGAGCGTGAAACTTAACACATGAGTGAGTATTTTGATGAAATGTTCAACGGCGATGGATCACTCAGAGGTCCATATGAAGAGATCGGCCGCTGGTTCAATGCTGAAGACGTATCACGGCTGAGGGCGAAACAGCGTGAAGCCGAAGAAGTTTTTAGGCTGACGGGCATCACCTTTAATGTTTACGGCAAAGCAGAGGCAGAAGAACGACTGATACCGTTTGATATCGTGCCACGTGTCATTTCGGCACGAGAGTGGCAGCGGCTGGAACGAGGTATCGAACAGCGAGTTCGGGCAATCAACGCGTTTCTTCATGACATATACCACCGTCAGGAAATTGTTCGCGCTGGCCGTGTGCCAGCTGAGATGATCGCCGCAAACGAAGCGTTCCTGCCGCAGATGTTGGGCATCACGCCACCTGGTAAGGTCTATACGCACATAGTCGGTGTTGATTTGGTGCGAACCGGGCCGGACGAGTTTTTTGTGCTGGAAGACAATGCGCGTACGCCGTCCGGTGTGAGCTATATGCTCGAGAACCGGGAAACGATGCTCAAAATGTTCCCGGAACTGTTTAGCGCCACAAATGTCCGGAATGTTTCCGATTACCCGCGTAGTTTAAGACGGTCCTTGGCTGCATGCGCGCCAGCTTGCGCCGAGGGAGAGGCCACTGTCGCCGTGTTGACGCCTGGCATCTACAATTCAGCCTACTACGAGCACGCCTTCTTGGCAGATCAGATGGCCGTGGAATTGGTCGAAGGTCACGACCTGCGGGTTGTAAACGGGCGTGTCTGCATGCGCACCACCAGAGGTTATAAACCCATTGACGTTCTCTATCGCAGAGTGGATGACGACTTTCTGGACCCGTTGAATTTCAACCCCGAAAGCGCATTGGGCGTGCCGGGTATTCTGGACGTTTATCGCGCTGGCGGTATCACGATTGCGAACGCCCCGGGAACAGGCATAGCCGATGACAAGGCGATCTATTCATACATGCCTGAAATCGTTGAATTCTACACGGGTGAAAAGCCCCTGCTTCAAAATGTTCCCACGTGGCGTTGCAGCGATCCCGAATCTCTGTCCTACGTACTGGACAATCTTTCCGACCTTGTTGTGAAAGAAGTGCACGGGTCTGGCGGCTACGGGATGTTGATCGGCCCGACCGCCAGCAAGAAAGAGATTTCAGCTTTCCGCGACAAGCTCAAAGCGCGGCCAGCGAACTATATTGCTCAGCCGACACTGTCGCTTTCAACCGTTCCGATCTTCGCGCGCTCGGGGCTGGCCCCCAGACATGTCGATCTGCGGCCTTTCGTATTAGTGTCGCCTGAGGGGATCAAGATCACTCCCGGCGGCCTGACCCGCGTGGCACTTAAAAAGGGGTCATTGGTCGTAAACTCGAGTCAGGGCGGTGGAACCAAAGACACCTGGGTTCTGGAGGACTGACCATGCTGGGAAAAACTGCTGGTGGGTTGTTTTGGATGTCCCGCTACCTGGAACGAGCGGAAAACACGGCCAGGCTGCTTGAAACAGGTCAGCGGATGGCGTTGACCCGCACCAAGAATTCGACCGAAGAATGGGGTTCTGTTCTGAAAACGGCCGGCGTTCTGGATGGGTACCACGCCAAATACGATGATGTTTCGAAAGACAACGCGGTGGATTGGATGATGCGTGATGCGGATAATCCATCCTCGATCAAATCAGTCATCAAGCAGGCAAGAGACAATGCGCGTCTTGTTCGAACCGCACTGACACACGATGTTTGGAGCGCAGTAAACTCTACCTGGATGCAGATTGATGATGTCATGAAGCGCCGCGTGAATGAGCGGGACCTGCCTGCGACGCTGGAGCTTATTCGCCAACAGGCGGCCCTGGTTCGTGGCGCTACATTGGGCACGATGCTACGCAATGACATTTTCGACTTCACCCGCATTGGTACGTTCGTCGAACGAGCCGACAATACCGGACGCATTCTGGACGTGAAATACTACGTTCTTCTGCCCACAGCTTTCTCAGTTGGCTCATCACTGGACAACATCCAATGGGAAAGCATTCTCCGTTCCGTCGGCGCTGGCGGAGGATATCGAATGACCCACGGTGAGAAAACCCAGCCGTCTGATATCGCACAGTTTTTGATCTTGGATCAGCGAATGCCGCGCAGCCTTCACTTTTGCTGCAGAAAAATTCAAGAAAACCTTTCTTACCTAAAGAAAGACTATGGCTTTGCCGGGCCTTCCTGCGAGGCCTCGAATGGCCTCTACGAGAAATACCTGGATCAAAAAATCTCTGAAATCTTCGAAATCGGTCTGCATGAGTACATTCAGGATTTTCTGACAGATCTCGGCAGCTTAAGTCGACAGATCGAGGTTGATTACAGGTTCTACGAGTAGCCAATGAAACTGCACATTCGACACGAGACACGATACGATTTCGATGCACCCGTTCCCTTCGGGCTGCAACAGCTGAGAAAGACACCAAAGTCATTTCGCAACCAGAACATTGTAAGTTGGAGCACCCAAATCACTGGCGGGCGCAAAGAACTGACTTTTGAAGACTACCACCGCAACACCGTGGAATTGATCAGTTTCGACGTAAACACCCAAAGCATCTTGTTGATTTCAGAAGGCGTTGTAGAAGTGGAAGACACACATGGCGTCCTCGGGCGTCACGAAGGGTCGACTCCATTGTGGCTATTCAAAAGGAGCACCCCGCAGACAACGCCGGGGAAAGGGGTTGCCGAAGTGATAGGCGCGTTGCCCAAAGGCGAACCGCTGGAAAAGATGCATGCCCTTTCCGAAAGCATTCGCACTCAGGTCGTGTACGAGATTGGAAGTTCGCACCCGGGCTGGAGCGCAGAAGACGCGCTCGAATCCGGGTGCGGCGTGTGTCAGGACCACGCGCATATTTTCATTGCCTGCGCGCGACAGATTGGAGTTCCTGCACGCTATGTATCGGGTTACCTGATGATGAACGAAACGGAACTACAGGACGCGACCCATGCCTGGGCCGAGGTGCACTTGGACGGGCTTGGGTGGGTTGGGTTCGACGTTTCAAACGGGATTTCACCTGACGATCGATACGTACGCGTCGCGACCGGTCTGGACTATTCCCAAGCTGCCCCAGTAATAGGGAACAGAATTGGGGCAGCGGGTGAGCAATTGACAGTGCAGTTGCAGGTCGCACAGCAATAACGGAGAATTTGATGACCTATGCTGTGGGTATGCGGCTGAATCGCGGGTTGGTGTTCATGTCCGACACGCGCACGAATGCAGGCGTCGATAATGTTTCGACCTTCAACAAGATGTTAAATTGGACAGTTGATGGCGATCGGTCGATCACTATCCTAACGGCCGGAAACCTTGCGACTACTCAGGCCACCATAAGCCTTCTGGAAGAGCGGACCAAAGCGCCAGAAGATCGCTCGCCGTCCATACTGGAAGCACCGACAATGTTCCAAGTCGCGCAACTGGTCGCGGCTACGTTGAATGACGTCATACAGGAGCATTCCCAATCCGGTCAGCAAGCCGACAGCGCCTTTCATGCGACACTCATCTTAGGTGGCCAGATCAAAGGCGGCCCGTCTCGCCTGTTTCTGATCTACCCCGAAGGCAACTTTATCGAGGCTGGCGCTGACACTCCGTTCTTTCAGATTGGAGAGACGAAATACGGTCGTCCAATTCTGGTGCGCGCTTATGATCCGGAGATGAGCTTTGCGGAAACTGTGAAACTCCTGCTTGTCAGCTTCGACTCCACGATCAAGGCCAATCTATCTGTCGGAGCTCCGCTTGACCTTCTTCTTTACGATGAAGACAGTCTTGAAGGCGGCACACGGTCCAGATTCGAACCCGACGATCAGTACTTTCGCACCATTTCCGAGGTGTGGGGCGACGCGTTGAAATCGGCCTTGTCCAAGCTTCCAGAATACAAACCAGAGCGAAAGCCAAACGATTGAGCGTCCGCTTTGTCCGCATCGCCGACTTTCGCTGAGCTTTGCTTGAGTGTCTACTTGGCGGGCTAGGCAGACGATGGTTTATTCGATCGCACCCGTGTTTCTGCCCGCAATAAAAGCGCGCCGTGTTTGCCAAATTCGGAAGAACAGCGTTGAATCTGAAAGGGATTAACCTGAGTTGTCGACGCGCGCTTGGATAGTAACACTGATTTCGAAGCACATTGTTCTTGTTGCTGGAGTGGACGCCTGAAAGCTTTACTTCAGGCAACTCATGAAGCTTGCATTTCCCTCTCCGGCCAGAACTCGTCCACTATGACATAAGCGACAATCACGAAGAAAGCGGCCCCTGCAACTTGCAAAACGCGCGTGATACTTTTGACGTCAGCTTCATCCGAAAACGGTGCAACCGACCCACCGTAAACAATCAGAACCGTTGTCAACGCCGAACCGGCTGCTGCCGCGAGTGCGGCCTGAGACTTCCCAAGCGCTCCCAGGGTGAAGCAGAAAAACAGACATAATAAAATGGGCGTCAGAATAACCGGTGCGATCACGTTCACCTCGTAACAAATGATCGACACCGCTGCCCCAAGCAGGTTTGCCGTAAGCATAGCTTTGGCGACGGCTTTTCCCATCGACGGCATGGCGGCCAGTTGCTGGCTCAAAAGAGCGACAAAGAACAGAACCAGCAAAGCAGATGCCCCGGACACAAAAAACACCATGGCAAATGGAAGCGTCACAAGCGACATTCTGACGATCCGCCGGTACCGGTCAAAATCTGGTGGCGCGTCGGCTTTCTTTTGGGCGACTGTTTGAGGTTCCGCTGGGATCATCACAAACATCAGCGTGGATACGAAACCTGCAAATAGCAGGTTAATCGGTATCCAAAATACAAGCACAAGCGCCAGATCCTGCGATTGCAAAACGAGGTTCGGGATCATCAACGCCCCCATGAGTGCTATGACACCGGGTAGAACTCCGGCCCCTGAAACTGACCACATGAAGGACAGGATGATCCCGATGGCAACCAGAATAAGGAATACCACGGGATAGGGAGCGAAAACGGACGACAACAGGAATGAGATGAACATCAATCCTATAGAGAAAACAAACAGCTTTGCGAATGCCGCCAACGGCAGCGCGGTGGGCGCTTGTAGGAACAGCGCGGTGAAAACTGCTCCCACAACCGCCAAAGGCCACCCAAGAAACAAGCCCAAGGCGAAAACGCCGGTCACACCCAGCGCAAGCCGGATAACGGATTTTCGATCCTCAATAGGCATAGGATAGTATTGAGACCAAACGGATATAGGTCCGGCCGACCACATTCAGCAGGGAATTGTCGCTCAAATACATGATCACGTCGGCCTGCCCGTTGAGTTGGAAGCGCAGTTCGTCTTCGGCGTTTCCGGCCTCGTATCCCGGCAGCACGATCCGAACGGGAAACCGTTCTGGTTCGCGCAGAAACCCCTTGGTACTTGGCGGGCTGGCCAACTGGCCAGGTTCATCGCCACCGCTCAAGGATACAGCCGCGCTGAAGCTCTCAATGACACCCGGGATAATTTGACCGGGGTGCATATCCAACACGACATCAACAGGAGAACCCACCCCAGCCCGGCCTAGGTTGTTTTCCGTAAAATACGCCTCTATCCATATGTCGGTTGCATCCAGGAACGTCAAAAGGTCCTGACCGGACCGTGCATACGTACCCGGGGCGATCAACAGATTGGATATGACACCCGTCGCCGGAGCACGCAGTTCAGTCCATTCCAGGTTTAGCTCTGCATCCGCCAAGGCAGCTAACGCGCGCTGAATTTTTGGATTTTCGATCCCGTCGTCACCCAGCCTCTGCTTTGCTTTTTCAAGATCCGCTTTGGCGTTCTCGTAATTTGCCTCGGACTCTGCCAGTTGACCTCGGGCATCGTCGGCTTTTGAGACGGCGATCAATCCCTTTCTTTCCAGCGCAAAAACACGCTCTGTTTGAATGCGTATTGTGTCCAGATCGCTCTGGGCCCGCGCCAGTTTGGCTTGCGCGGCTCTTACCTCTGCCGAGGATGCACCCACCTCCTGCGTTGCCGCTTCCAGATCAGCTTCCGCCTTGTTGCGTTGAATTTCGTAGGGCCTGGGGTCGATCCGAACCAGAATATCACCTGCCGAGACGATCTGTCCGTTTTCGACAAGAACTTCGGTCACTGTACCCGTGACCTGTGGAACGATCTGGGTCGCAATGGCCTTTACTCTGGCATTCCCGGTAAACGGCGTTTTTCGGTCAGCGACAAGATACCAGACAAGAAAAACAAGAATGACGGCCAAAGTGGTCCAAATCGTCTTTCTCATTTCGTGGCTCCTTCAGCCGCGCTTTCAGCTTCTGCAGGGGCGTCGATCCAGACCTTGAAAAGCTCATAAAACACGGCAAACAGAACAGGTCCCATAAAAATGCCGATCAAGCCATAGGCCATCATGCCGCCAAGAACACCAATGAGTATGACCAGCATTGGTGTTTCGAGGCCTTTTGAGATGAATACAGGCCTTAGGAAGCTGTCCATTATCGCAACGGGAATAGCCAGTATTGTGAAGATCAACGCGGCACCGCCGGACATGGTGCTCCAAGCGTAAATAATCACTGGCAAAAGAACCAAGCCGGGCCCGATCTGGATAATCGAGAGGATCAAACAGATAAACGCCAGCGTGGCGGCCGAGCCAATTCCGAACAGCGCCAACAATATCCAAACCACGACCGCCTGAATCGCAGCCACGCCAATCACACCTTTTGTCACGTTGCGGATCGTAGCGCCGGCAAGTGTAACGAACTCACCGCCACGGGGCGCAAAGACACGGTTGGCAAAGCGCTGCAGGCCTTGCACCAGACTTGGACCAGGGCTGAACAAAGCCCCCATGATCAAGACGGACAGGGCCAACGCCAAGAGCCCAAGCCCGATGCTTAGCACCTTTCCGAACAGTGATTTGGTGATCTCAAGAATCTGCGCGCCGTATTTGGCAAGCGCGCCGTCAAGGTTTCGTTCAAACAAGCCCCAGACTTCAGCAATTTTGTTTCCGACCAGCGGCAGCTCCTTTAAGCCATCGGGTGCCGGTGGGACTTTTAGCTCGCCGTTGTCAGCTTGTTCTGCAAATCCAGACCCAAGTTCGGCTGCTCCGGATACCGCTGTCGCGACCGGCCCCAAGGTCAGAACGAGGCCCAACAACACCAGTATCGTCGTCGCAAGCTTCTTTCTTCCGCCCAACCTGGACTGCAGCCAATCGAAAACCGGATAGAGTGCGACGCACAGGATCGTCGCCCAGATGACCACGCTTGCCAGCGGGGCGACCATTACCAAAGCGCTGTAAAGGAATAGCCCGAGAAACAGCAATCTAATCGCGAGATCGACAATCTTCGCGTCCTGAGTCTTTTCCATACCATCCCTCCAACATTTGTTTGTTCAAACTTTACACTCAAAAAAATTAATATGTATATTTAAAATACCAAAAAACCTGCAACCATTTGAAGTATATCGCAAATCCGGATTTCAGAGGGGCTGTTCGGTCGACGAATTGCCTGCGTATGAAATCGCAGTGGCTCGGCGGGGCAAAACTAGTTGTCCTCTTGCTTGTCGTCCTGGGACAGGATTGTATCTGCCACCGTAGTCGCTGCGGTCACGAAGATACCGAGCCCAACGATGATGTAAAAAATTGTAAATATTTTCCCTGCCGCTGTTTCAGGAGAAAAGTCACCGAACCCAACGGTCGAAATTGTCACAACAGAAAAATAGATAGAGTCAAGCCAGCTCCAACCTTCGACATAACGGTAAAACACCGACGCCCACAGGATCATGCCAGCTGTGAATGCTAGAAGGCCCTTCACCCTGCCGTCTTTAAAGGCGACGCCTATACCTCGCGTAATTCTCGTTAGTGAATTCATAACGTAAGAATACCAAGGGATTTATACATACATAGAATTTTTTGAATTTTCTTGCATTTTTCCAAAACCCTGTTGCGCTCCCACCGTGGGTGTCGGGCAGGAATGTTAACCAATTTCTCGCTCAATCGCTTTGGGATTACTCAAGTCAATTCTGTTTTTAATCACCCGGCAAAGTCGGCAATGGGCTCGGCAGAGTCATGCGGTGCACTCGGCGTGAACGACTGCTTCGCGGACAAAGCCGCCGTTCATTCTCTCCCTTGGACTGCGCCAATTTTCAGTCCAAGGGGATGATTTGCGCGTTTAAATTCGACAGAACGTTGTCTTTGAATTCAAGCTCACTGGCTTTCGTCAGAGCTATTGATTGCCGGCACGACTGGTGAGTTCCTCCATAACGTTGTCGAGGTTAAAGCTGCCGGGTTTTTGCCTTGGCGGAAACTCCTCGAAGCTTTGCAACCACTGCCCAACGTAGGCGGCAGCAGGAGCTATCGCGAACATATGTTCAAGGAACCAGCGCTGGTAACCCATAGCGTTCTCTTCCTCGGCTCTCTCGAACGGATCACTCCGTAAGTTTGAAAGCATCGGTGCGCGCAACACCTCGAAAGGTGAGAGCCAAACATCAAGTCCATGTGCGTTCTGTTTTAGGAATGTCACCTTGTACTGTTCATAGCGCAAGGCGGCTACGCTGCCATCGTCAGTCCAATAAATGAATTCACTGCGTGGCCAATCATCAGTTTCACCTGAGAGCGACGGAAGTAGATTGTAGCCGTCCAGATGTGCCTTGTATTGGCGACCGATCGCTTCAACGCCACCATCAAGTAGCCTTTCTTTGATGTCTGGCTCGCCGACAGAAGCCATAATGGTTGGCAACATGTCCGCATGTGAAGCTACGCCATTGATCTTCGATCCCGGCTCGATGACGCCCGGCCACTTGATGACAGTCGGGACACGATAGCCACCTTCCCATTGCGTGTTTTTCTCGCCGCGGAAAGGGGTAGTACCACCGTCCGGCCACGTGAAGGTCTCGGCTCCGTTGTCTGTTGAATACATTACGACAGTGTTTTCGGTGATCCCAAGCTCCTCAAGTTTATCAAGTAGTACACCGACGTGCCCATCATGCTCGACCATGCCGTCA
The DNA here is from genome assembly GCF_056543025.1 of Ruegeria sp. A4. Taxonomy (NCBI): domain Bacteria; kingdom Pseudomonadati; phylum Pseudomonadota; class Alphaproteobacteria; order Rhodobacterales; family Roseobacteraceae; genus Ruegeria; species Ruegeria sp. A4. The sequence continues at coordinate 200,905 of NZ_JBQGAW010000003.1, read as the reverse complement.
GGATAAACACCAAGTCCCGTCACTCCGTCGGAGTCTTCCTTAAGATGCGTAAAAATGTGCATGCGAGTGGAATTCCACCAAAGGAAGAAAGGCTTGTCCTGTTCAACAGCTCTATCCATGAAGTCCAACGCACTTGCCGTGACTTCTTCGTCAACGGTTTCCATGCGTTTTTTTGTAAGCGGCCCGGTATCCTCGATCGAGCCATCTGCGGTCGATTTGATCACCCCGCGCGGGCCGAAATTCTCCCTAAAGGATTCATCCTTGGGATAATCTGGATTTTCAGGCTCTTCTTCTGCGTTGAGGTGGTAGAGATTCCCGAAAAATTCATCGAAACCGTGATTGGTGGGGAGGTGCTCGTCACGGTCACCTAGATGGTTTTTGCCAAACTGGCCTGTCATATACCCGTGGTTTTTGAGTAGTCCAGCGATGGTGGGGTCTTCCACGGGCATGCCCTCAGGTGCGCCAGGAAGGCCGACCTTCGTCAAACCCGTACGAATGGGAGATTGTCCAGTTATGAAAGCCGCTCGTCCTGCAGTACAGGACTGCTCTCCGTACCAGTCAGTAAATAGCGCGCCTTCTTTGGCTATACGGTCGATGTTGGGTGTCTGATAACCCATCATGCCATGGTTGTAGGCACTAATATTCCAAAACCCAATGTCATCTCCCCAAATAATCAGGAAGTTCATAGGAGGTTCATCTTGTGCGTAAACGGCCGTAGCGGTTGCGGCAAATAATGCCGCTACTATGGTGGATTTTGTTTTGTACTTCATATTCGTCCTCCCAAAATTTCTTGTTATCACCGAATAACCTACCACAAGTTCGAAGTTTTTTGTTGGGACCCTTGTGGTTTCCAGGATTTCAGGCGGAAATGCGCAAGTTAATTAAAAAAATCCTGTCGACTTAAATGGCTTTACTAAACGAACTGACCGATACCTTTTTCCAGCGCTTCAAACACGTAATTGGTCACGACTGAATTCGCCGCATTTCGGAACCACGCCAAAGCGTTTGCTGGACCACTTTTTCTTCTGCTTCGGAATCGATGCTGACATTCGCCTGAATATCGCGAGCGATCGCTATGCGGACAATGCTGCCACTCGCAGTCGCATTATTAAATCGGAAACAGACCTTTGTAACATCCGATCACTTGTGAACAGTTTATATAAAACACTGGGATGCAAAGATCATTTCAAAGGACGAAGCTGTACGAACTGGAGCTTCATGATTTTTGCGCGACAATATAACGACTCTGGAGCATCGAGGCTTGATCAGAAGTATAAAGAACTTTAAAGCCTGCGGACGCAATTTTCCTCGTAAGTACCGATCCAGACACGAAGTTCACAAATGGGGCTTTCCCAAAAGCCTGCATGATTGGGATTGCGATCCGACTGATCATCGCAAACTTGAAACCACCGCTCTCAGGCGCGCAGACGGTTTTGGATATGAAAAGCCCACCCGGTTTTGTCAGCGCAGCAATGTGCTCGAGCGCTTGGTCCAAATCGGGCAGAAGATGAAGCAAGTTATGCGCCAAGACGGCATCGTAAGAGCCTTCGTCAAGACTGTGCTCAAGAACGTCGGCCACCTTGAAAGTGACATTCTCCAGCCCTTCTTTATCAAGCTTCTCATCGGCAATTTCGATCATGCCCGGAGCGAGATCCGTGGCAGTGACATGGGCGACATTCGGTGCAAGCAGCAGCGCAGTTGAACCCGTCCCGCACCCGATTTCGAGTACGCTGTCCTCCGCTTTCAGGTACGACTTGGTACGTTCCAGTGTTTTCAGGTACCCTTCCATGTTGCGGATTGGGTCTGCCGCATATTTTCGCGAGATTTTGCTCCAGAACGCGGCATCCTTAGACAAAGCAGCCATTTCAATACTCTCTAACAAGGTTGTCGCCGTATCCTGTAATACCAAACATTCATTTATGGAATTGCCCCAATTTGCAGAAGTGTTATGCATAAATGCATGAACTGGAAAGCCATCAATTTCGACTGGAATCAGGTGCGGTCCTTTCTTGCCACCGCCGAAGAAGGCTCGTTTTCAGCAGCGGCGCGCGTTCTTGAGCAAACTCAACCCACTGTCGGCCGTCAAGTTGCTGCGCTGGAAACGGCGCTTGGCATCACCTTGTTTGAAAGAGTCGGAAAGTCGCTTAATTTGACGACCGCTGGCGCCGAGCTTTTGTTGCATGTCAGAGAAATGGCGGATGTGGCAAACAGGATTTCTCTTACCGCAACAAGTCAGTCGCAAGCTGTTGAAGGGCAAGTCAGGATTACTGCGTCCGATGTGATGTCTGCCTATCAACTGCCGCCTATCCTGAAAAAGATCCGACTTGCGGCACCGCGACTGGAGATAGACATCGTTGCTGCAAATGACATACGCGACATACAGCGACGTGAGGCTGATATTGCCATCCGACATGTACGTCCGACGCAGCCGGATCTGACGGCAAAGCTTGTCGCCGAGGCCACGGCACATTTCTACGCGGCACCTTCGTACCTTGATCAGGTTGGACGGCCAAAAAATGAATGCGAACTCGCTAAGTTGGACTTTGTCGGATTTGGTGACATTGACACGATGATCGGCTTTCTCGATCCGGCGGGCATAAATGTCACCCGAAAAAGCTTCAGGATTGGCTCACAAAGCGGGATTGTATCCTGGGAACTGGTGCGCCAAGGTTTTGGCATAAGTGTAATGTCGGATGATGTGGCTGCCTTAACACCAGGAGTGGAGCGCGTGCTTCCCGACCGCGAGCCGTTTAAGTTCCCGATTTGGCTGGCGACGCACTCCGAGCTACATACCGCTCGAAGGATCAGGTTGGTGTTTGATCAACTGGCAGACCAACTTAGCGCAGGGACCATCAGGTAATCCGGGAGTTCGCTCTATGTCACAGGCTATTCCAACGCTCCACTTGTTATGCGGCAAAGTTGCTTCTGGAAAATCAACTCTGGCAGCGAGACTTGCAAAAAGAGACGGGGCCGTGCTCATTTCAGAAGATGAATGGCTTAGCGCGCTGTTTGGGGATCAAATGAAGTCCTTGCAGGATTATGTAGACTGCGCTTTGAAACTGCGACTGGTCATGGGTCCTCACGTGGCTGCTCTGCTGAAGGCTGGCGTTTCGGTCGTTCTCGATTTTCCAGCGAACACAATTGAAAACAGGGCCTGGATGCGCGACCTGCTGGAAGACACTGCTGCGCAGCACCACCTTCACTTTTTGGATGTGTCAGATGAGGTTTGTCTGCACCGGCTGCACAAGCGCAACAGAGAAGGCGCGCATGCATTTGCAGCGACGGAAGATCAATATCGGCGTATTGCGCGGTATTTCGTGCCACCATCACCCGAAGAGGGTTTTAGCATCATAACTCACCGTCAGTAGCACCAGACTTTCGAAATATCGCGGCGGAGCTAAGTGTTTTTCGGCCGCCTGCTCCGAGTCGACGATTGGCCAGATGTTTACAGTCAGCTTTCACTGGGCCTCAGGTACGGAGATTGCGTGACAACAAAAGATGTATCCCGTTGCGTCCTTCTTTAGTCATGGCGACGGCAACGCGGGCAGCGTCGTTCACGTCGATTATCGGTAGTGTACGTCGCTGGCGGGCATGGGCAACACATCGGCAAATGCCGGCTCCAACAACCATCTCCAGAATAGTTTTGCGCCGACAATACAGCACGGGTGATGGGAAAAGGCACTGATTATTCTTCACATACGTTGTCAAACCAGTCCCGGCTTGGTTTCACCTGATCCAATCATTCAGCGACTTCACGGATCTGGCGCATGGCCTCGTCCATACCCCCTGAAATAAGTCTGCAAAATGTGTTAGAAGACACTGTCATAAGATCGTTATGCAATACCGGCAACTATTCTCATTGCCAGCCAACTCGAAAGGTGACCCATGTCTTTTTCCAACCGCTCGTCAATTTCGCGTCGCCAATTTCTTGCAACAACAGCCGGTGCAGCGGCCATCACCTTGCATCCTTTTTCAGTTTTGGCATCCAACATTCAAGCGCATCTGCGCATCATGGAAACAACGGACATCCATGTTCATGTGTTCCCCTATGACTACTATGCCGACAAACCCCGTGACACAGTGGGCTTGTCCCGTACGGCCTCAATCATCAACGAAATTCGTGCTGAGGCGACAAATTCGATCTTGGTCGACAACGGTGACTTTCTTCAAGGGAACCCAATGGGCGACTACATCGCCTATGAGCGTGGCATGAAAGAAGGGGACGCGCACCCCATCATCAACGCTTTCAACACGGTTGGCTATGATGCTGCAACTCTGGGCAATCACGAATTCAACTACGGGCTGGATTTCCTGGAAAAATCACTCGCGGGCGCAGAGTTCCCGGTCGTTTTGGCCAATGTTGCAAAGGCACAAGGCGCAACTCCGCGCGACGACAAAACGCTGATTAAACCATATACAATTATCGACCGTGAAATCGAAATGGGTGATGGGACCAAGCACTCAATCAAAATCGGTGTCATAGGTTTTACGCCGCCGCAGATCATGAACTGGGACCGAAAGCATCTGGAAGGCAATGTTCAGGCCCGCGATATTGTTGAAACCGCGCGGGCATACGTGCCAGAGATGAAGGAACAAGGATGTGACCTAATCATCGCCCTTTCACATTCTGGGATCGGCGACGCCAATCATGTGGACGGTATGGAAAACGCCTCAGTCGTTTTGGCGGGTGTTGACGGAATCGACGCTCTGGTCACGGGGCACAATCACCTTGTCTTTCCCTCGCCGACATTTGCGGACCGACCCGGCATTGACGTCGAAAAGGGCACCCTGATGGGTAAACCTGCTGTTATGGGCGGCTTCTGGGGCTCACATCTTGGGTTGTTGGACCTGCTGCTGGAACGGGAAGGAAATGAGTGGCGCGTGGTTACTACCACGTCCGAGGCCCGCGCGATTTCCAAACGCAATGAAGACCGCTCAATCACCGCTTTGGTCGGAGACGATCAGAAGGTTCTCGACTCGGTTGCGAAGGATCACGACGAAACGCTCGCCTATGTCCGTCGAGCCGTTGGCAAAACATCTGCCCCGTTGCACAGCTATTTTGCATTGGTTGCTGATGATCCGTCTGTACAGATCGTTTCGATCGCACAGAAATGGTATGTCGAAGAAATGCTGAAAGGCACCGAGCACGAAGGATTGCCGATCCTGTCAGCGGCGGCGCCGTTCAAGGCGGGTGGTCGCGGGGGCCCGGACTATTACACCGACGTCCCGGTCGGGGATGTTGCTATCAAAAATGTGGCTGATCTGTATCTCTATCCCAACACAGTGCGCGCGGTGCGAGTGAACGGTGTTCAACTGCGTGGTTGGCTGGAGCGTTCGGCCGGTATGTTCAACCAGATCGAGCGAGGCTCAGAGGATGCGGTTCTTCTGAATCCAGAGTTTCCATCCTACAATTTCGATGTGATGGATGGCGTAACATACCAGATCGACCTGTCGCAGCCGTCGCGCTTTGGGCCAAAGGGGGAAGAGGTGAATCCCGATGCGGCCCGAATTGTGAACTTGTCCTTCCAAGGCGAACCGGTCACCGATGACATGGAGTTCATCATCGCCACAAACAATTATCGTGCATCGGGTGGCGGTTCATTCCCCGGCGCATTGGGTGATACAATCGTGTTCGAAGCCCCGGACACTAATCGCGACGTTATCGTGCGCTATATTGTCGAACAGGGAACGATCAACCCAAAAGCGGACGGCAACTGGTCATTTGCTCCTTTAGAGAACACGACCGTGCTATTCGAGACCGGCCCTAAGGCCCGAGACTACATCGCCGATGTCAAAGGCGTTTTAATCGAAGACGCCGGAGATGGTGCAGATGGCTTCGCGGCATTCCGCATCAAGCTCTAGTGCAATCGCATGTGCGTACTTTGAGGAAGTCGGAAGTCAACGAAAGCAGCTACCATCAGGCTTAAGCTGAACGCCCGCATGCGACTTTCAAAGGCTATCAGCAGTTAGAAATGAACGTTTGATCTGGGCTCGGAGCAGTCCTCGTTGCGCAGTGCATCAGTGAAGGATCTGCGGACAAAGCCGCTGTTTGTTTCCGCAGTAAACGAGACTAAGACGCGGCGAGGGATTTGGGTAGTTACACACCAATTCAACCAAGTACAGACGCTCTTCGCGGAAACAAAAACGAGGTTGACAGCAAGCATATGAGAATGGTCGCATGAGCTATAATCTGATTTGCAGGGAATATAGCCATGAAAGTTCCTTTCAGTGCGACCTTATTCTTTTGTCTCTGTTTGTCCTCGACCTCTGCTTGGGCACAGGAAACCGCCGAGGGTGGACAAGTTGGTGAAATGACCATCTCGGGGGCCGACATGCATGCCCCTGCATCAGATGCGTTTTCGCCTTATGCAGGACGCGACTTTCCAACTAGACCTCTTTGGGGCGACACCCACTTGCATACATCGCTCTCACTCGACGCGCGTGCGTTTGGTGTACTTCTTTCGCCTTCAGACGCGTTTCGGTTTGCGCGTGGAGAAGAAGTAACTACTTCTCACGGCCTGCGGGCGAAGCTGTCTCGCCCGCTGGATTGGCTCGTTGTTTCAGACCATTCAGACGCGATGGGCGCGATGAACGAGATCGTCGCGGGGAACGCAACTTTGATGGGCGACCCAACGTTACGTGACTGGAACGACAGGTTGAACCAAGGAGGGAATGTTGCCCTTGGAGCGACAATGGAGGTTATCGAGACTTTCGCTGGAATTACCGGTGAAGCTTTGCCGGAGGCGATTGCTGACCGTCGTTTCGTACAGTCAGTTTGGGATGACTTTACGGAAACTGCGGATGCTTATGATCAACCGGGATCGTTTACCGCGTTTATCGGCTACGAATGGACCTCGACGGAAGGTGGCAACAACTTGCACCGCAATGTCATCTATAGGGACGACAGGATTCGGGCGCGGCAAATGTTGCCGTTTACGACTGCCGAGACATTCAATCCGGAAGATCTGTGGGATTGGATGGAAAGATACGAAGAAACGACAGGCGGGCGCGTCCTTGCATTGGCGCACAACGGAAATGTTTCCAATGGCTTGATGTTTCCTGTCGAGACAAACCCCGATACCGGCGAACCGCTCACAGGAGATTACGCGGAAAGACGCGCCAAATGGGAGCCACTGTACGAGATCACTCAGATCAAAGGCGACGGCGAGGCCCACCCGTTTCTGAGCCCAAATGACGAGTTTGCAGATTACGAAACATGGGACGTCGCAAACCTTGGCCCTGTCCCAAAAGAAGACTGGATGTTGCAGTACGAGTATGCTCGCGAGGCTTTAAAAAATGGCCTGAAGCTCGAGGCGCAGCTTGGGACCAACCCTTACAAGTTCGGTGTCGTGGGATCCACAGACAGTCACACGGCTTTGGCGACGGCCCAGGAAGATAACTTTTTTGGTAAGCACTCGGGCGTGGAACCTGAGCCTGGGCGCTGGCAGCATGTTGTCGGCGAGTTTGAAGCGACCAAAATTCTGGGCTGGCAGATGGCTGCCTCTGGTTATGCGGCCGTTTGGGCCGAGGAAAACACACGAGCATCTATTTTCGACGCGATGGAACGCAAGGAAGTATATGGTACAACAGGTAGTCGGATCACGGTACGTTTCTTCGGGGGATGGGATTTCCAAGAAAACGACGCTCAATCGCGGCTTCCTGCGAAGATTGGTTATGACAAAGGCGTACCCATGGGGGCAGATCTACCGGAAGCGCCCGGTGATGCCTTAGCGCCAAATTTTCTCGTCGCTGCACTCAAGGATCCGTACTCGGGTAATCTGGATCGTATTCAGATAGTCAAGGGCTGGGTAACAGAAGACGGTGAGACACAAGAAAAGGTTTTTGATGTCGTCTGGTCCGGCGATCGGGATATCGGTGCGGAAGGCAAGCTGCCGCCTGTCGGCAACACCGTGGACGTCGAAACCGGTACGTTCACGAACTCAATCGGATCGCCAGAATTGATAACCGTCTGGTCTGATCCCGAATTTGATCCGGAACAAAAGGCTTTTTACTACGCGCGCGTGCTGGAAATCCCCACGCCGCGATGGACGGTTTACGAAGCTATTAGGTTCGGCGACGAACTACCCGAAGAAGTACCGACATCCACACAAGAACGGGCTTATACTTCGCCCATTTGGTACACTCCGGAGGGATAGCACCTCACCAAAAACGCGCTCATGTTTCAGGGCGAAAATGGGTTCATTGTAGTCGTTCGCCCAAATTCATTGAACGTCTACTTTACGGACAAAGCAGACGTTAAATTTGAATTCAGAGCCTGTTTTGGATGATGCACTCGAGCCGACAACGGGATACACTATCGACTATTCTCCACCGATGCCATTCGGCGGAAGCACAGCATTGCTACCATAGATTGAATTAGTTTCATCCCAAATCTGCTTAAGCAAGTCTTCCATAAAAAGGTCACCCGACTTGGTAAACTCTGAAAGCTTTTCTCGGGGTTCATCCTCAGCGACTTTGGGTCGAGTTGGCGGTGAAGGCCAGATCTCCTCATCAACGACCGCCATTCGTACTTTAATGTCGTCCTTCGTAACGTTGAAGACCATATAATCTTGCGCCAAAGCGAGCGGCCCATCGTAGACTTTGCGGATTTCTTCGATTTGTTCTGGTAGAGTGTCGTGGTCGTTAAAGAAATGATACGCAACTGCAATACGCGGCTCTGTCATTGCCATGAGCTTGCCAAATTGACTTGGTGAAGTGTGCAGCAGTGTCCCAAGCAAAAGCGCAAACTCCGGGCCGTAGTTTTGCTTTTCAATTAATGTCTTTGGTGGCGCAAAACTTTCATGCACTGAAATATCGACATCCTTGGTATATTCAACCCACCAAGTAGTTGGGGAGGTATCGCTAGAATATGCGAACTTCATGTCGTTCCACTCAAGTATAAAACTTACGGCACCATCAATCGCATGGACCGCGGGTATCGTACGGATAACGACGTCGTTTTCGTCGTAAATTACCTCGTTGACCCCTTTATAGTCGAACTCGTTGACCTCAATCTGAAGTCCTCGATCATCAAGTTTTCCAATGACCGACGCAACCTCCCATGCATACATTTTCTGCATGTGTTCCATCGATGCCTTCGTGCCAAGTTCTGGCGTTCTACCGCTTGGCCCCCAAACTCTTAAGGGAAAGGTTCGGTTAGCTTTAAGTCCACTGATCCAGAGTGAGGGCAAGTCAGCCATATGGTCCAGATGGAGGTGTCCGAGAAATACTTTATCGAGGTAGTCATAGGGAATCTTCATCGCCGATATCCTACTCATCGATTGCGCACCGATATCGAATAGAAATTTGTCACCATTTCCAAGCTCGACTAACCAGCAGGCTGCCGCCTGCTTTGGTCGAACTGTCGGCATCCCTGTGCCGCAGGCAGTAACACGCATTTCATCCGGCGCTAGTGCCTCTGTTCCCGGGTAATAAACGTCGTGTTCTGGCAGCGGCTCGGTGGGCGACACCTGCGCCCAACCCGAAACACTCCCGGCCAAAAGAACAAGCACAGAAATAGTGGTTCCAATGAATCCTTCTCTCATTTCTAGACCCTCCCCTAAAAGTTATCGATGTTCGTTCGGTTTGAACGCAATGCCCTGTGTTTGGAAACATCCATCTACATGTTCCCGAATTGGGTACGCATCCACAGCTCAGAATCTGAACTTGACGCCAAGAACCGGCCCGTGCTGTTCGACGTCATATTCGAACGCCCCTGTTGAAAGCGTGTCGCTGTAGTCCATGCTGAAGTAACGCCATCCAATGAACAGCGAAGTTGTCTCCCATGGACGCCAATCTACACCAACATTGGCTCCGACTTGCAGGTCGTTACCGCCTGCGCCAAAGCCGCCAAGTTCCAGGGATGCAATTGCGGTCCACCGCTCGTTAAGCACCCAAGTGCCGCGTGCGCCGACTACGGGTTCCCACCAGCCTTCATCGCCGCCCAATACCGGTATTGGTGCCGGAGATGTCACCGTTATCTCTTGGCGCAAAGAGTTGTAACGCACACCTGCTTGCAGATCGATAGCGTAGCGCTGCCCGTTACCCCCGATAGCGTCAACGGCCTTGTACGCCGCAAGTAAACCCAGCCATTCCTGTCGAATATCAGCGCTGAACGGAGCGCTTCCAGGCGTGGGCAAACTGCCGTCGGCTTCAAGTGACACATAGTTGGCATCTATTATGAAACCCCAATCGCCGCGCCAGGCTTCGTATCGACCGGCGGCGGCGAAATCGAGGAGCTCCAGCGCGTCGCCAAAATCCAGGTCAAGTGGGACTGTCACTCCTGCAACCGTCGAGTCCCCGCTGGTTCTTGCTGGTAGGAACGCATAGACCGAAAGTGTATGGCGCCATTCTGTTTCGCTTTGTCCGGCAAGCGGAATTGGTTCTGCGAGAGCAGTCGCCGGTACTAGGCCTAGCGCAATAGTTGCTATCAAGCTTGAAAGATCATTTTTCATGGTCCACTGCTTCCTTTCGCTTCGCGTATCCTGCACCCGTAGATCTTATTTGGCCCACGAGAGCCCTTTCGCTGGTTATTTCGAATTGCGCGCGAACCAGCCGCTCCCACGACGTTCAAATAGCAGAGGCTACGTGCTTTTGTACGCTGACGTCTATACAAACTAAACGGTGCCGTATAGTTGTTCTGTATAACACCATGCGTTACGTGTTGTACATGACCCAGATCAAAAGAGAACGTCGCGTTAGCAAAGAAGACTGGTTACGTGCCGCGTTGGACTTGTTGAAACGCAGTGGGATCGAAGCTGTTCGCGTAGAAAAGCTTGCCGCGGAGCTTAATGTATCGAAGAGCGGCTTCTACTATCACTTTGGTAGCAGGGACGGTTTGCACAATGCTTTGCTTAACTACTGGCTAGAGCTTGACCAAGAACCCATTGAAGATACCAAAACGCTAGTTGAGCAATCACCGGAAAGTCGACTTGCGTTTGTTTATGAACATGTAGACCGAGCTCAACTCGTCCAATTGGATACAGCTATCAGGCAATGGGCATATCAAAGCCCTAAGGTTCGTCGAGTTTGGCGCCGGCAGATGAAACACAGGCTAGCTGTCATTCGTCAGCTTTTTTCTGAGATAGGGTTTGCTGGTGACGAACTCGAAATGAGAACTCGTCTGTTTCTCGGCTACCAAGTCAGTGAGCGAGAGCTGTTCCCCGATCTGACCGCAATAAACCGAAAGAAACTCCGTGATCTGCGGCTAAAGCTCCTATCGAAGCCATGAAAGCTGCTTCCTCCAAGCAGTCTTGAACGACCGCTCAGGGCTCGTTGCAGCCGTTCGCTGCACTTGGGATGAACGCCCACTATGCGAACAAAGTAGACGCGTGAACTCAGCCGCGAGAAAACTCCGCACACAACTGGCAAACTGGCTCAATGCTGTGGTCAGAACCTGACTCTGAACGCCAGCCCAACCAATGGCGCTGTTTCATAGCTCTGACGACTAATTTCCAATCCATTCGCATCATCTAGCGTCAGGCGGCCGTCAAATTCTGCGCCAGCAAAGACACTTAATGAAACCCCAGGGTTCGGGTTATACCCAACAGAAAGAACTACAGGGATACTTTTATCCTCACCCACCCCATTCGGGGCAAGGCCATCCCCATCCAACCTGAATCGAATTTTTTCCGATCGCGCGGTCAACGAAATGTCCAAGGCGTCATTCAACGCGTAACTCAGTGTCAGTCCGGGACCTTGCGTCGCTCCGACACCAGAGCCAGTATTCAAGTTCCAGCGATCGTTTATGTCCCAGTCGATCAGCAGGGCTGGAAAAAAATCTGTACCGCTTTCGTCAAATTGAGAAAACGCGCCAAAGGCCGGACCTATCGTCAAGCGCTCGCTCAGTTGCCAAGCAATTCCTGCAAAAATACCATGGGTTCTTCCTTCAGATGAGGAGGCCCCGCTTTGATAGTCCCATCTGATCTGTGGCGACACAAAAACTGTTGCTGTATCACTCACTCGAAGCCGCACAGGAACAGCGACGCGGAGGTCACGGATGTTTTCCCATGGCTGGTTGTTCGATTGGCTGAAGCGATAATCCAGTTTGCCAAAGCTGGTGGAAAGCCCAACTGAATTTCCTCCGTCCAGATTGTATAGTGCGGTCGCACGAAGAAATGTTCGACTTGCAGAGAACTCGCCACCGCCGCTCAAATCCGCATCCCCTTGAAATGCGGCAAGCCCATCAACTTGATACGCCCAACCTAGCCGCGGCTGTGCAGCCAACGGAAACGCTGTGAAACATAGGGAAATAGTTCCAAAGCAACACGTTAGAATAAGGTTTTTCATATGACGTTTCCTGAGTGACGCTGGTTCCCTTTCGGGTTGCCACTCCTGAACCAGCGGTTCAAGTGCTTTCAAGTCTGTTATGCGGACAAAGCTGCTGATCGAAGAGCGTGCGTAATCGTCAAAGGTTCGAAAAAGTTAGCGGCGAACGGCTGATATGATGACAGACGGGGCCGGGACAAGAAAACCGCCATTGTGCATGTTGCCTAAAGAGCGAGTGCGTTCCGCCAGATCAGAGCGAATTGAATCTCGTTTCATAGCAGGTTGCGATCTTAATAGTGACGCCGCGCGAACGGCACCCTGGTCAAATGCATCAAACAAGTCCTCAGGGTGTTGTACGTGCAATTCAGAAGGCACATCGAACAACTGAAACTCTGCAAATCCCGCTTGAGTGACCATAGGCTCAGCAGAAGAACGGTCGGCAAGCATATGGGCATCCGGTCCTAAAGGCAGTTCTACAGACGGATCGCCCAGTCGCCCAACCGCATCGAACAACCAACCGAAAGCACCATCTGATCCTTTCCCCTTCCAGATTGAAAACGCGATTCGCCCTCCTGGTCTCAAAACCCTTGCCGCCTCCGCCAAACCGCGTTCAGGATCGGGAAAGTGCGGGACACCAAAACCAATAGTGACGGCGTCAAAGCTGCTATCAGCAAAGTCCATTGACATCGCATCTCCTTGAATGAAGGAAGCGTCTGGCACAGCTGATTGAGCAAGAGATATCATAACTCCCGAGAAGTCGAGCCCCGTTACGGATGCCCCTCTTGCCGACAGTTCTGCAGCAACAACACCATGCCCGGTGCATAAATCAAGAACCGTTGACTTGGGTCCTGCGGAAACCGCATCCGAGAGCCTCTGCGCAACAAGGCGCGTGGCTTGGTGAAATCCATCTGCATAACCTTTGGCGATAGCTGGATTGGCCCAGCCTTCGCGCTCCATCTTTTCAAAATCACTTAGGCCGTTCATGCACCCTCCAAGCCGGGCCAGAGTAGCATCAACGTTTTTTTACACCAACAGAAGCGTTCTTTGCGCCAAATGGTAGCCTCGCTAAAGCGTCCGCACTGATCTCGATGGCTGCGTTCGCCATAGTTTTGCGAACGACCGAAATACGGACAAAGCTGCCATTCGGCTCGAGCGACTGGCCCGTCAGGATAGAGCTATCTCCAAACGGTCCAACGCATTGGGCGGCCACACCTCATCGAATTTGTAAAATTCCTCAAAGATAGGAATGTCTTTGCTGAGTGGCACCCAGGCCTGCTTGCTGTTGGTGAAAATCTGTACATCCGGAGGACATTGATCCGGGTTGTTCAATGTTCCGACGCGCACGTACCTTAGCTTGCCAAGGCGGATCATGTAGCTGCTAAAAACGGCGACGCCACAATCTCTACAGCGCGTAATGATCTGACCTTTCCCGCTTGGAGTAGAGAGCTCATGTTCAGTGATTGGCCCCTCAAACTGCACGCGATCTGCCTCAATGATGGCGTTCAAGACGTAGGCCGCTCCGGTTTGTCGCTGACATTCGCCGCAGTGGCAGCAATGCACGAACATGGGTGGTGACGTCATTTGATACGTTACGGCTCCGCAACCGCATTTCCCCTTGATCATTGTTTCCCCCTAATTGCTTCTTTGCATTCAAGCCATCGCTCTTATTGAACCAGTTCATAATGCTTGATCGAACGCGACTCGACCAATTCGGCTTCCGCCGGATCGATATGCGGGCTCTGGTAGTTATCGCCGACAAAAGCCTTTAGTGACTCCAGGTTTTCCCAAATCATCACAAAGCTGAACTCTCGCGGTGTGTCAGCACGTGCGGCACCAGGAAACACTTGAACGATGCCCTTGGTACCTCTCATCAAGGGGATAGCTGTTTCATGGAAGAACTTGCTGAACTCTTCCTCTTTGCCCGGCCGTGTCACGACCTGAAAAATACGCATGATCATTCATCCGACCTCCGTAAAGTACGGTTCCTGAATGTATGAGCGCCTCTGGTTCCGCGACCATATCATTTCGTTCCGAGATTGTCTGCTTTGGGCTCGTTGTAGTCATCTGACCAATTCTGTTGGATGATTTCTTTCTGCCAAATTGCCGTCGTCGCGTGACCGCAACCACGCCGGTGATTCAGTCGGCGAATCTATTCTCAAAGACCAGATCACGCATTGTCACGACCCTTCGGTCACAACTACCCTATACCACTTCCTGATTTTCAATGACTTAACAACCATGAGAGTCACGTCTTCCCAGTGTCCGACTAGATGCTTTTGGTCTTCTGACACTCAGATTAATCGCCGGAAGCGGGACAGAGTGCCGGCACTCTTGCTACTGATTTACACTGGATGTCGCCTCAGCGATATTTTGACGCTGCGCTGGGGCTATGTAACGTCGCACCATCTGGAACTGCAGGGCAGCAAGACCGGAAGCCGCGGCATTCCTCTACCGAGGGAAGCCTATGACATCCTGATGGAATTGCCTCGTCAACCGGGGAATCCATGTATAAAATTAAGCGCTTCTGACAGTGGACTGCGAAATGACCTGTAGAAATCGTGGCGGCACATACGCAAGACGGCGGGCTTGGAACATTTCCGCATTTACACCCCCATTTGAACCTTCTGATACGTCTCAGAGCCGCGTGTGACGTGTTGAGTTACGAGCGCTCAAAGATCGTTGGCAGATCAGGACGTGGTCCCAGTTCGATGCCTTGTTCGGCGATGCCATTGCCGAGGCTTTAAAGAAGGTACGATACTGCGAGCCTGATCTTGACGATGGAAACCACGCGCGGTGGTCTAACCATACAATGTAGGGCTTGGTTGCTGGATCATCCGAGGATGACCTACTGGAAATGCGCAGCCACATCGACACCACAAGCGTAAAGCGCGCGCATCGCTATCAGCATATTAGGTTGATAACGACGCAATTGGCAGGTCTTGGAGTTACATTGGCCGCACTTGAAGGCATTCAGGAAAATGAGCTTAGTGATTCTATCGACAGTGTTAGAGCCAAGCTCGCAGAGAGCATTAAGGCGGATCCTCAGCAAGCCGCAAAGAAACTGCATGAAGCCAAGAGTAGGTATCGGTTTACTGCGTAAACCACTGACGGTCGGCCGCATTCGTTTGTGCCGTGTCCATTTGGGCAGTTTGAGTCCTATGCAGCGGTCGCCAAGACAACAGGATGCTGCGAGTGCATTCGACAGCATCGAGCCCAATTTCCGACTAAGAATCCGAGTCGTTTCGTTCACCGCTTCTTCGGATTTCGTTGATCGTATTCAAACTGTTCCCAGAGATACATCTTCCCTGTCTGACGCGCATTAGCCAGCCACAGCCTTTTGCGCACACCCGGAACCTCCAAATGCTTGTATTTACCTTCAGAAAATTTAGGCCAATCGATTGCCAATCCCATTTTTACAAGTTCAGCTGATAAATCTCGACCATCAGGTAAAGTACAACGCGCAACGGTACGGCCGTAATGATCCACGTCGGTTACTACCGCCTTTACATCGTGACCTTTGCAAAGTTTCACCATCGCCCACTTTGCCTTCTGCCCAAAAGGATGATCGATTTCGGGTGCATCAATACCGAACAATCGTATCTGCGTTTTTTTGATGACGATTGTATCGCCATCCGTAACCCATGCTTTCCCTTGCAAAACTATTCTTACCGGTAAATGATCTGCAGTTTTTACATCAAATGGTGTGGGTTGCCGTCTTGAAGACTGCGTAAAAACCTTTGGCTTTTCGGGAGTTTGGCGACACTGAGCGGAGTTCCCGAATTTAGCCCTGCTATTTGAGCGAGGCGCAAAGCGAAATGCCAAAAAAACGAGGCCAAAAAGGATTAAAGGGGCCAATACTGCCACGTCTTCCAATTCGGTTGTACTGAACAGAAAATCAAATTGATGCGTAGCTATTTCCGATGTTGCTTGATCGGCGCGCAATTTGGGCCGCAAAGAGCTGGTGAGAGGTGGAAGGGAATTGGACATGTCGGTCACGATGAAACTCAAGCAAAAAGGCTTTGGGCTAAAATAGAGAGTATGACCGACGAGCACTTTTGATTTTATGCCATTTTTCTTCGTGTATTTGACTTTATTGGCGAGTGGGTTGTGCCGAGGCTTGACAACGCCCCAATGAGCAACACCCAAGCTGCCGGACAGCAGAAACGTTCGGAACTTAAAATGGGCGCTCAGCACAAACAGCAGTTCCGTTGGATAAGTTGTGGATAGCCTGAGCAGCCTCATCTGACTGGTCCAAATTGATTGTTAGTGCATCGTCGGCCTGCGATCCATTGGTATGATGGTTTCGGGCGCTGGCGGGCGATAGCCCAGTGCACTGTGGGGCCGCTTTGTGTTGTAGTATCTCCTCCATTGTTCGATCAGAATTTGAGCTTCGCGCAGGCTGTAGAAGATCTCACCGTTGAGCAACTCGTCCCTTAACCTGCCGTTGAAGCTTTCACAGTGTCCGTTCTCCCAAGGGCTGCCAGGTTCGATGTAAGCCGTCTTGGCGCCAACGGCGGCGATCCAGCCTTGGACAGCCTGGGCGACAAATTCCGGTCCATTGTCAGAACGTATGAAACTCGGCGCACCGCGAAGTATGAACAGACCCGTCGTCGCAACGCTGTACTCCGGGGAGGGCCGCTAATGGCCCTCATCACCCAGATCCCCAAGAACAGCCACGAGGAATACCGTGTCAGCCGGAATGACTTTCAGGGGCATGACCTCATCAATATCCGCGTGTTCTTCACCTCAAAAGACGGAGAGATGCTACCGGGCAAGCAAGGCGTCGCCTTCAAGGCGGAGTTGCTGCCGGAGTTCATAGACGCGCTCAACAAGGCGGAGGCGGCTTAGATGGGGCGCGACAAGAGAAACGAAAAGCGCGTCGAGCATTGGACCAAGCTTGTTCGCAACATGATGGAGGAGCCCGCCTGGCGGGCCCTCTCGTCCACCGCGCAGGCCTTGTATCCATGGCTTAGGCTGGAATGGCACGGAGCGGCCAACAATAACAACGGCAGGATTTGCTTGAGCGTCAGACAAGCCGCTGACCGGTTAGGCGTGTCGTACAACACAGCCGCCAAAGGGTTTCGTGAATTACAGGCGAAGGGCTTCATCGCCGTGACGCGTCCGCCCAAACTCGGCACCAGTGGCGTCGCATCATCTCCGCTGTTTGAACTGACCGAAATTTCGCTACCGACCGCACACAGGGAGGCAGGTCGCAGATTGTACAAGCAGTGGTCTGAAGGGGCAGATTTCCCGGTCGTAAAAGCTCCAGTTCACAATCCGACTGGCAAGGGCGGAAAAACAAAACCCTGTCTTAATAACTGCGACGAGACCGTCGTAGATTTTGCGACGAGAATGACGGAGGCGACGCAATAAATGCGACGGGCCGTATCAATATTTGCGACGAAAACGCCCGATTTCGGCAAGTCCCCCGTCGCAATATTTAAGACATCCTTAATCTACCAGGGGGTCTGGGGGAAACGGACACCTTCAACACTAACAATCTAACAAGCGAGGCATGAGCAATGACGGATGAACCCGACCGAAAAAACGGAACCAATACGGACGAACGAAACCCGGATGGGACCTTTGCGACTGGTAATCCCGGCAAGCCCAGAGGAACCCGAAACCGGGTCACTCGGGCAGTAGAGGAACTGCTTGAGGGGCAATCGGAGGCAATCACGCAAAAAGCGGTTGAGTTGGCGCTTGAGGGTGACAGCACGGCCCTCCGTCTTTGTCTGGAGCGGATTGCGCCCACCAGAAAGGACGCACCGGTCAGTTTTGACCTTCCCCCCATCAGATCCGCTGCCGACGCCTCAGAGGCCGCACAGGCGGTGCTACAAGCCGTTTCTCAGGGTGACGTGACACCTTTGGAGGGAGCGACGGTCATGGGGCTTATTGAGCAATACAGGCGGGTTCTGGAAACGACGGAACTAGAGAAACGAATAGCAGCTTTGGAGGCTTCAAAATGAGTGTTCGTAGCAGGGTGGAAAAACTGGAAAAGGACGCAGGAAACCAGTTCAAAGTCGTCGTCACTCAGGGCGAGTTCTTTGACAAGCACGGGAACCCAATTTCGACCGAAAATGGCTGGCCCCCCAGTCTAAGAGAGGACGTTCATCGTGCCATAGTGAGCGTTTCGGATTCAGAGGAAACTGTCACTTTGCAACGGAGACAAGACGAGTCGGGCGCTGAGTTTATGCGTCGCTTCGACCAGACAGGCATCGAGATAGGTAAGAAGGTTGGCGCGACCGTTAGCCTGCCCTGGGATGCCAAGTGGACTTAATTGCATGTTTGAGCTTCGAGCCAGCCGGAGTCTGAGCGTGAAAAGACTGATTAGGATCATATTGACCAGCTCTTGGCCTACCAAGACAGGTACTGCCGCTCAGGTTCTAGCCCAAGGATTACTATTCGTGACAATCTCCTCTGGCTTGTGTCTCTTCGTTGCCATGCTGATCTTCGGTTTTCCCAAGCATAATGGCGGACCACTTCATTGGGGGAGGATCAGGCCAACTCATTTTGGCGTTTCAGTCGCGGCAATCATTTTGGCGACTCAGGCCGATGACCGCACCTCCGTTGCTCAAACCCCTAATTTTGCCTGAAGAGTGCTGGCTTCAGGCACCTGGGGTCAACAGTCAAGGTTACTCTGCCGCGATCGCTTTTTCTCGCTGAGTCTTTTCGCCTTCAATCAACAGAGTGCGGGTCGGAAACGGAATATTGATATCGGCTTCGTCCAACGCCTCTTTGACTTTGCGCTTCATGTCCGCCTGGTATTGGAAGTAGTCCGAAGACTTGCACCACACGCGGACAAGAAAATCGACGCTGCTGCTGCCTAGATTGTTCACCTGGATGAACGGTTCGGGGTCAGCCAACGAACGGGCGTCCGACATGATCGTCTCGCGAATGACGCGCTCGGCCTCCGCCAAGTTGACGCCGTATCCAACGCCGAACGTCCACTCGGCACGACGGGTCTCGTAAACGGAATAGTTCTTGATGGTGTTTCCCCACACCTCGGCGTTGGGAACGATAACCTTGACGTTTCCCATATCGGCAATTTCGGTGTAGTTCAGAGTGATGTCTTTAACGGTTCCGAGCACGCCATTCACGTCGACGAAATCGCCGATCTTGAGCGGCCTGAACAGGATGATCATCACGCCGGCTGCAACGTTGGACAATGTGCCTTGCAACGCAAGACCAATGGCCAAACCGGCGGCACCGATCAGCGCAATGATCGACGTCGTCTGCACCCCGAACGTGTTCAGAATGAACAGCCCGGTAAACGCCAGGATCGTATAGCGCGCCAGATTGCCAAGAAAGTTGAACAACGTATCGTCCAGGCGTTCCGATTTTTCACCGACGCCCCGGATCTTCCGGCTGACATATCTTGAAATCACAAGCCCGAGAACAAGAAGGATCAGCGCGGCAATCGTGTTCGCGACGAGGCCAAGAAGGGCCTCGAGCGTCAACAGGTCGCTCAGCGATTTCCCGTCATACAGCTCGGCATTCAGAACTTGCGACAGTTCGGCCCAAACGGTGTTCGTCACGGTCTCTGCGGTCTGTGCAATCTCGTTTTCCATGGGGTTCCTCGTCGTGTCTAATCGCCTGAGTTTTCGTGTCTTGCAGCGCGGCCCTGCCGCGTCAGACCTCGATCACGGCGCTAGAGGCAAAGAACATGGCCTGGCTGACGGCCGATTTGACCTGTTCTTCGGTGTAGGGTTTGGAAATCAAAAAGGCCGGTTCGGGCCCTTTGCCCGTCAGAAGGCGCTCGGGGAATGCGGTAATGAAAATGACGGGACAATCGCCGTGCTGGGCAATGATGCGGTTCACTGCATCGATTCCACTGGATTTGTCCGCCAGTTGGATGTCCGACAGGATCAGGTCGAACGGCTCGCGCTCGGCCAGTTCGATGGCGGCCGTCTCGGTGCGTGCGACCCCTGTGACCCGGTGGCCCTGGTCGGTCACCATAGTTTCAAGATCCATCGCGATGATTGCCTCGTCTTCGATGATCAAAATGCGCCCAGAAGTGTGGCGGGCCATTTCCTCGTAGGCGATATCGATTAGCTTCTGAGCCTCGGCGGGTTCTATCTGCATGATTGTGGCGATATCGCTGACCGAGAACTCTTCGACCGTGCGCAGCAGCAAGGCCTCGCGCGTGTTCGGCGTAAGGCGTGCCAGCTGGGCGTGGGCGCGCGTTTGGATGTCAGAGCTGTGGCCATCTGCGTCAACAGGCATTCCCGATGTTGACCAGATGCTGTGAAACACACGAAACAGCGCGACCCGCGGCGCGAGATCGGCATCGAACTGGGCGGGATCTGCAAGGATCGCTTCAAGCGATGCTGCGGCGTAGGCGTCGCCACTGTCCTGTGAGCCGGTGAGGGCACGGGCATAACGGCGCAGAAACGGCAAGAGCGGGCCAATTTGATCTGCGACGGAAACTCCGGTCAGCTCGGTCATCTATGTTTTCCTCATTTTTTTCTCTAAACTCGGGAACCAAACGCATACTGGGGCGTTATGGTTCCAGCAAAAGTAAAAAATTTTTGATGATGCCATGACAAAACCACAGCCCAGCCGAAGCCATCGGCAAGAAATAGAGCAAAGGATCGACGAAAACCTCAAGCGGGCTTTCGATGAGGTAGCCAACGAACCGGTTCCGGATCGGTTCGTCGATCTTCTTGAAAAACTGCGCAATCAGACCAGTGTTCCCAAAAGCGGTGACACGGGAGGCTCGGATGGTTGATCCCCGAGAAGAGCTTGTCGAACATATTGGCGCGATGCGTGCCTTTGCGATCAGCTTGTGCCGAAACGGGGCCACGGCCGATGACATCGTGCAGGACGCATTGATAAAGGCATGGAGCAATATCGACTCGTTTCAGGAAGGCACCAACATGCGGGCTTGGTTGTTCACCATCGTCCGGAACACCTATTTTTCGCTGCACCGCAAGCGCAAGCGCGAGGTCGAGGATGTGGATGGCGCGATGGCCGAAAGCCTGTCGCAAAAGCCCGACCATGACGGACGGCTGGCGTTGAAGGATTTTGCTGTTGCATTTGACCAACTGACGGATGAACAGCGCGAAGCATTGGTGCTGGTCGGTGCACAGGGATTTTCCTATGAGGAAGCAGCCGAGATGTGCGGCGTCGCTCTTGGTACGATCAAAAGCCGGGTGAACCGTGCCCGCGCGCAACTGGCCGAACTGATGGATTTGGAAGATGACGAACCCATCGAATTGACCGATGCGGTGACGGTGGCGATCGTTCAGACGCAACCGGCGGCCTGACGATCGATGGATGCGGAACCGCGCAGCCTGACCGTCTATCTTGCCGCGCTGGTCACCTTGGCGCTTTTGCCTTTGGGGCTGATTGCGGTATTGCAGACACGCGCTGTGATTACCGAGGCCGACGAAAGATCTCGGGCCTCGGTTTTGGCGCGCACCATCGAAGCTGCCACCCGGGAACGGGAGCTTCTGCAGAAAGCTGTTGGTGCCAGTTCGGGACTTACCGCCGCGCTTTCGGCTGGAGGTATGGACAAAGCCGCTTGCTCGGGCCTTATGCGCAGGTTCGTCGAACGACAGCCCGAGTTTGTATTTGCCGGGTTTATACAGCCGAACGGTGTTATGGCTTGCTCAACCGTCGAACGGACCATCGAATTGTCGGACGCGCCCGGTTTCGGGCAGATCTCGGAAAATCCGCAGCTTACTTTTTCTGTCAGTCGTGCCGGGGCGGCGACAGGGCAATCAGTGATCATCGTAACCCAGCCGGTCATGAACAAGACCGAGCTTATGGGGTTCGTCTCCATCTCGATACCTCATGCGCTGGCGCGCACGCCCTTGGATGTTGGCAACATTGGTAGTGACGTGGTCATCGCCCTGTTCGACGCGACCGGAGAAGTGCTGTCATCAAATGTGGGCTTGGATGAGGTCAAACCATTCCTACCGCCCGCGAAAGAAAACCTGTTGGTTCTGTCCAGTTCCGGTAAAACATTTTCGGCTAAAACGGCCGACGGAGAGGATCGGGTTTTTGCAGTTGCCAGCATCATTCCGGGCGAAGTCGCCGTGATTGGCAGTTGGCCACGCGAGGCGGCGCTGGCCTCAGTCGGTGCAGGCAGCACTGCTTTGACCATTGCTTTTCCGATCCTGATGTGGGTGACCGGTCTGGGAGTTGCCTTGTGGGGCCTGCATCGATTGGTGATCCGGCATCTCGACAGCTTGCGTTCGGCCGTGCGTCGTTTCGCGTTGGGCGAGCGCGACCCAATTGAAAGCCTCGCAGGCGCCCCGCAGGAGTTTCAGCAAATACAGACTGCATTCAACCGCATGGTCTTGTTGATCCGCGAGGCTGAGGCGCAGCACGAACGCGACCTTGTCGAAAAAACGCTGTTGTTGCGCGAGGTACACCATCGCGTCAAAAACAATCTTCAACTGATCGCTTCGATCATGAACATGCATTTGCGCAAGGCCGAAACCACCGAGGCCCGGCGCTTGCTGGAACAGTTGCAGCGTCGGGTTCGCGGCCTGGCCATGGTGCACCAGAGCTTGAACCAGAACTCGCAGATGACGACGATCAACACCGAGGCACTGATCGGACATTTGGTCGCCGAACTGGCGCATCGACCGCCAATTCTGGGTCAGGTGGTCGAGGTTGACTGCCGGATCGCGCCTGTCGAACTGGGGCAGGATCAGGCAGTCACGCTGTCGATGCTGGTGGCCGAGGCGCTGACGAACGCGGTCAAATACGTAGGCGTTCCGCAGGACGGACCGCCGACAATTTCGGTGGAATTGACCCGACCCGAGGAGAGCAACCTGCATCTGAAAATCTCCAACACGCGCGGGCAGACGGACGACGGTGCGGATCTGTTTCACAGCGGCGGGATCGGTCAGCGGCTGATGCAGGCCTTCCTCCGCCAATTGGACGGTTCCGAAACCATAACCGAGACATCATCGCATTATGTGTATGAGGTGACGTTCGAAATCGCTGAATTAGAAGGGGATAGCGAACCACAGACCATTGCGGATGAGAGAGGCGGTGATGCCCGTGCCGCAGCAGAATGACTTTGAGGTCCTGATCACGGCCGAGCAAGCCTGGCCCGCCTTGGAAAAAGCGGTTCTGAAGGCCCGGCACCAGATCAAGGCAAGTTTTCGGATATTCGATTTCATGACACGGCTGCGCAGCGACGAGGCGCGCCAGATTGGGGAAACCTGGTTTGACCTGATCGAGCATGTCATTCGCAAGGGTGTAACGTTTCATTTGGTCATCAGCGATTTCGATCCGATCTTCGCGACCGAGTTGCACGAGCTGAGCTGGCGCACGAAACGGCAGGCGGTTGCGCTGGCGGAAATCCTGGGTCCAGAAATCGCCTCGCGCTTGACCGTTCGCGTGTCCATGCACCCGGCGCAGGCTGGCGCATTGCCGTGGGCCGCGCTGTTGCCGGCGGTTCTTCGGAAAAAGGCGCAGCGGATTCAGGAGCTGTCCCGCGAACGACGCGAACGGCAGGCAGTACGGCTGGGGTCGGACACGTTACCCCGGCTTCACACCGTGTCGCACCATCAGAAAGTCGCAGTGATCGACAATGAGATCTGCTACCTCGGCGGATTGGACTTGAACGAAAGGCGCTTTGACACACCGGATCACGATCGTCTGGCCAAAAACACCTGGTCAGACGTTCAATTGCTGGTCCGCGGACCCGAGGCCGCCGAGGCCGCGCGCCATATCGACCGGTTCGAACATGAAATCGCAACCGGACAACCGGTCCCACAGGCAACCCACCTGCGCCGCACCCTGTCCAGCCCGCGCCGGTTTGCATTCTGGCGGCTGTCGCCAAAGACCATCGCGCATGAGATCGAGGATGCGCACATAGCCGCCTTTCAAGCCGCGCGGCAACTTCTGCACATCGAGACCCAGTATTTCAGATCAACCCGGCTGGCCGAGGCCTTGGCTGACGCGGGCCATTCCAAGCAGGATCTGAAACTGGTACTTGTTTTACCAGCCTTGCCCGAGGAAGTGGCCTTTGGCGGCCATGACGGATTGGACGCGCAATACGGGTTGGACCTGCAGGCCAAATGCTTGGAGATCATTCAGCAGGGGTTCCAAGACCGGGTTTCGGTGTCGACCCCGGTCCAACCGATTCCGGCCAGTGGGGCCGATGCCAGCGCTGAAGTTCTGAGCGGGTCTCCGATCATTCACGTTCACAACAAAGTTCTGGTGGTGGATGACCATCATGCTTTGGTCGGGTCCGCCAACCTGAACGGACGGTCTTTGCGGTGGGACACAGAAGTCGCCCTTCGGGTCACCGACCGGCAGCGGGTCGCAGTTCTGCGGCAGGCCCTGGTGGATCATTGGTGGTTCTCGGATGATCTGAGCAAACCGATCGAGCCCGATGCCATGTTCGCGTGGTGGGGGCGAGAGGTACAGGCCAACGGCGTGCGGCGCCCCGAAGCGCGCAGCGGCTTCCTGGTTCCGCATGACGCCGACGTTGCGCGCGACATGCGGCAACCGCTTCCGGGGGTAACTGAAAACATCGTTTAGGTGGGCGCGACCGGGCTCATGACCTTGGGGTGCAACAATACGCCGAACCACAGCAGGATCGGGAGTGCGACGATGGCGCCGACCGGCCCCCACAGCCAAAGCCCAAAGATGATGGCAATGAACACGACCAACGGGTTCACCTGCAGACGTTGGCCGACGAAGGCGGGTGTTACGAATTGTGCTTCAGAAAGATTGATCGCCAGGAAAACCAGGGGGGGCAACAGGGCCGCGGCTCCACCGAACTGGGTTAAACCGGCGATCAGAAGGCCGGTCAGGATCATCAGCGGACCGAGATACAGCACATAGTTCAGAAGGCCGGCGGCCAGCCCCCAGATCACGGCGTCATTGATGCCGATCAGCCCCAAGGCCACAGCCGTTACCGTCCCGAGGCCGATATTGACCAACGTCACGGCAGCGAAATAGCGATAGACCGCGCGGTCGGCCAGATACAGCCGCTCCGTCAACGGGCCGGCTGCGGCATAGAGCTCGGGTCGGGTCAAAACGAAAAAGAACAGCGTGCCGATGAAAATCAGGATCTTTGATCCGAAATTGGGCGCCAGCCACAAGGCATCCATCACTGACGGAAGGGCGGACTCCGTTTCCGCTGCCCCATCGGCGCCGACGGTTTCTTCGATCTCGCGCCCAAGCGTTTCGATACCCCGAATGAACTCGGACATTGCGGCGACCCAAGAGCGCAACTCGCGTTTGATGGCGGGCAACTGTTCGACCAGCGTGGACAGCAACGGTTCAAGCAGAAGGAACGCCGCGACGATGACGGTGCTGGTCACGAACAGCAGTGCCGAAGCGGATATCACACGCGGGCAACCAACCCCCTCAAGCTTGTCGGCGAGTGGGGCGACCACGACCCCCAGAACCAACGCGAAGGTGATCGGCGCGACGATCGACCGGGCTAGGTACAAAGCGGTGATGATGGCGATCCCGGTCAGGATCGCCAGCATCGCACGCAAGGCCGATGGAGAGCTGAAAGCAGTGGGCATGGGCGCGCTTCACTGACTGCGCAAAGCGTCGGAGGCCCGATCAGCGGCCTCATCCAGCCGTGCGTTGGCCGCGGCATGCAGCTTGTCCAGTTCTTCGTTCAAAACCCGTTGGGCCTGTCGCATCAGCTGATCGCGCCGATGGCCCAGCAACTCGTCCTCTTTGCGGGTGTTGGGCAGCAGAGCGCCAGCCAGAATACCTACGCCCAGCGCTAATGCTCCGGCCGCCAGCGGCTGATCATGAACGAAGGTTTGCGAGGCCTTCGCCGCCTTCCGCGCACGCTTCTCGACCGCTTGCTGCGCACCGATTGCGGCCTTGCGCGCTTCGATCACACGGGCACGGGCCTGGGGTGAGAGCTTGTCCAGACCACGATCCAAGGCGGCGGACAGCACGCTGGCAGATTGGCTGTGTTCAGTCATTCCGGTCATCTCCTGTTTCATGCGGCTGTCGGCGTCGGCGACACGCCGATCAAAGCCGTCGAAGGCCTGCTGCGGAGGTACGGCCTGGCGCGGGGATTGGGTGCTTTTTGAGCCAGACCCTGGACCCGCAACCCAAAGGGCTGCTCCTGCACCGAGCAGAGCAAAGGCGGCCGGGTTTTTTTGAGCCGCGGACCAGAGTTGCGCACCGATCTGCCCGCCATAGGCTTCGAGCGTCGATTTCGCCTCGTCTGCCAGGCGCGGCGGTGCCAGCGTATCCGACAGAGCATTAAGCGAGCGTGCAAGAGCGCTGCGTTCGTATGCGATCTGCGTTTCAAGAGGTGTCAGGTCAGACATGGGTCGACTCCTTCATCGCTTCGATGTCGCGCTGCAGGTTTTTCATGGCTTGCTCGGGGACCAGCGCGGTGGCGGACAAGCGGGACCGGCCAAAAAGCGCCAGGCACCCAGCAACCAGTGCCAAGCCCGCGCCAACGAGCAACGAGGCCATACCCACCGAAAAACCATTGGCGGCGATATACGCGACCAAGGATGTCGCCATGAGGTTCAGTGCGATCATCAAAAGGATCAGAGCAACGCCAAGGCAGGCCAGCCCTAAGCCCGCTCGCGTCAGGTTTCGGGACAACTCCTCTTTGGCAAGCTTTACCTCAGCCTGAAGCAAACCCGACAGATGTTTGAGCGCGTTTGCCAAAAGCCCCGGTGCAGATCGCAGATCGTTGGGGTTATGCATCGCGGCCACCATTCATTCGCGCCAACGCGCTGGTGTGGCCCGAGGTATCGACCGAGGTACCATGCAGCAGCGACGGATCAATATCCCAAGGATCTGCACGAAAAGATGCGGATTGGGCCGCGCCCGTATTGCGCGCGCTCAGGAAACGGGCTGCAGCAAACCCGGCCAAGGCAGCCGATCCGACGAACAACAGCGGGTTTTCGCGGGCGAAATCAGACACCTTTCGGCTCATACTGGCCAAGTCGGCAGAGCGGACTTGCCCAGCCACAGCTTCCATGTTGTCCGCAATCCTCGACAAGACCTGATGCTGTACCGATTGGTCGGGAAATGCATCGGCAGCTGCGTCGGCTGCATGAGCGGCGCTCTCAACCTCCTGCGCTGCGCTGTCCTTCAGGGATTCGGCCCGGGCCGAGACCTCGGCGGTCACGGTGTCCTTGACCTTGCCGGTCAGATCCTGGGCATGGGCTTTTGCTTTCTCCGTGGTCTCGGTTCGACGTGGCATGGTTCGATCTCCTGTGTTGAGGTCTCGGTCCTTCAACGCATGGAAGACGAGATTGTTCCCAAGACCAGTTCGAACGCCACGGTGGACCCAGTTCGGTATCTGTTCGATCCCCCCTTTTTGCCGACCAATGAAGAAATATCGCCGGTGCCCGGAACCAGTTCGAGTTTGGTGCGTTTCACTGACAGCGACGAAGCAATCGAAAGGAATTTACGATGAACTGGGACCAAATTCTTGGACGCTGGACCGAATTCAAAGGCAAGCTGATCGAGCGTTTCGGCGATTTGACCGATGATGAGATCGAGCAAGCCCGCGGCGATCGCGAGCAACTGGAAGGCATCATCCAAAAGAAATACGGAGATTCGAAAGAAGACGTTCGGGAAATCGTGGATCGCCTGATGAAGGACATGTAGCCCAAAGGTGGATGCGCACATCGCGTGGGGTGGCATCAAATCGATGGCGCCCCACAGACTCTCAAGACCGATCCCAACAGGTAATCTCCGAGACTATGAAACTGTCTGACCTCATCAACACGCCCGTTGTCCCATCTGGAACCGACCACGCAATTGGTCGCGTTTCCGATATCGCCATTCGCGCTGGGCAGACCGAGTTGGAGTACGTCTTAGTCAATCTGAGCGTGGCCGGAGGGAATGACCCGGTGGCGTTCACCGCCGATTCGCTCGAATTTGGTGCAAGCGAGGTAGTGTGCACGTTATCCCATCACCAAGTGAATCATCTTCGACAGAGCGAAGGAGGCGAAGACCCCCTCGCAGTAGACATTAAAGGCCTGCCGCCCCTGGTCGTAGGGCCGTTCGGCAACGCGATTGCGCCGGTTGTGATGGGGGCGATCCTGAATGACGCTCTCCGCCAACGCCCCCAGCCCACGCCACCCGGAAGCAACTTCCGATGGTTTGCGAAGTTGCAGGGCAACCCCGTGTTTGACGCGACTGGTGAGTTGGGAAGGTTTATGGATATTGAGCTAGACCCAAACACCAAGGCTCTGCGATTTCTCTTGATCGACGGGCGACCAGATATCCTGAGTTTTCCGTTCGCTGAGTTACGCAATATTCCCGACGATGAACACTACATGGTTCTGTCCAGATCTTCCGATCCGCTGCACCCGGTCTGAGGGTCTGGCCACGGCTTGTCATACCGCGCAGATGCGCGGTTTTTTGTTTTAAAAACAGATATTTTTGCATTTTTCTGGGAACAAGTTCCGGCGTCATTCGTTTGTTCAACAAGACCGCGGGAAACGCGGTCAGAACAGACCAAAGGAGTGAGCTATGAAACGTTTTCTGACCACAACTTCGATCGTTCTGGTGATGTCGGCATCGGCCTATGCAGAGAGCTCGAATGTCGAAGAAGTCGGCAAGAACCTGGAAGAGGCAGCCGAGGCAGCCGGTGATGCGCTGTCCAATACCGCGCAGGATATCAAGAACGCTGCGCAGAACACGGCGGAAGACGTCGACCAGGCAGCCGAAGCAACCGGTGAGTACATCAGCGAAAAAGCCGGACAGATGGCTGATGCGGTTGATCCAACCACCATCGACATCGAGGGTTATGTCCCCGTTGCCCAGGGCACTATCCCGGCCGAAGATCTGACCGGCATGCGCGTCTATGACGTCTCGCAAGAGTGGATCGGCGAGATCGAAGAGGTCGTCGTCGACATGGACGGATCGGTCGATGGGGCCGTGATCGGCGTTGGCGGGTTCCTCGGCTTGGGGGAAAAGGATGTTCTGATCGATTTCTCGCGCGTGTCGCTGATGCGTGAAGTCAATGGTGACAACACCTATGCCTTCGTTCACGCTGACAAAGAGATGCTGAAGGGTATGCCGGCCTACGAAGGGTCGTAAAACGGCTCCTCAGTCGCAAAGCATGTGATCAAGCCGCCGGCCGATTTTTCGGTCGGCGGTTCTTTAATTCCTGTCCATCCGCCACGTTTAGATCAGCGGGCGCGGAACGGCTTCGGTGATTTCGACCAAGCCAAGCTCGGCTAGACCCTCAAGATCGTTAATCTGCAGCACATTGTTGGACCACTCGGCCAGACCGAGATCCTTCAGCCGACGCAGGGTCTTGTTCGTGTGAACCAGCGACAAGCCCAACGCATCCGCAAGATCCTGCTGCCGGTAGGGCAGCGGACACTGCAAGCCTTTGGCCAATCCGACAGCCTGCGACCTTGTGTAGAAGCGGTGCAGGCTCCACGCGATCTTCTCGATCGCGCCGCGCTGGCCGACGGTTGTCAGGGCGTCGCCCAGAAAATGCTCTTCGACCGCGGCCAGGAATGTCAGGTCAAAGGCGCGATCAGGCTGGTTCTGATATAACTCGAACAGCCGCGAGCGATTGAAAACGCACAGCCGCATCGCGGTTGTCGCTTCGACCGAGTGCCGCATCTCGCCCATGACGCCAGCCTGCAGCCCGACGAGATCGCCTGGAAGCACAAAGCCTATGACCTGCCTACGACCGTTTTCCAGCGTTTTGTAGCGAACGCCCATCCCGCTCAGGACCGTGAACAGATGCGCGGATTTCGCGCCCTCGATGAACAGTTGTGTTCCGGGTTCGGCCTGCATCTCGCCGGTTTTGAAACCCTGCATGAATCGCAGGTCGTCTTCCGAAAACGGCAGGAAGACGTCCATCTGCCTCAGCGGACAGTCAGCACATGCGATCAGAGAAATTTTTCGTTGCTGTGTCATAGTTTATTGCGGCGCTGCGGGATTGCCCTACGGTGGCATCGAACAGATTTTAGGATGGTATTTATGGAAGCCTCTTCCCGCAGCGTAGCAGATGTTTTGATTGTTACGGAAAACTTTATCGAAGCAGCGGACATCAGTGACGCCATCCCCGGAGTTTCGACCGATCGCATTGTCCATATCCGCGAGCTGCACGCGGGTGGGCATTTCTGGCAGGACCCCGAATTCGCCCCGGCCTTGAGCGTTCTGAGCTATCGCAGAAGTGAGACGTCATTTGACGCCGTCGCGCGGCTGTTGGCCGAGCGCGGCAGTGCACTGTTGCTGTTGGACCCGTCCCCCGAGGTGCAAGCGCAATTTGAATGTGCGGCACTGATACGGCCTTTTACTGCCGCAGATCTTGCCCGCAAGATCGCAGCCATTGATTTCAGTGGGAACGGCTTGAAGATCGGCGCTGATCCTGGGTGAACTGGCACAAGGCCCATTTCACCATCTATACAATTGACTCAAAAAAAGCGCGGCCGATGCCGCGCTTTTTTGTACCGACAATTTCCGCGCTGATCAGATCGCGCTGCGCGCTGCCTTCGGGCCAAAGATCAGCCAGCAGATGAAGCCGACGACCGGAAGCAACAGAACGAAAAGGACCCACAGGATTTTTGCACCGGTCGTCGCAGACGAGCCGATGATCGAAATAATGGCCCAGATCGACAAAACCAGGACGATCAGACCGCCAATGCCATATACTTCCACCATACCGAAGTTCCTTTCGAATTACTTGTCGTTGTTCCTACAAGGTCACAACGCGATAGGTGGCTAAAAGTTCCCGACAAAGATCTGGGTGTGATCCCAGTTCTCGCACGAGGCTTGAGGATTTTTTACGCCTGATGGAACCAAAACGACCGGCAGAACGTTGGGCTTGAAGGTCGATACAAGGGGTCAAAATGTTCAATACACACAACGCGCCGCGAGACGATCTTGTCGAGAAAGAGAGTGAGCGCGAAGCGGTCGAAGAAGCGTCCGGGCTGTCTCCGCGCCTGATATTCGAGACCATCCGCCAAAACGGTGAGGAGGAACTGGACCGCCCGACCAAAGCGTTGTTCTGGTCCGGGATTGCCGCTGGAGTGCTGATCAGCTTTTCGGTGCTGGGCGAAGCGATATTGCGGGCACATCTGCCCGAAACCAGCGGGCGCTTTCTGATCGAGAACCTGGGCTATTCCCTCGGCTTTGTCCTGGTCATCTTGGGGCGGATGCAGTTGTTTACCGAAAACACGATTACGACTGTCGTTCCAGCCATGATAAATCCGTCCGTTGCCTGCTTCACCAATACCGCCAGGCTGTGGGCAATCGTACTGGGTGCTAATGTGCTGGGGGCGTTTGCGATATCTGCCTTCCTGATCCACACGCCAGTGTTGTCACCTCAGCTCGTCTCGGTCATCAACGACCTGAGTCATCACGCCACCGGCATGGGCGCCTGGGATGGCTTTTTGCGCGGAATACCGGCGGGAATCCTGATTGCGGCGATCGTTTGGATGCTGCCATCGGCGCAGAACAACGAGGTGCTGGTCATCGTAATCTTCACTTGGATGATTGCGGCCGGTGACTTTACCCACGTCGTTGCCGGTTCGGTAGAAATGGCGGTTCTGATGCTTCAGGTGCAGTTGCCAGTAGGCGCAGCCGTTTTCAGCTTTTTCCTGCCCGTCCTCGCCGGCAACATCATCGGAGGAACTGCTGTCTTCACGATGCTGGCATACGCCCAGATCAAACCCGAAATAGAAGAAGACCCAAAGCGCGGTTGAGGCGCTTTGGGTCTTTGGGATGGCAGGTTGGCTGGCGTGGCAGTGACGAATAGAGGTGTCAGCGATTCCTGATGAAAAACCAGATCAGTAGACCGGCCAAACCCAAGCCGAGCATGGCCGGCAATACGTATTCGATACCCATATCGGTCGCGGTGTACCGCGTGTTCTAACCGCGGTCCGCCTTGCGCAACGCGAGGCCCAGCAGGACACCCACGCCCAACGCTCCGACCATAGCCAGACCCGGGTTCTCGCGCACAAATGCGGCACTTTTCTCGGATGTCTGTGTCAGCTGCTTTTGCGCCTCGTCGCGCGCCGTTTTCAACGTGTCGCGCGTTGCGGTTACGCCATCTTCCAAGGCTGATTTGGCCTCCTTGGCCACTTCGTCGATCCGCGCCGCCATTTCCGCATGCGGAGTGTCCTGAGGGGCCTTTTTCGCCGTTTTCTGTGTCATGTCAGATCTCCTTTCATCGACCCAACGCGGGCGCTCGCCAAAGGTTCCACCAAAATGATCCGGAACCAATCTGGGGTTCCAAGCGTTGACCCGCCAGTAGTCACAGAAATGAAAGGAAATCCCATGTTGTCCTGGGCGCTGATCTTTTTCGCACTTGCAATCGTTGCTGGCATCTTCGGGTTTGGCGGCATCGCGTCGGCCTCGGCCGGTATCGCACAGATCCTTTTCGTGATCTTTCTGGTCCTGTTCATCGGTTCGCTAATCTTGCGGCTGATCCGTGGGTAAGCCCCCGCGCATCCGCACTCCCTGAAACAGTACCCCGAGGTTCAAAGCCCTATGAAAGATGCCGTCCATACCCAAACCGCTGCCGAATTGCTGATTGCCTGCCTGGAAGCCAACGGCGTGACCTGTGCATTCGGTGTTCCGGGTGAGGAAACAACCGATCTGATCGCCGCATTCGACAAGTCGAGCATCGACTTCGTCCTGTGCCGGCACGAGCAGTCGGCGGCGTTCATGGCATCGGTTCACGGTCGATTGACGGGGAACCCGGCGGTATGCCTCTCGACACTTGGACCTGGAGCGACCAATCTTGTCACCGGTGTGGCGGATGCCACGCTTGACCATGTGCCGCTGATCGCCCTCACGGGGCAGGGTGCGCGGTCCAGGCTGGGCCGCGAAAGCCATCAGATCATCGATCTCGAAGCGCTTTTCGCGCCAGTCACCAAGTTGAGCCGAACGCTGATGGTCGCGGATGAAATCCCCCAAGTCGTGGCCGAGGCCGTGCGATTGAGCAAGCTCGACAAACCCGGAGCCGTCCATCTTTCCCTGCCCGAGGATCTGGCCGAGGTCCCGATTCTGGCCGAACCTTTCGTGGCGCCGCCGCCAGCCGAGGTGCGACCGGCGGCAGATGCGGTCATCCGTTCCGCGCGCCTGCTGGCTGATGCGAAAAAGCCCTTGATCCTTGCAGGACACGGGGTGATCCGATCCGGCACCGCAAGCGACGTTCGGGAACTTGCGGAAAGCCTGTCGGCCCCGGTCGTCACGACGTTCATGGCCAAAGGCGTTCTGCCTCCGGGACACCCGCTCTCGCTGCATTCGATCGGTCAGCCGGGCAAAGAATTGGCATCAGAAGCCTTCGACCTGTGCGACCTGATCATTGCCATCGGGTTTGACCCGGTTGAATATCCACCCTCGAACATCTCGATCGGCGGTAAGAAGCCGGTTCTCGAGATCTCGGATGTGGCCTCGACTGTTGATGTGGACTGGCCGGTAAAGGCCGCTCTGACCGGGGACCTTCCGCACTGCATTGACGTTCTGGCCAAGGCCTCGGCCGAACGTCCCGCGCAAAGCTGGTTCAAAGGTCTCCAGCGGAGGATTGACGCCTCGCTGGAAGGTGTAGCAACAGCTTCCGATGCCGCCTGTGTCGCGCCGTCGAACATTTGTCAGGCGATTTCCGAAACGCTTCGCGAAAGCGACGTTCTGTTGTCTGGCGTGGGCCTGCACAAACTTTGGGTCGCCAGCAAGGTTCAAGCACGCCGAGCGGGGCAAATCATCATTCCGAACGGCTTGGCCGGTATGGGCCTTGCGCTGCCTGGAGCGATCGAGGCTGCCCGTCTGTTGGACGAGGGTCGGGTGATCGCCGTTTGCGGTGATGGGGACTTCCTGATGAATGTTCAGGAGATGGAGACGGCGGCCCGGTTGTGCGTGCCCGTGACTGTTCTGGTCTGGGAAGACAACGGCTATGGTCTGATCGACGAAAAACAGCCTGGTGCGCGCGAGTTTTGCTTCGGCAACCCCGATTGGGAGTCTCTGGCCCGATCCTTTGGCTGGATCTACCAAGATATCGAAAGTCTCGGCAATCTTGCTCCTGCGCTGCAGGCGGCGGCTGACGTCGCCATTCCAACCCTGCTGCGGGTGTCGGTCGACTATTCGGCTGATGGCGGGATGCCCACCGTCAACTGATTTTTCCGCCGAAAGTGGAACCAAATCCGGTTTTGGGCGTTTCTTCCCCAGTAGAAAAAAGGAGTTGTCATGACCGACGCATTGAACGTTGTCCCGAACGAAAACCCCGTTTCCACTGGCGTGCGCGACACCGCGCCTTTGGCCAAAGGTCTGGCTGATGTTCTGGCCGACACCTACCGGCTGACCTTCAAGACACATGCGTATCACTGGAACGTGGAAGGCCCTCTGTTCTATTCGATCCACAAGCTGACCGAAGAACAGTACGAAAACATGTTCGCCGCCGCTGATGAGATCGCGGAACGCATCCGCGCGCTGGGACACCTGGCGCCCTCGCGCATGTCCGACATCCTGGATTTCTCGGCCATCAAGGATCGCGAAGGGGACCTGTCCGCCGCCGACATGATCGAAGATCTGGCTGCTGATCACGAGCGGGTGGCGCACCGCCTGCACACCCTGACCGAGCTTGCAGGAAGCCGCAAAGACGTCGTGACTGAAGATCTGGCGACCGAACGTTCGGCATTTCATGAGCAGGCAGCTTGGATGCTGCGGGCGATCTCGAAATCAAGCTGACGCGGTGACCGGGCGCGTGTGTCGTTTTGCGACCCAACTGTGCGCGTTTAAGGTCTTGGGCAGGCTTGCCGAAAAACCGGCAAGCCTGCACATTCCGATCTGGTGACTAGTCCAAAGGGCGGCAATGTCTGAAAAAAACACGAAAAGCCAAAACTTGGCCGAGGAGCGGACCGACTGGGCCGAAGACCGCACCATTTTGGCAAATGAGCGCACATTTGCGGGATGGATGAGAACCGGAATGGCATGCGTGGCCATCGCCCTTGGCCTTAAGGCCGTATTTTCCGCCGTCGAACCCGAGTGGCTGGCGAAGGCTGCAGCCACCCTTTTTGTGTTGATCTCGCTGCTAATCTACTGTGGAGCGTGGATGAACGCCCGCCGCGTGTATTCCCGATTGGAAGCGCACAGCGCCCAACCGGCATCTCGCTTCCACTTGCAATTGGTTGTTGGAAGCCTGTCCCTCGGATCAATCGCATGTTGCCTTGTGTTGTGGCTTGTCTAAGCGGGCTTGCGCCGACATCGCCTTCCAGCCAGTCAAGACCGGACTCCTGAATCTCGTGTCGATCGCGGACTAGGCGTCGTACAGGGCTCTGAGCTGACATTCCAACGACATGACGCATGTTGACTTGTGTGTCGAGGCCCGGAACGAGGCCATCATTGCACATAGCCCGCCCGCGCAAATCAATAAACACTCGCCGATGAAAGCTGGTCAGCGTTTTTGACGAAAGATGATGCAGACGCACCTCCTTTGAAGAAATGCTTAAAAAACCTGACATCAGCTAGGCTGGCTACGGGTTTGAACTAGGGTTAGAAATCAGCGGAATTTGTCCCCCATAAGTCCCCCATTCAAAGCAGATGTTCTTGCTGAGCAAGTAGCAACACAATCGCTACAGCGCATAACACATTATTTTAACTTAGAAAAAAGTGGTAAGCCGTGCAGGATTCGAACCTGCGACCCACTGATTAAAAGAACGGCCAGAGCCATTTCGCTGTATTTCTCCGGATTTCGCCACATTGACAAAAATGAAGCGAAAACAATTATTTACGTTGACCTTCGTTGCGCCTTGAATTCATGAATTACTCCAGAATTCGCCGCCAATTGCTTCCGTATAGCTTCCGGAAGCAGGCCGGAAGCAAGGAGTGTTCTGGATATGTTCAAATTGACCAAACGCGCAGTTGAGGGGCTTGCCGTTGAGGCAAAGGACTACCTTGTCTGGGATCGGGTCATGCGCGGTTTTGGGCTGCGGGTCTATCCGTCCGGCAAAAAGACCTATCTGGTTCAGTACCGAGCCGGTCGCCGGACGCGACGGATCACTATCGGCCAGCATGGCGTTCTGACGGCTGAGGAAGCACGGACACATGCCAAGCAGCTTCTGGGCGACGTTGCGCGCGGATCAGACCCATCTGCCGAAAAGCAGGCCAAGCGGCGCGCACCGACCGTTGCCGGGCTGTGTGACCGGTTCCTTGAGGAATATGTCGACCAGCATTGTAAGCCGACCACAGCCCGCGATTATCACAGCGTCATTCGCCGATTCATCCGGCCCAAACTTGGACCTATCCCAATTGCCGAAGTAACCCGTGCCGACGTGGTGGCTTTTCATCACGGTTTGCGCGAGACACCGTATCAAGCCAACCGGGCGGCGGCGATGTTGTCGAAGCTGTTTAATCTGGCCGAGGATTGGGGATTGCGGCAACCCGGATCGAACCCCGCCCGTCGGATCAAGAAATTCCGCGAAGAAGAAAAGAAACGCTATCTGTCAGACGCGGAACAGATACGGCTTGGCGAAGTGCTGGCCGAGGCGCTGGAAGACGGCACAGAGACCGTCTACGTGGTGTCGGCCCTGCTACTGCTGATTTACACCGGATGCCGCCTCAGCGAGATTCTGACCCTGCGCTGGGACTATGTAACGTCGCACCATCTGGAATTGCCGGACAGCAAGACCGG
Source organism: Ruegeria sp. A4 (assembly GCF_056543025.1). Classification (NCBI taxonomy): domain Bacteria; kingdom Pseudomonadati; phylum Pseudomonadota; class Alphaproteobacteria; order Rhodobacterales; family Roseobacteraceae; genus Ruegeria; species Ruegeria sp. A4. Next base: position 164,064 of record NZ_JBQGAW010000003.1, on the reverse strand, counting down.
ACGCCGCCGCATTCCCCTGCCAAGGGAAGCCTATGACATCCTGATGGAATTGCCCCGGCAACCGGGGAACCCCTATGTAATATTAGGGGAGTCAGATGATGGCCCATTGAACAACCTGCAAAAGCCGTGGCGGCGCATACGTAAGACGGCAGGGTTGGAGGATGTCCGCATTCACGACCTGCGACATACATATGCCTCGGTCGCCATGAAAGACGGGATCGATCCGTTCACTCTCAAAGAGATTATGGGTCACAAGAACCTGACCACAACACTGCGCTATGCTCACCTAGCGGATGATGCTGTTCAGCGCGCTGCTGGGTCTGTCGCCGCAAGATTGGCACGCGCGGTTCGCAAGGATGTACGGGCCGCCCCTCTGAGGGTTGTTCAATAACGTTACCTTACATAGGGACAATGGCAAAGAATTGGGCGCCCTACATATAGGTTACGTTACATAGGGCACCACACAGCAACCATAAGATTGATATCAATACAGGCTCCGGACAAATGCTGGATAACCAGAACAAAAAACTTGAATTAGACTTCGAACACATGTGGAGCCAGATGCAACTCCCTTTGCCTGTCGCGGAAGGGTTTGCTGCCGACATTGAATGGATTGCACAGCACTACCGCCCCAACGATCGTCGGATGTCACAACTTCCTGCGAAAGAGCGTAAGGCGATTTACAGCAAGCTCGACAAGACCATCGGCTCTCTGCTGGCTCAGCTTTCAAACCTGCCTCCGTCCATTCAATGGGAAATTGAAGAGGTAGGAATGGCGAATGAGCCGGAAGACTATTTTGAGAACGCCATTGGTGCTGACCACGAAGGGCTGGACTACGGAGAGTATTTGATTGACGTCCTGAAAGGGAAACTCCCCGAGATAGCGTTCCTGATCCAAGAAGGGCTGGACCATCACAAACGCCCACGCGCCCGCCCTAAACAAAACGAAAGCTTGGAAGATACAATCCAACAGCTTGCAAAAGTGTTCCAACACTACACCGGACGCAATCCAGTGAAGACCTATCGCTATGACGAACTGGACGAAGAACAACCTTACAAGAGCGACTTCTTTAGTTTCATGTATGCGTTTTTCTGGATCGATCAGAATCACAAATTCCCGACGTCCCACACCCTCGGAAACGCGACGTTGCGCGTGTTTGGCCTTAAAAAATAGGGGATGTCATAAATGGACAAATTTTGAGCCATATATGACATTAGATTGAGACGGACCTACGCTGCATATTGGCTGCAATGAAACGATATGCAGCGAGGCTACAATGCAAGCACAGATTGACCCTGACTACTTCGACCGGCTCATCGACGAGAAAGAAGCCGCCAACTATCTCTGTTATTCCGTACGCGCATTACAGAATTGGCGCGTTCGAGGCGGTGGGCCTATGTTTGTAAAGGTCTCTGGTCGGTCTGTCCGTTACACGCGCAGTGACTTGCAAAAATGGATCGCTGAAAAGCGCGTCGCCAATACCAGCGCCGCACCTTCCTGACATTTGAGTTTTGCCCGTTCAGAGTTGGCAGCGCTGAGCGGGATTTGGGGCCGGATGGCTCTCAGGGGCGCGGGGTGTCGCCACCCCGCGCCTTTTCTGTATCTGCCAAATGGTTCAAACTAGGAGCTCACCATGACACAGCAACCAGCCTTCAAATTCAAAATCGGACTTATTACCGCAACGATCTGGGACAACGACGGTTTCTTTTCCGTCGATGTTTCCCGGTCCTACAAGAACGGGGAAGGTGACTGGCGCACCACCAGCGCGTTTTCTCACAATGACCTTCTGAACGTCGCCAAATGCGTTGAACGTGCAGAGAACTGGATTTCGCGCAAGCAGGCAGCAGCCAGCCAATGATTTCCGCCGGGCGTCCAGCCCGGCCCCAAAACAATAGCTGCCCCGCCGGAGGCACTATCGAAGGGCGCTTTAGCGCCCGCCCCTTTTCCCAACCTCAACCAAATCGCGCGGCATTCGCCGAAGGAGGGGGGTGATTGTAGCACCCCCCTCTGGAAATACCGGAACCCAAGGAGAGCCCAAAAATGCAAGTTGTTCATCGTGGATTCGACACTATCGCACTTTCGATTCAGGCGAATATCTCTCAAGATTTGTTCGACTTGCTGAACACTGAACGGGAAAGAGCCGAAGAAGAGCGGCACCCCGTTCCTTTCAGCTACGGCGGCGCAGACTTTGACTTGTTGCCCCATGGTGGCAACGGGTATCGCTTTATCCTCAAAGGTGGGCCTTTGGATGTGCATTGGTCCTTTAAGAAACCAAATGCGCGCGACCCTTGGGGTATTCGGATATCGGTCGGTTCAACTCTTCTAGCGACACAAGGGCTCGGATATGCTCGATCCTACATAGACAAGACCCTAACTAGACTAGGAATCCGCTTTGAGTCGCATCAGGTCAGTATCAGCCGTGCGGATTTCTGCGTCGATATCCTCGCGCCGGAGTTCGAACTTGTTCCCGAAAACTTCGTCATTCACAGCCACACCAACCGCGCTGACTATCTTACCGCTCAAGATGACATGCGCAGCAACGGTAAATCTGGTCACTTCACATCTGTCACGGTTGGCAAAATGCCGGGACGGCAGGTCATCATCTATGACAAACGTCGCGAAGTGATTCATAAGAAAAAGCCGATCTGGTGGGATATCTGGAACACCAACCTTGATCGGGAAGGTTTACCCCCATTAGACTCTTCTGATGCGTCTCAGAGCCGTGTTTGGCGGATTGAGATACGCGCGGGGAAAGACTTGCTCAAGGATCGTTGGCAGATCAGGACGTGGCCTCAGTTCGACGCTATGTTCGGTGATGTCATTTCCGAGGCCTTGCAGAAGATACGCTACTGTGAGCCTGATCCTGATGACAGCAATCGCGCCCGGTGGTCCAATCATGAAATTTGGGACTTGGTTTCCGGATCGTCGGAGGACGACTTGCAGGAAATGCGCAGCCACATCGATGCGACCAACATTAAGCACGTACACCGAAACGAGCAGATACGTCTGATAATGACACAGATTACGGGCCTTGGAATCACGCTGGCCGCGCTGGAAAATACTCAAGAAAGTGATTTGAGTGATTTCATGGAAAAAGTTGGAGGCAGGCTCGCAGACAACATAAATACTGATCCTGAGCGCGCCGCAAACAAGCTGAATGAAGCCAAGAACCGTTACCGGTTTTTTGCGTAAACCACTGACAAATATTCACCTCTTTTGTGACGTATCCATTTGGGCAGTTTGAACCCCCTAACGGAACCTTCGCCTCCACGTTTTACTTTTCTTACGCAGAGAGCCGTGATGCGGGTGGAGCGGGTACGCGCCTCGCATCGATCAACCACAAGAAGTGCTTGACGGCAGAGTCCCGTCCGACCATTTTCCCATCAAACAGCAACCCACGTGGGGAATGCTGGGTCAATCTCAAGCGACAAATTGTAAGGAAACACATATGCTTAAACGGATACTGGCTATTGGGTTTACGATTATGGGAACCGGTGCGCATGCCTATGACTCGGAGGCAGCCGTCGCCGAATACGACAAATCCTATCTTAAGGTTGAGGAGTGTTTTGAAAGCGATTCAATTAATCGCGAAGCATGTGTCATATCGGGCATTCAAGAGTGCGTGAAAGACTTGGAGGAAGTTCTCGAAAGCAAAGGTCTCTACATACCTGGAGGAGCCGCAGTGTCCCCTCACGAGTATTGTAACTACATCGGTTTGGAACGAGCGGACGAACATCTGAACGCTGTTTATCAACGCATAATGAATCAAGGACCACTGGGTTCTCAGGACGAAGCGGGGATAGACGAGGAAGGGGTAGCCGATCTGCGCGCTGCTCAGCGCCTCTGGCTTCAGTTCGCGAATAAAATGTGTTCCGAAGACAATATTGTCGGTTGGCATAAGGGGGGCTCGGGCTGGAGCGCGGTATTGGCTGAATGCACCACGCGCCTTTCAATCCAGCAAGCTGAAAACTTGGATCGCTTCTTTACCATTGGTAACTAAGGTTGGCGGTCCATGAGTGGGTTTAATTAGATCCCGAACACTGAGGCTTATTCCTTAGGCATGTAGCGAAGAACTAGCCGCCGAATGTGCCTGCAGCATCGGCGGCAGCTTCGAGCCCATAGCGGCCGTTAGTCATGCCGACTATCTCGTTCTTGCAACAGGCCACGAAACGCGTAAACCGGACGTTTGAATGGAGTTTCAAAGATCGCGGTTATCTTGCTCGAAACGCTTGAAACGCTTACCTAAATTAGCGGCGAGCTAACTCCTGTGACGCAATAGACTTGACTGTATCGCGAGGCATGCTTGCACCTAAGTCCAGCCAATGAATACTATTGTAGTATCGATAGCCATCATGTTCGGTGTAGAGTTTAAGGAGGGATTTAAGGCGTGCCTTTGAAAGGAATTGTGCGCACTTTAGCGCCACAACGGCACGACATTCATCGTCGTCGTGGTCAAGCAACTTAAGAAGAAAATCATCGTTCATTGAGGTTATGTCTTTCTTCTTAAGTTGCTTCAACAACTCTCGACGTAACAACAGCTCCATATCCTCCGCTAGAAGATCCGCAAGGCGATCCTTTCCAATCGAAAGCATCGCAGCTGCTTTACGTGGGATTGCTTTTGGGGAACCAATGGAGAAAAGGCTAAGGGTTGGCGGTTGATACTCATTAATTGCCTTAACACGGGCCAGGTCAGACCAGTCGCCGAATTTGCCTAAGAACTCTATTGCGGACTCCGACATATTTACTTCGTGAACGTCCAAAACACGCCGAACTAGCTCTAGGTCTTGTTTTTGCTTGATGCCGCACAGAGCCTCCAACGCAGCTGTCACAAGGCGCTTACGAAGGAAAGGGATAAGCTTTTTTGATCCTTTGAAAGTTTCATTTTCGCCGCCTAGAATTTCTTCAAGCTTGCTTAGGCGCGCATCAAAGTAGTGCTCATACCCATCTTGCAAATCCTGGCGCATCGCTTGTTTCATCTTGGTTGGGTGTTCGCGAAACAGAACCAAGGCGACTTCGTCGTCGAATATTCCGCTTTCATCGTAGTTCTTCCGCAGTTCTCGGAAGTCCTTGTTTGCGAGAATAGCTAGTTTGTACCGGTCCAGATGCTCGTTGTCCGTTTCTGTGTCTAAGAAGAGCGATCCAAGCCCTTGTTTCTTTTTCGTTATTGAGAGAGCTTTCTTTGCCAAACTATCTTCTAATGGGAAGCCTGCATCATGCAGCGCAAGTGCTGCGTAGTACCTGACGGTGTAGTCCGGATCGCTTAGGAGTGTTCCCGCTAGCTCCTTTTGTAGAGCATTACGATCATGCAGTGTGGCTGTTGCTCGCTGACGTATGGTTCCCGAGGGTGATCCCGCGCACTGAATCAAAAATTCCGTGGTCAAAGAGGTGGGATTTTTGAACAACTCGTCCGCCGTTTTTTCATCGACTTCGTCTACGGCTAATTCGAGTGCCCGAGATAATGCCTTGTTGACACCGGATCTAGCTTCAAGCTTGATAATGAAGTCACCAAGCTTTGCTTGATGCTGAAACGTGCTGTTGTGATACAGTTCTTCAAGCAACGGGATGTCGTCTCGTGTGGCATGGTTTTCTAGGTACCCGAGCGCTTCTGCAAATACGTCGTGATTAGCATCTTCGCTCAGCCAACGTTTGATGACAGCTTTTCGACCAAAGGCTTTCCCAGTTTCAGGAAGCTCCACGCCCAATAGAGAAATCAACCGAATCGTATTCGCTTGTTTTGCCTCGTCGGCGATTGTTGCCCTGAAAACTAAGGTGTCTCGACCATTGAACTCTTCAAAATAGCGCGCAACCCAATACCACAACGGTATGTTTTGGCTGCTAAATCCCGCGATCCCGCAGTCTAGTAAGCCTCGGACCTCCTCTGGACCGAGCTTTAGGCTACTTCGATACCTAAAGAGGAGGTTCGCATCGTGGGCACCCAATATTATCTCGTCGTTGCCGGTCCGGTGAAGTGTTGACGCCACAAGCCGCAAGCGCGCAGCTTCGACCGCACTGGTTTCTTCCCAACCAGCATGCCGTTGCGCGATGTTTTCAAGGAAGAGTCTGGCGGGTTCCGAAAAAAGGTGGTTTTTTTGGCTATCTTCCTCAGGCATAGACTTAGCTGGGGCCTGTGGTGTTTCCGTTTTGGCTTTGCGTGTTGATTTGGCTTGTCGTTTTTCGAACTCCGCCCATCCGATTGAGCTCAGTCTTGCTCGAATTAACGTTTCAAACGCAGCCTCATCGGGATATTCTTTGTAGAGTGCATCTTTTTTTGAGAAGCAATCTTCCTTGAACTCTAAGACACGCTGTAACGAGACGCCTGGATCGCGCAACCTATCAGGCGGTATCGCTTTGAAGTACACCGTCATATTTTGCATTTTGCCGGACTTCACATGCTCCTTGGCCCGCTCAAACTCTTCTTCAAATCCCGAAGTGAAGCGAGAGTCGCCGGTTGCTGTTGGCGAGCCCCAATGATCGAACATTACGCCGATAAAGTACTCACACCGATCCAAATCTTGGTTGATCAGAGTCTGGGGGCGACCGCGCCCAGGTAGTGTTTCTTCCCATCCAACTGGATCTATCATGCAGCCCCAGTGACGAGAATGATCTCTATTTAACTCGTCAACAACATCGCGAAATGTTGAGCGCTCCCTTTCAAGACCACTTGGGGAACCGATGAAAACTGGTATTAATTGGATATTGCCGTCCGACACGTCAACTCTGCTCTGAAATTTGGGTTATCGCTAAGAATATTATGTGTTTCCAAAGGTTAAGGTGCAAAGCGATGTTTGCAAAGATCAGTTTTAGGCTTTTGACCGCATTTCCAACGTAGTCATACCATTACAGAGGCTGGTCTCGGCGCATTACTGCAATTGATGATAACCAGTGCCGTAGCTGCAGCGAAAGTCCGCAAGGTGGCCGACCTGCTCAAGTCCTGCTTGAGTTTGTCCGGGGCATTGCACACCCGTGTCCAAAAGCTTCCGCCGCGCGATACCATTGTGATCCAATAAGCACACTTCAGTCTTTGTCACAGTGCTTCCGTATTGCTTCCGGTAGGCCGCACGTCACGAAGCGCACTCTGCACGGCCTCGTGTAAGTAATTATTTTTACTGAAAAAGTGGTGAGCCGTGCAGGATTCGAACCTGCGACCCACTGATTAAAAGTCAGTTGCTCTACCAACTGAGCTAACGGCCCACTCTTTTGTTGGATCTGTTGATCCGTGGCGCTCTTTACGGCAATTCCCCGACCGGGTTCAAGCCCTTATTTTGCGCCTCGTTTCGCCGTGACAACTTGTGTTTCCGGCAACCCGATAGGCGGCCTAATTAGGCAGGTGGCGCTGGAGGGTCAACCCCTTTTTTGAGGAATCTTCGCGACAGGGTGGATTCATGTTCGGACCGACGTTATATGCCCGCCATGCAACAGAGACTCGACACCGGACTGCCCTTCATAAAGATGCACGGGCTGGGCAATGACTTTGTCATTGTTGACGCACGCGCGCAGGATGCCCCGATCACGCCGGCGCTGGCCCGGGGAATCGGGCATCGGCAATTTGGTGTGGGATTCGATCAGTTGGCCGTTATCGAAAAAGGTGAAGCCGACGCGCATCTGGTGTTCTACAATTCCGATGGATCAACCTCGGCCGCCTGCGGCAACGCCACCCGCTGTATTGCACGATTGCTTATGGATGAGACGGGTCGCTCTGCCCTGAAGCTCACCACGGAACGTGGAACCCTTCATGCGCGGGATGCCGGCGATGGGCTTACCTCAGTCAACATGGGGCACCCGCAGCTGGACTGGCGCGAAGTTCCTCTGGCAGAAGAGATGGACACGCTGGAATTGCCAATCGAAGGCACCCCGACGGCAACGGGAATGGGAAACCCGCATTGCACATTCTTCGTTGAAAACGCCGAAGCGATCCCGTTGGCAGAATTCGGCGCGCGTTACGAATACCACCCGCTTTATCCCGAACGCACTAATGTCCAGGTGGCCCAGGTCATTGGCCCGGATCACATCCGTATGCGCGTCTGGGAGCGCGGAGTAGGCATCACTTTGGCATCTGGGTCTTCATCCTGTGCAACAACCGTGGCTGCCGCGCGACGGGGGCTGACCGGGCGCAAGGTGCGGATTGATTTGGATGGTGGCACGCTTTGGGTCGACTGGCGCGACGATGGTGTCTGGATGACCGGCCCGACATGTCACGTTTTCTCTGGCACTCTGACGCCTGAATTTCTGAGGTCGCTGGGATGAACCCGCCCAAGTTCACCACGTTGGGCTGCCGCCTGAACGCCTATGAAACCGAGGCGATGAAAGAGCTGTCGCAACAGGCCGGTCTGACAGACGCTGTGGTGGTGAATACATGCGCAGTGACGGCTGAGGCCGTGCGCAAGGCCCGGCAGGAAATCCGCAAGCTACGGCGCGAGAATCCGAATGCCCGTCTGATCGTCACAGGCTGTGCCGCCCAGACCGAGCCCGAAACCTTTGCCCGGATGGACGAGGTCGATGCGGTCATCGGCAACACTGAAAAGATGCGCCCCGAGACCTGGCAAGGCATGGCTGCCGATTTCATCGGCCAGACCGAGGCGGTGCAGGTGGATGACATCATGTCGGTCACCGAAACGGCCGGCCATCTGATCGACGGGTTCGGCACCCGCTCGCGCGCCTATGTGCAGGTTCAGAACGGCTGTGACCACCGCTGTACCTTCTGCATCATTCCCTATGGCCGGGGCAACTCACGCAGCGTCCCGGCCGGTGTGGTGGTGGATCAGATCAAGCGGCTTGTCGACAAGGGGTATAACGAGGTCGTGCTGACCGGGGTCGATCTGACATCCTGGGGTGCCGACCTGCCCGCAAGCCCCAAGCTGGGCGATCTTGTGATGCGCATCCTCAAGCTGGTGCCGGATTTGCCACGCCTGCGCATCAGTTCGATCGATTCGATCGAGGTTGATGAGAATCTGATGCAGGCCATCGCAACCGAACCGCGCCTGATGCCGCACCTGCACCTGTCGCTTCAGCACGGCGACGATCTGATTCTAAAGCGCATGAAACGCCGCCATCTACGCGACGACGCCATCCGCTTTACCCAAGAGGCACGCAAGCTGCGCCCTGAGATCACTTTTGGCGCGGATATCATCGCAGGCTTCCCGACCGAGTCCGAAGCGCATTTCGAAAACTCGCTGAAGCTGATCACCGACTGCGACCTGACCTGGCTGCATGTCTTCCCCTATTCCAAGCGAGAAGGAACACCGGCAGCCCGCATACCGCAGCAGGTGAATGGAACGGTCATCAAGGATCGCGCCGCCCGCCTGCGCGCGGTAGGCGACGCTCAGGTCACAAAGCACTTGTCGCAGCAAATCGGCAAGACCCATCACATCCTGATGGAAAACGCCCATATGGGCCGGACCGAACAGTTCACCGAGGTTTCGTTCAAAGCACCTCAACCCGAAGGCCAGATCGTACGCGCTGCTATAACCGGGCAGACCGTGACCCAACTCACGGCCTGATTACCTTCATCAGGCAAGAAAGACCCCGGTGAAGAACTGGCTAATGGCCAAGAAGGGGGGCAAGGGCCCGTGACCCGTTCTGGTAACAAAAACCCCCGCAACCGGATGGCGCGGGGGTTTCAATTTATGCTTACTGAAAAGGGTCTCAGTCTTCTTTACGAAGTTTACCCTTATGCGGAGCCCACAGGCGCTTGTTGACCAGATAGAGAAGCACCGACAGAACGGTCAGGAAAATCACGCCAACAAAGCCAGCGTTCTTGCGCTCCATCATCTTCGGCTCGGCTGCCCACATCAGGAACGCCGAGACGTCCTCTGACATGTGTTCGACAGAGTTCGAGTGCCCGTCAGCAAACTCGACCTGTTCATCCGCCAGCGGCGGTGCCATCGAAATCCAGCCACCGGGGAAGGCCTTGTTTTCGTAAAGGACAGTTCCTGCCTCTTCCTTCTCTTCACCAGTATAGCCGTCCAGCAGTGAGGCGATGTACTCGGCTCCGCCCATGCCTTTGACCAGCTGATTGATGCCCAAACCGTAAGGTCCGTGGAAGCCCGCGCGGGCCTTGGCCATCAGGCTCAGGTCCGGTGCGCCGACACCGTTGTTGGCCGGGAAGTGGTCAGTCGGAATCGCCGGGCGGAAATCGTCCAGCTCGGGATCGAACACTTCGAAGTTGTCAGCCGCATAGGCGATGACTTCTTCTTCCGAATAGCCCAGCGCTTCCAGATCGCGCAGAGGCACGTATTGCAGACCGTGGCAGGCTGCGCAGACCTCGGTATAGATCTGAAGGCCGCGCTGCAGCTGATGCTGGTCCCAGGTACCGAAGGGTCCTTCGAACGAGAAGTCAAAGTCTTCGATATGCTGCTCACCCCCACCTGCTGCAATGGATGCAACAGGGGTCAGGGCCAAGGCAAACGCGGCGCCGATTGCAAGTTTCTTGAACATGTTTCCGGTCCCTCTTCTTACTCGGCCGGCGTGGCTTTGGCGTCAGCCTTGCCATAATGCGCGTTGAAGTCTTCTTCGATGGTCTCGGGCTGTGCCAGAGGCTTCTCGATCACTCCGAGGATCGGCAGGATCACGAAGAAATAGGCGAACCAGTAGGCGGACGCGATCAGCGAGAAGGTCGCATAGGGCTCTTCCGCGGGCATCGCACCCAGCCACATCAGGGCAAAGAAGTCGATGACCAGCAGGTAGAACCACCATTTGAACATCGGACGGTACTTACCCGAACGCACGTTAGACGTGTCCAGCCAGGGCGCCAGCGCCATGGCCAGGATCGCGCCGAACATCGCAAGAACACCGAAGAACTTGGCATCGATGATACCGCCGGTGATGAAGCTTGCGAATTGAACGACCCAGACCTCACCGGTGAACGCACGCAGGATCGCGTAGAACGGCAGGAAGTACCATTCGGGAACGATGTGTGCAGGTGTCACCAGAGGGTTGGCTTCGATGTAGTTGTCCGGGTGGCCCAGATAGTTCGGCATAAAGCCCACGACGGCCCAGAACACGACCAGGATCACGGCCAGCGCGAAGAGATCCTTGATCACGAAATACGGCCAGAACGGCAGCGTGTCTTTCTCGGCCTCGGCTTTCGAACCGCGACGCACTTCAACACCTGTCGGGTTGTTGTTGCCGGTGGTGTGGAAGGCCCAGATATGCACCACAACCAATGCCGCAATGATAAACGGCAGCAGATAGTGCAACGAGAAGAATCGGTTCAGCGTGGCGTTGTCCACGGCGGGCCCGCCCAGCAACCAAGTCTGAAGCGCGTCACCAACAAACGGGATCGCACCAAACAGGCCGGTGATCACGGTCGCACCCCAGAAGGACATCTGACCCCAGGGCAGAACATAGCCCATGAAGGCGGTGCCCATCATCATCAGGTAGATCAGCATACCAATGATCCACGTGATTTCACGCGGGGCTTTGTACGAGCCATAATACAGGCCACGGAACATGTGGATGTAAACCGCCACAAAGAACAGCGATGCGCCATTCATGTGCAGATAGCGGATAAAGTAACCGCCATTCACGTTGCGCATGATGTGCTCGATGCTGGCAAAGGCCAGATCAACATGCGGGGTATAGTGCATCACCAAAACGATACCGGTGATGATTTGCAGCGCCAGGCAGAATGCCAGAACGATGCCCCAGATCCACCACCAGTTCAGGTTCTTGGGGGTCGGGATCATAAGGGTATCGTACAGCAGGCCAACAATCGGCAGACGGCTGTTCAGCCACTTCTCACCGTTTGTCTTCGGCTCGTAATGATCGTGGGGAATTCCGGACATAAGTTTGGGTCTCCCTTAGCCGAGTTTGATTGTGCTGTTGTCCACCCATTCTGCGGGCGGGACAGGCAGGTTCTCAGGCGCGGGGCCTTTACGGATACGACCGGCGAGGTCGTAGTGCGAACCGTGGCACGGGCAAAACCAGCCACCGAAGTCGCCGGCATCCCCCAAAGGCACACAGCCGAGGTGCGTACAAACGCCCATCTGAACGATCCAGGCACCCGGCGCTTCGCCTTCCGGTGACGGCATGACGCGGTTTGCGTCAGTCGCAGGCGCATCTGCGCTCAGGTTGAAATTGCGCGCAAGCGGATCTGGCAGCGCATCAACACCTTCGGCGTCCTGTTCCTGTGCTTCCTGAATCTCGGCACCGGTGCGGTGACGGACAAAAACGGGTTTTCCCAGCCATTTTACCGTCAGTTGCGTGCCCGGCTCGACGCCGCTCACATCCACACGGATCGAGGACAGCGCCTGAACGTCTGCCGACGGGTTCATTTGGTTGATCAGTGGCCATACGGCTGCACCCGTTGCAACGACACCTGCGCCGCCAGCGACGTAGTACAGGAAATCTCTGCGGGTGCCTTCGTGGTCTTCTGCGTGGGACACGAGGTTATCTCCGATTATCTGGCGCCCGAGGACGGGCAAATAGCTCGCGCACCGCACGAATGCGGTGTCTTAACCGCGCTTACTATCGGGGAGAATAGTGTTCGTCCAGCGTTCATAAACGCGCAATACGCCGCATGTGTCCCTTCGTGCACGTGACGAGGGGCTTTTTTTGGTGATTCTCGTCCGCAACTTTGCCTGCGGCTTCGAATCAAGTGGGGTTGATTCGAACCTCGAACTCCGTTTTGCAGGCGAAATCCAGCCCGATTCTGACCATCAGTCGGCCAGTCATTTGAGAGCCTATTCTTGACAATCAGCATCACGAAGCAACGATTGTCTGCTGAGTAAATCATATTCGCCAAATAGATGAATTAAATCGAAAATTGAGCGCAATTACACAGTTGCACTTTTTTCGTGAATACCGGACAGCGCAAAAACGCGCGAACTCCTGCAAGGAGAACCCTATGTCAAAAATCACCTTGGCCACTGCGATATTCACATTGGCCCTGTCCTCGCAAACACTTTCGGCAGGTGATCCAGCGAAAGGCGAGGCGATGTACAACCGCTGTTCATCGTGTCATGCGATCATCAAGGACGGCGAAGTACTGGTCAAAGGCGGAATCACCGGCCCGAATCTCTATGGCGTCGTCGGACGTGTCGCCGGGTCCGAAAAAGACTATCGCTATGGCAGCGAGCGCCTGCCGGTCGGCATGTTCACCGATGACATGATCCGCGCCGGCGAAGAGGGTCTGATCTGGACCGAAGAAAACATCGCCGCCTATTCCAAAGACCCCATCGGTTTCATCAAAGAGTATCTGGATGACGAAACCGCCCGCCCGAACATGAGCGTCAAGCTCAGGAAAGGCGCGGAAGATATCGCCGCCTATCTGGCAACTTTCAGTTCCGAGTAATCCTTTTTCCCGGTGCTGGTTACGCCTTGTGCATCAAGGCGGCCAGCTGACCGGTTTCACTGCCAAATCCGCCGGGCACTTTGTCGGCGGCAGCGATTCTTGCCTCCTCCGGCTTGTTCTGGCCCAGTTTCCAGGTGCCCTGGATATCCTCTACCTGCATCCGGCATGGTACGATCATCCGCATCATTCTGGCCAACGCGTCATCAGACATTTTCCCGGTGACCCATGGCGCCTTGGGCAGCAGTCGATCTTCAAAGAATGCGGTTTGTCGGTCCAGCAAATCACGCAGCTCGTCCTGCGGGCGCAGTTCAAGCCGTCCGGTCAGGTGCACGGCGACATAGTTCCACGTCGGAACCTGATCGGCGACACCGTACCAGTCGGGCGAGACATAGCCATCAGGCCCCTGCACCGCGATCCTGACCTCTTTCGGCCCGTGCAGCATACGGACAATGGGGTTTGATCGCACCAGATGAAGATCGACCACCGCACCGTCCTCTGACAGCAGAAAGGGCACGTGACTGATCAATGGCGCGCCGTCGCCGGAAATCGCCAGAACGCCAAAAGCCCGGTCACGGGCGAATTCAATATGACGCGCACGATCCTCGGCGCGGAAGGCTGGATTTGGGTGCATGGGCGACCTCCTGCCAAATCTCTTGCAGATGGGGTTGGTTCTTGGCAAGGTCTGCCTCGTTCTCAGGGCGGGGTGGAATTCCCCACCGGCGGTATGCGGGCCATGACCCGCAAGCCCGCGAGCGGCTCTGCCGTGTCCACGATCCGAACGGCAGAGGCCGGTATTCGGACAAAGTGTGGAACCACGAAAGAGTGTCAGCAGATCTGGTGAGAGGCCAGAGCCGACGGTCAAAGTCCGGATGGAAGAGAACGTGCAAGCCGTGCCGGTGAACCGGCGCGCCTGCTCGTGATCGCCTTGGGTGACGTGTCATGCCGGGCTGGCAGCGAAGGTTTTCGCAACCGCCAGCAGGCCACCGAACTGAAAGGAGATCACGATGACACACACCCGCTATGCTTTTGTCAAAGCCAACTGGCATTCCGACATCGTCGACCGCGCGCTGGACGGATTTCTTGAACTGATCCCGGCCGATCAGGTCGATGTTTTCGATGTTCCCGGCGCGTTCGAGATGCCGCTGCTGGCCCGCGATCTGGCCCAAACCGGCCGCTACGTCGCTGTCGCCTGCGCCGCATTTGTCGTGGATGGCGGTATTTACCGGCACGATTTCGTGGCGCAGGCCGTTGTCGATGGGTTGATGCGCGCGGGCATGGATACCGGCGTACCGGTCCTGTCCGTTTCCCTGACGCCGCACCAGTATCAGGAAACCGATCACCACAACGCCATCTACCGCGCGCATTTTGTTGATAAAGGCCGCGAAGCCGCACAAGCTGCGCTGAAAATCACAGCGACCCGAACGGCGCTGATGCAGGCCGCCTGATCTTCATCTTTTCAAAAATACTCATTCGCGCCACCGCAAGGTGGCGCCCACCAATTCGCAAATCCCCTTGAGGCTCAAGGCGCTCCCCGCTAATCACGACGCTCAAAGGAGCACGCCCCATGTCGATGAACAGTTTTGGCCATCTATTCCGCGTCACCACCTGGGGTGAAAGCCATGGACCCGCCTTGGGTGCCACCGTTGACGGCTGTCCGCCGGGTGTCACCATCGACGAGACCATGATCCAGCACTGGCTGGACAAGCGCAAACCGGGGCAGAACAAGTTCACCACCCAGCGGCGCGAACCCGATCAGGTGAAAATCCTGTCCGGTGTGTTCGAAGGGCAAACCACCGGAACGCCTGTGCAGCTGATGATCGAAAACACCGATCAGCGCTCGAAAGACTATGGCGATATCATGGACAAGTTCCGCCCGGGCCATGCCGATATCACATATTGGCAGAAATACGGGATCCGGGATTATCGCGGCGGCGGGCGGAGTTCTGCACGCGAAACAGCCGCGCGTGTGGCTGCGGGTGGATTGGCGCGTGAGGCGATCAAACAGATCGCACCCAACGTGCAGATCACCGGGTACATGACCCAGATCGGGCCGCACAAGATCGAGCGCGACAATTTCGACTGGTCCCAGATCGAACAGAACCCGTTCTGGACACCGGATGCGCAAGCCGCCGAGACGTGGGCCACCTATCTGGACGATCTGCGCAAGTCCGGCAACTCGGTTGGCGCAATTGTCGAAGTTGTGGCGCGCGGCGTGCCCGCAGGGCTTGGCGCGCCGGTTTACGCCAAGTTAGACACTGATCTAGCTGCTGCGATGATGTCGATCAACGCGGTCAAAGGCGTCGAAATCGGCGAAGGCATGGCCGCGGCTGAACTGACGGGCGAGGCCAATGCCGACGAAATATTCATGGGGCAGAACGGACCTCAATACAGCTCGAACCATGCGGGCGGGATTCTGGGCGGCATTTCTACCGGGCAGGACATCGTCGTGCGCTTTGCGGTCAAGCCGACCTCGTCGATTCTGACCACACGCAAAACCATCACCAAATCAGGCGAAGAGACCGAGATCATCACCAAGGGCCGTCACGACCCTTGTGTTGGTATTCGCGCGGTCCCGGTAGGAGAGGCGATGATGGCCTGCGTGATCCTCGACCACCTGCTGTTGCATCGCGGCCAGATCGGAGAGAACCGTGGACGGATCGGCTGATCTACGCACCCGCCTGCGGGCTGTGGTCGCACATCGCATGGAAACGGATCCGGCCCATGATTTGGCCCATCTGGATCGTGTTTGGACCAACGCCCGGGCCATCGCTGATGATCAAACCGATATGTCCGTGCTGCTGGCCGCAAGTTATCTGCACGATCTTGTGAATCTGCCCAAGGACGATCCCGACCGGCATCTTGCCTCGCGCAGATCCGCAGCTGAATCAGAGCCTATTCTTAAAGAAATCGGGTTTGAGGCCGATCAGGTCCGTGCGATTCAGCACGCGATCGAAGCCCATAGTTTTTCGGCCGATATCCCCCCTGAGACGATCGAGGCACGCATTCTGCGTGATGCGGACCGCCTTGACGCCCTGGGCGCCATCGGTATCGCCCGCAACTTTTCCGTTTCCGGAGCCTTGGGGCGTACTCTTTACCATCCTGCGGACCCTTTTGCCCAAGCCCGGCCACTGGATGACCTTCATTTCTCGCTCGACCACTGGAAGGTGAAACTGCTGCGCCTGCCAGGTGACATGTTGACCGAGACCGGAAGGCGGATTGCAGAACAACGCACCGCGCGCATGATCCGCTTTCTTGAAGAATTCGCCGAAGAGATCGGCTGTTCCTTGCCGCAATCCTGGGCGAATTGCTGAATCCTCCCGTTGATCTTTGCCCGTCAAAGACGCAGGTTCGCGCCGATGACAAAACCCTTAACTTCGCATCGACCTCTGCTTGCCGTAACGCTGAAGCTGTGCGCCTTGTTCCTGTTCACGTCGATGTCCGCGCTGGTCAAAGCACTTTCAGATGAATTCCCGCCGGGCCAATTGGTGTTTTTTCGGTCCCTGTTCGCAATCCCCGTGATCATTCTTTGGCTCATCGCGCGGGGGGAGTTGTCGAAAGGCTTTGTGGTCAAGAAACCCATGGGCCATTTCTGGCGCGGTGTTCTGGGAACAAGCGCCATGGGTCTTACCTTTACCGGCCTCAGCCTGTTGCCCCTGCCGGAAGTCACTGCCATCGGCTATGCGACACCGATCTTCACCCTGATTCTGGCCGCCGTCATGCTGGGCGAACGGATTCGGCTTATCCGTATCGGCGCTGTGGCTTTGGGTCTGCTGGGCGTCCTGATCATGATCTGGCCACGTCTTGGCACCACCGAGATGGAGGTCGCCGCCACCATCGGCGCGGTTTGCGTGCTGGGCGCAACCCTCGCCCGTGCCTTCGTTCAGATCCATATCCGGCAATTGGTCAAGGTCGATCACCCCGCGGCCATCGTGTTCTATTTCTCGATGACCGCGACGCTTCTGTCCGCTCTGACAGCATTCTGGGGATGGACGATGCCCACCTGGAATCAGGCTCTGATCATGGTCATGATGGGCCTGATCGGCGGCGTCGCGCAGATTTTGGTCACATCTTCCTATCGGTTTGGCCAGGCCTCGATGCTGGCACCTTATGATTACGCGACCATGCTGTTTGCGATTGTGATTGGCTATGTCTGGTTCGACGAACTGCCAACGCTTGCAATCCTGATTGGGGCCGCTTTGGTCATCGCAGGCAATGTCGTTGTGATCTGGCGCGAACACCAGTTGGGGCTCGAGCGGGGCAAGGCCCGGTCGGTCACAGACCCCAAAGCGTGACTTTACCTTTTGTAATCTTCCCCTAGGTTGGGCCGGACAATCAAAGAGGTTCTCCCATGAGCGACGCGCAGGATCACAAGGAAAAGATGCAGCAGGTGCAAGCCAAGCACCGCAAGAAAGTGTCCGAGGCAGTGGATCCCGGCCGCGGTCTGGTTCTGATCAACACAGGCAAGGGCAAGGGCAAGTCATCCGCCGCTTTTGGCGTGGTTATCCGCGCGCTGGGCTGGGGCCAGAAGGTCGCCGTGGTGCAGTTCATCAAGGGTAAGTGGAAAACAGGCGAACGCCGCTTCTTTGAGGAACGCGATCTGGTGACATGGCACACGATGGGCGAAGGTTTCACCTGGGACACGCAGGATCGCGAACGCGATATTGCAGCTGCCAATGCCGCCTTCGACAAGGCCTGCGCCCTGATGTCCAGCGGCGAATACGATCTGGTTGTGCTGGACGAGATCAACATCGCCCTGCGTTACGAATACCTGTCGGTCGAACAGGTCATCGAAGGTTTGAACGCGCGCTCGGAAAAGACCAGCGTATTCCTGACTGGCCGCGACGCGCCGAACGGGCTGCGTGACTATGCTGATCTGGTCACGGAAATGACCGAGGAGAAACACCCGTTCCAAGCGGGCATCAAAGCACAGCGCGGTGTGGATTTCTGAAGCAGCGTTGCTGCAAGGCTGGCGGTGCATGGCCGCCAGTTCCGATTATCGCCCTGCCGCGTTGACCGATTCTATAATGTCGCAGGTTCCGGGAAACGCTGGCGTGTTCGGTTGGCGAAAGCCACAAGCGACAGCATTACCGGTACTTCGACCAGGACCCCCACAACCGTCGCCAGCGCCGCGCCGGAATGAAGACCGAACAAGCTGATTGCGACGGCAACGGCCAGCTCGAAAAAGTTCGATGTCCCGATCATGGCACAGGGCGCTGCGATCCGGTGGGGAACCTTCAGCGCATAAGCGGCGCCATAGGCAATGGCAAAAATACCATAGCTTTGGATCAGAATGGGAACGGCGATCAGAACGATGACCGTCGGTTTCGCCAGAATGGTCTGACCTTGCAGGCCGAACAGGATGACCACGGTTGCAATCAATCCCATGACGGACCACGGTTTCACCCGCGAAGAAAAGGCTTCTATCGCCTGTTTAGAGCCTAATCTGCGGCGGGTGATCAACCCGGCGACAAGCGGCAGCGCCACATAAAGGACCGTGGCCAAAACCAAAGTCTGCCACGGCACTTCGATGTCGGCAACACCCAGCAAAAAGGCCACGATCGGCGCGAATGCCACGACCATGATCAGATCATTGACGGAAACCTGAACCAGCGTGTACGTCGCGTCGCCTCTGGTTAGCTGCGACCACACGAACACCATGGCGGTGCAAGGGGCGGCCCCCAGCAGGATCAGACCGGCAGTGTATTGCGCCGCATCTTCGGGCGCGATCCAGGGTGCGAAGACATAGTCGAAAAACAGGACGGCCAGCAGTGCCATGGTGAAAGGCTTTATCAGCCAGTTCACCACCAGCGTCACAATCAGACCACGTGGCTGGCGGGCGACTCCGGCGACTGCACCGAAATCGACGTTGACCATCATCGGGTAAACCATTGCCCAGATCAGCACCGCTACCACCAGATTGACGCTGGCGACTTCGGCGCTTGCCAACAGCTGCACCAGCCCCGGCGCGGCCAGCCCGATCAGGACGCCACCGATCATCGCAAGTGCAACCCAGATCGTGAGATATCGTTCAAAAATGCTCATGACAGCGCCTCAGCCGTTTGACCCGTAAGTTTGCCAGAGGTCAGCGCGGCAAGCCCGACCATCACGGCCGCTGTGCCCAGCACCATGGGCAGCCCCCCGACCTGATAGGTCAGGCCAGACAAGACGGTGCCGGCCAACCGCCCCGTCGCGTTTGCCATGTAATAAAAGCCGACATCCATCGTCACACGCTCGGACCGGGTGAAGGCAAGAATCAGATAGGAATGCAGCGATGAGTTGACCGCGAAGATCGCACCAAAGACCAAAAGCCCGGCGACCAGCGTCAGGGTCAGCCAGGTCTCGGGCCCATTTGACAGCAAAACTGCCAGTGTCAGAGCCGCAGGAACACAGAACAGGATCGCCGCCCAGTTGCGTGCGGCACGGATCAGATCACCTTCGGTTCGATCTGACGCACGAAGAATCCTTGGCGCGTTGGCTTGCACGGCGCCATAGAGGATGATCCACACCGCCATGAATGTTCCGATCATGAAGAACGCGGCCCGCTTGCCCTCTTCGGTGCCATCTGAAAGAACAGCATAGAAATAGATCGGGATGCCGACCACGAACCAGACGTCCCGCGCGCCGAACAGGAAGACACGCGCCGCGGACAACCAGTTCACATTCGCGGATTTTGAAAAAACCTCAGAGAACTTTGCGCCCTTGCGCCCCTTCGGCAGGCCCGCTGGCATGAACAGCATCACTGCGACCAGGATCACCGCCAGAGCGGCGGCCATGGCAAGCACTGCCGGAATGAAGCCCAGTGTTGCAAGCGTGGCGGCACCCAACAGGAATCCCAGCCCTTTGACCGCGTTTTTCGAACCCGTCAGAACCGCAACCCATCGAAACAACGCACCTCCTTCGGAGGGAGCCAGCAATTTGACCGCCGATTTCGAAGACATCTTGGCCAGATCCTTGGCCACTCCGCTGGCCCCTTGCACGATCATGACAAAAGTGACCGAAGCCGCGACCGTCCAGTTTGGGTCAAGCTGCGTCATGGCGAGCAACGCGACAATCTGCACCCCCAGTCCTGCATAGAGGGTCGAGGTCAACCCGAACCGTGCGGCGATCCAACCGGCGGACAGGTTGGTGACAATCCCGGCGATTTCATAGAGCACAAACAGATAGGCAAGCTGCACCGGCGAGAAGCCCAGGGTGTGAAAGTGCAACAGCACCAACATCCTGAGCGCCCCGTCAGTCAGCATGAAGGCCCAATAGGCAGCCGTGACCGCGACATAGGCCGACAGTCCTTCGGGGCGTTGCGTCACAATGATGCCCCGACCATCAGCGCGACATCCACCAGCCGATGCGCATAGCCCATCTCGTTGTCGTACCACGCATAGATTTTCACCTGCGTCCCGTTCACAACCATGGTCGAGGGCGCATCGACGATCGAAGAGCGTTCGTCATTGGTGTAATCGGTGGACACCAGCGGGCGCGTCTCATAGCCCAGAATGCCCTTCAGTTCGCCCTCGGCAGCGGCTTTGAAGAAGGCGTTGACCTCTTCAACCGTGGTTTCACGCTCAACCTCGAACACGCAATCGGTCAGCGAGGCGTTCAGCAACGGCACCCGAACCGCATGGCCGTTCAGACGACCTTTGAGTTCCGGATAGATCAGAGTGATGGCCGTGGCCGACCCGGTCGTGGTCGGGATCAAAGAGTTCAGGGCCGAGCGTGCGCGCCTGAGATCCTTGGCAGGCCGATCCACGATTGTCTGCGTATTGGTTACGTCGTGAATCGTCGTCATCGATCCATGGCGGATGCCCAGGTTTTCGTGAATGACCTTCACGACAGGCGCAAGACAGTTTGTCGTGCACGAGGCCGCCGTCACGATCTTATGCGCCGCGGGGTCGTAGGTTCCGTCATTCACACCCATGACGATATTGGCCGTCGACCCGTCCTTGACCGGAGCAGAGACAACAACCTTCTTCACCCCAGCGTCAAAATACGGTGCCAGCTTCGCTTCGGTCTTGAACACGCCGGTGCAGTCGATCACCACATCAACACCATCCAGCGGCAACGCGCTCAGGTCTTTTGTGCCAACGAACGGCAGGCGGGTACCGTTGACCGTGATGCTGTCTGCATCATGGTCGAATTCCGCGTCCCAGCGCCCATGGACTGTGTCGAACTCCAGCAGATGCGCATGCATCTCGGGATCACCGACGGCATCGTTGATCCAGGCTATCTTTGCGCCTTTTTCAAGCAAGGGCTTCAGGGCCAGTTTTCCCATACGGCCAAGGCCGTTCAGTGCGTAGGTGGTCATTTCGTTTCCTCGGTAGGCGTGCGCCCGATTTCATCAACGGCGGATTGCAATGCGATCCGGTCAAGGCTTTCGACCGGCAATGACCAAAAGGCCTGAATCCGACGCTTCAGTGCGCCGTAGGCGGTTTGAAAGGCCAGGCTTTTCTCGGCGTCGGTACCTTCGGCCTTGACCGGATCTTCCACGCCCCAATGGCCACTTATCGGTTGACCCTCCCAAGCCGGGCATTCCTCGTTGGCGGCCTGATTGCAGACAGTAAAGACAAAATCCATGACGGGCGCGTCCGGCGCCGAAAACTCGGACAGATTCTTCGGCCGCAGGACCGAGATATCGTGCCCCTTGTCGCGCAGAACCTGCACAGCAAAGGGATTGAGTTCTGAACTGGGCCGCGTCCCGGCTGAATAAACGTTGAACCGGTCGCCGCCGATTTGTCGCAGCAAGGATTCGGCAAAAATCGAACGGGCTGAGTTGCCGGAACAAATGAACAGCACATTGAACTTTCGGTTCGTCGCGGTGTCTTTGGGAAAGGGCATGCAGATATCCGGGCGGCCACGGCAGCAATCCAAGATCAGGAAATCGAGCATTTGCTGCACAGTTTTCATTTCAATCGAATAGAGCAGAGACGTCCCGGATCGTTCCTGTTTCACCAGTCCCGACCGCTGCAAAGCATTCAAGTAGTTCGACATGGTACTGGGTTTGATATCCAGCTCCGCCGCCAGCTCGCCCGCGGGAACCCTGTCAGGAAACCGTCGCATCAACATGCGAAACACGGTGATGCGCTGCGGGTGGCCAAGGATGGTCAATTGATCGGTTATATGTTCTATCATATTTCATGAATTATTGAAATATAGACGGTGAGTCAATTTCATTCCACGTCGTCACAAAAAATTCACGGATCAGAGCGCCAATTTGAAAGATTGGCCGCAGGCTTTCGGTTCACAACTCAAGGCCCGGCCGTGCTGAGCAACGCCAAAACGGTGGCAACCGGGCTTGCAGGCGCCAGGCTGACAGTTTAAACGAAGCTTCGCATTAGGTCATAATGTGTTCGGTATGACCTACGGTGCCGCTGTAGCTCAGCTGGTAGAGCACGTCATTCGTAATGATGGGGTCGGGGGTTCGAGTCCCTTCAGCGGCACCAGATTTCATCGAAATCGTAAGGGAAATACTTCTGCTAAGAAAGAATTGTTCTTACTATGTTCTTGTGCCGGGATATGTTTTACGCGGTTAAAACGGACATCCGCACGCTCTATAGCGAATGATCGCTTCGAGCCCATAGCGGATGTTTGAAAGGGCATCTTAATTGCCCCTCAGTGGCCGGTGGATGCAGATTCTGGTATTCAGAGCACTAGTTTGTCCTAGGAGGTCATAAATGCAGCGATCACTGGCGTTAGTCTCAACTCTCCTTCTATCAATTTCCACGACGGCAGCCAGTGCGACGGAAGACATCAGGCTTGTTGTACAAATTACAGTTGATGGACTACGCGGAGACTTGATCTCTCGCTATCAGGCCGCCTTCGGGGGATCAGGCTTCAATAGACTGATTGAAAACGGCGTCTGGTACACCGATGCTCATCATCGTCACGCCAACACCGAAACCATCGTTGGTCACGCGACCCTCGCTACTGGCGCCCATCCTTCCGAACATGGAATGATTGGTAATGCCTGGTTCAACAGGGCTGAAGAGCGATTGGGTTACAATATTGAAGATCCGGACTACCCGATGTTGCCAGTCCCTGGCTTCGGTGGAAACGTTGATCAAGTCGACCCGACGCAAGCCGCCGCTGCGACGTCGGGACGTTCTCCCGTTAACTTGTTGGCGACGACTTTCGGAGATGAACTGGTAAAAGCCAATGTTGGGCGATCAAAAGTTTTTTCCGTATCTGGTAAAGACCGTTCAGCGGTTGCAATGGCGGGACACTCTGGAAAGGCTTTTTGGTTGTCGACGGCCACAGGAGCGTTTGAAACAAGTGAATTTTACTACGACGCGTATCCTGATTGGGTTCTCGATTGGAACTCTAAGCGCCCCGCAGATGCGAAGATCGAAAGTGAGTGGTGGCCGGAGTGTTCAGACGCACCTTACATAATGGAAAGAATTGAACGCTCCTTCGTAACGAACCTTGGCACGTTCGGTCGCACTTTCCCGCATTTCTATGGGAAGCCGGACGACGGTCTATACTACACACAGGTCTTGTTGTCGCCGCATGGCGACCGGATCACGGCTGACTTTGCAAAAACTATAGTCAAAGAGGAAGGGCTTGGTGATGACGAATGGCCAGACTACCTCAGCGTCAGTTTTTCTGGCGTTGACGCAACCAACCATTTCTTTGGACCATCCAGTCTGGAGAATGAAGAAATGGTACGCTGTTTGGATGAGACACTGGCCGATTTCATTGAGTTCATGGATCGAGAGGTAGGACGCGCGAATGTGCTTTACGTGCTTTCCGCCGATCATGGCATGCCGGAGGCGCCAGAGGAGATGGCCGAAGCTGGTCTTTCTACATTCCGAAACTCAACCGAAGCATTGATGATGGACGTGAATTCGGTGATCGCCGATGAGTTTGGAGTCGAAGCCGCAATACAGTTTTTTTTCCGCCCTTACGTTTATCTGAACAATGGCGCGATAGAAGCGTCAGGTGTTGACCGGCGTGCAATCGAACGACGCATCGTCAATATCCTGATGGCTGCATCTGGCATTGAGCTGGCAATGCCGACCGAACCACTAGCTGAACAGCGAGGGCATACTCTTCAAGAGCAGATACGGCGGAACTATCATCCAACACGCTCTGGCGATATTTATGTTGTACAGACACCCTATTCATTTCTCTTTGAGGATGGTCCAATTGCCGTGATGCACGGATCGCCGTGGCGCTATGACACACATGTTCCAATCATTTTTGCTGGTCCAGGTATCAAGCCAACTCGTGTAAACCGTCCTGTTTCCACGGTAGACGTGGCCGTCACTCTGACCACTATTCTAGGTATCAGCCAACCGAGCAGTGCTGCGGGTCAAGCATTGAGCGAGATTGGCGTTACGAGTCCATAAGCGGTCTTGTCTTTTTGTCGGATGCCGGACCGTTAAGCGTGTTGCTATGGTTAGCTGCGACTTTTGGCTTAACCTCCCGAGTTTGAAGAAATTTGGAGAACGACCTCAATAAACGTTAGATTTGTCCGGAGAGCGGCCATTGATGCTCTGCGCAGCAAACGACTGCATTGAGCCTAATCTGCCTTATTCTTCGGAACAGCCGAAGTCCGCATGTCTTAGGCGACCATCACGGACCGCGCCTTCGCAATGACCCTAAGCCAACGTGGAATAAACCTCGGCAACTCGCTGAAAGGTCCAAAAGCAGGCGATAGCCGCGCATCCACCGGCTAAGCCCACTCGTAGGGACATCCACAAACTGGAGTTCACGCGCCGACACATTATCAAGGCAGGCCAGAGCGCAAGAATAATGGCGACTTGGCCAAGCTCGACGCCAAGATTGAAGGCAAGCAGGCTTTGCCAGATGTTTGGGGATGCAACCTGCAATATCTTGTGCAACACAAAACTGAATCCAAGACCATGCAGGAGGCCAATCAGTGTCGTCAGAAGCACCATCGTGACCTCAGAACGCGCGTTGTCCTTGAAACTCATAAACGCTGCTGCGGCTGCAAAAATAATAGAAATCGCGATCCCGGTTTCGACGGCAGGAACAAACCACGCGCCCGATGGCACAAAGCCGAAGAACCCCAGAGACAGCGTCACGCTATGCCCAACGGTAAAACCGGTTGCACGCAGCAATAGTGCCCTGAGTGTCTGCGCTCCGATGACCAAACACACAACAAACAAAACATGATCCAACCCTTCGAGGATATGTCGTATGCCTTCCCAGACGAAACTGAGGAATCCTCCATACCCCTTCTTCTGAACCACCAATGGTTCAGTCATCAGACCCCGAGATCGGAATATCTGAGGTGTGTCTGACGCGTAGTCGAGAATGAGGTTGGCCGTTTGGTCCTGATCCGGCAAGCCTGGGTCCAGCACGTTGGTGATGCTGTAAGATTGGACTGGGCCGTCAGTGTCATAGTGCAGGACGAGATCGACAATTGTGTCACCAACAAAAAGCGGTGGCGTTAAGGCCGTTTCGGTGTCCACGGCCTGTCGAGCTTCGGCCAAAGTTGCAAATCCGGGCTCATTTCCAACGCGATGCAAGCGAACGGACTCAACTGTTCCTCTTAAGCGCTGATTGTCGACCGACAGATGCAACCCACCTTCGGCGAATTGCCCCAGCCCATTGGGATCGCTCATGACAGCCTGCAAGTCGACAAAGTGCACCAACTGACCGTCGCTCAAGGCATTGGTCGTGAATGGTGCAGCTTCCGGCAAGGCATCACCATTTTGATCACCGACCTTATCTGCCACCAGATAAGGCATGGGGATGCGCATATAGACACGCAGACCGCCCTCGGAATGCTCGACATGCGAAATTCGAACGTTGAGGTTAAGCAAAAAATGCGCCGAGGCTGACAGCGTCAGTGACAAAAGCACACCGACAAACAGAGCGCCAGAAGCAAAAACCTTTGATCTTAAACACTTATACATTTGGATCGCGAGCCTCGATTACGGTTAATCCATCCAGCTTCCATTGCCCTGACTCTGGCACGACCTCGGCCAGCACCCGAAACGTAACGGCGCGCATGTGGGCGTGCCCCCAATGACCTCCTTGTGCTTTCACTGTCCATTTGGCCAGAGTGCTAAATCCACCCGGTTTGAGGGTTGGGTTAATGCGCTCTAATTCCAGTTCGCTGATATCAGTAACCGCAGCAAGACTGCCTCCTGGCGTTCGGATCGCGAGACCACGTTCAACCTCTGTTGCGATGTCACCAAGAGACGCTTCCGTCACAATATGTGCCAGCTCTGACTTTCTTGCGGCCGGAGAAATTTCCAGAGTCACCGTGCTCAAGTTTTCGACCATTGAGCGCAGTATTTCTTCGGCAACCTGCTGCTCTGGGGGCTCAAGCTTTTTCCAAGGTAAATCCAGCAAATAACCCGAGAATACGACGGTTGCCGATGTTGCGGCAATCATGGTTGCGCAACTGGCGCGCTTTGCATTTTTGCCTCTGGTTAGCAGGAGAAAACCGAGTGAGACGGCGCTGATAATCCCGGCGATCAACGCCAAAGCCGGGTTCTGCCGTTTCTGCTGCTCAAATGGAATCTGAGTAACAGTTGCTCCTTGGTATTGGAGCAAGTGGTTCTGCCAGTGAAACTGAGGGTCCGCAGGTGTCACAGCTCCAAAGAATGGCCCAGCGATATCGTTTGAAATCGTTGCGACGCGGGAAATTTCCTCGTCAAACATATCCCATGTGACTGTCACCTGATCGGGAAGTTCTACCGATGAGAAGGACAGGATAGCTCCGATAAACGCATTGTTCACGGACACTTCCTTTCCCGGTTCTACAACTTGAAAACCCTGCGATGTCAGCTCCAGGAGCTTTGCAGTAGCGTTTGATGGTTGCACTAATTTGCCGTCAATTGTCACCGGGTTCCGTGAAGCCAGGAAGGACGCCGCTTGGTTTACGATCATGGCGCTACGCTGTGGCGAAAGTGTTTGACCGACTTCGGTAGTTTCACCAATCCAAGGCGCCAGTTCACGCAAGCGGATCAGCGTCTCATGCCGAACTTCACGAGGTTCGATGTAGAGAAAGGTGGATGTCCCGTCCTGCGCTTTTCGATTTAGGCTGTCAGCAGAAAAACGGCTATCCCACGGATCAGGCCAGTGAATCTTTAACTCTGCCGGCTTTGACAAGAAGCTAAAATCGGTGACCGGAACCTCTCGGTCAAAAACCTGCATCCCGATAGTCGCCAGTGGTTCACCATCCCGCGATGGAGGCACTATAGTCAGCTCGTTGGGAACTGTGTTTTGAAACGCAAAGAACACTTTGACGAACAGAACACGCGGATCTTTTGGCGGGCTGGGAACAACTTGACCCGAGAATGGATTCCGCTGACCTGCAAGTGGCGAGGCCCGGTCGATGCGTGTTCGGTATTCTAAATTTCCGATTTCAGCGTTTAGGGGCTGATTGTCCCTTCCAACAATCGATAACGCCCGACTTTCGGCTTGGGCAAAACCTTGTTTGGTCTCTTGTTTAGCCTCCGGCTCACCCTCGACGAAATCCGATGACCAACCGATTGGCAACATATCAGTAAACAACGGAATATCTTCGACATAGATCTCAAGGTCGACGTAGACCCCATCGTCTTTGATATGAAGGACAGCGATGTTGGGGGCGACTTCTGATCCGTTAGTCAGAACGACATCCGCCGAAACGGCGCGCGCACCTGAGGCCATCAGGCTCAGCATCAGACATAGTCGGCACAGATACTGCCAAATTGGAATTTTGTTCACCCCTGAACTTTAATTTTCCGGCATTGGCGGTGGCGTGTAACCATCCCATTTGCCCGCTTTGACTTTGTCGGACGGCTCTTTTTCTTTTGAACGCGGGGCATTGATATACTCGTCGCTCACAGCTGGTGGCAGTGCATAGTCATCAACACTCGCTTCCCGAACAACGATCTGGTCCTTGGTGACGTTGATCACCTGAAGATCTCGCGCGAGTGTGAGCGGTCCATCGTAAGTCGAACGGACACCTTCCAAAATCGCCTGATAATTCTCGGGTGAAAGAACAGAGTGATACCCCAGCGCCATACGCGGTTCGACCGCAGACATCACTTTGCCAAAGGCCGCAGGTTCGGTATGAACGCGCGTGGCCACATAGGTCGCCTGTTTCATGTCCCAGCCAAAGTACGGGGCCAGCGCATCCGGTGGTAGAAACGCCTCGTGAGAAGCGATGTCCGCACCTTTGGCATATTCTACATACCATTTGTTCGGGTACGTATCTCCGCCAAAGACGTATTTCAGCCCATTCCATTCCAGAGAATAACTCACCGAGCCATCTAAGCTGTGGATGGCAGGCCAGGACCGGATAGTTACGTCGTTCTCCTGATAAACGATCTCGTTTTCCTGCATGTAATCGAATTCGGTAACTTCAAGCTTGGCACCATCATCCGGCAGCGCCCCTGTACGTGTGGCCAGATCCCAAGCATAGGCTTTTGACATGCCTTCTACATAGGCTTTGGTGCCCAGTTCATCCTCTGATCCGGACGGGCCGAAGACGCGGAGCGGAGTATATCTGCCCGAAAGCCAACCCCCAACATGAAGACCCATGAAGTCTCCAACGTGGTCGACATGCAAATGACTGAAAAAGACCTTATCGACCTTCGCAAAATCCGGTCTCAATGAAAACAAGTTTCCAGTTGCACCCGTGCCCACGTCAAACAGGAAAACGTCTCCATTTCCTAGTTCAACATAAAATGAAATCGAAACGGCAGCTTTGGTTTGGTTGGGCATCCCCGTCCCCAATGCAGTGATACGCATCTCATCCGCGCCAAGGATTTCAGTGTTGGGAAAGTATGACGCGGGATAAACACCATTTTCAATTGCAGAAGCAGTTCGACCAGTCGGCAGCGCGTTTTGCGCTGAAGCGGTGCCAGCCAACGACAAACCCAATGCCAATAGTGCGCCAGTCGTGGAATTCATAATGCTATTCATTGATCCCCCCCCCTTTTCTGCATGTTGCTTAGGAGAGCACGATGTCGTGAACTCCCAGTCAACCATAGACTTCTCTACGGTAAGTCCATAGACTGCTCTATGTCAAACAAAGAATGCTGTAATCTGAATGTCAGAAACTATCACCCGAGCCTCACCCAAAAACGCCGCGACCAAAGAAGACTGGATATTGCTGGCCTACAAAGTCCTGAACGAGGGCGGCGTTTCCGCGATAAAAGTCGTACCAATGGCAAAGCGACTGAACCTGACAAGCGGTAGCTTTTATTGGCATTTCAAAAACGTCCGTGAGCTTTTGGATGAGGTTCTCAGATATTGGGAGCAGGAACTGACTGACAAAGTGATCGCACAGGCAAAGACATTTGGCGGCCCCCCGGAAGACCGAATTCTTCTTCTTATGAAAAAGGTCATTGAAGAGGACGCCGCATTGCCAGATCACGCTGTCTCAGTCTGGGCGAATACCGATGAGAAGGTGAAAGAATCGTATCAAAGAACCATCGGCAAACGCTTCCAATTTGCCGCCTGGATGTTTGAACAGGCCGGTTTCTCGAATGAGGAAGCGAAAGCGCGTGGAAGACTCATGGTCACGTCGCTAATGGGAGACTCTTCGACTGGTCTGAAGGCGCAAGGCGATTGGGAAAAGGTCATCGAACGGGAACACGCAATTCTTGTCGGAAAGTAGAAAAAAAGTCAGGATACTAGCCAGATTAGGATGCTTGCTGGAAACGGAACACTAGTTTTACCAGCCTCATGACCCATTGGGTTAAGTTATGCGGCGTGATTCACGGTTCGAAAACGAGCGATTAACATGTCTGATCACTTCTGACTAACGGACACGCAGATGGCGCGTCTTGAGCCTTTCTTCTCGCAGTCCCACGGGAAACCTCGCGTCGATGACAAGCGTGTTTTGAGTGGGATTATATTCATTAATCGTAACGGGTTAAGATGGCGTGATGCACCCAAGGAATACGAGCCACACAAAACCTTGTACAACTGTTGGAAGCGGTGGAGTGATAAGGGCATCTTCGCGGAAATGATGATGGGCCTGTCCGCCGATCACGGCGAAGAAAAGACCGTGGTGATTGATGCGACCTATCTGAAGGCGCACCGCATGGCATCCAGCCTCGGGGTTAAAAAAGGGGGCGATGACGACTGATACACTGCCTGGCAGGCGCATCTACAGGATGCTGCCGAGAGGGGACGCACCAAAGGCGGCATGAACACGAAGCTAGATGCCATCTGTGACAGCCAGGGGCACCCGTTGAACTTCTTTATGACCGCCGGTCAGGTCAGTGATGATACCGGTGCAAAGGCCCAGCTAAACGGTCTGCCGGACGTGGATTGGCTGCCTGGAGATCGTGGATATGATGCCGATTGGTTCAGAGAAGCGTTACAAGACAAAGGGATAAAGGCCTGCACACCTGGTCGAAGACAGCGAAAGAAGCCCATCCGATATCCCTGCCTCGTAGCAAGCGTACAGCACGTCTTCCTGAGCGAATACGTCCATACGCTCTGCGAATCTGTCGGCCAGTTCGTCAAGCGACGTAGTGTCGTTTGTGGTCATCAACTCACGTGCTGCCTGCTGTGCCAGTTCCGAACCCTCAGCGCTGCCCACGAACGCCTCAAAGGCATCGACATCCAAGGTGCCAATGCGCTCACCAATGCGGTCGAGTGCGGCCTCTTGAACGCCTAGCGCCATGGTCTCGACGTGTGCTTGTACATCCTCAGGCTCAACGCTCATCTCCGACGCCGCCCGCTGCAAAATGTAGTCAGGCACTTCGCCAAGGTTGATCAGCCCATCGACGATTTGTGTTTGCGTCCCCGGCGCTGCTGTAGCGATAGCATCAAAGGCCTGCTCAGTTGCTTCATCAGCAACGAATGCACTCTCTGATGCACCTTTTGCCTCACCTTCAGTTGCGCCTTCTTGTGCCCCTCTCAGGGCCTCTGAAGGTTGTCCTTGAGGTGCTGCTTGTGGGTTCGTTGAGACTGCGAAACCCGCCGCATCAGTAACACACCTGAGGTGTTCGTTAGGTTCCAAACAAGGGCAACCCAAGGGGCACATCAGGGGATATGCTAGGGTGAGACATCCAGCACACAGGACGCCCCACCACAGATGGTCTGCTATCAGCCTTCCTCGACGGTCGGTGATAACGCCATGCTGACATCACCTCGCACTTCCATGAAGCGAGGCAATTCCGAAATTTGTTTACGGCTATAGTGTGGGTGAATGTTCATGGTATGTTCTTTTCTTGTGTGGGGGTGAATTGCATGCAGCCTTTCAAGCCGCATCTTTCACCAGCCTGTAGACGGTCGCTCTGCTGACCTCGAAGTCTTTCGCTATCTGGGTTGGCTTATCGCCTCTTTGGAACGCTTCACGAATAGCTGCTGCTTTGTCCTTATCCATGGCAGGGCGTCCTTTGAACTTGCCATCGGCCTTGGCCTTAGCAATCCCTTCACGTTGCCTCTCAAGCATCACCTCTCGTTCAAACTGAGCAACAGCTCCAAGGATGGTCTCAAGCATCTGCGCGGTGGCACTGTCGTTCATCATGGGCATGTTCATGATATGCAGACCAACGCCCTTGTCAGAAAGCCGCTTGCGGATGTCGATGAGGTCAGGGACCGAACGCGCCAGACGGTCCAGCTTAGTGACGACCAGAGTGTCCCCTTCACGGGCAAAGTCTATGGCTGACTCAAGCTGGTCTCGCTGCTTAACGCTGCTCACCTGCTCAGCAAACACCTTCTCACATCCATGGTCTTTCAACTCGCGCTGCTGAGCCTCAAAGCCTGCGATCTGGTCTGCTGTGGACGTCCGTGCGTAGCCTATGAGCATGTGTCTGTCTCCGAGAGTGTATCATTTACCTCATAGAGTTAAGTAAGAAATTGTGCTTTAAGTGTCAACCCCACTTAAATGAGACAGTATCTGAGGGGTTGGAACTTGTCTTGTTACCCTCTGGTCAAATGAGACACGGATGTTCAGGCTGCCTTACGGTGGTTCGTGAAGGTCAGGGCATAGAATCCAAGGTCAAGGAACACTTCGCCCGGTCCCTCTCGTGTCACCTGAAAGGGAACTGAGCGGACCTCACGTTCGATGAGCAAGTCAAAAGGACCAAAGCGAAAATCAAAGATGATCATGGGTCGTTACCTCATAAATGATATGCATCAGGAGCGATGTGCGCTCAACTTGGCTCCACGTCGGTAGCAATTCAACCTATTGAAAAATATACACTAAAGGGACTTTCCCTCAGGTGGAAGGAGGTGACCCTGAGGTGGCCCCACCGGGGGGCCTGCGCGGCATTTTCTTTAATCTCTGGTACTCAAATTTTTTTGCCAAATTATTTGGACCACATCAAATGCGTATCGCGTTTCGTATTTCGCTCACAGCCCCTTAAGGTACCCGTCAGCCCGCATCCTATCGACGATCTTACGCTGCACCTGCCGCAACTCATCCCGGCCTAACCCATGGTTGTAAATCTCACTTGCCCTGCGCTCGTCTTTGGACAAGCCGCCGAGCTGCACAGCGTCCTTGTCGTCAACGCCTGCCCTATGAGCGATGGCCCTCCATGTATGTCTGAATGAATGAAAGTCCAACATCACGTTGCTTTCAGGTCTCCCCAAAACAACATCCCTAAGGCGGCTATATGACTGACTAGCCTGCTTGCTTTTGCCTGATTTGGGGTCCAGACTGAAGGCCCCTAGAAGCCTGCCCTTGGGTCCATCTCTACTCTCTACTTCTTTTCGCAACTTCAATACCGTCGCTTGAAGCTCAGTGGGTACGGGGGTCCACCGTTTCGCGTTTTCGTTTTTGCCAACAATGATCTTCAGCCCAGCGCCGTCAGTATCTACATCCTCAACTGTAACCCTAACCAATTCGGAAATGCGTGTTCCGAGTGTCACGCCCAGACGCATCAATACTCCCAACGGTGTTTCCTGTGAACGCGCGACGAACAAAGCACTGGTCTGCTCTGGTCGGTACATCAGCCTTTCTTTCTTCGGCGTGGCGGCTTCCCTAGTGACCCCCTTAGGTAGTGTGAAGGGTTCCACTGAGGGATTGCTTGTGGCCTTGGTTTCTACAACCCACGCCCAAAACGTGCGCAGCTGCGTCATGAGTTTCTGGATGGTCGCTCCTGCTAGCGGCTCCCCTGTCCGCTCCGACACTATGCCACCTAGGTATTCCCTGAAGGCCACCGCCTCAACGTCTGCCATATCGTCCACAAAAAGGCTGGACATATCACCGCCCAGAAAGTCGACCAGATAGCGAACCGAAGTCCGAAAATCATTGATGGTCGAACTTCGCAGCGGTTTATAACCTGAAGCGTTCCCCGGCGCTCTGGCCTCAATATACGCCGCAACCATCTCAGCCAGTGGTCTGGATGTAGCCATGCCCCTTTTACCGAACGCATCTCGCACCGCGCTGGGCGCATTCTCAACCTCTTCATAGAACACATCACGCACCAGCATCGCGGCTTCAGGGTCGGGGTCTGCCATGGCTTCAGCCCATCGGTCTGCCGCAGCAATGCTATAGCGCTTTCTGCCCAGCGCTTGTAATTCCAACTCTCGAACCTTGCTAAGTTCCACGTCGCGTAGCTTACGTGCCGTGGCTTTGTGCTTAACACCTCCAAGGCTTCTTATGATGTTTCGACCAAAAGGTTTGCCCGTCTCTGGATCAGTGGTGCCCTTTAAAAATTTGGGCGTAGACATCCTAACCCGCCAAGCTGTACCGGGTCCGCTTGGTTGCTCAAGGTTCCTATCATTACTCATGGCCTACTTTTCGTGTTTTAAATTCGTCGTGTAAGTCCACCACCCCCGTTACACCACGCACGCCAAATGATCACTAAAATAAAGACTTACAAAAACTGGCGACCCCGGCAGGATTCGAACCTGCAACCTGCCCCTTAGGAGGGGGCTGCTCTATCCAGTTGAGCCACGGGGCCGCGCCCGCCTTCTGTAACCGGGAATTTCCGTGTTGTCATCGCCTTTGCACAATTGTTGTACACACCGACCTGTTCGCGCTAGCATCGGACAAAACAACTACGCAGGTGCCTCCCGTGAACAGTGAAACCAAACGCCCGCTTACCCTTCGTGATGTGTCCGAGGCTTCCGGTGTCTCAGAGATGACGGTGAGCCGGGTTCTGCGTAACCGGGGGGATGTGTCCGACGCCACCCGCACCCGCGTTCTGGCGGCCGCGAAAGAGCTGGGATATGTCCCCAACAAGATCGCGGGCGCGCTGGCATCCAGCCGGGTCAACCTGGTCGCGGTAATCATCCCCTCGCTTTCGAACATGGTATTTCCCGAGGTGATGACCGGCATCAATCAGGTGCTGGAAGATACCGAACTGCAACCCGTGGTTGGCGTGACAGATTACCTGCCCGAGAAAGAGGAAAAAGTGCTGTACGAGATGCTCTCGTGGCGACCCTCGGGCGTGATCATCGCGGGGCTGGAACACACCGACGCGGCCCGCGCCATGCTGGATTCGGCGGGCATTCCGGTGGTCGAGATCATGGATACCGACGGCAAACCTGTCGACGCGATGGTGGGCATCTCGCATCGCCGCGCCGGGCGCGAGATGGCGCAGGCGATTCTGAAGGCCGGGTATCAGCATATCGGCTTCATGGGTACCAAGATGCCATTGGATCACCGCGCCCGAAAACGCTTTGAAGGGTTTACCGAAGTGCTGGGCAAACACGGGATCGAGATCGAAGATCGCGAGTTCTATTCCGGTGGCTCTGCCCTGGCCAAGGGGCGCGAGATGACACAGACCATGCTTGACCGGTCGCCCGATCTGGATTTCCTGTATTATTCCAACGACATGATCGGCGCCGGTGGTCTGTTGTACCTGCTGGAACAAGGCGTGGAAATTCCGGGGCAGATCGGTCTGGCCGGGTTCAACAACGTGGAACTTTTGCAGGGTCTTCCGCGCAAATTGGCGACGATGGATGCCTGTCGTCTGGACATAGGACGTCAGGCCGCGCAGATCATCGCTGAACGCCTGAAGGACCCGGAGTCCGAAATCGAGACACGGGTCACGCTGACCCCCAAGATCAGCTATGGCGACACTCTGAAACGACGATGAACGCCCCCCTGAAGCGGCTCGACAACCGGACGGCCCGCGCCATTTTTCTGGATCGCCATGCTTTGGCCGAACAGCCCGCGGGCGCGGCCAAGGGCGCCGGGCTTCTGGACCTTGTCCAGCGGTTGGGGTTCGTGCAGCTCGACAGCATCAACACGGTTGCCCGCGCTCATGACATGATCCTGTTTTCCCGACGACCTGCGTATCGCAGCGCCAACCTGAAAAGGCTCTATGAAAGGGAAAAAGCGCTGTTCGAACACTGGACACATGATGCGGCCGTGATCCCGATGTCGTTCTATCCGCACTGGCATCTGCGCTTTCAGCGTGATGCGGATCTGTTGAAGGCCCGTTGGAAGAACTGGCGGCGGGATGGGTTCGAGCAACAGTTCGAGACTGTCTTGCAACACATCCGCGACCACGGGCCCGTGTGTTCGTCAGACGTTGGCAGGGATGAAAAGAAAGGCTCGGGCGGTTGGTGGGACTGGCACCCGTCAAAAACCGCATTGGAGTTTCTGTGGCGTTCCGGGGCCCTGACCGTTGTGGGCCGCGACGGGTTTCAGAAACGGTATGATCTGACCGAACGTGTGATCGAAACCCACCTGTGTCCCGGGAACATGGCCTGTGATGCGACGGCGACCGTGGATTGGCTGTGCAACGCAGCGCTGGACCGGTTGGGGTTTGCCACGTCCGGAGAGCTGGCCGCGTTCTGGGGCACGGTTACCGCCGCCGAAGCCAAAGACTGGTGTGCCACGGCGTTGGCTCAAGGAAATATCGAAGAGATCGAGATCACCTGCGCCGATGGACGCCTGCGCAAAACCTTTGCCCGCCCCGATTTGAAGGATCGGGCAACCGACTTGCCGCAACCGCCCGGTCGGATCCGCGTGCTCAGCCCATTTGATCCCATGCTTCGGGACAGAAACCGGGCCGAGCGGCTGTTTGGCTTTCACTATCGCATCGAAGTTTTCGTTCCCGAAGCCAGGCGCACATATGGGTATTACATCTTCCCCTTGCTTGAAGGCGATCGATTGATCGGCCGGATCGACATGAAGGCGCATCGGGATCGCGACCTGCTGCATGTCAAAGCGCTCTGGCCCGAACGCGGGGTGCGCTGGTCTAACGCCCGCAGCCGACGCCTGAACGCCGAGCTGGACCGGGTGCGCCGGCTGGCAGGCGTAACCCAAGTGGAATTTGCAAGGGGCTGGCTGAAAGACCCTAAATAGGGGCTATTCCGCGTCCGTCAGGATCAGTTTGATCGGCTCCAGCCCGTCAATCTCTCCTGTTATGATGTCGCCGGCCACAACCGGGCCTACGCCGGCCGGTGTACCTGTCAGGATCAGATCGCCTGGGCGCAGATGGTAGAAACCGGACAGATGGCTGACGATTTCATCGATCTTCCAGATAAGCTCTTCCAGGGTAGCGTCCTGACGCAATTCGCCGTTCACGCTCAACCGGATGCGTTTGCCATCGTCCGGCGACCAGTCCGCGGCAGGGGTCAGCGGCGCGAAGACTGCTCCGTTTTCGACATCTTTACCCAGATCCCAAGGCCGCTGTTTGTCCCGCTCGCGGAGTTGTAGATCGCGACGTGTCATGTCGAGCGCACAGCCATAGGCATAAACCGCATCCCAAGCCTGCGCACTCGAGGCACGAAACACCGGTTTTCCGATTGCCAGCGCCAGCTCCATTTCGTGATGGTAATTCTTCGTCCCCGCCGGGTACGGAACCGTCGCGCCGGACAGGATCGCGTTTGGCGCGGATTTGGTGAAATAGAAGGGCGCATCGCGATCCACCTCATTGCCCATCTCTGCTGCATGCGCGGCATAGTTTCGCCCGACGCAGAAAATGCGTCCGACAGGGTACCCGGCCGTCTCGCCAACGACAGGAATGGTTATGGGATCGGGAAGGGAAAACAGGCTGTTTGACATCGTGGTTCCTGAATTTTTCATCGCTGCCATCTTACGCCTGCCAGAGCTGCCAGCAAGCCGGGAATGCACGCTGGATTTCGCCAATATCCAAGAGTTGTTTCAGCGCGAACCTGCTCAATTCTGACCTGAACGCCCAGTGCCGTTCCAATGCTGTTTCACATCCGTCTTTATTGATGCACCGGAACTTGGGCAGATCGGAAATTAACTTGGCTCTGGCACAAGTCGGGCTAGGTCTTGAATAGGAATTGCGGTGCGCATCCAGCTTGAGGGGTGCGATGGCAGCAAATCACCGCGCATGTGGAAACATTCGGCCAGAATGACGCCAAGTCATCCCTTGCGGGCCAGGTTTTCCTTAGGCAATTGCCCAAGACTGTTTCGGAGAGCAAAGGTGCACGGCCTTTCCCCCAAAGGCCAAAAGGCCCTAATCAGAGCCACATTTCCGGCTCGCCATATACTCCGATGCGCAGGCCGGACCGTCAGGCAAGGCGTGACGCAACCGGCCTCAGGCCAGGCCTAACCCAAATCCAAGTCTGGCCACCCCGTCGGAGATCGCCCCTAAAATCTCCGGCGGGGTCCTTGCAAATGACACCCATGTTCTGCCCCCGGCATCAGGTATCCAGGTCGTTCAACTCGTTCAGAAGATCCAGCAACAATTCGTGTTTTTCCGGCCCCAGGCGGGAACGAATGCGTTCCGCCTGCGCCATGCTGGCGGGCTGATTGGCGTGAATGATCTGAACGCCACGCTCGCCGATCTCGACAATCTGGCGACGCCGGTCAGCCGGGTGGCATCGTCGGGAGATCAGGCCGCGATGCTCCAGTTTCTGCAGTATCCGTGTCAGGCTTGGCAACAACAGACAGGCGCGTTCGGCAATATGCGTCGGTTCCTGCGGGCCTTCTTCGTTCAATACGCGCAACACGCGCCACTGCTGTTCGGTGACACCGGCGTCGGCCAGCATTGCTCGGATGGGTCCCATAACCTTTTCCCGCGCCCGCAAAAGCGCAATGGGCAAAGATCGCGACGTCAGAGGGAGGTCGTCGGTCATGCCAAAATTATCGCCGAAATCCGTGATTTACGCAAGGGAACCCTCGGCTTTCGGTTTGAAGCACAAGAACCGCCGGGACGCCGCCGCCCTTGCGTGACGCGCCTTTGCCGCCGTCGATCCGATGACGCCAAATTGCATTAAAACTGGACAATTTCGCACCACGTAAGAAGATGTGGAAACGGCCGCTTTCGCGACCACGTGGCGCTGAAGGTTTTGCAACAAAGGAAACAGTATGGCTGCGCAGCAGAACGCGTTCAAACAGGCTCTGAAAAAGGGAAAAATGCAGATCGGGTGCTGGATGAGCTTTGCGGAGCCTACAGCGGCCGAGATGATGGGAACCGCCGGTTTTGATTGGCTGGTAATCGATGGAGAGCATGCCGCAAACGATATCCGGTCGATCCGGGACCAGCTTCTGGCGCTTGCGGCAAGCGACTCTCATGCGGTTGTGCGGGTTCCCGTGGGTGAGACCTGGCTGATCAAGATGGTTCTGGATGCGGGTGCTCAGACCATTCTGGTTCCGATCGTGGAAAGCGCCGAGCAGGCGCAAGAGCTGGTTCGGGCCTGCCGTTATCCCCCTGCCGGTGTCCGCGGCGTGGGCGCGATGGCATCGCGGGCGACGATGTACGGATCGGTCGGAGATTATATTCAGACCGCAGATCAGGAGATTTGCCTGTTGTTGCAGGTGGAAACCCGCGCCGGAATTGCTGCTCTGGACGACATTCTGGATGTTGAAGGCGTGGATGGCGTATTCATAGGCCCTGCTGATCTGTCGACCGATATGGGCCATCAGGGCAACAGCGCGGCACCCGAGGTGCGAGCGATTATCCGGGATGCACTGGCCCGGATCAAGGCCGCAGGCAAAGCGCCGGGCATTCTGGCCACAAATGACGAGGCCCGTCAGGCATATCTGGATATGGGCGCACAGTTCTTGGCGGTTGGCATTGATGTGATGCTGCTGACGCAAACGGCACGTGATCTCGCCGCACGATGGAAAGCCAACTAACCGCTCAACGGACCATGGCCGCTGCGGCCTGGGCGTATCCGCCCGAGGCACCGTCAACGAAATGCACATGATCGTCCCGTGTGGCCGACGGGACGAAACAGGTCATCATCGCCTCGTCCTGCACGTGGAGACCGTATCGGATTTTGCCGCGCCCGCGTGCTTCTTTCAGCAAGTGTTCGATCTGTCGCAAAGTGGCCGGGTCACAATCCAACGTCATCTTCAGGCCGTCATCGAACTTGCGGAAATCGGCATTGCTGCTGACCATCGTCCTGTAGTGTTCGGGTTCAAACTGCCCCAGCTTCTTGCTTGTTTTGAACAATATCGCGATCAGCAGGTTCTGAAACAGAAGAACGAGCTTGTGCAGAAACAAATTCCGCCCATTGCGCGAAACATGCGCGTCAATGTCGAGGCCGGGGGGCGGCCAACTCATGGGCGGACCATTCATCGGCACCGGATGACCTGCGCGCTCCAGCTCTTCTGACGCGGACAGAACCGATTGCGCAAGGTCGGCAAAGTCGCGTTCAGTTGCCGACGCAGTGGGTTCAACAACCAGTGACACGATCTGACCGTGCCGCGCCGGGCTGTTGGACCATCTGCATGACAGGCCTGTCAGGTCCGGTTGCGCACCCGGTTCGGCAGGCGCAATCATATGATGACCCGCTTTCATCTCTGCCTCGGCCCAGGCCAAGCCTCCGCCAGAGAACATGGCATAATCCACCCCGGAAGAGGGCGCAAAACGAGCGACGCGCAAGTCCCTGCCGGCTTTTCGGATATCCGCCACCGACACCAGCGCCGCACGCAACGGCATGGAAAACTCTTCTTCCGCCCAGCGCCGCATGGCTGACAGAGTATCCCGCGCTGCTTCAACTTCGCTGGGGGGGATCGCAAACGCCGCCCCGTCGCCGCCAAAGACATAGGGAAACAACTTGCCGTCCATCGCGTTTATCATCGCCGAGATAACGGCAGCCCCCACGGTGTTGACGGTTTTGTATCGTCCGCGTGCGATCTCGCCGGTTGAATCGACGATGTCGGCAACCCCCAGAAACCAGTCGTCGGGCACCGGCGAAAACTGCGCCGGGTCCGCCAGACGGGTGAAATCCCTCAACAGGGGCAGGTTTTCGTAAAATGCGGAATGGAGGTCTTTCATTTTCCCCCTCGAAATCAAACTTCTGGCAATGATAGCCGGAATGCGGCCCGAGTCCTCGTTTTGAAACATAGTACACATGCTTGTGCGTTGCATCATTGCGTGCCAAGCATTCCTTTCGGATGAGCGGAAAAGAGGCGGGATATGCAGGCGGGTTTGGTGGTTTTGTGCCTGGGCTATGTGCTCAGCCAGTTTTTCCGTGCATTTCTGGCTGTGCTCAGCCTGGATCTTGAACGCGATATCGGTGCTACACCCGAAGATCTGGCCTTTGCATCCGGCCTTTGGTTTCTGGTGTTCGCTGCAATGCAAATCCCGGTCGGCTGGGCGCTGGACAAGGTTGGGCCCAGGCTGACCGCAGCCGCGCTTCTTCTGGTTGGCGGTGCAGGAGGATCCGCAATTTTTGCGGTCGCGACCTCACCGTTGCATGTCAGTGTTGCCATGGGCCTGATCGGGGTTGGGTGCTCTCCGGTTCTGATGGCTTCCTATTTCATCTTTGCCCGCGAATACCCGCCTGCGAAATTCGCGACGCTGGCCGCCGTCATGCTGGGTGTTGGCTCGGTGGGCAATCTCGTCGCCTCTTATCCGACTGCGCTTGCGGTCGAATGGATGGGATGGCGCGCCACCATGGTTGGGCTGGCCGTGATATCTGCTGCGATCGCTATGGGTATTTGGCTGAGCCTGCGTGACCCAGCGAAGGTTGAAACGGAACACAAAGGTTCACTTCTGGACCTGTTGAAAGAGCCTGCACTGTGGCTGATCATGCCCTTGATGCTGGTGGCCTATGCGCCCTCTGCCGCGCTGCGCGGGCTGTGGGCCGGGCCGTATCTGAACGATGTCTTCGGGCTCAGCACCACCCAGATCGGCACCGCGACTCTGGTCATGGGTTCTGCGATGATCGTCGGTACCTTTGTCTACGGACCGCTGGATCGTGTCTTCGGCACTCGGAAATGGGTTATCTTCACGGGCAACGCGCTGGGTGTCGTGGCACTGACCCTGCTTTGCGTTTGGATCGACCATGCCACATGGCTGTCCGTTCTGCTGTTGGCCATCATAGGGTTCACCGGGGCCAGTTTTCCGGTCATCATGGCCCATGGTCGGGCCTTCGTTCCCCCCCATCTGGTGGGCCGAGGCGTAACCCTGTTGAACCTTTTCGGAATCGGAGGGGTCGGCATCGCCCAATTTGTAACCGGGCGCATTCATGCCGCCACGGCCCAGGCCGGAACGACCGCGCCCTACACCGCGATTTTCGGGTTTTTTGCCGTAACCCTTGCCTTCGGTTGCGTGATATATCTATTCAGCCGGGATAATGTGGATTGAAGCAATTGCGGAGCAAGCCGTGCAGGATATCGAGGTTATAGCGCCGAACCTGAAACACAGCCTCTCCGGCGTCACCACAACCGTCATCCGCCTGTTGCCGATTCAAAAGCATATGATCAGGATCGTCGCCACGGGACCCGGACTGCCGGGTGATCTGCCCCATATCCGGTTGATCAAAATTCCGTTCCTTTCGAACCGAACGCTCCGGGTGTGGCATGCACGGCGCAACACCGAGATGCTGATGGGTTTGTTTCTGAAACATGTGCTGCGACGCAATCTGAAACTTCTGTTCACCTCGGCTGCGCAACGAAATCATTCGGGGTTCACTAAATGGCTGATTTCGAAAATGGATGCGCTGATCGCCACAACGCCGCAAGCGGCGTCGTTTCTGGAACATCCCGCAACCGTCATCATGCACGGTGTGAACACCGAACTGTTTCACCCGGCCGAGGACAAAACCGCCCTGCGGCAGAAACTGGGGCTGCCAGAAGGGACCTTGATCGGGTGTTTCGGGCGCATTCGACCTCAGAAAGGCGTCGATCTGCTGGTGGATGCGGCGATCGAGGTTCTGCCGAACCATCCCGACGCCAGCATCGTGTTCACCGGGCGCGCCACCAAAGAATTTGAAGCGTTCCAACAGGAACAGGAGGCCAAGCTCAAAGCTGCCGGGCTGTCGGAACGGGTGCACTTCCTGGGCGAGCGTCCCTGGGAGGAAATCGTTGAAACCTACCGCGCTCTGGACCTGTTCGTGGCCCCGGCCCGTCACGAAGGGTTCGGCCTTACACCGCTTGAGGCGATGGCCTCCGGCGTGCCTGCAATCGCCTGCCACGGGGTCGGAGCCTTCAGCGCCCAGATCGAGGACGGGAAAACCGGCCGCTTGATCGAAAAGGACAACGCCGGGGCGCTGGCCGAAGCACTGGAACAGATGTTGAGCGATCCGGACAAGCTGGTGCAATCCGGTCAGGCCGCAAGACAGCGTGTCGAGCAGCATTTTCGAATCGAAGGTGAGGCCGAGGCCATCGTGCAGGTCTATCGGTCTTTGCTGAACACGGGTGAAAACGCGCATTCGGGTTAAAATCGACGTCAATTCGGCCAAATCACCCGTGATAGCCCTTTTTTCTTTGCTGCAACGCGGCTATGAACGCGCGTCCTTAACTTTGGAGACATGAAATGGGCTATCGCGTCGTTGTCGCCGGCGCCACGGGTAACGTGGGCCGCGAAATGCTGAACATTCTGGCGGAACGCCAGTTCCCCGTCGATGAACTTGC
Organism: Ruegeria sp. A4; assembly: GCF_056543025.1. Lineage (NCBI taxonomy): Bacteria > Pseudomonadati > Pseudomonadota > Alphaproteobacteria > Rhodobacterales > Roseobacteraceae > Ruegeria > Ruegeria sp. A4. Next base: position 121,111 of record NZ_JBQGAW010000003.1, on the reverse strand, counting down.
CGTGCTGGCAAGCCGTCGTTCGCTGGGTACGGAAGTAAGCTTTGACGACAAGACACTGACTACCCAGGACATCGACGCCTTCGATTTCACCGGCTGGGACATGGCCCTGTTCGCCATCGGCTCGGACGCAACCAAGACCTATGCCCCCAAGGCGGCTGCGGCTGGCTGTGTGGTGATCGACAACTCGTCGCTGTATCGCTATGACCCCGAGATCCCTCTGATCGTGCCGGAATGTAACCCGCAGGCGATCCACGACTACAAGAACAAGAACATCATCGCCAACCCGAACTGTTCGACCGCGCAGATGGTGGTGGCACTCAAGCCGCTGCATGATCGCGCCAGGATCAAGCGCGTCGTGGTGTCGACCTATCAGTCGGTGTCGGGCGCGGGCAAAGAAGGCATGGATGAACTTTGGGATCAGACCAAGGCGGTTTACAACCCCACCACGGACGTGCCGCCGAAGAAATTCCAAAAGCAGATCGCCTTCAACGTCATCCCACAGATCGACGTCTTCATGGAAGACGGCTCGACCAAGGAAGAATGGAAGATGGTTGTTGAGACCAAGAAGATCGTCGACCCGTCGATCAAGGTCACCGCGACCTGTGTCCGCGTGCCGGTTTTCGTCGGCCATTCCGAGGCTGTGAACATCGAGTTCGAGGAATTCCTGGACGAAGACGAAGCCCGCGACATCCTGCGCGAAGCACCTGGCATCATGGTGATCGACAAGCGCGAAGCGGGTGGCTACGTCTCGCCGGTCGAATGCGCGGGCGATTTCGCCACGTTCATCAGCCGTATCCGCCAGGATTCGACCATTGAGAACGGTCTGAACCTGTGGTGCGTCAGCGACAACCTGCGCAAGGGCGCCGCCCTGAACGCGGTGCAGATCGCGGAACTTCTGGGCCGCGAGGTTCTGAAAAAGGGCTGACATCCCGATTTTCGTCAAAGCTTGAAAACCAGGAAACCCGCTGATCGTTCGGCGGGTTTTTTGCGTTTCCCAATAGCCGGTTTACAGACGACGTGACGGTTCGTTCAGGTTGCTGATGCCAACGGAAATACTGCATGGTAGGTGTCAAAGATGGGCCGACCAACATCAAGCAAGCACGATCCAATACCCTACGCCCTTGCCGGGGCGGGAGTGTTCTTTGCATCCATCTGTTTTGGCTTTGTACCCTATTTCAGCCGAGGTCTCACTGACCAGGGACTCGCGCCCTACGCAGTTGCGTTTTATCGGTACATTTTGACGGCGATCCTATTGTTGCCCGCCCTTTTGAAGCAACGTTCAAACCGGCGGGAATTAGTCTGGGGTATGGCTGCGGGGGCAGTCATGGGGCTTGGGTGGGTCGGATATGTTACCGCACTTGAAACAGTGCCGGCATCAACGGTGGGTGTTCTTTACATGACCTACCCGGTGTTTACGATCATCATCGCCTGGGCGATATTCGCCGATCCGCCGACGCGGCGCAGCCTTGTTGCGGCCGGTTTGATTGTTCTTGCGGCAGGCATTGCAGGGTCTCCGGCATCCGTACCGATTGACCAAATTCCAACGCTGCTTGTCTCTTTGGCTGCACCTTTCGGATTTGGCTTCGGCATATGCGTGCTTGTACACCGCCTTTCGCGAATTGCTCCCTTGTCCAGGATAGCGTCGGTTTCGTTGGGGTCGGTCGTCGGGCTAACCCCTTTGATTATCTCGTCGGAAATTGGCGAAGTCCTGCCAGCAGGCGGAAGTGACTGGTTTCTGATCGTCGGGATCGGTCTTATGACGGCACTGGTTCCCCAGCTGATTTACACCGTCTGTTCCCCTGTCATCGGGGCATCGCGCACTGCCGTTATCGGCAGCATTGAACTGCCGACAATGTTTGCCGTGGGCGTTTTTGCCTTCGGTGAAACAATCACAGGTGCGCAAGCAGTGGCCTGCGTCTTGGTTTTGAGCGCCATTGCACTTGCACAAAGTCGCGCAACACGAACCGTAACCACCGTGATCAGCAGTCAACGTCACAGGTGAGTCCGCGCCCGAGTTGGCCCGTCAATGCGCTCAGCAGAACCGGCTCGGATCACCTCTTACACCAAATCGGCACTTTCCGGTCCATCACCCGCATCCATCATGGCTGCGCTATGAACCTCGGTTAGGGTACAGTCTTGCGCGCGGTGAAAATCGCCAACCTGTTGACAAAACCAGACACGCTTGCCACCTAAAACTGAACCTTGTTCGTGGCGGATGCCGGAAGTCCGGAAAAAAACCGCCGGTGCAGGGTAAAAGAGGCAGGGCATGCACATTTCGACCAGACGCAGGATTGCCAGAACCCTGACCATCGGATGCACATGCATTCTGATGATACTGGTCGTCATTGGCTTTACGGGGCAGGTTTTTGCTGTAGGAGATTCAATCGCTCTGCTCCGGCCTCAGGCTGGTGTTTTGCTTCTCCCCTGCTCCGTAATTCTTCTTTTCATGCGCGCCAGATATCTTGCATTGGCCACCTTGCTCTTTTCCGGGGTGGCCATCGGGTCCATCGCGGCCAGCGTTGCCGCGCCCTCGGACGATTGCGATGATTCCTGCCTGACGCTGTACCAGAAGAACCTCATGAGCAAAGCCTGGCCCCGGTATTCGCTGGCAGATGATATCCTTGAATCAGGCGCGCAGATCGTGACCTTGCAGGAAGTCTCCAGCCACAATCGCAAGTACATGAGCAATCTGTTCGAGCATTACCCCGAACAGGCGATCTGTGAATTCCGTCCTGAACAAAACGTCGCCATCCTGACGACCTTGCCGATTGTCGAGAATTCCAAGTTCTGTCTGCAAGGTTACGGGCTTGTGGGGTTTCAGGTCAAAGCGCCCAGCGGTGACTTGGTCTGGGTTGTTTCAGTTCATCTGAACTGGCCATTTCCTTACGACCAGTCCAGGCAAAGCCAGGTGATTGCCGACCGCATCAGCCAACTTGAAGGACCGGTTCTGATTGCCGGGGATTTCAATATGGTGCCCTGGGGCGAAAGCGTCAGACGGATCGGAGCGGCCGCAAATAACCAGAGCTTTGGAACCATCCTGAACACCCACAACCTCGGCAGTTGGAAAATCCCATTGCCGATAGACAACCTTTTGTTCCCCAAAGGCACAACCGGAACGGTTGAGCTGCGCCCCTTCATGGGATCCGATCACCTGGGAAAGCTTGCCCGGTTTCGACTGGGCTAGGACTTCGGTCAAGCACGCCGACGCATGCTTCCATACAAACAAGCGGCCTAGCTTTGGTTTTCAACCAGTGCTTTCAGATTGGTCAGACCACGGTCATAATCCTCGCCCACCCATGTATCCATCATCAAACCCATCCAGCGGGACATGGGGTTGAGACCCAGATCCGAGTCAAACCCCCAGGTCACTCTGGTTCCCGCCCCGTCAGGCTCAAGGATGAAGGACGCCGTGGCAGTACCCATCGGGCCGAAATCCAGCGCCGTTTTGACCCGTTGGTTTTCCACGCTTTCGACGATTTCCTGTGATCCCGTGCCGACCTGCGGGTGATCCGACGCCCAGTTCAGAGTGTTCCCGACCCCGGCGGCAGGGCCGGAATAAGTCAATTTGGTTTCGGGGTCCCGGTGGAGCCACGGAGACCACTTTTCGGTTTCCTGCATCGAATTCACGTAAGGAAAGATGGCGCTTGGCGGCGCGTCGATCGCGATGCTACGCGAAACTTCCGCCTTTCCCGGCAACAGATAGGAAACCGCGACCAGAACCAGAATACAAACGACCAATCCTGCGAAGATGCGCTTGATGACTTTCATGGCGGGCTCCGATCTTCAGGTGTAATGGGTGGAGTATACCAAAAACGGCCCTGAATCAGAGCCGCCATAGTTGTTTCGGATCTCCAGCTCTGTCGCTGTCAGACCGGGACGAACTTTTTTTGGTAAGGATCATAGCTTTCAAGCCCCCCTGCGCCGATATCCGTCCACAAGCCGTGCAAGCTCAGCGCGCCTTGATCAACGGCGGACGAGACAAAGGGGAAGGTCATCAGGTTTTCCAGCGAAGCGACAACCGATTGACGTTCGAACTGCCGGGCCTGTTCGACACCGTCCTCGATATCCGCGACCAGTTCGAATTTCGGCTTCAGAATATCCATCCAACGCCCGACAAAGCTGTCCTTGGCATCCAGCTGCGGTGCCTGCCCCTTGCACATGTCGATGCAGCCCTGCACGCCGCCGCATTGCGAATGCCCCAGCACGATCAAATGAGCGACCTTGAGCGCCGTTACAGCATATTCGATGGCGGCGCTGGTGCCGTGGTGGTCCCCGTCCGGCGCATAGGGCGGCACCAGGTTGGCGATATTGCGGTGAATAAAGAAATCGCCCTGGTCAGCGCCGAACATGGACGTGACGTGAACCCGGCTGTCGCAGCAGGATATGACCATGGCGCGGGGGCGTTGCCCTTCATCGGCGAGACGGCGATACCAAACCTGGTTTTCCGAATATGTTGTGGCCTTCCATCCGTGATACCGTTTTACAAGGTAGCTCGGCAGAGGTTTGGCAAATTCCATTTCAATGTCCCCGTTCTTGTCGCTGACGGATGATCTAAACCGAATTCAAAGAAAATTCGAGCCATTATCCAGTTTCCCTGCAAGGTTTTGCAAAGGAATTTTCTGCCAGGATCAACACCGCGCCGTGGGGGCGTTTGAACTAGGGTGAATGTGGTGGAAAAGATTATCACGCTTGAACACAAGGAATCCGTCCGTCTGGACTCGGATCAACTGAGCGGACTGTACCGGCAACTTGGCGACAAGAATGCGCTGGATGTTCTGTGTCGCACGGTCGAAGAGCTTGCCGTGCGCCTGTCAAACTGCGAACGCTACTGGCGTCAGCGCGAATGGGCGGACCTGCGCAAATGCGCCAGGTCACTGGTCGCTATATCCGAACAGATCGGGATGACGGCCCTGGCCCAGGTGGCGGGTGACGTGGCCCACACCGTCGATGCCGGTGACGCCGTTGCGGCGGGCGCGACGCTTGGGCGTTTGATCCGCGTGGGCGAACGATCGCTGACCGCCGTCTGGGACCAGCAGGACCTTTCCGTCTGAAAGGGGTTGCGGGCAGATCATGCGCGGCTAGTCTGTGCGCAGAAACCATCAGCCGAGACGCCCATGACCCTGTCCTTCGCCCCATCCTCTGACCCGTCCATACCGCTTCATGTGATTGCGCAGCCGGATTTGGACAGTTGGTTGCAGGACCAGCCGGATACCGTCCGGGCCTGGGTTGCCGCAAACGGGTTTACAGGTGCGATGGGGCAGACCCTGCTGGCGCCAGGCGCGCATGGTGCGGTTGATTTTGTGCTGGCCGGGTATGGAACAGAAGACAAGCGCGCGCGAAAAAGGTTCCCATTGGCCGCCGCAGCCATAGCATTGCCCGAAGGAACCTATCATATCGCGTCCGGCATTCCCGCTGATCGTCTGGAGATGGAGTGTTTGGGCTGGTTGATGACAGGCTACGCCTTCGACCGCTACGCGTCTCAATCCGCTGGAACTGCGGCGCTGGTTGCGCCCGAAGGTGTCGACGCCAACCGTATCGAAGCGATGGCCAATGCCGAAGTTCTGACCCGCGATCTGGTGAATACGCCAGCCTCGGATATGGGTCCTGAGCAGTTGCAGCAGGCGGCCGAGGCTCTGGCCGGCGAATTCGGTGCCGCGTGCAGCGTGATCAGCGGCGCGGCCTTGCTGGAACAGAATTTTCCCATGATCCACACCGTAGGGCGCGCCGCCGAACAGGCCCCCCGGCTGATCGAGCTGAATTGGGGCAGCAGCGGCCCCAAGCTGACTCTGGTCGGCAAGGGGGTGTGTTTCGATACGGGCGGACTGAACCTGAAACCGGGCGCATCCATGGGTCTCATGAAGAAAGACATGGGTGGCGCGGCCAATGTGCTGGGGCTGGCGCGGATGATCATGCAGCTGGGTTTTCCCCTGCAATTGAGGGTCCTGATACCGGCGGTCGAAAACGCGCTTGCGGGAAATGCCTTCCGCCCAGGGGACATCCTGACCTCTCGCAAGGGGCTGACGGTCGAGATCAACAATACGGATGCCGAAGGGCGTCTGGTGCTTGCTGATGCGTTGGCGCTTGCTGAAGAAGGAGAACCCGATCTGGTGATCTCGATGGCGACGCTGACCGGGGCCGCCCGTGTAGCTGTGGGCCCAGATCTGGCACCGTTCTACACCGATGATCAGCGCTGCGCGTCTGCCCTGTTGCATGCCGCTGAGGCTTCGGCTGATCCGGTCTGGCGCATGCCGTTCCACACGCCCTATGAAGCGATGATTGAACCCGGCATCGCCGATCTGGACAACGCGCCGTCGGGCGGGTTTGCAGGGTCGATCACAGCCGCCCTGTTTCTGCGCAGATTCGTGGGCGCATGCCGCTACATCCATTTCGACATCTATTCCTGGCAGCCCAGCAAAGAACCGGGGCGCACCAAGGGCGGTCTGGGTCAGGGGCCTCGTGCCGTGCTGACGGCGTTGCCGGAGATATTGGGACTGTGACACGCCATCGAGTTTCCGCACCCGTTGTCGATTTGCTGCGCAGCCCAGACGGACCGCGCGACCGGCAATTGTTGTTCGGTGATACGGTTCGGATCGAGGAAACAAAGAGCGGGTGGAACAGGGTCATCGCAGACAAAGACGGGTATACCGGCTGGTTGCGAACAGAGCAGCTGACGGCGGATGCGCCTGCGACGCATTGGATCACGGCGCCTGCAACGCATGCCTACCAGGAAGCGGATTTCAAAAGCCGCGATCTGGTGTCGCTGAGTTTCGGAAGCAAAATCCAAGCCAGGACCGAGACGGACCGGTTTGTTGAAACCGAACTGGGTTATATCCCAAAAGTACACACGGCGCCGATAACCGAAAAGCCTGACGACCCGGTCGAAGTGGCCCAGCTGTTTCTGGGCACACCCTATTTGTGGGGTGGCAACAGCCGGTTCGGCATCGATTGTTCCGGGTTGGTGCAGGTGGCGCTTTTGGCTTGTGGCCTGCCGTGCCCCGGCGACAGCGGCGATCAGGAACGCGCTTTGGGCAAAACCGTGATCGAAGGGGCCCCTGCGCAACGGGGTGATCTGTTGTTCTGGAAAGGGCACGTGGCCTGGGTTTCGGGCCAAAACATGCTTTTGCATGCGAACGCCAGCCATATGGCGGTGGTACTTGAACCAATGGATCAGGCGATCCACCGCATAATGAATCAGGGTGACGGGCCCGTCACGGCCCACAAAAGGCTCTAATCCGGGTTTACGGACCGGATCAGCTTGCGTTCCAGCACCCGCAGGACTGCCCGCAGATCGTGGCCGCGTTTCAGGATGCGGCCATCCATACCTATGACGGAATACATTCCCTGCCGGGACCTCAGGCGCGGGTGTTTTTCGACGCGGTAGATCGGATGTTCCGCGGTGCGCCGAAAAATCGAGAACACCGCCATGTCGCGCAGGTTGGAAATACCGTAGTCGCGCCATTCTCCGGCGGCGACCATCCGTCCATAAACGGATAGGATTTGAGACATCTCATGCCGGTCGAAAGCCACGGGCATCTGCGCTGCGCTTGCCGAGAACCGGCTGGGAGGCTGCATATTCATACCTCCAGCCTTGCCGGAAATCGTGTTTGAATCAAGCCTGATGCGCAGTTGTCCTACAATTGCGACACAAGTGTTACCGTCGGCCGACCTGACGACAGATCAGGATTACGGGCAACAGACCTACCGCCAGAATAACCAGCGAAGGCACGGCGGCGCCCTCCAGCCTCTCGTCCGAGGCCAGCCGATACGCCTGCACCGCCAATGTGTCGAAATTGAACGGGCGCATGATCAGCGTGGCGGGAAGCTCTTTCATCACGTCTACGAACACGATCAGCAGGGCCGTCAGCAGAGAGGGGGTCAGAATCGGCAGGTGAACCCGTCGCAATGTTCCCAACGGCGTCTGACCCAGTGAACGGGCTGCGGCATCCATATTCGCATGCACAGTGCTTTGCCCCCCCTCATAGGCGCTGAGCGCGGCAGCCAGGAAGCGCACCATGTAGGCAGCGACCAGCAGCCAGATCGAACCTGTTACCAACAGCCCAGTGGATACGTCGAAGGTCTGTCGCATCCAGACGTCCAGCGCGTTGTCAAAACTCGCAAAGGGGACGATCAAACCAACCGCAATGACGCCACCGGGAACGGCATATCCCAGACGCGCCATATATGCGGTCGCAGACGAGGCGCGCCCGGGCCTCAGGCGTTGAAAGAACCCGACACTGATCGCCGCGAAGACGGTGATGACCGCCGCCGTACCAGCAAGAATCAACGAGTTCTGGATGAAGCCGATATAACGCTGCGACAGCAGGTTCTGTTCGGATTCCAATCCCATCTCGACCAAAATGACGACAGGCAGCAAAAACCCGAAAAGAACGGGTATTGCACACAGCAGAAATGCCCCACAGGCGCGCAGACCCGTCAGATTTGCCGCCGGTTGCGCCACATGCTGTTTCCCCGCCTGATAGTATTTTGCCTTGCCACGTTGGGTGCGCTCGGCCACGGCCATGATCAGGGCAAAGACCAGCAGGCACAGGGCCAGTTGCGCCGCTGCCGCACGATCGGCCATGGAAAACCAGCTTGTGTAGATCCCGGTGGCAAAGGTCTGTACGCCGAAATACGACACGGTTCCGAAATCTGCGATGGTCTCCATGACGGCCAGCAGAACGCCGCCTGCAATGGCGGGTCGCGCCATCGGCAGTGACACGCGCCGAAAAGCCAGCCATGGATTGTTGCCCAGCGCCCGCGCCGCCAGAAACGCGGTCGCGCTTTGTTGCAGGAACGCAGCCCGCGCAAGCAGATAGACATAAGGGTAAAGCACAAGGATCAACATGACCGCCGCACCCTCGGTCGAGCGGATTTCCGGGAACCAATAGTCGCGCGGGCCCCAGCCGGTCACATCACGCAGCGTGCTTTGAACGATGCCCGGGTGATCCAGAATGAAGGTGTAGGCATAGGCCAGAACATATGCCGGAAAGGCCAGCGGAAGGACCAGTGCGATCTCAAGAAACCGCACGCCGGGAAAACGGGTCATCGTTACCAGCCAAGCCGCCCCGGTGCCGATGCTGAACGTTCCCACCGCGACCAGGACCACAAGAATCAGGGTCGTCGCGATATAGCCGGGTAGCACCGTCTCCATCAGGTGCGAGATCGTATCCGTTCCCCCGGTTACAGCCGCCAGGACCACGGCGATCATCGGCAAAAGGCATGCGGCAGCCACGACATAGGCGATCCCCGCCAGCAGTCGGGTACCGCGGACACCGCGATTGCGCGATCCGTTCTGTGAAAACTCGATTTCGGCCATCATCCCGGCTTGTGATTGGCAAAGGCGAAGGGTTCACCTTTAATCGACCAAAAAGCTCGGAAACACCAGTGCATCGGTCAACAAATCTGCGGCACAAACTGCCGCAGACCTGAAAAACATCGCTATTCGTAGACGCGCTGATCCTCGATCACCACCCCGTCCTTGGGAAGGGATCCGGGGGCCACGACTTCGATCGCACCTTTCAGTTTCAGCACTTCGGCCACTGACTTGGCGTATGCCGGGTCGTCACCACGTGGGCTTTCGATCCGGACCGTCATCGTGTCCATCTCACCCTGGCGGGCTGCGATGACGCGGGCCTTGACAATTTCCTCATGCTTGTCGACCAGGGCCGCAACCTGTTCCGGGCGTACGAACATTCCCTTGATCTTAGTGGTCTGATCGGCGCGACCCATCCAGCCTTTGATCCGGGTGTTGGTCCGGCCACAGGGCGAGACACCCGGCATGACGGCAGAAAGATCCCCGGTCGCAAAGCGGATCAGCGGGTAATCCGGGTTGAGAGAGGTCACGACAACCTCGCCCACCTCGCCCGGCTCGACCGGCGTTCCGGTTCCGGGCGTCACGATTTCGACGATCACGTGTTCGTCGATGATCATCCCTTCCATCGCGGCACTTTCATAGGCGATGTTACCCAGATCCGCCGTCGCATAGCATTGCAGGCACGAAATACCGCGATCCGCATATTCCTGACGCAGGGACGGGAACAGCGCGCCACCACCAACAGCGGCCTTGGAGAAATTCAGCGAAACGCCCATCTCGTCGGCCTTGTCCAGGATGACCTTTAGATAATCAGGAGTGCCCGCATAGGCGGTGCAGCCAACGTCACGCGCGGCTGTCACCTGCAGTTCGGTCTGCCCGGTTCCCGCCGGCAAAACGGCAGCACCAACTGCGCGGGCACCGTTTTCAAAGATCATGCCAGCCGGCGTCAGGTGATAGCCAAAGCAGTTCTGAACAATATCGCCAGCTGCAACACCAGCGGCATGCAGGAACCGGCCCATACGCCACCAGTCGTGATCGGTGCTGCCCGGTTCATAGATCGGCCCGGGGGACTGGAACACGTGATGAAAGTGGCGCGCAGGCTTCACGGTGAAACCACCAAAAGGGGGCCGCTCCGCCTGCGCGCGGATCAGGTCCGACTTGCGCAGCACCGGCAGCATCGGCAGATCATCTGCCGAAATCACTTTGTTAGTGTCTGAATCAGAAAAATGTGCAGCAAACCCGGGTGCCGATGCAGCACGCTTGATCTGCTCTACCAGGGCTGCGGCCTGATCCGAAGCGCGTTCGTCCGCCGAGCGTGTTTCGAGTGCGTCGAAATAGGTCATCGCGATATCCTCCATCCGCTCACAGCCACCTCTTGCGGCGACGATAGGACCGCACATCGCGAAAACTCTTGCGGCCTTCGTCAGACATGCCGAGGTAGAATTCTTTGACATCCGGATTCTCGCGCAGTTCTGCGGCCGGGCCATCCATCACAACGCGCCCGGATTCCAGAATGTATCCGTAATGCGCGAACCGAAGGGCGACATTTGTGTTCTGCTCGGCCAACAGGAACGATACGCCCTCTTTCTCGTTGAGATCTTTCACGATGCCGAAAATTTCTTCGACCAACTGCGGCGCCAGTCCCATCGAAGGTTCGTCCAGCAGGATTGTCTCGGGGCGCGACATCAGTGCCCGGCCCATGGCTACCATCTGCTGTTCACCACCCGACGTATAACCTGCCTGCGAGCGGCGGCGCTCTTTCAGGCGGGGAAAGTAATTGTAGACCAGTTCCAGATCCTGCTGGATCGCTGCACTGCCGTCCTTGCGGGTATACGCGCCCGTCAGCAGGTTTTCTTCAACCGTCAGGTGTTCGAAACAGTGACGGCCTTCCATCACCTGAATCACACCTTTTTCCACCAATACGGCGGGGTCGCTTTCGTGTACGTTCTGGCCACGATATTTGATCGTGCCTTTCGTGACCTCGCCACGTTCTGAATGCAGCAGGTTAGACACTGCCTTGAGCGTGGTCGTCTTGCCCGCGCCATTGCCCCCCAGCAGGGCCGTAATACCGCCCTTGGGCACAGTCAGGCTTACGCCCTTCAGCACGAGGATCACGTGGTTGTAGATCACCTCGATATTGTTGACCTCAAGCAGGGTTTCCGCCTGCACGTCAGTGGTTTGTGCCGCATCAAGCATCAGCGCGTGTCCTCATGCCTGTCCCCTTCGGGACTGTTCGTGAGGAGCGGCGGCAAACCGCCGCTCCGGTTGTCTGCACCGCCCCGGGATTCCGAGGCGATCAGTTTGTCATTCACACCGCGGAGAGATGTTGTTTTCAGCCGCATAAGCGCCCGAGTCTTCTTCGATCAGCGCACTGATTACCTCGACATCGGTCGGTTTGAAATCCTGAACCGGGTTCCAGGTTCCTGCTGCCGCATCCCACTGAACGACGCCCACAAGGCCGGGGCCACCATGGTTTTCACAGCTTACCGTGAATTCGGGTCCAAAACCTGCCATGCCCAGACCTTCCATCTTGGCATTGGTGATCTCCAGCGCTTCCATTCCGTCACGCATCATCGATGCGTCGATATCGGCGGTTCCGTGCATCTCCTGCGCGGTCTTCACGGCTTCGGCTGCCAGCATCGCGGCATAGAGACCGCGGTTGTACTGAACCGTTCCCAGCTGATCACCTGCGCCGGCGGCTTTGCCCGCATCCACAACGTATTTCTTCAGATCGTCGTAGACCGGATAGTCCATACCCAGGCCGGTGAAGGTCAACGCTTTGTAGCCATTGGCTTTTTCACCTGCCGGCTCAACGTCGAATTCCGCGCCCGACCACCAGACGCCGATGAAATTTTCCATCGGGAAGCGGATGTTGGCGGCTTCCTGAACCGCAACCTGGTTCATGACGCCCCAGCCCCACATGATGACATAGTCAGGCTTTTCACGGCGGATCTGCAACCACTGCGACTTTTGCTCCTGACCGGGATGGTCAACGGGCAGCAGGGTCAGTTCATAGCCATGCTTTTCGGACAGGGTTTCAAGTGTGCGGATCGGTTCTTTGCCGTAGGCAGAGTTGTGATAGACCAGCGCAATCTTCTTGCCGCTCAGATCTCCGCCATTTTCATCCAGCAGATAGTTGATCGCGCCGGATGCACCGTTCCAATAGTTGGCCGGATAGTTGAACACATGGCTGAACACCTTGCCGTTGGCGGCCGAGGTCCGGCCATAGCCCATCGTGTGCAGCGGGATGCCGTCTGCCGTTACTTTCGGGATCAGCTGATAGGTGATGCCGGTCGACAGAGGCTGATAGACCAGGGCGCCTTCACCCTTGGTCGATTCATAGCATTCCACACCTTTTTCGGTGTTATAGCCGGTTTCGCACTCGATAACCTTGGCCGGAACGCCACCGATACCGCCATCGCGTTCGTTCAGCAGGGTGAAATAGTCCGCATAGCCATCCGCGAACGGAATGCCGCCCGCTGCGTATGGGCCAGTCCGGTAGCTGAGCGACGGGAACACCAGGTCGGCCATGACCGGACCTGCGGCCATCACGGCGCCCAGCGCCAGGGTTGCCAGTTTCTTGTTCATCGGGTGTGTCCTCCCTTGATTGATCCGATGTTGAGTTTCGGGCTTCGCACCCGTCTTTTCCTTGGGCCTGCCCCTTAGTGCGGGAACGGCCAGAGTCTGAGTTTCTCTTTCGCCACGCGCCACAGCTGTGCCAGCCCGTGAGGTTCGAGGATCAGGAACATGATGATCAGCGCACCCACGATCACCAGGTTAAGATGCGCGACGATGTCAGTGGGCCAGCCCAGCAAATCAACGCCAACAAGTTTCAGAACCACCGGCAGTAAAACCAGGAAAGCGGCCCCGGCAAAGGATCCGAAAATAGACCCTAATCCGCCGATAATGACCATGAACAAAACCAGGAACGATTTCTGGATTCCGAACACCTCGCCGACCTCGACCGCGCCCAGATAGACCGCGAAAAACAGCGCGCCCGCGATGCCCACGAAGAACGAGCTTACGGCAAACGCGGTCAGTTTCGCCTTGAGCGGGTTCACCCCGATGATCTCGGCGGCGATGTCCATGTCGCGGATCGCCATCCATGTCCGCCCTGTCGTACCGCGTGTCAGGTTGCGCGCAACGATGGCGCAGGCGGTCAGGAAAATCAGACAGAACAGATAGGTGGCCCAGGCCGATGCATTCGGACCGGTGATGATGATGCCGAACACATCGCGTTCCGGCGCGTTGATCTGCCCCGAAGCCGAGTAGTTGTAGAACCACGGCACCCGGTTGAACAGCCAGACCAGAAAGAACTGCGCCGCCAGCGTCGCCACCGCAAGATAAAACCCCTTGATCCGCAAGGATGGCAAGCCGAACAGCACGCCCACGATGGCAGTGATGCCACCGGCCAGGATCACGTGGATGAACATCGACACGTCTGGAAAGGCGGTCATCAGCTTGTAGCAGGCATAGGCCCCAACGGCCATGAACCCCCCGGTACCCAGGCTGACCTGCCCGCAATACCCCACAAGAATGTTCAGCCCAATGGCCGCGATCGCATAGATCAGGAAGGGCAGCAGAAGTGCATTGGCCCAATAGTCGTTGATGATGAACGGAATGATCCCGAAGGCCACCGCCAGCACCACATAGTACCGATACCGATCGAACTTGATCGGGAAAGTCTGGCTGTCATCCACGTAGGAGGTTTTGAAATCTCCGGCCTCACGATAGAACATGTCTTACTTTCCCCATTGTTCCTGCGCCCGATTCCGGGCTGCGGCGTCCAATTGATTGGACCCTTTGGCATATCCGCTCGCCTCTGAGGCGCGCACCAGCTTCAAGTAGGCCAGAACCCCCATGATCAGCCCTGCAAAGGCCAGGATCGCTGCAATCGTCAGTTGGCCTTCGGTCAGATCGTCTGATGTGAGAGCGATGTAGCCAAAGGCCCAGAACCCCGCCCATGCGATCACGTTGATGATGGCGATCAGCTTGGTCATGCCCTACACCCTCTCGATGATCTTTTCTCCGAACAGGCCCTGCGGCCTGAACACAAGGAAGATCAGCGCCAGCACATAGGCAAACCAGTTCTCGGTTGCGCCACCGACCATCGGTCCGATTGCGAATTCGAACAGCTTTTCACCCACGCCGATGATCAGACCGCCGACAATGGCACCGGGGATCGAGGTGAACCCGCCCAGCATCAGCACCGGCAGCGCCTTGAGTGCGATCAGCGACAGTGAAAACTGGACCCCCGATTTGGTGCCCCACATGATGCCCGCGACCAGAGCAACGAACCCGGCCACCGACCAGACCATGACCCAGATGAAGTTCAGCGATATGCCCACCGACAGCGCCGCCTGATGGTCATCCGCCACCGCGCGCATGGCCCGGCCCTGCTTGGTGTACTGGCTGAACGCCACCAATGCGGCCACCAACAGCGCCGCAATGATCGTTGCCACGATGTCCAGATTGTCGATGAAGAAGCCGTAGTCGAAGATGTTATAAGTGGTCTCGTCAATCCACAGATTGATGCCCTGCGGCAGACCCACATCCAGCGTCTTGATTTCAGACCCCCACATCAGGTCGGCCACGCCTTCAAGGAAATACGCCAGACCAATGGTCGCCATAAACAGAATGATCGGTTCCTGCCCCACCAGATGGCGCATGACAAATCGCTGCACGGCCCAGGCCAGCAACACCATCACACCCATCGTCAGAATGATCGCGAACAGCGCGGGCACATTCCACCCGAAATAATGGATATGGGTGCCGAAAGTCGCGTTGATCAGATGGGCAAACGGCACCTGCCCATTCATGATCCCGACCAGAGTCATCGCCGCGAACAGGGCCATAACCCCTTGGGCATAGTTAAAAATACCGGACGCCTTGTAGATCAGCACAAAGCCCAGCGCGACCAGCGCATAAAGCACCCCGGCCATCAGACCGTTGAGGATGACCTCCATTGCGAAGATAAGTTGTTCAGGCATGCCAGCCCCTCCCCAATTCTGCCCAGAGCTTAATCATGGCTGACCCCCAGATAGGCGTCGATGACTTCCTGGTTGTTGCGCACCTCATCGGGTGTGCCGTCGCCGATCTTCTTGCCGTAATCCATCACGACCACCCGGTCGCTCAGATCCATCACCACGCCCATATCGTGCTCGATCAGAGCAATCGTGGTGCCGAACTCATCATTCACGTCCAGGATAAAGCGGCTCATGTCCTCTTTCTCTTCGACATTCATCCCGGCCATGGGTTCATCCAGCAGCAGCAGCTTGGGCTCCGCCGCCAGCGCTCGCGCCAGTTCGACACGTTTCTTCAACCCGTATGGCAGACGTGACACGGGCGTCTTGCGGATGTGCTGGATTTCAAGAAAGTCGATGATCTTCTCGACCGCCTCGCGGTTTTGCACCTCTTCCGCTTCGGCCTTGCCGCGCCAGATCGCCTGCTGGAGGATGTTGGTCTTCATGAAGTTCAGACGACCCGTCATCACGTTGTCCAGAACGCTCATACCCTCGAACAGGGCGATGTTCTGGAACGTCCGCGCGATTCCCTGCTGGGCGACTTCAAAAGGCCGCATCGGCGGGCGTCTGGACCCATGGAACCAGACCTCGCCTTCCTGCGGAACATAGAAGCCCGAGATCACGTTCAGCATCGAGGATTTCCCGGCGCCGTTCGGCCCGATGATGGCGCGGATCTCGCCTTCGCGGATATCGAACGAGATATCCTTGATCGCCACCACACCGCCAAAACGCAGGGTGATGTTCTTCATTTCCATCACCACGCCGCCGATCTTGCGACCGTCTTCGGTGACATATCCTTCGGAATTATCTAGCATCGGTCACTCCCTGACTTGCGCGAAAACGGGACGGCGGGCGGGGCGATGACCGCAGGTCGAGCGGCGCGCGTGCGGCCCTCATTCTGCGGCAACCTTGTGTTGGGCGACGGGAACAACCGGCGCATCGACAATTTCCAGCGTCGCCGAAATCGATCCCTTGCGACCATCCTCATAGGTCACCTCGGTCGTGGTCGAAACCGCCTTGGACCCGTCATAAAGCGCGGCAATGATGTCGCTGAACTTGTCCTCGACAAACCCGCGCCGCACCTTGCGGGTCCGCGTCATCTCACCATCATCTGCATCCAGTTCCTTGTGCAGAACCACAAAGCGGTGCACCTGACAGCCCGACAGCATCTCGTCAGCGGCGACCGACTTGTTCACCTCTTCCACATGGGCCTTGATCGTCTCCAGCACGCGCGGATGTCCCGCCAGTTCCTGGTACGAGGCGTAGGCAACGTTGTTGCGTTCGGCCCAGTTCCCGACCGCGGTCAGATCGATATTGATGAAGGCCACGCAGCGATCCTTGCCATTGCCGAACAGCACCGCCTCCAGAATATCGGGATAGAACTTCAGCTTGTTCTCGACATATTTCGGAGCAAACATCGACCCGTCGGCCATCTTGCCCACGTCCTTGGCGCGGTCGATGATTCGCAGATGACCCGAGCTTTCCTCGATGAACCCCGCGTCGCCCGTGGCCACCCAGCCTTCGGGGTCCTTGGTCGATGCGGTCGAGTCCGGGTTCTTGAAATATTCGACGAACACGCCGGGCGAGCGGTAGTGGATTTCGCCTTTGTCGTCGATCCTGATCTCGACATCGGGGGCCGGGACGCCAACGGTGTCGGCGCGCACCTCGCCGTCGGGCTGGACGGTGATGAACACGGTCGCCTCGGTCTGGCCGTACAACTGTTTCAGGTTGATGCCTAAAGAGCGATAGAAATCAAAGATCTCCGGCCCGATCGCCTCACCCGCCGTATAGCCCACCCGAAAGCGCCCATATCCCAGCGTGTCTTTGAGCGGCCCGTAAACCAACAGATTGCCCAACGCATATTTCAACCTGTCACCCAAGCTCACCGGCTTGCCATCCAGCAACCGGCCGCCGACCTTCTTGGCATGCGCCATGAAGTAGTGGAACATGCGCTGCTTGAGCTTACTGGCATCCTCCATTCGGATCATCACATTGGTCAGCTGGGTCTCGAAGACCCGCGGCGGCGCGAAGAAATAGGTCGGCCCGATCTCGCGCAGGTCAGTCATCATCGTGTCGGCGCTTTCAGGGCAGTTCACGCAGAAGCCGCACCAGTAGGCCTGACCGATGGAAAAGATGAAATCCCCCACCCAGGCCATCGGCAGATAGGACAGGATGTCTTCGTTGCGGGTCAGGTGGTCGAATTCGGCCGAGTTCTTTGCACTTTCGATCACGTTGCGGTTTGACAGCACCACGCCCTTGGGCTTGCCTGTGGTGCCCGAAGTATAAAGCATCACGCAGGTGTCATCATAGGTGATGTCGCCGATGCGCCTGTCCAGTTCGGCGTCGAAACGCGCATGACCGGCGCTGCCCTCGGCCTTGATGTCGTCAAGGGCATTCATCTGGCTGTGGTCGTATTTCCGCATACCGCGCTTGTCGGTATAGAGGATGTGTTTGACCTGATGCAGGTTTTCCTGAATCTCGATGACCTTGTCGACCTGCTCCTGATCGCCGCAGACGACATATTTCGCTCCGCAATGCTCCAGCACATAGGCCATCTCTTCGGCAACCGCGTCTTGATAGAGAGGGACCGGAATGGCACCGACCATCTGCGCCGCAACCATTGACCAGTAATGTGCCGGACGGTTGCGCCCGATTACGGCGATGTGGTCACCCTTTTCAACGCCAAGTTCAAGAAATCCAAGCGCCAGCGCGCGGATCTCGGCGGCCGTTTCCGCCCAGGTCCAGCATTGCCAGATCCCGAATTCCTTTTCGCGGTAAGCCGGGGCATCCCCGAACTGCGTCGCATTGCGATGTAGCAGCGCCGGAAGGGAGTGCATCCCTTCGGCGCCCGACTGCGTCTGAGCCAATTCTTTCTCTCCTCCCCATCCGGCCCCGGGTCGGGCCGGAACGGCGTCGCCGGGTCAGACCGGAACGCTGCTGCCCCGATTAAGGACAAGGAGGACGATCAGCGTCAACTTTTTCGTGATGTTTTCTCAATTCTTACGAATTGTAACAATGGGGGGGGTGATCGTCTGATCCTGTTTCAAGCCACATATTCCAGTCGTGTTTTGTACTTTAAATGTCCGCTTTCAAACAGTCTTGGGCCAATGGGCGTGCCAATACAAATTGGCAAATGAACAAGGAGCTTGACATGACAACGCGAGGCAATTGCCTGTGCAAAAATACGAAATGGGAGTTTGTCGGGGATGTGACATGGGCGTGCTATTGCCATTGCGATGATTGCCGTCGAAACTGTGCCGCACCCATAGTTGCATGGCTGGGTGTTCCACTTCGGAACTTCAAATGGACTGCCCAAGCACCCAAAACACTGGAAAACTCAAAAGGTGTATTTCGGCATTTCTGCCGCGATTGTGGTTCTCCAGTTGGTTTTGAAGCAGACCATTACCCTGGCGGGATGCATTTATATGCCGCTTCAATGGAACACCCAGAGGACTTTGTTCCGACCTTCCACGTCAACTACCAAAGCAAACTTCCATGGCTGCGTATCGAAGACGATCTGAAGAAGTACGAGGGCACACTCCTTCACGCCCCAAAGGATTTGAGCGCTTATGACGAATAGGCCGATTCAGGGTCTAAGTAACCCCTAAAGCCAATCCCGCAAAATCGGAATCAGCGGCACATCGGCGGCCGGCATCGGGTAGTTCCGCAGATCATTCGCCCGAACCCATTTCAGCGCCTGACCCTCTTTCGACTGCGGGATGCCGTCCCATTTGCGGCAGGCAAACAGGGGCATCAGCAGGTGGAAATCATCATAGCTGTGGCTGGCAAAGGTCAGCGGTGCAAGGCACGAGGCCCAGGTATCAATGCCCAGTTCCTCGTGCAACTCGCGGATCAGGGCGGCCTCGGGGGTTTCGCCCGGCTCGATCTTGCCGCCGGGGAATTCCCAGAGCCCCGCCATGGATTTGCCTTCTGGGCGTTGGGCCAGCAGCACGCGGCCCTCGATGTCGATCAGGGCGACAGCAGAGACTAACACGGTTCTCACGAGCGATAATCCGCGTTGATCTCGATATAGCCGTGGGTCAGATCACAGGTCCAGACGGTGGATTTCCCCTCGCCCAGCCCCAGATCGACCGCAATCACGAGGTCCTGACCTTTCATATAGGCGGCGGCGTCTTCCTCGCGATAATCCGGGCTGACCCAGCCGTTCTCGGCCACAAGAATATCACCGAATGAAATGCTGAGCTTGTCGCGATCGGCCGCCGCGCCCGACTTGCCGATGGCCATGACGATGCGGCCCCAGTTCGGGTCCTCACCGGCAATGGCGGTTTTCACCAGAGGGGAGTTGGCGATGGCCAGACCGTGGGTCTTGGCGTCAGCGTCCGAGGCGGCTCCGGTCACGCGGATTTCCACGAATTTGGTGGCGCCTTCCCCGTCACGCACCACTTGTTGCGCAAGGTCCAGCATCACCGTTTCCAAAGCCCGTGCAAAAGCAGCATCGCCGGTGGCATCAACACCCGAAGATCCGGTCGCACACAGCAGCAGACTGTCCGAGGTCGAGGTGTCGCTGTCCACAGTGATGCAGTTGAAGGTGCGATCTGTCTGCGCGCTCAGCATTTCCTGCAACGCCGATTGCTCAACCCGTGCGTCGGTGAAGATATAGACCAGCATCGTCGCCATGTCTGGCGCGATCATCCCGGAACCCTTCGCAATCCCTGCAATAGAGACTGTTTTGCCACCGATTTCGACCTGTGCGCTCGCCCCTTTGGGAAACGTGTCCGTCGTCATGATCGCCCGCGCGGCGTCTTCGATGGCATGGCGGCTGAGGCCGGATTTCAACGCGTCAAGCTGCGAGATGATGCGATCATGCGGCAGCGGTTCACCGATGACACCGGTGGACGAGGTAAAGACCCGTTCGACCGGGACACCGGTCGATTTGGAAACGGCCTGCGTCACCTCGGCAACCGATGTCTGGCCGTAATGGCCGGTGAACGCGTTGGCGTTGCCCGAGTTCACAAGGATCGCCGCAGGTCCCTCGCTGGGGCCGCCGATTTTCTCCTGACAATCCAGAACCGGTGCCGCCCGGGTGGCCGAGCGGGTGAAGACACCCGCCACCGACGTGCCCGGATCAAGAACAGCCAGCATGACATCCGTACGACCCTGATAGCGCACACCCGCTTCGACGGTGGCAAAACGCACACCGTCAATCGCAGGCAGTTCAGGGAAAGACGCCGGCGCCAGCGGCGATACCTTCGTGATCGTGGCCACTGGTCTTTACTCCTGAATCAGGTCCAGCTGGCGCATGATCTCGGGGCCTGCGCCTTCCAGCGCGGGGCGTTCGATCTGTGCCTGCTGCGTTAACTCGTCGATCCGCGCCTGGATGGCCTCTTGCTGGATCGTTTGCGCCAGCTCATCGCGCACCGCGTCCAGTTCGGGGGCTTCGGTTTTGCGCTTGTCGTTCAGCTTGACCAGATGCCAGCCAAATTGGGTTTGCACCGGATCCGACACCTGCCCTTTTTCCAGCGCGATCACTGCTGCTTCGAATTCGGGTACCATCTGGCCTTTTCCGAACCATCCCAGCGCGCCACCATTCGGGCCGGACGGACCGGTCGAGTTTTCGCGGGCAAGTTCCGCAAAGTCGGCGCCATCATCAAGCTGTGCCTTGAGCGCTTTGGCTTCTTCTTCCGATTCCACCAGAATATGGCTGGCGTCGAATTCGTCTTCACCCGCAAAATCATTGAAACGCGCATCGTAAGCGGCCTGAATGGCTTCCTCCGTGACGACATCGTTGGTCAGGGCCGCGACCGTCTGAACCGCCTGAAGCGACCGCTTTTCATTGTCGAGTGTCAGCGCGTTTTGCTTGTTCAGGCCATCCTGTTGCTGTCCCAGCAATTGCTGCTGGATCAGCTGTTCCAGAACGAAATCGAACAGCACGTCGTCTTCCGCCTGCTGATATTGCGGTGGCAGAGAAGCGACGGTGGCGATCACGTGACCCAAAGTGATCTCATCCCCGTTTACCCGAGCGACCACGGTCGACGCATCCGGCTGGGTTTCGGCGGCCAGCGGCAGGGCCATCACGGCGGCCAGGGCCAGCGATGGCAGAAAAGTGAGACCTTTGGGCATTGAATCATCCTATTTTCTTGCCGCGACAGGGCGCGGCGTTGACACTCTGGAACCTGCCGCTTACATCGCTTTGAAGCCTTGGACAGGGCCGCCTTTCACCCCCCGTATCTATGGGTTGCGCGCAAGGTGGGCAAGCCTGTCGCAACCACGAAAAGAACAGATCCTCTGGAGTGAACATGCTGGGACTCGGAACGCTCGCCAAAAAGGTGTTCGGAACACCGAACGACCGCAAGATCAAGGCGACCCGCCCTCTGGTCGAAAAGATCAATGCGCTGGAGCCAGAGTTTGAAAAACTTTCAGATCAAGGTCTGATCGACAAGACCGAAGACCTGCGCAAGCGGGCACTGGATGGCGAAAGCCTGGACGACCTGCTGCCCGAGGCCTTTGCCAACGTACGCGAGGGCGCCAAGCGCGCACTTGGCCTGCGGGCCTTTGACGTGCAGCTGATGGGCGGCATTTTCCTGCATCAGGGCAACATCTCGGAAATGAAGACGGGCGAAGGCAAGACTCTGGTCGCCACCTTCCCGGCCTATTTGAACGCGCTGACCGGCAAGGGCGTGCATGTCGTCACGGTGAACGAATATCTGGCCAAACGTGACGCGGAATGGATGGGCAAGGTTTTTGCGGCCGTGGGCATGACCACCGGCGTGATCTGGTCCGGCCAGCCCGATGCGGAAAAACTGGCCGCGTATTCCTGTGACATCACGTATGCCACCAACAATGAGCTGGGCTTTGACTATCTGCGCGACAACATGAAGGCGGATCTGGAGCAGGTTTACCAGAAACATCACAACTTTGCGATTGTGGACGAGGTCGACTCGATCCTGATCGATGAAGCGCGGACGCCGCTGATCATCTCGGGTCCCGCGCAGGACCGGTCGGATCTGTACACCGCCATTGATGCCCTGATTCCGACGCTGAGCGATGATCATTACACCCTGGACGAAAAATCGCGCAATGTGACCTTCACCGATGAAGGCAACGAATTTCTCGAGGCACAGCTGCTTCAGGCCGGCCTGATTCCCGAAGGCCATTCCCTGTATGACCCGGAAAGCACCACCGTCGTGCATCACGTCAACCAGGCGCTGCGTGCACACAAGCTGTTCCAGCGCGACAAGGATTACATCGTGCGCGACGGCAATGTCGTTCTGATCGATGAATTCACCGGCCGCATGATGCCGGGCCGTCGCCTGTCCGAAGGTCTGCATCAGGCCATCGAAGCCAAGGAAAAGGTTCAGATCCAGCCGGAAAACGTCACATTGGCCAGCGTGACATTCCAGAACTATTTCCGCCTGTACGACAAGCTGAGCGGCATGACCGGCACCGCGTTGACCGAAGCTGAAGAATTTGCCGAGATCTACGGTCTGGGCGTGGTCGAAGTTCCGACCAACCTGCCGATTGCCCGTATCGACGAAGATGATCAGGTTTATCGTACGGCCGCCGAAAAATACAATGCGATGATCGCCGAGACGAAAAAGGCGCAGGAAAAGGGCCAGCCGGTTCTGCTGGGGACCACGTCGATCGAAAAATCCGAACTGCTCAGCCAGATGCTGACGAAGGAAGGTATCAAGCACAACGTTCTGAACGCTCGCCAGCACGAACAAGAGGCGCAGATCGTTGCTGATGCCGGTCGTCTGGGTGCGGTAACCATCGCCACCAACATGGCCGGTCGTGGCACCGACATTCAGCTTGGCGGCAATGTCGAGATGAAGGTGCTGAAAGCGATTGCCGAGAATCCAGACGCGGATCCGTCCGAGCTGCGGGCCGCCGAAGAAGCACGCCACGCCGAAGAAAAAGAAAAGGTTCTGGCTGCTGGCGGCCTTTACGTCATGGCCTCGGAACGCCACGAAAGCCGCCGGATCGACAACCAGCTGCGCGGTCGTTCCGGCCGTCAGGGCGACCCGGGCCGAACGGTATTTTACCTGAGCCTCGAGGATGACCTGATGCGCATCTTCGGCTCGGAACGGCTGGACAAGGTATTGACCACGCTGGGCATGAAAGAAGGCGAGGCGATCATTCACCCTTGGGTGAACAAGTCGCTGGAACGCGCGCAGTCCAAGGTCGAAGGCCGCAACTTTGACATGCGCAAGAACGTTCTGAAGTTCGACGACGTGATGAACGACCAGCGGAAGGTGATTTTTAGCCAGCGCCGCGAAATCATGTCTGCGAACGACCTGTCCGAGATCGTCTCGGATATGCGCGAACAGGTGATTGACGACCTGATTGACGAATACATGCCGCCGAAATCCTATGCTGATCAGTGGGATACTGAGGGTCTGCACGAGGCGATAAAGGACAAGCTGAACATGGACGTCCCGGTTCAGGACTGGGCCGCCGAAGAAGGCGTGGATGACGAGCAGGTGCGCGAACGTCTGATCAAGGCCGCGGATGAGATGATGGCCCAGAAGGCCGTCGCCTTTGGCCCTGAAAACATGCGCAACATCGAAAAACAGGTTCTGCTTCAGACCATCGACAGCAAATGGCGCGAGCATCTGCTGACCCTGGAACATCTGCGCTCGGTCGTTGGGTTCCGCGGTTATGCCCAGCGCGATCCTCTGAACGAATACAAGACCGAAAGCTTTCAGCTGTTCGAAAGCATGCTGGATTCCCTGCGCGAGACCGTGACTCAGCAATTGTCACGCGTACGTCCGCTGACCGAAGAAGAACAGAAAGAAATGCTGGCGCAGATGGCCGGGCAGCAGGCTCAGGCGCAGGAGGCCGTGGACAAGGCCGCGAAACAGGCCGAAGTTAAGGCCGAGGCTGCGGCTTCGGGTGATGCGCTTCCGGGGTTCGACGAAAGCGACCCATCGACCTGGGGCAACCCGTCGCGAAATGATCCGTGCCCGTGTGGCTCGGGCAAGAAGTTCAAACACTGCCATGGCCGACTGACCTAACGTCACCCGTCGAATCCACAATGTGTTCGTCTCGCGGCCACAAATTGGCCGCGATTCGTGGCGAATGTGCGATTTGCTCCTTCAACTGGGGAGGGTGTCTTGTTTGTAGTTCGAAACTACGTGACCATGTGCGGCACGGTCGCTTGTGCTTTGGGCATAGGCTATCTGATGCAAAACGGACCAACCGCGCAGCCGGCGAACGCGGGGGATAGTGTTGATGTTGCCTCGGCATCTCAGCAATCTTCGGTTTTGTCGGGGTTGGATGCTATCGTACTGACTTCGGCTCCGGCGTCTGACGCAGATTCCGGGGCGGCAGCGCCCGAACCTCGCGCAGTTCCGTCAGCCCCGAAAACGACGGATTGCAACATCAGCGCGCGCGCCGTCGCCGTCCCCGGCGCCATGGCACAGCTGTCGCTGCGGGCACCCTGCCACCGAAACGAACGCGTTGAAATTCATCACAGCGGCCTGACGGTCAGCCAGAACACTGACGATTCCGGTGCCTTGGACATGACCATCCCGGCACTGTCGGAATACGCGATTTTCCTGATTTCGTTCGAAGATGAAACGGGTACGGTCGCCACCACTCACGTGACCGACATTGCCGAATATGACCGCGTCGTCCTGCAATGGCAGGGTGGAACCGAGTTGCAGATTCACGCGCTGGAATTCGGGGCAAGCTATGGCAGCAGCGGCCACGTGTGGGATGATTCCTCGGCAAATGGCGCAGGAGAGGTTCTGCGCCTGGGCCAGACGGGTCTGGGTCGTGCCAAGAATATCGAAGTATATTCCTTTCCGACGGGCGCGTCGGATCGGTCCGGCAGCATCGACCTGACGGTCGAAGCCGAAGTGACCGAATCCAACTGCGGGCAAACGCTGAATGTGCAGGCGCTGGAACTTCTGTCAGATAGCCGCCTGCGGTCGCGCGACATGTCCCTGACCCTGCCGGATTGTTCACAGGCCGGTGAGTTTCTGGTGTTGAATAATCTGCTCTCAGACCTGACAATTGCGGCAAAGTAATCCGCAGGCAGGCTCGACTCTCTTATGACTTTCTTTCGTGCGGCTGTGACCGCGCTGTTAACCGTTGCAGGTGCGACCTGTGCAGTGGCGCAGGACATCACGCTGACGTCTCATGACGGCAAGGTCGAAGTAACAGGCAACCTGCTGGGCTTTGACGGCGAATTCTACCGCGTCGATACGCAGTTCGGTGAGTTGACCGTTGATGGCTCGGGCGTCACCTGCGACGGACCTGCATGCCCCAGCCTGACGGATTTCGTAGCCGAGTTGCGGTTTTCCGGATCGTCTGTCATGGCCGAAACGGTCCTGCCCGCCCTGATCATCGGGTTTGCGCGGCAGGAAGGCTTGACCGCAACGCCTGCCCGCGTCGATACGGACACCTTCGTCTATGAGCTTTTTCAGTCAGGCCGTGACGCCCCGTTGGCGCGGTTCTATTTTGACGTCGGGACCACGGATCGCGGCTTCGTCAAGCTGATCGAGGATCAGACAGATATCGTGATGGCCCTGCGCGAAGTACGCGAGGCCGAGCGGGATGCAGCCGATGCCGCGGGGCTGGGTGATTTGAAACGGGCCCGGCGATCCAGGGTTGTTGCATTGGACGCCATGGTCCCGGTGGTGGCACCCGATAGTATGATGCGTCAGATTTCGCTGGCCGATTTGGCGCGCATTCTGTCAGGTGAAGTGAAGAACTGGGTGGACCTGGGCGGGCCGGATGCTCCGATCGCATTGCATGTGCCGGATCCGGGATCGGGGCTGGCGCAGGCTGTCGAGGATCAGGTATTGAAGACCGCTGGTGTGGAACTGACCGATACCGCAATCCGTCATATTCGAACGAGCGATCTGACCAAGGCCGTCGCCAAGGACCCGTTTTCCATCGGAATCGCCAGCAAAGCGACAGCTGGCGATGCCCGAGCCCTGCCATTGACCGGAGGGTGTGGGCATCCGCTGGCCGCCTCCCGTCAATCGATCAAGACCGAAGATTATCCGCTGAACCTGCCGATGTTCCTGTATCTGCCCGAACGCCGCCTGCCGCGGATCGCACGGCAGTTTCTGACCTTTAGCCTAAGCCCCGAAGCCCAGATGGCCATTCGTGACGCAGGTTACGTGGATCAATCGCCCGAAACCTTGCCGGTTGGCGTACAGGGCGACCGGCTTGCCAACGCCATCGCCACCGGAGGGCCCGAGGTTGGGCTGGACGAGCTTCAGCGCATGATCGAAACCCTGCGCCCGCTGTCGCGCCTGTCCCTGTCGGTTCGGTTCGAGCCCGGATCATCCCGCCCGGATGCGCAGTCACGTTCCAATATTCAGCAACTGGCACATATGCTTGACGCCGGCACATTGAAGGCGCGCAAGCTGGTGTTCGCCGGTTTCAGCGACGGGGATGGCGGGGCCGCTGCCAACGCCCGCATTGCCCTGCGACGTGCACAGACTGTACGAAACGCGGTTCTGGCCGCGGCCGAGACATCGATATCAGACAGTATCGAGGTGGTCGCGGAAGGGTTTGGCGAAGCAATGCCGATGGCCTGTGACGACACCGAATGGGGCCGCAAGGTCAACCGCCGGGTTGAAATCTGGGTGCAGTGAAGCTCACAGATACCCTTCGGACCGAAAGCTCAACTCGGTCGATTTTCCAATGATCAGGTGGTCGTGCAGGGTCAGGCCCAGGGCCGAACAGGCATCCTGAATACGGTTGGTCATGTCGATATCCGACTGCGAAGGCGTCGGATCGCCCGACGGGTGGTTGTGCACCAGAATCAGGGCCGAGGCGTTCAGTTCCAGCGCTCGTTTGGCGACCTCGCGCGGGTAAACCGGCACGTGATCCACGGTGCCTTTGGCCTGTTCCTCATCCGCGATCATTACGTTCTTGCGATCCAGATAGAACACGCGAAACTGTTCGATCTCACGATGCGCCATGGTGGTGTGGCAATAATCCAGCAGCGCATCCCAGCCCGAGATCACATGCCGCTGCATCACCCGGGCGCGGGCCATCCTGTGGGCGCAGGCCTCAAGAATTTTCAGGTCGGTAACCACGGTATCGCCAACGCCCTTGATCTGGCGCAGCCGTTCCTCGGGCGCGGTCAGGACACGATTGAAATCACCAAAAGTATCCATCAGCGCCCGCGCCAGTGGCTTCACATCCTGCCGGGGAATGGACCGGAACAGGACCAGTTCAAGCAGTTCATAATCCGGCATCGCCGCCGATCCGCCGGTCATGAACCGTTCGCGCAGCCGCTTGCGGTGGTCTTTTATGTAGGAGGGTAGCCGACCAGAGGGCAGCGGCTGCGCCGGGGCTTCGTCCGTATCAAACAGCATCGGGGCTTCGGCAAAGGCGTCCTGTGTCATGAGCGCACCCTGACTCAGAATCGGTTTCTGATTGGTTAACGCACCTCACCCGCCATGCGTGCCGTGGCCCGGCGGACAATCATGTGCAGAAGGATCGAGAATACGCCCAGGGTCAGCATCGCGGCAAACATGAGATCGGTCTTGGCACGTCCATTGGCCAGCAGCATCAGATAACCCAGCCCCTGCGACGAGCCGACCCATTCGCCGATCACCGCTCCGATCGGGGCATAGACCGCCGCCAGCCGCATCCCCGACGCCAGCGACGGCAGAGCGGCCGGAATACGGATATGCCACAATACGGCGCGCTTGCTGGCCTGCATCGTTCGGGCCAGATCCAGATACCCCGACGGGGTGCGCATGAGCCCGTCAAAAAAGGATGAGGTGATCGGGAAATAGATGATCAACACCGCCATGGCGACCTTGGACCACAGCCCATAGCCCAGCCAAAGCGTCAGCAACGGCGCCAATGCGAATACCGGCAGAGCCTGCGTGAACACGAGCATCGGCTGCACCAGCACCCGCGCCGCCCGCGAATTCGCCAGTTGCAGCGCAGTAACGACACCCAGCAGCGTTCCGCATGCCAGACCGATCACCACTTCGATCGCGGTGATCCAGGTATGCTCGGCGATCACCCAGCGGTTCTGCCACCAAGTCTCGGCCACGACGGCGGGTCCGGGCAGGATGAACTTCGGCAATCCGGTCAGGGTCACGATGCCCTGCCAGATCAGCAAGGCAAACAAAGTTGCGGCCAATGCAGAAAAATACTTCATGCCGCGCCCTCGCGGAGAAGACGCAGCAAGGCACCCTGGGTTTCCAATGTCTCCAGATCATCCACGCGGCGCGGGGCCGGGGCCCGGGGCGGTTCGCACCGCGTCAATCCGTGTTCCGTCATCACCACGATGGATTGCCCCAGACGCGCGGCCTCTGCGGGATCATGGGTCACAAGAAGGACGGTTCGACCGTGCAATGCTTCGGCGGCCAGATCCTGCATGTCAGCGCGTGTGCGGGCATCAAGGGCCGAAAAGGGCTCGTCCAGCAAAACAACGGGGCGATCTTCCATAAGTGTCCGGGCCAAGGCGACACGCTGACGTTGCCCGCCGGACAACGCGTTGGGCTTCTTGTTCATGTGATCCTGCAACCGCATACGCTTGATCAGGCGGTCGCGTCGATCAAGATCAACGGTTTCACCGCGCAGACGCGCACCCAGCGAGACATTCTGCGCGACGGTTGCCCAAGGCAAAAGAAGATCATCCTGCGCCATGTATGCGACACGCTCAGCCACAGGCAAGCCATCACTGGCCGTGATCCGCCCAGCGAAGACAGCCCCGGTCTCGAGCCCCGCAATCAGCCTCAGAACCGTGGTTTTTCCCACGCCCGAACCGCCCAGCAGGCATGTCCACGCCCCGGCCCCAAGGGTCAGGGACAACGGCGCAAACAGGGTCGCGCCGTCGATCGTGGCAGTGCCGTTGATGGTCAGTTCGGGCGCAGGTGTCATGGCGTCAAACCCATCTGCCAGAAGTCGACTTCAAGCTCTGTCGCTTTGCGGAAGGTCTGGCACAGTCGATCCCAGCGTGGCGACCCCTGAAAATCAGCCCCGATACGTCTTGTTAGAGCCTGATCCAGCAACTCACCAACCGCCACACATGCGCCTTGGTAATCTTCGCCGGCATAAGTGTCGATCCAGCCGCGATATGTCTCGGACGTTGCCTCGGCGGACAGGCGCGTACCGATCTCACCATACCCCATGACGCAAGGAACCAGCGCCGCCAGCAGGTCCAGAAAATCGCCGCTGTAGCCTGCTTCCAGGACAAACCGGGTATAGGCCAGATTCTCGTGCCTCTCTGGCGTGGCAAACAACTCTGCCTGCGAGATACCTTCTGCCGCGCAGATACCGATATGCAGTTTCATCTCTTCGCTGATCAAACCGTTCACGGTTCGCGATGCGGCAAGCATTTCTTCATGCGTTTCCGATTTCACCACGGCCAGCGCCCAGGCACGTGAGAAGTGGATCAGAAACACATAATCCTGCCGCAGATAGTGCAGAAACGCCTCGCGTGGCAGCGTTCCGTCTTTCATGCCCTCTACGAAGGCGTGGCGGGTATAATCCCGCCACGGCTCCGCCGCAGCATCGCGCATCAGCGCAAAGGCTTTGCCATAATTGCTCATTGCGCGGTCACGTCGATGGTGATGTCACTAACTGGAAGGACGCTGTCGATCATCCCGCTTTCGTTCAGGAAGGTTTCGAACCGGGCATAACGACCGGCATCAAAACCTGCCGGACGCAGCGCAAAGCGCGGCAGTGTATCGACCCAGGCGCGGGCATTCAGCTCGTCCTGAAGTTCGGGCGAGGTCGCCGCGAAGATTTCCCAGCTTTTTTCCGGGTTGTTGACGATATATTGGGTCGCTTTTTCAGTCGCGGCGAGGAACCGGGCGATCTTGTCCTTGTCCATCGTTTCCGGATTGGCGACATAGATCAGTTCATCATAAGACGGAACGCCCTCTTCTTCGATATAGAAGCAGGTGCCGGGACGGCCTTCGATATCCATCTGGTTCAGTTCGAAGTTGCGATAAGCGCCAATCACCGCATCCACCTGACCGGTCATCAGCGACGGTGAAAGGGAAAAGTTGACATTGATCAGCTCAACATCGCCCAGCGCAACATCGTATTTGCCCAGAACGGTGCCAAGGATGGCTTCTTCGACCCCTGCGACCGAGAAGCCGATTTTTTTACCCTTGAGGTCCGCAGGCGACTTGATCGGCCCGTCTTCCAGCACCAGAAGACAGTTCAGTGGCGTCGCAACCAATGTGCCGACGCGCTTCAGTGGCAGGCCCTCGTGAATCTGCAAGTGCAATTGCGGCTGGTAAGACACCGCCAGATCGGCTTGGCCGGCAGCCACCAAACGGGGCGGGGCGGACGGGTCGGCGGGCGGGACGATCTCGACCTCAAGCCCTTGTTCGGCAAAATAGCCGTTTTCCTTCGCCACGATGATGGGACCATGGTCAGGGTTGATGAACCAGTCCAGCAGGACGGTCATTTTGTCTTCGGCCCATGCCGGCGCAGCGGCCAGAAGGGCGATGGCTGTCATCAGCTTTTTCATGTCTCGCGTTTCCCTTTTCTTCACGAGGTTGAGGCCGCGACGAGGACAATTTCGCCCGGCCAATCTGGTTGAATCTGTTCGGCGGCACGCCATGCCCGCAAACCGGTGGCACAGCAAAGAGCCAGCCTTTTTCCTTTGTTAGGATCTATTCTGCGCAAATTATCCGGTGAAATGCGCGTCGCGTTCGAATGGATGGGAACAGGGGCTTCCTGCGAACTGCGCAGCTCGATGATCTGATCCGTGTCTTTCAGCTGGCTTGCGGACAGAAAGCGAAAGCAGTTGCCGGGCTCGGGTGCGTCATCAAAGCGAAACCCGGTGCTGCGCAGGGTTCTTGCATCGTATTGAACCAACTGCCCAAGGGGCGAGGGATCAAGTCCAAGGATCAAGCTGAGCGCCATCTGCGCCTGCATCGCCCCGATCACGCCAACCACGGGGCCCAAAACCCCCGCAGTGGCACAGCTGGCGCCACTGTCCGGTGCATCGGGAAACACAGCGCGCAGCGACGGGCCCCCGCCGCAGAACCCGCCCACATAACCCGAAAGCCCCAGCACCGAGGCGCTGATCAAAGGCTTGCCCTGCGCCAGACACGTGTCCGACAGGATGTAGCTGGCTGCGTAGCTGTCGGCACAATCCAGAATGATATCGGCTTGCGACACCGAGCCAGGCGTATTTTCGCTGGTCAGAGCCTGATTCAGACCGATGACATCAGTTTCACCATTCAGCGCGCGGCAGCGCGCCTCGGCGGTTTCCGCCTTGGAGTGCCCGCAATCGGCCTCGGAGAAAAACGTTTGACGGTGCAGGTTGGACAGATCGACGGTATCACCGTCCATGACCGTAATCCGCCCCACCCCGGCCCCTGTCAAAAGTGGCAGAACCGGTGCAGCCAGACCGCCCGCACCGACGACCAGAACACGAGCCGCCGACAGGCGTGCCTGCCCCTGCGCCCCGACTTCGGGCAAAAGCGTCTGGCGGGCATATCGGCTCATCGTGTGACCTCGATCCACGCGCGTACCCGTGCTTCGGGGTCGGGGTTCAGTGTGATATCCGTGACCGCCGAGACGATGTCCGCCCCGGCCTTCAGTACACCGGCCGCGCGCTCGACACTCATGCCGCCAATACCGACCAAGGGAATATCACCAACCCGCGCCTTCCATTCCGTTACGCGGGGCAGGCCCTGCTGATGCCATTTCATCTTTTTCAGAATGGTGGGGTAGACCGGGCCCAATGCCACATAATCGGGATCCATGGCCAGCACACGCTCAAGCTCATCATCGTCATGGGTGGAAACGCCCAGTTTCAGACCCGCTCTTCGGATGGCTTTCAGGTCGGCATCGTCCAGATCTTCCTGCCCCAGATGGATCCAGTCGCAGCCCAGATCGATCGCGTGTTGCCAATAGTCATTGATCACCAGAACCGCCGCGTGATCGCAGCACAATTCGCGTGAGACGGCAATCTGGTCGCGCACCGCATCGTCTGGCTGATCCTTGATGCGCAGCTGCACCAGCTTGACACCCAGAGGCAACATCCGCCGCAGCCAGTCCGAGTGATCAAAGATCGGATAGAAACGGTCCAGCGTCATGACAGGAAGGCCTTTCCAACAACAGGGGTAGAGGGTTCCGCCATGTCGCGCGGCTCGATCGGGTCGGCCTGATGGGCCAATTGCCCGGCAAGGGTTGCCTGCGCCATCGCCTTGGCCATCAGAACCTGATCTCCGGCACGGGCCACAGCGGTGTTGAGCAGAACCGCGTCAAAGCCCAGCTCCATCGCGCGGGCCGCGTGGCTTGGCAAGCCGATACCGGCGTCCACCACCAGGGGAATGTCAGGAAATTCGGCCCGCATCGCACGCAGAGCGTATTCGTTGTTCAGCCCTCGTCCTGACCCGATCGGTGCGCCCCAGGGCATGAGCACCTCGCATCCCGCTTCCAACAGGCGTTCGCCCACGATCAGGTCATCGGTGGTGTAGGGAAACACCTCGAACCCGTCCTCGGTCAGAATGCGGGCGGCTTCGACCAGTTGGAAAACGTCCGGTTGCAGACTGTCCGTATGTCCGATGAGTTCCAGCTTGATCCATCGGGTCTCGAACACTTCGCGTGCCATATGGGCGGTCGTCACGGCCTCTTTCACCGTATGGCAACCGGCCGTATTGGGCAGGATCAGAACTCCCAATTCGCGGATCATGTTCCAAAAGGTCTGGCCTGCACCCGCTTCGCGCCGCAAGGATACAGTGGCAACGCCTGCACCGCTTTCGCGAAACGCCTGTTCCAGAATGGCCGGACTTGGATATTGCGCCGTGCCCAGCATCAGCGGGTTGGGCAGTTCAGTGCCGTAAAACGTCTTCATCTTCAGCCCCCCTGCATCGGTGCGACGACCTCGACCCGGTCGCCTTCGGCCAGCTTGTGAGCGACGCGCAGGCTTGAGGGCACGAAATCTTCGTTCACGGCGGTGGCCACACGGCCCGAGAAACCGCATTCATCCAACAATTCCGACAGGGTTTCGGCGCGCACCTCGCGCGTCTCGCCGTTAAGCACGATCTTCATCGACCATCTCCGAATGTGTGTTGTTCAGCGCCAGATCCGCAACACCCCGCGCCAGCGCCGGTGCCAGCAGATATCCGTGGCGATAAAGCCCGTTGGCATAGATCGTCCGGCCCAAACGCCGGATGCGCGGTAAGTTGTCGGGAAAGGCGGGGCGCAGATCGACGCCTATCTCCAACACTTCGGCTTCGCCAAAAGCCGGGTTCACGGCATAGGCCGCGCTGAGCAATTCCAGCATCGAACGGGCGGTAATGCGGCTGCTGTCCTCGGATTCGATCATGGTCGCACCCAACATGTAGACGCCGCCTCCGCGCGGAACGATATAAAGCGGCATCCGCGGGTGCAGCAAACGAACCGGGCGCGTCAGTTCCACGTCAGGGCATCGTATGACAAGCATCTCACCCTTCACGCCGCGCAGATCATGCAGGTATTCGCGGGCGTGAAGGCCACGGCAGTCAATTGCATTCTCCAACTGGGCGGGCGCCAGCTTCCGGTGGAACGCGACGCCCTGGCTTTGCAGTTGACGATACAGATCTTGCAGCGCCTGACGCGGATCGACATGGGCTTCGCGTTCGAAGAACAGGCCTTGACCAAACCCTGCCAGATCAGGCTCTAATTCAGTTATTTCTGCCCGTTCGACCTTGGTGAACCCTATTGTTCGACGCGCAAATCGGCGCAGGTCCGGCGCATCACGGGCACTTGCGACAACAAGCGTTCCCCGACGGGTCACTTTGGTACGTTGGGCCCACCATTCAATCGCTGACTGCCCAAGGCGCAGCACCGGTTCTTCCGCGTTTTCATATTCGCACCACGGTGCCAGCATTCCTCCGGCCCACCATGAACACCCATGCGGGCCCGGTGGCCCGCCGGGGTCGAATATCTGCACTTTTGCACCGCGCGACACCAGTTCGCTGGCAACGGCAAGACCGGCAACCCCTGCCCCTATGACAGACCAAAGCGTCACGAAGGCCAAACCCGGTGGAAATGATGCACCGGCCCGTGCCCAGCGCCGACATTCAACTCATCCGCGCGCGCGATGGCCCCTTGCAAATAGTCATGCGCCTGCGCAACCGCGTCCCTCAGGGTCAGCCCCTTGGCCAAACCGGCGGTGATGGATGACGACAGGGTGCATCCTGTTCCATGGGTGTTTTTCGTATCCTGACGCGGGGCCTGAAACTCGGCCATGACACCCGACGGATCGATCAGCAAATCGTGGCAGATGTCACCTGACCCGTGTCCACCCTTCATCACGACTGCTCCCGCACCCAAAGCGCACAATGCCCGGCCCTGTTCAGCCATCTGCTCACGCGTTTCTGCCGCTGGCATGTTCAGCAGGCACGCCGCCTCAGGCAGATTCGGCGTAAGAACCGTCGCCGTTGGCAACAACACATCGCGCAGCGTCCGGACCGCTTCTTGCGCCAACAAAGCGTCGCCGGATTTTGCAATCATGACCGGATCAAGAATCACGGGACCCTCGAAAGCCGCCAGCCCGCTGGCGACCGTATGAATGATCTCAGGTGTGCCAAGCATGCCGATTTTGACGGCCCTGACGTCAAGATCGTTCAGAACCGCGTCGATTTGGGCGGAAATCACATCCAGCGGAATTCCATGCACAGCGGTGACAGCTTGCGTGTTCTGCGCGGTAACGGCGGTGATGACACTTGCGCCAAAAACACCCAGCGCCGACATTGCCTTCAGGTCAGCCTGAATGCCCGCGCCGCCGCCACTGTCGGATCCTGCTATGGTCAGGGCAATTGCCGCCATCTCGTTGCTCCATCTTCTATGGGCAACGGAGTAGAGAAAACGTCTGTATTCAAGAGACCGTTCCCTACGCCGGAATTGCCCGGATCAGGTTCGATGGGTTAACGCGGTTGCGTCTCTCAGCCCTGTAAAAGGGCACCCCAACGGTTGAGGCGGACAATCTCAGGGTCGAGGGCCGGAATCAAGACTCAATTTTCCAGATATATTGCCACTTTCAGCTTTCTGCTAAGGCCAAAACTGCATGTGTATGACAGTGGGATGCGAGGCTCTGCCTCGCGCTCCGGGATGTTTTGGGCCAGATGAAGAACGGGTCCCATGCTTCATCTGGCTGCAAATATCCCGGGGGAGTCGCCCGAAGGGCGGCGGGGGCAGAGCCCCCTTTCCCGGTCGTTCAGCCTTTCATACCGTCCCAGAAAGATTTGACGGACGAGAAAAAGCTTTTTGATTCCGGATGATTGTCTTCACCCAGATCATCAAACTCGCGCAGCAGTTCTTTCTGGCGGCTGGTCAGGTTGACCGGGGTTTCCACGGCCAGTTCAATGAACATGTCACCCACACCACCGCCGCGCAACGCAGGCATGCCTTTGCCGCGCAGGCGCATTTGCCGACCCGACTGACTTCCGGCCGGAATCTGAACGCGGCCGCGACCGCCATCAATGGTCGGAACCTCGATCGATCCGCCTAGCGCCGCCTTGGCCATGCTGACCGGCACGCGGCAGTAGAGGTTCACGCTGTCGCGTTCGAACAGTTTGTGCTCGGCCACTTCGACGAAAATATACAGATCGCCCGGAGGACCGCCGCGCATTCCGGCCTCACCTTCGCCTGCCAGACGAATTCGCGTTCCGGTTTCGACACCGGCAGGAATGTTCACCGACAAAGCGCGGTCCTTTTCGACCCTGCCGGCCCCCTGACAGGATTTACAGGGGTTCTTGATGATCTGCCCCAATCCCGAACAGGTCGGGCAAGTCCGCTCCACCGTAAAGAAGCCCTGTTGTGCCCGCACTTTCCCCATGCCCGAACAGGTGGGGCAGGATGTGGGTTCAACGCCACCTTCAGCCCCGGTACCTTCGCAGGACGAACACGCCACGGCCGTTGGCACATTGATGGTTTTTTGTAGGCCCGAGTAGGCTTCTTCCAGCGTAACACGCAGGTTGTAGCGCAGGTCCGAGCCGCGCGCGGCGCGACGCCCGCCGCCGCCCCTTTGACCACCCATGAAATCACCGAACAGGTCGTCGAATACATCCGAAAATGCGCTGGAGAAGTCGCCTTGACCGCCAAAACCGCCGCCGGGGCGGCCACCGCCCCCCATACCGTTTTCAAATGCGGCATGGCCAAAGCGATCATAAGCTGCCTTCTTTTCGGCATCACGCAGAACGTCGTAAGCCTCGTTGGCTTCCTTGAACTGCGCCTCGGCATCCGGGTTGTCCTTGTTGCGGTCAGGGTGCAGCTCTTTGGCTTTCCTGCGAAAACCCTTCTTGATCTCATCCGCCGAAGCGCCCTTGGACACGCCGAGCACTTCGTAATAGTCGCGCTTTGACATTTGTTATTCCTTCGTGCCGCCGGACGCGGTGCTTTCATTGAGCCTGTACACGCCGTTGGTGTTGTTTGCAAAACTGGCCACGTAACCTGCCTTATTCAAGACCTCGTCAAGCCCGTCATCCGAATGCTTGATTTCTATCAGCAGCACTTCGGGCCAAATCTCTCGCGGTGCGTCTTCGAAAAAAGCGCGCAATACGCGGGTTTCCTGACCTTCGATATCCATTTTCATTGCATCAACCCTGGTCAACCCGGCATCGCGTATAGCGTCCAACAACGGAATCGCCTGAACGCACAGATCGCCCGACTCGGCAACTTTGGCATGACCCCGATCGCCAAGGTTCGCGGATTCGAACCACACCTCACCCGGTTTGTCAGACAAGGCCTTGTCGCAATGGATGACTTCACTGGCTTGATTGGCAGCCAGATTGGTACCAAGGCGAGCCTTGTTGACCGGATCCGGTTCAACAGCCAGGGCTTTCAGGTTACGCCCCAACTTCTGCGCAACTGATCTGACCCACAGGGTGTACAGCCCGACATTTGCACCGGCGTCGACAAAGACATAATCGCCAGAGCCCTGCGAAATATGGTTGGCCAGCGATTGACGCTCATCCAGATCAAAGAACTGCGAGCCGGTTATGACGCGACGTTCGGCCCAGTTGTCAGATGGGTGCAATCGGCATTTCTGTCCGCCAAACACCTCAACATCGTAAGGCTCTCGCTGAGAGGCCATTACTATCCTGCGAATTCCGGACGACATCCATTGACGCGGCATGCCCTCAGACCACCGGCGCAATATTTCCATCCGATGTGAGAGAGCGTAGGTGCCAAAAGAAGGTTTCGGAGACGCGTGCTGCATGGTGAAGACCGTTCCGGCAGGCCCGAACCAGGCCTGCCGGAACCGATTAACGCGTTAGGCGCGCTTGTCGTCGTCGAGGTCTTCGAACTCGGCGTCGACGATGTCATCGTCGCCTGGTGCAGCGTCTGCGGCAGCAGGTTCCTCTTCGCCTTCTTCGGCTTGCGCCTTATAGATGGCTTCGCCCAACTTCATCGCGGCTTCGGTGACGTTCTGGATGCCCGACTTGATCTTGTCGGCGTTTTCGGTTTCCAGCTCGTCCTTCAGCGCGGCGATCGCCAACTCGATGGCTTCGATCGTGGTCGGGTCGACCTTGTCGGAATGCTCTTCCATCGACTTTTCGGTCGAATGTATGAGGCTTTCCGCCTGGTTCTTCGCCTCGATCAGCTCGCGGCGTTCCTTGTCGGCTTCCGCGTTCTCTTCGGCGTCCTTGACCATCTTTTCGATATCCTCGTCGGACAATCCGCCCGATGCCTGGATGGTGATCTTCTGTTCTTTGCCAGTGCCTTTGTCTTTGGCCGAAACCGAGACGATGCCGTTGGCGTCGATGTCAAAAGTCACCTCGATCTGAGGCATGCCGCGCGGTGCCGGCGGGATGTCTTCAAGGTTGAACTGACCCAGGATCTTGTTGTCCGCAGCCATTTCACGCTCACCCTGGAACACGCGGATGGTCACGGCGTTCTGGTTGTCCTCGGCGGTCGAGAAGACCTGAGACTTCTTGGTCGGGATCGTGGTGTTTCGGTCGATCAGGCGGGTGAACACGCCACCCAGCGTTTCGATACCCAGCGACAGCGGGGTCACGTCCAGCAGAACCACGTCTTTGACGTCGCCCTGAAGAACACCGGCCTGGATGGCGGCGCCCATGGCAACCACTTCGTCCGGGTTCACGCCCTTGTGCGGCTCTTTGCCGAAGAACTTGGTGACCTCTTCGATCACTTTCGGCATCCGGGTCATACCACCGACCAGAACAACTTCGTCCACGTCAGCAGCCGACAGACCCGCGTCTTTCAGAGCGGCCTGGCAGGGCTTCAGCGACTTCTTGATCAGGTCCGACACCAGCGATTCCAGCTTGGCACGGGTCAGTTTCATGACCATGTGCAGCGGCTGACCGTTGGCGCCCATCGAGATGAAGGGTTGGTTGATCTCGGTCTGCGAGGTCGAGGACAGTTCGATCTTGGCTTTTTCCGCGGCTTCTTTCAGACGCTGCAGGGCCATCTTGTCCTGAGATAGATCGACACCGTGTTCCTTTTTGAACTCATCCGCCAGGTAGTTGACGATGCGCATGTCAAAGTCTTCACCACCCAGGAAGGTGTCACCATTGGTCGATTTGACCTCGAACAGGCCATCGTCGATTTCCAGGATTGTCACGTCGAAAGTACCACCACCAAGGTCATAGACCGCGATGGTTTGGGTTTCTTCCTTGTCCAGACCATAGGCCAGCGCAGCAGCTGTCGGTTCGTTGATGATCCGCAGCACTTCCAGACCGGCGATTTTACCGGCATCTTTGGTGGCCTGACGCTGGGCGTCGTTGAAATATGCCGGAACGGTGATGACCGCCTGGGTGACATCTTCGCCCAGATAGCTCTCGGCGGTTTCCTTCATCTTGCCCAGAATGAAAGCGGAAATCTGGCTGGGGGAGTATTTTTCACCGCGGGCTTCAACCCACGCGTCACCATTGCCGCCATTCACGATGGAATACGGCACCATTTTCTTGTCTTTTTCTACTTCGGCATCATCCACGCGACGACCGATCAGACGTTTGACGCCAAAGATCGTGTTGTCGGGGTTGGTGACCGCCTGACGTTTTGCAGGCTGACCGACCAGTCGCTCATCTTCGGTGAAGGCGACGATCGAAGGCGTGGTCCGCGCCCCTTCAGCGTTTTCGATGACCTTCGGCTGCGAGCCTTCCATGATGGCTACGCAGGAGTTCGTGGTTCCGAGGTCAATCCCGATTACTTTTCCCATTTTTGCAATCCCTTTCTCTTCAAGGCGATGTCCCGAGGGTCGGACCCTTTATGGCATCCCACTCCCGATCTGATGTGCGCGACAGCACTACCATCGCGCGTCCCGGCGTATATAAGGGCGAGGCAAGAGGCCTGCAAGCACCGTAGAGTGCAGGTTTTCGGGAATTTGAGGTCTTTTTTGGCAAGAAATTGGAAAGGTTTGGGGTTTCCGGAATGACGCGGGTGGTCTTGCGAGGGTTCGAAATCAGGAAAGGCTATATTGACCCTGCTTCCCAGGCACGGCTGATCGCGGCCCTTCGACCGATTCTGAAAGCGGCACCCTTGTTTCGACCCGTCACGCCTTCGGGCAAAGAGATGTCGGTAAGAATGACCTCGGCCGGGGATCTGGGATGGGTGACCGACAAGGCAGGCTATCGCTATCAGGATAAGCACCCGAAAGGCGGGGTCTGGCCTGAAATCCCCCCGGTCATTCTTGATATCTGGCACGATCTGGTCAGCACCGAGCGCGCGCCGGATTGCTGTTTGATCAACTACTACGGGGAAGGCTCCAAGATGGGCCTGCATCAGGACAAGGACGAGGCAGATTTTTCCTGGCCCGTTCTGTCGGTTTCCCTGGGCGATGACGCCCTGTTCCGAATTGGGAACACAACTCGTGGCGGCAAGACCGAGTCGATCTGGCTCGGCTCGGGCGACGTGGTGATCATGGGCGGTCCGGTACGATTGGCCTATCACGGAATCGACCGGATCAGATACGGATCATCCCGGCTGTTGCCAAAAGGTGGACGGATCAACTTGACGCTGCGGGTCGCATGTTAGCGGCGCGCGTTCCAGCTTTGCGAAACATGCTGGCGCGTGAAAAACTCAGCCATCAAACCGATCATCAACAAAGCTATCCCGACCCATAGCGCGTATTCCCAACTTGTGTTTCGCGGAAAGTAGTTTCGGAAGATGAAGCCCCGGCACTGGTCGATAATATGAAACAGCGGGTTCCAGGCGAACATCATCAGCAATCCGCCGCCCAGTGTGTTTGCAACGAACATCTTTCCCGAAAACACCATGTTCAGGCGACGGTAGATATTGGTGAGCATTCCCACAGTCGTCGGAAACCATGGTTTCATCGCCATGAACACTAAACCCACCGCGCATCCGGTAAACCAGGCCATTATCAGCATCGCGAAAGCACCGCCGGGATCCTGCACCTCGATCGGGGCGACC
The DNA here is from genome assembly GCF_056543025.1 of Ruegeria sp. A4. Taxonomy (NCBI): domain Bacteria; kingdom Pseudomonadati; phylum Pseudomonadota; class Alphaproteobacteria; order Rhodobacterales; family Roseobacteraceae; genus Ruegeria; species Ruegeria sp. A4. Next base: position 80,479 of record NZ_JBQGAW010000003.1, on the reverse strand, counting down.
GCGACGCTGTAGATGAACAGGATCACGAACATGGCCAGCAGTTGCTTGTAAAGAATACCGAGCGCCGCAGACAGGATCGTCACCATCACATTCATCGGCGAATGGAGCATCATCGGATTGTTCGCGGACCCAACCCCTGAAATCGCGCCTATCGACTGAATGTGCAGCATGAAGGGGAACACGCCGGACAGAACATACAGCAGAAACTCGCCCCTGATCTTCGGTATTCCACCCCGGCCCATCAGTGACATGAGCAGGTAGAAAGTGGTTCCCATCACCACAAGCTGCAAAACATTTATCAGGATGGCGACTATTGCATTGGGATGTTGCGAGCGCACCTTTCGCACGGTGGCATGGAATACCAGCTCAGCCGTCGTGAAAGCGCCGCCCAGCAGCGTTTGGTTGCGCTTGAAATAGAACATTCAAAGGGTCTTTTCTGCTTCGTCGCCTCTAAACTGGCATGAATATCTTGCCGTTCCGTAACCGCCGCATCATAAGTCGATCGCGATTTTGGATCAACAAACCACAGGAACGGAGCTTTTTTGTGACCTACGATGCGCTTATTCCCGTCATCCGGCGACTGGCTCTGGAGGCAGGCGACAAGATCATGGAAATCTACGAGGCGGATGATTTCGATGTCAAAGTCAAATCCGACGCCAGCCCTGTGACCGAGGCAGACGAAGCCGCTGACGCATTGATTTCGGCAGGCTTGCGTGCGGCATTTCCGGATACTCTTCTGGTCACCGAAGAACAGGCCGCTTCGCATTCTGAAAAAGGCGACACTTTCCTTATTGTTGATCCGCTGGACGGCACCAAGGAATTCATCAACCGTCGCGGCGACTTTACCGTCAACATCGCGCTTGTCGAAAACGGAGTGCCAACCCGGGGAGTGGTCTATGCCCCGGCGCGGGGTCGTATGTTCTTCACGCTGGCTGATGGCCGCGCGGTCGAGGAAACAGGCGCTTTCGACAAAAACGAGACCGGTCCTTTGGCACCCATATCAGTCTCTGAACCGGATAATTCCGGGCTTTTGGTCGTGGCGTCGAAGTCCCACAGGGATCAGGCCACCGAGGACTACATCAACAAATATCATGTGAAGGACAGCAAAAGCGCGGGTTCGTCGCTCAAGTTCTGTCTGGTTGCCACGGGCGAGGCGGATATCTATCCGCGCGTCGGGCGCACGATGGAATGGGATACGGCGGCAGGCCATGCGGTACTGGCCGGGGCCGGTGGCCGGGTTGTACGTTTTGACGACCATACTCCGTTGCTTTATGGCAAGGATGGCTATGCAAATCCGTTCTTTATTGCTTACGCTCCGGGTGTTGAGTTGAAGGAAGCCTGATGTCTGTTCTGATTGCCATTCCCGCCCGTTACGCTTCGACCCGCTATCCCGGCAAGCCGCTGGTTCCCCTGACCGGCGCAAAAGGCGCGTCCATGACACTGATCGAACGGTCCTGGCGTGCAGCCAGGTCAGTCTCGGGTGTCGATCGCGTTGTTGTTGCGACGGATGATGAGCGCATTCGCGACGTGTCCGAGGGCTTTGGGGCCGAGGTCGTGATGACCTCGGAAACCTGTCAGAACGGCACCGAACGATGCGCCGAAGCGCATGAGGTTCTGGGTGGCGGGTATGACATCATCGTCAACCTGCAAGGCGACGCTCCGCTGACCCCGCATTGGTTTGTCGAAGATCTGGTTTCCGGCCTGCGCGCCGCGCCGGATGCCGGTGTTGCGACCCCTGTCCTGCGCTGCGACGGCAGTGCGTTGAACAGTCTTCTGAACGACCGCAAGCATGGCCGTGTAGGTGGCACGACGGCAGTGTTCGGACGCGATCACAGTGCGATGTACTTCTCGAAAGAGGTCGTCCCCTTCACGTCGCAGACATACGCCGGCGATGAAGCGACACCCGTGTTTCACCATGTCGGCGTTTACGCCTATCGGCCCGACGCCCTTGCGGCGTATCCGGGCTGGCCGGCCGGGCCTCTGGAACAGCTGGAAGGCCTGGAACAGCTCAGGTTCATGGAAAACGGGCGCAAGGTTCTGTGCGTCGAGGTCGAGGCAAGGGGCCGTCAGTTCTGGGAGCTGAACAACCCGCAGGACGTGCCCAAGATTGAAGAGATGATGGCAGCCATGGGGCTGGAGTGACGTCTTTTCCCCATGACTCTGACGGCGCCTTTGGCGAAACTGTTCCTCAACCAGCCCCGATGGATATGCCATGAAGACAATTCTTGTCACCGGTGGTGCCGGGTATATCGGCTCACATGCCTGCAAGGCGCTTGCGCAGGCAGGTTACCTTCCTGTGACCTACGACAACCTGATCACGGGTTGGCAGGATGCGGTGCAATTTGGCCCTTTTGAACAGGGCGACCTTTTGGATCGGGACCGCCTGGATGAGGTGTTCGCGAAACACAAACCAGATGCAGTGATGCATTTCGCGGCGCTCAGCCAGGTTGGCGATGCTATGCGTCAGCCCGGCGTGTATTGGTCGAACAATGTCACGGGTTCGCTGACTCTGATTGAAGCAGCCGTTGCGGCCGGTTGTCTGGATTTCGTATTTTCGTCCACATGTGCCACATATGGCGAGCACGACAATGTGGTTCTTGATGAATCCACGGCACAGTATCCCCTGAACGCCTACGGGGCATCAAAACGCGCGATCGAAGATATCCTCAAGGATTTCGAGGCGGCTCATGGGCTGCGCCATGTCATTTTCCGGTATTTCAACGTTGCAGGTGCAGACCCCGAAGGCGAGGTGGGCGAGTTTCACCGCCCCGAAACCCATCTGATCCCGCTGATGTTGGACGCGATTGACGGCAAGCGGGACGGTCTGACCGTCTTTGGCACGGATTATGATACGCCCGACGGCACCTGTATCCGCGATTATGTACATGTTTGCGATCTGGTTGATGCGCATATTCTGGGGCTGGGCTGGCTGGAACAGGGCAAAGGCAGCCGTGTCTTCAATCTGGGCACCGGGTCCGGGTTTTCCGTTCTAGAGGTGATCGAGCAATCCAGGTCCGTCACCAACCGTCCCGTGCCGTATACAGTGGGCCCTCGTCGGGCAGGAGATTGCACCAAGCTGGTATCTGGTTCTGTGCGGGCTGAAAATGAACTGGGCTGGAAGCCCAAAAGATCCACGTTAGAGACGATGATCGCAGATGCCTGGCGCTGGCACCAGAACGGCCACTACGAAAAATGAGGACCCGGTGACATCCAGCACTGCTTTGACACTTCCCCGGATCGGATGGGCACGGAAGTACAGGTTGCGCTGGAAACGTCGGCGGCTGCTCTGGAGATCGCTGCGAAGCCGACATCAGTTGACCTGCCAGAAGGATCAGACATCCCGAATCCAGCGGGGTGACATATTGGCCTTTGTCACCTTGCGCAATGAAATCATCCGCCTGCCCTGGTTCTTTCGTCACTATCGCGCCTTGGGCGTCGATCATTTTCTGATCGTCGACAACGGCAGCGACGATGGATCATCCGAGTATCTGCAAGATCAACCGGATGTCTCGGTGTGGAGAACCCATTCCAGCTATCGTGGATCGCGGTTTGGCCTGGACTGGTTGACCTGGTTGCAGATGCGCTTTGGCCACCGCCACTGGTGCCTGATGGTGGATGCGGATGAACTGCTGGTCTATGCCCATTGCGACACCCGGTCCCTGCATGACCTGACAACCTGGCTGGACCGGCGCGGGAAGATCGGGTTCGGGACGCTGATGCTGGACCTCTATCCCAAGGGCCCCTTGGGTTATGCGGCTTATGACCCGAACACCGACCCCACAAATCTGCTGTGCTGGTTCGATGCAGGGCCGTATCGCGCGCAGCGGCAAAGCCCGATGGGCAATCTGTGGGTGCAGGGTGGCGCGCGGGAACGGATGTTCTTTGCGCAAACACGGCAAAGATCGCCCACGCTGAACAAGATCCCGCTGATGCGCTGGTCGCGGCGCTATGCCTATGTGAACTCATGCCATTCCGCCCTGCCGCGCCGTCTGAACGAAACCTATGATGGCCCGGGCGGCGATGCCCCGTCGGGCGTGTTGCTGCACACGAAGTTCCTGCCGGACGTTATCAAGAAATCCAACACCGAAAAGCAGCGACGCCAACATTTTCATGATCCGGACCAATTCGGGCCATACTACGATGGGATAATCAACCAGCCGGACATGTGGACCCCACAATCGGTGCGCTACACCGGGTGGAGCCAGTTGGAACGGTTGGGTCTGATGAACGGCGGAGGCTGGGATTGAAAATGAAAACAAGGGCATCAACCGCACGTTTACAGTTTGCGGGTTTTAAAGACGTTGCGTCAGAAGATGCAAAGATGGCATAAACCGGTAATGCCATATCGTGCCATCGGTCACGACTGGTTCGGGGAAAGCTCGCGTTATAAAAAGGTTGGGCAGTCACGTGAGCCTGTTTGAGTCCTACAAAATGAGATTGCGGCGCAAGCGCCGTATTCTGCGCTGCCTCAAACGACGCCGCGAGCTCAAGCCGGTCAGCAACAACACACAGGCCATACGGCGTGATGATATCCTGCTGATGAGCGTTGTGCGGAACGAGAAAATTCGCCTGCCCTTCTTTCTTGAATATTATCGCAAACTGGGCATCAACCATTTTCTGTTTGTCGACAACAACAGCGATGATGGCAGTTTTGAATTTTTGAAAGAACAGGCTGACGTTTCGGTCTGGCGGACGACGACCAGTTACAAACGGGCAAGCTATGGTCTGGACTGGTCGAACTATCTGCTGCGCAAATACGCGCACGGTCACTGGGTGCTGAGCGTCGATCCGGACGAATTCTTCATCTATCCGTTCTGCGACACCCGTCCAATCCGAGCCTTGACGGACTGGCTGGATGGCAGTGCCGTGCGCAGTTTTGGCACGATGCTGATCGACATGTACCCTGAAGGTCCGGTGGACGCCGAACCCTATGCCGAAGGTCAGAACCCGTTCGAAATCGCGCGCTGGTTCGATCCCGGAAATTACATGATCACCAAGAACCCCGAATACAAGAACCTTTGGATTCAAGGGGGCCCACGGGCGCGCGTGTTCTTTCAGGACAACCCCTCCAAAGCACCGGCGCTGAACAAGATTCCGCTGGTAAAATGGAACCGGCGCTATGTCTATGTCAGCTCGACCCATTCGCTTTTGCCGCGCGGGCTCAATCAGGTTTACGACGAATGGGGCGGCGAAAAGGCCAGCGGGTCACTGCTTCACGCCAAGTTGATCAATACTCTGGGGGAAAAGGCCCGCGAAGAATTGCAGCGTGGCCAGCATTACCGGGGCTCGGGCGAATACAAGGCCTATGCAACCCGGCTTGAGGACAAGCCTGTTTTCTGGTGCGAATGGTCCGAGGCCTATATCAACTGGCGACAGCTTGAGATCCTGGGCCTCATGTCGAAAGGAAACTGGGCATGAGCGGTCTGGGTATTGTCATGTTGGTTCATACCTCGCTGGACCGCGCCGAGCAGGTCGCGCGCCACTGGACGGCAGCGGGATGCCCGGTGGTCATCCATGTGGATCGCAAGGTGCCAGACACTGTTTATTCCCGGTTTGTTGCGTCCTGTTCGAACAATCCATCGATCGTGTTTTCTGACCGACATCGGTGCGATTGGGGTGGCTGGGGTATCGTTGCCGCCTCGCAAAGCGCGTCCGAGTTGATGCTGGAGCGTTTCCCCGAAGTTCGGCATGTATTTCTTGCCTCGGGGGCCTGTCTGCCCTTGCGACCGGTTCAGGAACTGATCGATTACCTGTCAGACCGGCCGCGTGTCGATTTCATCGAAAGCGCGACGACATCCGATGTCAGCTGGACCATCGGTGGGCTGGATCATGAACGGTTCACCCTGCGGTTTCCGTTTTCGTGGCGCAAGCATCGCAAACTATTCGACACATATGTAAAGCTTCAGCGTCTGATGGGGTTTCGCAGGAAAATCCCCGACGGACTGGTTCCGCATATGGGAAGCCAGTGGTGGTGCCTGACCCGCCAAACGCTGTCGGCAATCCTTCAAGACCCCAGGCGCAAGCTGTATGACAAGTATTTCCGTCATGTCTGGATTCCGGATGAAAGCTATTTCCAGACGCTGGCACGCTTGTATTCCACGCATATTGAAAGCAGGTCCCTGACCCTATCCAAATTCGATTACCAGGGCCGCCCGCACATCTTCTATGACGATCATCTGCAATTGCTGCGCCGATCGGATTGTTTTGTCGCCCGAAAAATCTGGCCCCGCGCAGAGCGATTGTACCAGGCATTCCTGACAGATCAGGCCGGGGCGATGAAACCGGCAGAGCCCAATCCGGGCAAGATCGATCGCGTATTTTCCAAAGCGGTGGAACGGCGAACGCGCGGGCGCGACGGGCTGTATATGCAAAGCCGGTTTCCCCGCCATGGCAGTGAAAACGGTCTGACATCGTCACAATATTCCGTATTCCAAGGCTTTTCGGAACTGTTCGAGGATTTCGAACCTTGGTTGGCCGCAACCACCGGAGCCAGAGTCCACGGGCATCTTTTCGGGCCGGAACGCGCCGAATTTTCGCAAGGAGAAGCCATAACAAATGGCGCCCTCAGCGACAGTGCGGCGCTGCGGGACTATAACCCGACCGCCTTTCTGTCGAACCTGATCTGGAATACGCGCGGTGAACGCCAGTGTTTCCAGTTCAGCCCGCGGGACACTCAGGAAATCAACTGGTTTCTGGCGCGGGACAAGAACGCGCAGATTTCGGTCATCACCGGCGCTTGGGCGATCCCATTGTTCCGGTCCAATATGAACTTCTCGGAAATCCGGAGCGAGGCGGCGCGCCTGCAACAAATTGAAACCAAGCAGCTGGAGGTGCTGACATCGGTCTGGACCAAGGCGCGGATGCGCAGTTGGACGCTGGCCGACTTCATTGAATCTCCGATGAATGCCTTGCAGGGTATTCTAGAAGAAATCGGCATTCAGCAGACCAGCCATCTGACCGAAGTGCCAACCATGGTCGATCTGTCCGGATTCGGGAAGTTCTTGCAAAACCTCAAGAATCAGGGAATGCACCCATATCTGATGGGTGATTTCCCGGCAGACGATGTGTTCGGCCGCCAGGAAAAGCCATACCGAAAACCGTATCTGGTGCAGTGATTGCCCATGTCAGCCCAATTTGATTACTTCGTGATTCTGGCCGCCATGCGCACAGGTTCGAACCTGCTTGAGGCCAACCTGAACGCGCTGGACGGGGTCACCTGCCACGGAGAGGCGTTCAATCCGCATTTTGCAGGCAGCCTGAAATCCGACCACCTGCTTGGCCTGTCGCTGGAAGACCGGGATGCGGACCCCATGCGAATGCTCAAGGCGATCAAATCAGCACCGGGTGACATCAATGGCTTTCGATATTTCGAAGACCATGACCCACGTATCCTGAAGCCCATGCTGAACGATCCGCGCTGCGCCAAGATCATTCTGACCCGCAACCCATTGGACAGCTACCTGTCGCTGAAAATAGCGCGGAAAACGCAGCAGTGGCTGCTGAAGAATGTGAAACGCCGTGTCGACGCGCAGGTTGACTTCGACGCCGACGAGTTTTCGGATTACCTGAACCAGCTGCAAGACCATCAGCTTATGGTGCAACGGCACCTGCAAAAGACAGGCCAAACCGGGTTCTTCATTCACTATGACGACCTGACTGAGCTGGAGGTCATAAACGGGCTGGCTGTATGGCTGGGGGTTGAGGGTCGGCTGACCCGACTGGATGATACCCTGAAACCGCAAAACCCGGCGCCGGCTTTGTCGAAGGTCACCAATCCTGATGAGATGAAGCAAGCCCTGTGCGATCAGGATCGGTTCGGATTGCATCGGTCAACAGGCTTTGAGCCGCAGCGCGGCGCGGCTGTACCGCTTTACGTTGCCGCTGCAAGGTCTCCTTTGATGTATTTGCCCATTCGGGGCGGAATAGAGCCTGTTATCGTGCAATGGCTGGCTGATCTGGACGGATGTCAGACAGACAAGCTGATCACGGATCGAAACCGCAAACAGGTCCGCTCATGGAAACAGGGCCATCCCGGACATCGGCAATTCACTGTTCTGCGTCACCCTCTGGCCCGGGCACATACGGCATTTTGCAGTCATATTCTGAATACGGGGCCGGGCAGCTATAAGATGGTGCGGAATTACCTTCGCAACCGGCTCAAGCTGCCGATCCCGGGGCAAGTGCGGGACAACAATTATTCTGTCGAACAACACCGCGAAGCTTTTTCGGGCTTTCTGGACTTTCTACGCCTCAACCTCAACGGGCAGACACCGGTCCGTGTGGACGGCACGTGGTGCAGCCAGTCCAGGACGTTGGAGGGAATCGCATCCTTCACTATGCCCGATCTGATTCTGAGAGAAGAGGATCTGATGACGGCCTTGCCGGATCTGGCGCGCAGCATGGGGCATTCAAACCCGCCTCAGCCTGGCTCCTGCGCACCGGATGAACCATACGCTTTGGACCAGATCTACAACGAATACCTCGAAGCGCTGGCGGTTGACGCCTATCAGCGCGACTATGAAGCATTCGGATTCAGTGACTGGGCGCCAAAAACGGCCTAAGGGCGCAGGGTTATCAGCGTACCTTTGTTAACCATCGCATAAATCTCTTCGATTTCGTCATTCTTGACCGCGATGCATCCGGCTGTCCAATCCCGCTTCTTTTTTGCGCGTCTACGCTCAGAACGCAGATTGGGTTCACCGTGGATGAAGATATCCCCACCCGGATCAACGCCCGCAGCCTTGGCTTTTGCGACATCCTGCGAGTTGGGATAAGAAATGCCCAGGGATAAGTGATACCGGCTTCTGGGGTTGCGACGGTCGATCAGATAGGTGCCCTCGGGTGTTCGGCCGTCACCGCGCTGGTTCTTTGTTCCATTCGGGGCAAACCCCAAATCGACGTCATATTCCTTGAGGATCTTTTCGTTGTGCAACAAGTAAAGTTTGCGCGTGCCCTTGTTGACCACCAAAGAGGTCACCTCGGGTCCGTTATAAGTCAGAAATCTTGGGCCGCTAGAGGCACAAGCCGAAAGGCTTAGCGTTGCCAACGCCCCTAAACCGAATACTCGACGATCCATGTTTCACTGCCTGCTCTGCTTTTTTTCGATCATTATGCCAAAAATGGGAAAAACTGAAATCACTTTTTGATGTTCGACTGCTCGGCCAGTCGACGTTCGATGCTTTCCAACCGTTCCAGAACCTCGTCGCGATAGGCATCGGTTTTGACCTCATCCTCGGCATGATGGGCATCCTGCATCGAATTGACGATCAGACCCACCAACAGGTTCACCACCGCAAAGGTCGTGACCATGATGAAAGGAACAAAGAAGACCCAGGCATAGGGATAGACCTCCATCACCGGACGCACGATGCCCATCGACCAGCTTTCCAACGTCATGATCTGGAACAGCGTATAAGCAGACAGGCCCAGATCGCCGAACCAATCCGGGAACGATGCCGAAAACAGCTTGGTCGAGATTACCGCACCGATATAGAACAGAATTGCCATCAGCAGAAACACGCTGGCCATGCCGGGAAGGGCCGAGATGAACCCTTCGACCACGCGACGCAGACGCGGCGCCACGGAAATCACGCGCAACACCCGCAGAATTCGCAGGGCGCGCAGCACCGACAGACCTCCGGCGCTGGGAACCAGGGCAATTCCAACGATCAGGAAATCGAATATGTTCCAGCCATTTGTGAAGAACCTGCGCCCGGTGGCAATCAACTTCATGGAAATTTCAGCCACAAAGATCGCCAGGCAAAGCCTGTCCAGCGCCACGATCAAGGGGCCGGCCAGTTCCATCAGGGTCGGCGATGTCTCCATCCCCAAAAGAATGGCATTGAAAATGATCACGGCCGTTATGAACCGCCCGAAAACGGGCGCTTCGATAAGATTCAGCAAACGCTGTTTGGACCCCATGTGTCAGTTTCCCCGGTAAGATCAAGATGCTGCGTTCAGAACAAACCGCGCAGCAAGTTCCGTGTGTGTTGACCAACGAAATTGGTCAACGACCTGTACCCATTCAAGGGTGTAACCCGCGTTAACCAGCGTTTTCGCATCACGCGCAAAGGTGACGGGATTGCACGAGACATAGGCGATCACCGGGCGTTGCGCCTGTGCAATCTCATCTACCTGAGCTTCGGCACCGGCACGAGGCGGATCCAGAACAATGGCGTCGAAAGATTTCAGCTCGTCCGGCATCAGCGGGCGGCGGAACAGGTCACGGGCCTCGGTCGTTACGCGTTTCAGCCCCTGTGCCCTGCGCCAGCCCTGATCCAACGCCTCGATCATGGCGGCTTCGCCCTCAACCGCGTGAACTTCGGCAATTTCCGCCAACGGCAGAGAGAACGTTCCGCTGCCCGCAAACAGGTCAACGATACGTTTCGCACCCCGTGTAGCCTCGGAAACTGCCTTTGACAGAGCCTTTTCTCCGTCCTTTGTTGCCTGCAAGAAGGCTCCGGGGGGTGGCGTGACTCCGGCTGCCCCAAAGCGCTGAACCGGCGCATGCCGCATGGCAATAACCTCATCATCCCAACTGAGCCGGGCCAGCCCATGTTTCTCGGTCGCCTGCGCCAATGCCAGTTCCAAGGGGCCGTCCAGTGGCTTGCCACCTGTTACGGCCACATCCAGACCAGCTTCGGACAGTGTGAGCGTGACAGCCAGAACGCCCTTGCGGCTTGCGCCCAGGGTGGCCAGCGCCTCGGCCACGGGAATGGCCGCGATCAAGGCCGGGTCAAGCAAGCGGCAATCGGGTATCTCGGTGATCGTGCCGGATGCACGACCGTGAAACCCCGCCAACGTGCCCTTTTTCGTGCGCCTTACGGCAAGCGTAGCCCGCCGACGTGACCGTTCGGGCGATGTGTTTATCGGCCGCAATGGCGCTTCGAGATCCTGCGCCATCAGCGCCTTGCGGACGATTTGCAGTTTCCAGTCGGCCACAAATGCATCGGATGCGTGCTGCAACTGGCAGCCACCGCACGCTTTGTAGTGGCGGCAAGGCGCTTTGACACGGTGTTCGGACGGTGTCTCGACCCGGATATCGGTCAATTGCTGGCCAACAAGGGTGCCGCTGACGATCTCGCCAGGAAGGGTACGAGGGGCGTAAACAGGACCATCGGCAATGCCGTCGCCCTGATGTCCAAGCCGTGTGATTGTGAATTGCTGCGTCATGAGAGGCCTGATAGCCGGGCTTTCGCAGCAAAAAAACCCTTATTCCGCAGCTTCTGCCTGAATGAACCCGCCCGACTGGCGGTGCCAGAACCGCGCATACAGGCCGCCCAGGTCCAGCAGCGCCTCATGCGTTCCGGTTTCGGCGATCCTGCCCTCGTCCAAAACAACAATCCGGTCCATTTCGCTGAGTGTCGACAGCCGGTGCGCAATGGCCAGCACCGTTTTGCCCTGCATCACCCGATGCAGCGCGGTCTGAATCGAAGCTTCAACCTCGGAATCCAGCGCCGATGTCGCTTCGTCGAGAACCAGAATTGGAGCATCTTTCAAAATGGCGCGCGCCAGAGCGATCCTTTGTCGCTGCCCGCCGCTGAGTTTCACGCCCCGTTCACCCAGATGAGCATCATAGCCTTTTCGACCATGAGCATCTTCAAGACTCAGGATGAAATCATGCGCTTCGGCCTTTTTTGCGGCCTCGATCATCTCGGCCTCTGAGGCGTCCGGCCGGCCATACAGAATGTTCTCGCGGGCAGACCGGTTGAACATCGCCGTTTCCTGCGTGACCATACCTATCTGTCGGCGCAGGCTGTCCTGCGTTACCTGAGACACGTCCTGGCCATCGATACAAATGGCGCCACTTTCCCTGTCATAGAGCCTAAGCAACAGTGAGACGAGCGTGGATTTCCCCGCCCCTGATGCACCGACAATGCCCAGTTTTTCGCTCGGGTTGACGGTTAGGCTCAAATCCGTGACGCCACCGATATCGCGACCGTAAGCAAAGCTGACGCCTTCGAAAGAAATCGACCCTTCGGTCACATCAAGGTCTTTCGCCCCGCGCGTATCTTCGACCCGGTCACGCTTGGTCAGCGTTTTCATCCCGTTTTCGATTTCACCGACATTGGCATACAGCCCCATCAAGGTGAAACTGACCCAACCGGTCATCTGAGCAATACGGATCGAAACCGCCCCGGCAGCCACGATATCCCCGGCGGTCGCCATGCCGCCCTGCCACAGCCACAAGGTCGCGCCCAGCAGCAAGACAGGCAGGACACCGGCCAGCGTCATGAGGATGAACCGGAAACTTGCCGACAACTTGCCGAAATCCAGCGATTTTTCACGCAGATCCACCATCGATTCACGCGCCGCCTGATCTTCGAATTCCGAGTGGGCGAACAGCTTCACGGTTTTGATGTTGGTGATCGTATCGACCACCTGCCCGGAAACCATCGCCCGCGCCCCGGCCCGCGCGGCGGAACGTTTGCGGATGCGCGGCAGATACCAGCGCACCAGCATGAAATACACCGCCAGCCATGCTGCGAAGGGCAGCATCACCAAAGGATGAATAGACCCTAACAAAAGCAAAGACCCCACCAGAGACGCCAGGGCAAACACAATCGCGCTGATCGTTTCCGACACGACCGAAGCCATGGCGTTCGATGTCTGCATCTGCTTTTGCGCGATCCGACCGGCAAAATCATCGTCGAAATAGGTCACCGACTGACCCAGGGTCCAACGGTTCAGCTTGGCCAGAACCAAAGGTGTGATGTTTGGCATGACAATGTAGTTGTTCGACAAGGATGACAGGCCAAACAGGATCGGGCGAAGCAACATGAAGAAGGCGACCGCACCGAGGATCATCCACATATTTTCAGTGGTCAGAAAGTTCTCGGGCCCGCTGGCGGTCGCTACATCAATCACGCGGCCCAGTATCCAAGCCGTGACCGCCTCCATCGCGCCAGCAATGGCCGAGAAGAACGCCGCAACAAACAGCATTGGCCACGCCCCGGACAGGCTCCAGCGGATGAACGCCCCCAACGTCTGCGGAGGGGGCGTTTCGATGTTCCTGAACGGATAGATGAGGTCGGCAATCCTCATTCAGCGGCCTCCGGGTTCATGAAACCACCAGATTGCCGCGCCCAGAATTGGGCGTAAAGGCCACCTTGCGCCAGAAGATCGGAATGCGTGCCTTCCTCGACGATACGGCCTGCATCCATCACCAGAATGCGATCCATCTGCGCAATGGTACTGAGCCTGTGGGCAATGGCGATCACGGTTTTTCCTTGCATCATGCCGTAGAGGGTTTCCTGAATTGACGCTTCGACCTCGGAATCTAGGGCGGAAGTCGCCTCATCCAACAACAAGATCGGCGCATCCTTCAGGATCACCCGCGCCAGCGTCACACGCTGCCGCTGGCCACCAGACAGCTTCACCCCCCGTTCACCGACATGCGCGTCGTACCCGGTCCGTCCCTGCGGATCCTGCAAATCGAGGATGAACTCATGTGCTTCGGCCTGTTTGGCGGCGGCGATCATCTGCGCCTCGGACGCATCTGGCCGGCCGTAAAGGATGTTGTCGCGGACCGAGCGATGCAGCAAGGCGCTGTCTTGTTGAACCATACCGATATGGCTGCGCAGACTGTCCTGGGTGACATGCGCAATGTTCTGACCGTCAATGTAAATCGCACCGCGTTCGACGTCGTAGAACCGCAAAAGCAGCTTTACCAGTGTCGATTTGCCAACACCGGAACGACCGATCAAACCAATCTTTTCGCCGGGCCGGACGGTCAGGTCGATATGGTCCAAACCGCCGGCCTCGCGACCATAGTGATGCGAGAGGTCGCGGATCTGGATCTCACCTTTGGTAAGCCGCAAGGGTTTCGCGTCAGGCGCATCAAGCAAATCGATGGGCTGGGCAATGGTCTCCATCCCCTCGGACACGATACCAAGTTGGCGGAAAAAGCTGGTCAGGGCCCACATGATCCATCCGGTCATGGCATTCAGGCGCAGGGTCAAGGCCGTAGCCGCCGCAACAACACCTACCGAAGCGCTGCCTTGCATCCACAAGGCAATCGCCCAGCCCACAACACCCACGATCAGCATACCGTTCAAAGTGACCAGAACGGCATCCATAATAGTGAAAATCCGCATTTCGATCTGAAATGTCCGACGGGTTTCCTCGATCGCCTCGCGGGCATAGTCCAGCTCTTGCGGGCCATGGGCAAACATTTTGACCGAATGGATGTTGGTATAGCTGTCCACCACCCGCCCCGTGACCGTCGAACGCGCATCCGAGGCCGCTTTTGACGCCGGACCAACACGCTGAACGGTCCAGCGCACCAGCATGGCGTAGAATCCGAACCAGATCAGCAGCGGGATCAACAGACGCGGATCCGCCGCGTACAGAAGGATCGCCGCACCGATCAAATAGGCCAGCGAAAAGGAAATCGCGTCAAAAACCTGAAACACCACTTCACCCGCCGCAGGAGGTGTCTGCATGATCCGGTTGGCAATCCGCCCGGCAAAGTCGTTCTCGAACCAGCCAACCGACTGACGCAACACGTGTTTGTGCGCACGCCAACGGATCAGCGTACCAAAGTTCGGCAAAATCGTATTGTTCAGCAGAAGTACGTCGACCAAATGCAGAAGCGGACGCAACAGCAACACAAAGGCTGCGATCAACAACAATTCCGTTCCGTGATTTTGCCAGACCTCTGCCGGCGTGCCGCCCAACAGATCCACTACGCGACCCATGTAGTAGATCAGCCCGATTTCAACACCCGCGACGATTATGGAAACCAGCGCCGCCCAGAAAAATACCTGGAAAAAGGGCCGCGAATAATCCAGCATGAAGGGCCACAACCGCGTCGGCGGTGCGTCAGCCTCACGATAGGCAACAAAAGGGTCAACAAGGTTTTCGAAATAGCGAAACATGGAAAGTGCTCCGATTGAGCAAGAAAATAGACGTGCGAAGAAAGATGGCGCCCGAACACCACCCTTTACGGGGCAGGTGTCCCGGCTTTAGCCGAACCAGATCCCGTAATACATTCGCATTCCTCCATCCATGTGACAGGCGAACCTAAGCACAAAGGATCCGAGATGTCATCCCCTTTTGAGACTTCGCGCTAATGTGCCAGCAACTCTTCGCGTGACAGCGCAAAACCGGATGCGATCCAGCGTTTTTCCAGCTCAGCCAGCTTCTTGCCCAGCGCCGGGCCGGTGAAGTTGGGGATCAGATCTCTGGCCTGGACAGGGAAACGCGCTGCTGCGCCTGCATGCAGATCGCGCCGCAAATCTTCGGACCAGGGTTGTTCCAGAAAGGCGCAGCGCAAAAGCGTCTCGTGCAATCCCCCTTCATCGCCATAACGGTATCCCAGTTCAGCAATACTGGTTGTGGACTGTGCCTCTTCACGCATCCTGATCAGGCGTTGCAACTGCGAACGGCTCAACCGCAATGTCGCGGCTTCATCGGGCGAGGCAATGGCTGCGAGGCGTCGCACCGGATCGGGATCGGCTCCAGCTGCCTGTTCCAGCGCGATCAAAGGGGCCAAAGACCGATCGTCCGCCCCCGGCAACACCCGGGCCAAAACACCGGTACTGCGCATGGTCGCAACGGCAGGGGCCGGATCAGGTGACGCCAGCAATTTCAGCAGCTCTGCCCCGATCCGCTCGCGCGACAACGACTCCAGCCCGTCAAGATTGGCGCCGATGGCGGCCAGGGCATCGGGGTCGAAACCGCCATCCGGATCCCCGTACCAGGCGTGAAAACGGAAGTAGCGAAGCGAACGGAGATAGTCTTCGCGAATGCGGTTCTCGGCGGTTCCAATGAACCGCACCAACCGGGCCTCAAGGTCGGGAAGACCATTGAGAGGGTCCAGCACGGTGCCATCGGGTTGGGCATAGAGCGCGTTCATGGTGAAATCCCGTCGCGCCGCGTCTTCTTCGACGTGATCGGAAAATGCCACGACCGCGCGGCGGCCATCGGTTTCCACGTCACGGCGGAAGGTGGTGACCTCGTGCGGGATGCCCGCGCTGACCACTGTGATCGTACCATGCTCGATGCCGGTCGGAATGGCCCTGAGCCCGGCAGCCTGCGCCAGTTCGACGATCTGCTCGGGCCTTGCATCGGTGGCAATGTCGATATCCGACACTGGTGCGCCAAGCAGCGCGTTGCGCACGCATCCACCCACGAAAAGCGCCTGAGCCCCGGAAGAGGTCAGAGCCGAACAGACCCTTTGCGTCGCTGGTTCACTGATCCAGGCTTCGTCAATCTGCATCATTCATTCACCCGTGCAGCAAGCCCGCGCAATATGCGGGCGGTCGCGCCCCAAATGTAATAGGGGCCGTACGGAACTGCGTAGTATCTGCGTCTCTGGCCGCGCCATCGGCGCGACTCGATCAGATAATTCTCAGGATTCAAAAGATGGGCAAGGGGGGTCGCGAAAACTTCGTCCACTTCGCCGGGTTCAGGCACGGGTTGGAACCTGTCCCGCAAAACCGCGACAACCGGTGTCACAGTGAACGAGGTCACGGTCTCATGCGTCGGCAGAAATCCCAGGATCTCGGGCATTTCCGGGGGCAGGCCGATCTCTTCCTCAGCTTCCCGCAGCGCCGCAGCCGTAACGTCAGCATCGGTTTCGTCCTGTTTGCCACCGGGAAAGGCGATCTGGCCCGGGTGATGCTTCAGCGCGGATGAGCGTTTGGTCAGGATGACCTGCGGTGTGTCATCAGCCAGTGAAATGGCCACCAGAACACCGGCGGGTCGCAACCGTCGTCCGGGCGGCAGAACGGTATCCGGGTTCAGGTCAAAGTCGCTGGACCCGTGACCGGGGCGGCGCAGGGCCGCCCGGATCTTTTCAACCGGGTCATGCACCTTTGGGGTCTTCGGCATCGAACCCGACAGTTGCCGGGTCCAACACATAATGAGCCCCGCAGAACTGACAATCCGCGGTGACTTCGCCCTCGGGCGTGGTCATCTTTTCGATATCCTTGGCCGAATAGATCGACAGGCTCTGTCGCACACGATCCTCGGAACAGGTGCAGCCAAATTGAACGGACTGCGCATCATAGACACGCGGCTGTTCCTCGTGAAACAGGCGAACCAGAAGGTCGGTCGGCGCAACAGAGGGGCCGATCATCTCCAAATCCTCGACGGTATCCAGCAGGATATTGACGCGACCCCAGTTTTCACCTTCTTCGCCATCGACCAGATCGGCAGCGGTCAGGATGTCACCGGTTCCTTCACCCGACGCGGCAAAGGGCGACGCTTTGGGCATGTGTTGCAGCATGATGCCGCCTGCACGCCAATGCTCGCCCACGCCCGGCTCGGTCGATTTGCCGAAGCTCAGCGAAAACCGCGTCGGCAGCTGTTCGGATTGCGCGAAATATGCCTCGGCGCAGGCGCTCAGCGATCCACCGGCCAGCGGAGTGATGCCCTGATACGGCTGCGTGCCCTCTCCCTGATCGATCATGATGGCAAAATACCCTTCGCCCACCTGATCGAAAGGCGCAGAATTGGAAAGCCGGTCCCGGTCAAAGCTGGCATAAGCCCGTATCTGGGCGGGCTGGCCCTCTTCCTGCGGCGCATAATAGTCGGTTGCGATCATGCGCACCGCCCCTTTGGACTGTACCTGCAACGACAGTTTCCAGCGCAACGCAACCGTTTGGCCGATCAACGCGGTCAGCAAGGCCATCTCGGCCACAAGCGCCTCGACCTGCTCGGGATAGTCATGCTGTTTCAGGATACCATCCAGCACGCCATCCAGACGGGCCACGCGGCCGCGCATGTCGGATGCATCAAGTTGAAAGGGCAGGACGGTATCGTCCCACGCGATTTTTGTTCCAAGAGACATGGGGTTTCCTTACACGCCACGGGTTGGCATACCGGCACCATATAGGTCGTACAGATCGGGTTGAAAGGGGCCATACATGATCAGGCGGTTCGGTGAAACCCCCGAGACGGGGCGGAAATACACCCGAAGGGTTGGCGTATATGCCCTTTTGCCACGTGGCGGCCAATTGCTGTTGACCTGTCAGACCGAACCGGGCCCGGATCTGCAATTGCCGGGTGGAGGCATCGATCCGGGCGAATCACCGATTTCGGCCTTGCATCGCGAAGTCTATGAAGAAACCGGGTGGCATGTTGCCAACCCGCGTCGCATCGGCGCTTTTCGCCGGTTCACCTATATGCCCGAATACGATCTGTGGGCCGAAAAGGTCTGCCTGATCTACCGCGCCCGTCCCGTACGCCGCAAAGGCCCGCCGAGCGAGGCATTCCACGAAGCACTGTGGATGGAAGCCGCCGATGCCGTTGAATTGCTGGGCAATGACGGTGACCGGCACTTTGCGGAAATGCATCTCAGTTTGCTTTAAGACCCGTTATATTCAAAGAAAACGGCGGATACGTCATCCCCAATGCCATCTTTGGGCGAAATCTCCTGGGTCAATCGCCAGAACATGTCTTCCAGAAACTCCGACCCACCCTTTTCAGAAATGCACTGCTGGGCCATCTGTCGCAAACCGTCTTCCTCCAGCAAACCGCCTTCGGCAAGCTGACATTCGGTAAATCCGTCCGAATACACCAACAGTTTGTCGCCGGGTTTCATGTGAATCTCGATTTGCTGAAAACTCGCATCTTCGATCAGCCCGATCGGCAACCCGCCATCACCCAGAAATTCAGTGCTGCCATCCTGCCGCAGCAGAAGCGGATGCGGATGCCCGGCCTGCACCATCTTGAGGTGCCCGTTTCGAAGATCCACAATGGCGTAGACCATCGTGAAATATTCCTCGATCCCTTCATCCGCCATCAATCGGGAATTGAGCATGCTTGCGACGTCTTCCGGTGGCAGCAGAGCGTAGAATTTGTTGAACCTCTTCTCCATTGCGACGTTTTGATCGAAATGCTTGCTGGAAAGATAACCGCCCAGACGCGCCGTCATCATGGCCGAGGTGATGCCATGCCCGGATACATCTATGCTGTAGAACCCCAGCCGATTGACCCCGGGCGAGAACATGCCAACAAGGTCTCCTCCGATATGACCGCAGGGTTTCAACAACATGCTGACCCGGGATTTTCCAAAGCTCCGCGTAAATTCCGGAACCAGCGATTCCTGGATTTTTCGGGCTTGAATGAGGTCCTTGTCGATCGCGTCATGCGCCAGCCTGAGTTCTTCGAGCGCGGATTCGATCAGGCGGTTTTTCTGCGAAAGCTCGCGCTGCATGTCCAGAATGCGCGCGCCTGCGGATATGCGCGCCCGCAACTCATCCGCCTCCAGGGGTTTGATCAGAAAATCGTCTGCCCCGGCATCCAGTCCGCGCGCAACCTCCTGCTTTTCACTTTTGGAAGTCAGAAGGATGAAATAACAATATTGATCGGTATCCAGGGCGCGAAACGCGTTGCAAAACTCAAGCCCGCTCATCCCCGGCATGACCCAATCGCTGAGAACAAGATCGGGCGGATCGTCCAGACAATGCGCCAGGGCGGCATCGCCCGTATCGGCCTCGACCACCTCAAAGCCCCATTTTCTGAGCGATGCGACCAGGATGCGCCGCTGCAGACGGCTGTCATCAACCACCAGCACTTTACGGATCGCGCCGAAATCCAGATCTGATCTGGTTTCCTCAAGACTCGCCCTTGGCACCATTTACCCTCTGACCTGATGCGTTCATTCACACAGGGCGATCCTAGTGGCGACGGTTTTAACATCCGGTGAAGACCGAAGGCCGCAATCCCGCTGGGCTGTTAACCCGGTTTTTACTGGTGTTGCCTATTCCTGAAAACGCATGTTCAACGGCAGGTGACGCAGTATGATCCACTGGGGCAGAGTCCGACAATTGCGGGACGAGGTTGGCCCGGATGAGTTTGATGAGGTGGTCGACATCTTTCTGGAAGAAGTGCAGGAGGTCATCGCCCGCTTGCATCAGGATACAAGCCGGTCCGAACTGGAACAGAATCTGCATTTCCTGAAGGGCAGCGCGCTCAGTCTTGGATTCGACCAGTTTTCGAAACTCTGTCAGGACGGCGAACGGCAGGCGGCCGCGGGTCAGGGCGAGGATGTCGATCTGCCCGCTATTCTGGCCGTATTTGACAGTTCGAAACAGAAGTTCGAGGCTGAGCTGCGCCAGAATCTGGATTAAATCACGAACTGCGCCAGCGTTTCGTCTTCGGTTATATCGGTGTAGGTGAACCCTGCCTCATCCAGATGCGCAAACAGACGCATGAAGTTTTCAGGCTTGCGGGTTTCAATCCCGATCAGGACCGAACCGAAATTGCGCGCCGATTTCTTCATGTATTCAAAGCGGGCGATATCGTCCTCGGGGCCGAGAATACCCAGAAACTCCTTCAGCGCGCCGGGGCGCTGCGGCAGGCGCAGGATGAAATACTTCTTCACCCCGGAATAGCGTTGGGCGCGTTCTTTGACCTCGGGCAGGCGTTCGAAATCGAAATTGCCACCGGATGTCACGCAGACCACGGTCTTGCCCCGCACAAAGCTTTGAATATCGCCCACCGCTTCGATCGCCAGCGCGCCGGCGGGCTCCAGAACGATGCCTTCGACATTCAGCATCTCGATCATAGTTGTGCAGATTCGGTCCTCGGACAGAACCAGCACATCCGACAGGTGGCGTGATTTCAACAATTCGAACGGTTTCTCGCCGATGCGGCCGACCGCAGCGCCATCGACGAAGGTATCCACATGATCCAGCGACACTGGATGCCCCGCAGCCAGTGCAGCGCGCAAACAGGCACCTCCGGCCGGTTCGACAAACAAACAATGGCTGCGATCCCCGAACCATGTCGCCACGCCCGAGGACATGCCGCCACCGCCAACCGGCAAAACGACATGATCCGGCACACCTCCCATTTGCTCTTCGATCTCGACCGCCAATGAAGCCTGGCCTTCAATGACATCAGCGTCATCGAAGGGTGACAGGAAATACCCACCCTGCTGCGCGCACCATGCTTGCGCGGCGGCCAGAGTATCGTCGAAATAGTCGCCAGTCAGGTGGATCTCGATATTGTCGCCGCCGAAAATGCGGGTCTTTTGGATTTTCTGCTGCGGCGTCGTCACCGGCATGAAGATCACGCCGCGCACGTCCAAATGCTTACACATGAACGCCACACCCTGCGCATGGTTGCCAGCACTTGCACAGACGAACAGGTCCTGCCCCTGCTGCTTGCGCATGGCATTGAACGCACCACGGATCTTGTAAGACCGCACTGGGCTGAGGTCTTCGCGCTTGAGCCAGATATCGGCCCCATAACGGTCAGACAGATGCGCATTCCGCTGCAACGGGGTTGCCGGAAACACGGTGCGCATCGCCTGTTCGGCAGCGCGGGCGCGGGTCATGAAATCAGTCATGTCGATTTCCCTGCCCCATCATCGCGATAAGGGCAAGGAATACATATGTGTACGCCGCTCAGGACAGTTCGCGTTTTTCGATGAAGATTCCGTACATCGTGGTCAGGATACTGACGTTGATCATCGGCAGAATGAGCGTGCCAAAGAACACGGTCAGCAATACGCCAAGCACCGGTATTATTGCCAGAAGGGTGAAAGCCAGCTGCACCAGAATCTGGAAAAGGAGGGCGACGAGTAGCAGCAACAAGATTGCACCGCTGACCCCGGATGTGTTGTTCCATGCCTCACCGATCGATATGGGATTTCCTAACGCCGCCGAGGGCAGAATAATTGACAGGCGATAGAAGCACACGACCAGAAAAACGGTGTAAACAATCATCAGAATGATCGAAAGCCCCGCAAGACTTTCGCCTAGTGCAGCAGCGACCAGACCCATGGGGATATACGCGATCACCATCAAAATCCCCAACATCAGAAAGCGACCGAAATAGGCAAGAATCCTGTCGAAGCGGAATGTCGGGAATATTCCCGTGGGATACTCTTCCAACAGGATGAAGCGGTGCCATGATACCGCGATCCAGAACATGGTGACGGACATTACCGCCAGCAAAACGACCACAAAAACAAAGGCTGAACCTGCGGTTGCACCTGACGGCAACGCGCCTGCGTTGTCTTCAAGTGCCTCAAGCGGAATACCAAGCGCCAAGAACACGCCCACGATGATGATCGTCGCAATCAGGGCAGGGCCAACCGCAATCTGTAGCACCTGCTTGATGTTTCCAAATACCATCCGCACAGAATGCAAGAAAATCTGCCATCCCAACATTTGAAACCGCCCCTTCAACCAATGCTTGTTATTCTCTGCACCCGTTTCACCCCAATTCAGGTACTGCGTCAATCCTCACAACTTGCCCCCGCGCTCAAAACCCGCTAGGGGCCAATCGTTCTACGCATAAAGGGAAGTCAGATGTCCGCGCCCAAGAAAGTTGTTCTGGCCTATTCCGGTGGCCTTGATACCTCGATCATACTGAAATGGTTGCAGACCGAATATGGCTGTGAGGTCGTTACCTTCACCGCCGATCTGGGTCAGGGTGAAGAGCTGGAGCCCGCTCGCCAAAAAGCTGAACTGCTGGGGATCAAGCCCGAGAACATCTATATCGAGGATATCCGCGAAGAATTCGTGCGCGATTTCGTCTTCCCGATGTTCCGCGCCAATGCGCAGTACGAGGGTCTGTACCTTCTGGGCACGTCCATCGCGCGCCCCCTGATTTCGAAACGTCTGGTCGAAATCGCCGAAGCCACCGGCGCTGACGCCGTGGCACATGGTGCGACCGGCAAGGGCAACGATCAGGTGCGGTTCGAACTGGCGGCCTATGCGCTGAACCCCGACATCAAAGTGATCGCACCCTGGCGCGAGTGGGATCTGACCAGCCGCACCAAGCTGCTGGAATTCGCCGAACAGAACCAGATCCCGATTGCCAAGGACAAGCGCGGCGAGGCGCCGTTTTCGGTCGATGCCAACCTGCTGCACACCTCGTCCGAGGGCAAGGTTCTGGAAGACCCCGCCGATATGGCGCCCGACTATGTCTATCAGCGCACCGTCCATCCCGAGGACGCACCCGATCAGCCTGAATTCATCGAGATCGGCTTTGAAAAAGGCGACGCGGTCAGCATCAATGGCGAGGCGATGAGCCCGGCCACCATCCTGACCAAGCTGAACGAATATGGCGGCAAGCACGGCATCGGCCGTCTGGATCTGGTCGAAGGCCGGTTCGTTGGCATGAAATCGCGCGGCATCTATGAAACACCCGGCGGCACCATCCTGCTGGAAGCGCATCGCGGCATCGAATCCATCACCATGGACCGCGGCGCGATGCACCTGAAAGACCAGCTGATGCCGCAATATGCGGAACTGATCTACAACGGCTTCTGGTACTCGCCCGAACGCGAAATGCTGCAAGCCGCGATCGACAAGAGCCAGGAACACGTCACCGGCACCGTCCGCGTGAAGCTGTACAAGGGTCTGGCCTCGACCGTGGGCCGCTGGTCGGATCACTCGCTGTATTCCGAAGCGCATGTGACCTTCGAAGAAGACGCGGGTGCCTATGATCAGAAAGACGCCGCAGGCTTCATCCAGTTGAACGCGCTGCGGTTGAAACTGCTGGCCGCGCGCGACAAGCGGTTGTCCAAGTGACCGAAGATGACGGTCTGAACGACGAACTGGAAATGTTCATCGAAGCGCAGGACACGGTCTGGGCCGATGTCCTGCGCGAACTGGAACAGGGGCAGAAGACCAGCCACTGGATGTGGTTCGTGTTTCCGCAACTGGCCGAGCTGGGCCAGTCCCATATGGCGCAGCTTTACGGCATCGAAGATCTGGACGAAGCCACGCGCTATCTGAACCACCCGGTACTGCGCCACCGTCTGACGCAAGCGGCCTCGTTGATGTTGCTGCATCAGGGGCGCGATGCCAGCGACATTCTGGGTGGGGTTGACGCGAAAAAACTTCGCTCTTCAATGACATTGTTTTCCTCGGTGGCAGATGCTCCGGTCGAGTTTCAGGCAATTCTTGACGCTTTCTACGATGGCGAGCCCTGCGCGCGAACCGTTCAGAGCCTTGGCGCTTCGTGATCGGAAGTTCCAGTCGGGTCAGCCTTGCCTGTTCGATACCTGACGTTTTACGCATTCGGAAACTGCGAAAGGAACCCGGATGCTTCAGCATATCGCCGACGAAATTCAAAAAGGCCTGAACGGCAAAACCTTTGACGGCTCGTTGAAGTTCGATTGTGGCGAGGACGGCGTGATTGTTCTGGCCGACAGTCAGGCATCGACACAGGACCAGGAAACGGATTGCACGATCCGCATCTCGCAGGACAACCTGACCAAGCTTCTGACCGGAAAACTGAACCCGATGACAGGTGTCGCTTTGGGCAAGCTCAAAATCTCGGGCAATATGGGCGTTGCGATGAAACTGGGGCAGCTTCTGGGTTAATCCGAAGGCAGGTTGATCGCGGAATTCCACCTCGCTAGAGCGCCCTGTCCCACCGACAAGACGGCCTGCGCAAGGTTTCTCTCCGAAATCCGCCGCCGATAAACTTGCCTCACCAGCCCGTGACATCAGATGTCAGGCAATTGAATGTCCTTCGGGTTCGGGTCACCTTGGTGCCGAAAGGAGACCCGACATGTCGCGAACCGCTTTTCTGGATGCCTTCAAACCGGCCATTCTGTTCACCCTGATCACGCTGGCTGCGATGTTACGCGCTCTGCCCGCCCCCGCGGCAGGGACCGAAACGCTGACAGTTGCGGGAGGCTGTTTCTGGTGTGTCGAGTCCGATTTTGAATCGGTGCCGGGCGTTGTTGCGGCCGTGTCGGGCTATACCGGCGGCAAATCCGCCAACCCCACCTATGATCAGGTCTCCAAAGGTGGAACCGGCCATTATGAAGCGGTTCAGATCACTTTCGATCCGGCCCGGGTGTCACGTGAAACGCTTCTGAACATGTTCTTCCGCTCGGTTGACCCCACGGATGCCGGTGGTCAGTTCTGCGACCGGGGCGACAGCTATCGAACCGCAATTTTCGTCTCTAACCCAGGCGAAAAGGCGTTGGCGGAACAGGCGAAGAAAGACGCAGAGCGGGCATTGGGCCAAAAGGTGGTCACCCCGATCCTGAACGCGGGCACGTTTTACCCTGCCGAGACCTATCATCAGGATTACTACAAAGGGAACAAGCTGATCTTTACCCGCTTTGGGCCCAAACGTCAGCAAAACGCCTATAAAGCATATCGCAAAGCCTGTGGCCGTGACGCGCGTGTCAAACAGCTTTGGGGTTCAGATGCGCCTTTTGCCGGTTCTTAATCGAAGGTCGCGTCGCGCACTTCTCTCAGATCGGGAATGACATCCGCGGTCCCGTGCCGCGTGACCATCAAGGCAGCGGCGCGGTTCGCTTGCAGAATGGCCTGTTCCATCGGCATTCCCCGATCCATTCCAGCCAGTACGTAGCCGGTAAAAGTATCACCTGCCCCGGTGGTATCCACGGCCTGCACCTTGTGGGCCGAAAATTCCACCGGGTCATTGCCCTGCTGCAAATACCTGGCACCTTTTGAGCCCAGCGTGACAATGACATGCCGCACAGGCAGATCAGCCGCACCCATCCCGGTTTCCTGCCGCAACTGTTCGGCCTCGATCTCGTTCAGGATCAGGAAATCCAGATAGGGCAAAACTGCCTGAACCGCCTGTGCCTGAAACGGCGCGGCGGCATAACACACGGTCAATCCAAGTTTACGCCCGAACTGCGCGGCTTCGACTTGCGCATTGGTTTCATTCTGCAAGATCAGCAGATCACCGGTGCTTGCCGATGACAGAGCCTGCCCCAGATGGCTGACATCCAAGGCATGGTTGGCCCCCGGATAGAGGATGATCAGGTTCTCACCCTCGGCGTCCACCGCAATGATCGCGTGTCCGGTCGGCAGATCCACCTCAGAGATATAGCGTGTGTCCACGCCATATTCCGTCAGTCGATCCTTCGCCCAGCGCCCATCATGCCCGACGGCGCCGATATGGCTGACGCGTGATCCGGCCCGCGCAGCCGCCACTGACATATTGGCACCTTTTCCGCCAAGGAACCGGTCCAGCCCGTGGGCAGCCAGAGTTTCCCCTGGCGCAGGCAGATGCGGCAAGTCATAGACCATATCCGCGTTGATCGAGCCGAGGTTCCAGATTGTCATGGCTTATCCGATGTCGCACGAGGCCAAAATGGCCATGTTCAGAATATCGTTCGCGGTTGAGACGGTCGAGCAAATCTGAATCGGCTTGTCGACGCCCGACAGGATCGGCCCTATCACGGTGGCACCGCCCATTTCCTGCATCAGCTTGGTTGAAATCGACGCCGAGTGTCGTGCGGGGACGATCAGGATGTTCGCGGGCCCAGTCAGGCGTGAAAACGGATAAGCCGCCTGCTGATCCACGTTCAGGGCAACATCCACTGTCATTTCGCCCTCATACTCGAAATCGACACCGCGCTGGTCCAGAACCGCCGGCGCTCGGTGCATCTTCTCGGCACGTTCCGAAACCGGGTATCCAAATGTCGAGAAGCTGACAAAAGCAACCCGGGGCTCCAGACCCATATGTCGGGCCACTGCAGCGGAACGTTCGGCAATGTTGGCCAAATCGTTTTCATCCGGCCATTCATGCACCAGTGTATCACCGATCAGAACGATCCGGCCTTTATGCAGAAGTGCCGTCACACCGGCAGCACCATGGGCGGCATCGGCATCGAATACATGATTGATACGATCAATTACGTGCGCCGATTTTCGTGTTGCACCAGTGACCAACCCGTCTCCGTGGCCATGGGCCAGCATCAGGGATGAGAACACATGGCGGTCCCGCGCGGCCAGTCGGTGAATATCCTTGCGGTCAAAGCCTTTACGCTGCAAACGCTCATAGAGGAAATTCGAATAGGTCTCGAGATGCGCGGTGTTGGCAGCGTTCACAACCTCGATTTCCCGCACAGCATCGCCAAGACCGGTGGCTTCCAGCTTGTCTTTGACATCATCCGCCCGACCGACCACGAGCGCCTTACCAAAGCCTGAACGTTGGTACATGACGGCGGCACGCAGCACGCGGGGATCATCGCCCTCGGCAAAAATCATGCGGCTTTGCGCCTGTCGCGCCCGGGCATTCAGCCCGCGTAGGATGCTTGCGGTCGGGTCCATCCGGGACTTCAGGCTCAGCTCATATGCGTCCATGTCGATGATCGGACGGCGGGCCGCGCCGGTATCCATTCCCGCCTTGGCAACAGCGGGCGGGATACGGTGGATCAGGCGCGGATCAAACGGCGTGGGAATGATGTAGTCGCGCCCGAAGGTCAGCGATTTGCCATAAGCCATCGCGACCTCATCCGGCACGTCTTCGCGCGCGAGATTGGCCAGCGCATGGGCACAGGCGATCTTCATCTCGTCATTGATGGCGCGGGCGTGAATGTCCAGCGCGCCGCGGAACAAATAGGGAAAGCCCAGAACGTTGTTTACCTGGTTTGGATAATCGCTGCGCCCGGTCGCCACGATGGCGTCCACACGGACCTCGTGCGCCTCTTCCGGGGTGATTTCCGGATCGGGATTGGCCATGGCGAAGATCACCGGATTGTCGGCCATGCTTGCGACCATCTCCTGCGTGACCGCGCCCTTGACCGACACGCCCAGAAACACGTCCGCGCCCTTCATGGCCTCTTCCAGAGTCCGCAGATCCGTGGTGATCGCATGTGCCGATTTCCACTGGTTCATGCCCTCGGTACGGCCCTGATAGATCACGCCCTTTGTGTCGCAGACGATGCAGTTTTCATGGCGGGCGCCCATCGCCTTGAGCAATTCGATACAGGCGATCCCTGCCGCCCCGGCCCCGTTCAGAACGATCTTCACATCCTCGATCTTCTTGCCCGAGATATGCAGTGCGTTGATCAAACCGGCCGCGCAAATCACGGCCGTGCCGTGCTGGTCGTCGTGAAAGACGGGGATGTCCATCTCTTCTTTCAGGCGCTGTTCGATGATGAAACATTCGGGCGCCTTGATGTCTTCCAGGTTGATACCGCCGAAGGTCGGCCCCATCAGTCGCACCGCGCGGCAGAATTCATCCGGGTCTTCGGTGTCCAGCTCGATATCGATCGAGTTCACGTCGGCGAACCGCTTGAACAGAACGGATTTCCCCTCCATCACCGGTTTCGAGCCCAGCGCGCCAAGGTTGCCAAGACCCAGAACCGCTGTTCCGTTCGAGATCACAGCAACCAGATTGCCCTTGTTGGTATAATCATATGCGGTTTCCGGTGCCTCAGCGATCGCTTCACATGGGACGGCCACACCCGGGCTGTAGGCCAATGACAGATCCCGCTGCGTGGTCATCGGGACGGTGGCCTGCACCTCCCACTTGCCGGGGGTCGGGTCAAGGTGAAAGGCCAGCGCCTCTTCTTTGGTGATCTTCGCTTTGGGCATCGGATATGTCGTTTCTTTACATCTGTTGGGCTTTTGCCTCATAGCGCAGGCAAAGGCGCGTCTCAACGACAATACGTTTTCACCTTTCGTCGCAGGGGCCGGGTTTGTAAGGTCGCGCCGGAATACGCCAGAGGGGAGCAGCCTTGTCCAACGTCACGCCGATGATGGCGCAATACCTGGAAATCAAAGAGGCCCACGCGGATGCCCTGCTGTTCTACCGCATGGGCGATTTCTACGAGATGTTCTTTGAAGACGCCGTGAACGCCGCCGAGGCGCTGGACATCGCCCTGACCAAGCGCGGCAAACACAATGGCGAAGATATTCCGATGTGCGGCGTGCCGGTGCATTCGGCCGAAGGCTATCTGCTGACACTGATCCGCAAGGGCTTTCGCGTCGCCGTCTGCGAACAGATGGAAAGCCCGGCCGAGGCCAAGAAAAGAGGCTCTAAATCGGTGGTAAAGCGCGATGTGGTGCGCCTTGTCACCCCCGGCACCCTGACCGAGGACGCCCTGCTGGAGGCGCGCCGCCACAACTTTCTGGCCGCCTATGCCGAGGTGCGCGACGAGGCCGCACTGGCCTGGGCGGACATATCGACCGGGGCGTTTCATGTGATGCCGCTGACCTCGGTCCGGCTGAGCCCCGAGCTGGCCCGGCTGGCCCCGTCGGAACTGATCGTGGCAGACAACGTGCAGGAAAAACTGAATGAGCCGGTCCGCGATTTGGGTATTTCTCTCACCCCTGTCGGACGGGCGAGTTTTGACAGCACGGCGGCTGAAAAACGCATCTGCGGGTTGTTTCACGTGGGCGCGCTGGACGCGTTCGGAAGCTTTGGACGGGCCGAAGTGTCCGCGATGGGCGCGCTGATCGACTATCTGGAGATCACGCAGAAGGGCAAATTGCCCCTGTTGCAAACGCCGCTGAAAGAATCCGAAGATCGCGTCGTGCAGATCGACGCGGCCACCCGCCGCAACCTGGAACTGACACGGTCTTTGTCCGGCGGGCGGGCCGGATCGCTGCTGTCGGTGGTAGACCGAACCGTAACCCCGGGCGGTGCGCGCCTGCTGGAACAACGCCTGTCCAGCCCCTCGCGCAATCTGGATGTGATCCACGCGCGGCTAGACGCGGTCGATTTTGCCGCCCAGGACGGCCTGATCGCCGCCGATCTGCGCGAGGCGCTGCGCAAGACGCCCGATCTGGACCGCGCCCTGTCGCGCCTGTCGCTGGACCGAGGCGGCCCGCGCGACTTGGCCGCCATCCGCAACGGGCTGACCCAAGCCGCAGCGATCGCCGGGATTTGCGAAGGTCATGATCTGCCGGTCCTGCTGGCAACCGCGGTGCAGAACCTCGTGGGTTTCGACGATCTGCTCGACCTGCTGGATCAGGCGCTGGTCGCCGACCCGCCGCTGCTGGCGCGCGATGGCGGCTTCATCGCGCCGGGCTTTGACGCCGAACTGGACGAGGCCCGCACCCTGCGGGACGAAGGCCGCTCGGTCATTGCCGGGTTTCAGCAGAAATACGCGGAACATACCGGCATCGCCTCGCTGAAAATTAAGCACAACAACGTGCTGGGCTATTTCATCGAAACCACGGCCACCCATGCCGAAAAGATGCTGAACCCGCCCTTCAGCGAGACCTATATCCACCGCCAGACCACCGCCAACCAGGTACGCTTCACCACGGTTGAGCTCAGCGAGATCGAAACCCGCATCCTGAACGCCGGCAACCTGGCTCTCGAAATCGAAAAAAGGCTCTATCAAAGGCTTTCTGATGAGATTTTGAGCTTCGCTGCGCGACTTAATCAAGCCGCCCGAGGGCTGGCCGAACTGGATCAGACCACCGCGCTGGCAGATCTGGCCCGCGGAGAAAACTGGTGCAGACCACAGGTAGACGCCTCCCGGGCGTTCAGTGTTCAGGGCGGTCGGCATCCGGTGGTAGAGCACGCGCTGCGCCAGCAAAACGGTGATGCCTTCATCGCCAATGACTGCGACCTCAGCGCCCAGGACGGCGCCGCCATCTGGTTGCTGACCGGCCCCAACATGGCCGGTAAGTCGACCTTCCTGCGCCAGAATGCGCTGATCGCCCTGTTGGCCCAGATGGGCAGCTACGTCCCGGCCGAGCAAGCTCATATCGGCGTGGTCAGCCAGCTTTTCAGCCGCGTGGGCGCCTCTGACGATCTGGCAAGGGGCCGGTCGACATTCATGGTCGAGATGGTCGAAACCGCGGCCATCCTCAACCAGGCCGATGACCGGGCGCTGGTGATCCTCGATGAAATCGGGCGCGGCACCGCCACCTATGACGGCCTGTCCATCGCCTGGGCCACGCTGGAACATCTGCACGGCGCCAACCGCAGCCGTGCGCTGTTCGCCACCCATTACCACGAGCTGACCGCGCTGGCCGGCAAGCTGGAGGGCGTCGAAAACGCCACTGTCGCGGTCAAGGAATGGGACGGCGAGGTGATATTCCTGCACGAGGTCCACAAGGGCGCCGCCGACCGCTCCTATGGCGTGCAGGTCGCGCAATTGGCCGGGCTGCCCGCATCCGTGGTCGAACGCGCCCGCGTGGTTCTGGACCAGTTGGAGAAAACGGAACGCGAAGGCGGCAAGCAGAAGGTGCTGATCGACGATCTGCCGCTGTTTTCCGCCGCGCCGCCCCCGCAGCCGGTCCCGAAGGCGTCGCCCGTAACCGATATGCTGGACCAGATCCTGCCGGACGACCTGACCCCGCGCGAAGCCCTCGATCTGATCTACAAACTGAAAGAGGCGGCCAAATCCTGACCGCCCCTTCATCTTTTCCCAAATACTCTCGCCGAAGGCACGCGCCCTTGGGCGCGTATCAGCTTGCCGGGGTTGACGACACGCCCACCTGCGCCGGGCGCAGCAGACGATCGTGCAACATAAACCCTTCGGCGGATACCTGAATGATATCTCCTGCCTTGGTTCCGGGAACAGGTGCCTCGAACATGGCCTCATGCACGTTCGGATCAAACCGGTCGCCCACTTCGGGTGTGATCACTTCGATTCCATGCTTCTGGAACACGTCCTTCAATGCGCGCATGGTCAATTCGACGCCTTCCAGCAAACCAGCAGCCACTTCTTTTTGCTCATCCGTCGCAGCTTCAAGGGCGCGCTTCATGTTGTCATAGACGGGCAGCATATCGCGGGCCAGCTTGGACCCGCCATACTGTTCCGCATCGCGGCGCGCCTTGTCGCTGCGCTTGCGCATGTTTTCGGCATCCGCCAGCGCGCGCATGAACTTGTCTTTATAGTCATCCCGTTCGGCCCGCAGCGCGTCCAGTTCCAGTTCTTCTTCGCTGATATCCATCAGCTCTTCGGCCAGCTCTTCGGCCTCGGCGGTTGCGATATCATCCAGAAAATCTTCGTTCTTCGGCTCTGCCATCTTTTACCCTCTAGCTCCGGTCGGATATCAGTTTGCCGACCAGTTGCGCCGTATAATCCACGATCGGTACGATCCGCCCATAATTCAGACGTGTGGGTCCGATAACCCCCACCGCACCGATTATCTTTCGATCAGCGTTCATATAAGGAGACACCACCAAAGAGGAACCCGAAAGTGAGAAAAGTTTGTTCTCAGACCCGATAAAAATGCGCACACCCTCGCCTTCTTCGGTCAATTCAAGGAATTCGGCGATGTCTCGCTTGCGCTCAAGGTCATCGAACAGGGTGCGGATGCGGTCAAGTTCCTCGGCCTGACCGGGTTCGTTCAACAGATTCGCGCGCCCGCGCACGATCAAACGGGCCGAGTCGCTTCCGTCTCCGTCCCAAACGGCCATTCCGCTTTCGACCATCTCACGCGCCAGAGTGTCGATTTCCTGCTTGCGCGCATCGATCTGCGTCTGCATTTGCCGCCGCACTTCGCTGAGTGTCCGCCCCTCGATTAGTGCGTTCAGGAAATTCGCGGCCTCGCGCATGGAACTTGGCGTTTGCCCAGGTGGCGGCGTGAACAGCCGGTTTTCCACATGTCCGTCCGAGAAAACCAAAACCACCAAAGCCCGATCATGGCCCAGAGAAACAAATTCGATATGTTTGATTTCCGATTCATGCTTGGGCGTCAGAACCAGCGAGGCTCCTTGTGTAACGTTCGACAAGGCAGAGCCGACACGGTCCAGCATTCCACCAACATCACCTGTGTTAGAGCCTAATGTCTGCTCCAGTTTCTGCCGGTCATCGGCACCCAGGTCACCGACCTCAAGCAATCCGTCCACAAACATTCGCAGGCCTTGCTGCGTCGGGATTCGGCCGGCGCTGACATGGGGGCTATCCAGAAGGCCCAGAAACTCCAGATCCTGCATCACATTGCGGACGGTTGCAGCGCTGACTTTTTCTGACAACGTACGCGTCAAAGTACGGCTGCCGACGGGCTCTCCGCTTTCCAGATAGCTCTCGACTATCAGCCGGAACACTTCTCGTGACCGGTCGTTCATCTCGTCCAGAATCTTGCTCGCTTCGCTCATCCGTCTTCCCCTGCTCGTTCGTCATTAAATAGCAGGCAAATGAAAGGTCAATCGGGGTTGCATCGTAACGCTGCGGGGCGTTATCCCCAACCCAGCAAACAAAGGAATTCCGATGCGACCCTCTGGAAGAGATTTAAGTGAAATGCGCGCCGTTTCAATCGAGACGGGAGTCACGAAACATGCCGAAGGTTCCTGCCTGATCAAAATGGGCGACACGCATGTTCTGTGCACCGCCACGATCGAAGATCGCGTGCCGCCGTTTATCAAGGGCTCGGGCCTGGGATGGGTCACAGCCGAATACGGCATGCTGCCCCGTGCCACCAATACGCGGATGCGGCGCGAGGCGGCCGCGGGCAAACAAGGGGGCCGCACGGTCGAAATCCAGCGCCTGATCGGCCGCGCCCTGCGCGCCGGCGTTGATCGGGTTGCTCTGGGCGAGCGTCAGATCACCGTGGACTGTGATGTGATCCAGGCCGATGGCGGCACCCGCTGCGCCTCGATCACCGGCGGCTGGGTCGCGCTGCGGCTGGCGGTGAACAAGCTGATGAAGGCAGGCGACGTGATCTCGGACCCGTTGGTTGATCCGGTTGCCGCCGTGTCTTGCGGTATCTACGCCGGTCAGCCGGTGCTGGACCTTGATTACCCCGAAGACAGCGAAGCGGGCGTAGATGGAAACTTCATCATGACCGGATCCGGCAAACTGATCGAAGTGCAGATGAGCGCCGAAGGCTCGGTTTTCAGCCGCGCCCAAATGGATCAACTGATGGATCTGGCGGAAAAAGGCGTGTCCGAACTTGCGGCCGCGCAAAAGGCCGCCACCGCATGACCCGCAAGTTCGACGGCGACAGGTTGCTGGTCGCCACCCACAACAAAGGCAAGCTTGAGGAGATGGCCCATCTGCTCGAGCCCTTTGGCGTGACGGTCGTGGGCGCGGCCGAGATGGACCTGCCCGAGCCGGAAGAGACCGAGGACACATTTGTCGGCAATGCCCGGATCAAGGCCCACGCCGCCGCACAGGCCACCAGACTGCCCGCCCTGTCGGACGATTCCGGGATCACCATCGATGCGCTGGACGGCGCGCCGGGCGTGTACACCGCCGACTGGGCCGAAACCGGAAATGGCCGCGATTTCCTGATGGCCATGACCCGCGCCCATGATGAGCTTGAAGCAAAAAACGCGCCGCACCCCCGCACGGCCCAATTCCGCTGCACATTGGTTCTGGCCTGGCCCGACGGGCACGACGAAGTGTTCGAAGGCATCGCGCCCGGTCATCTGGTCTGGCCGATCCGCGGCAAGGACGGGTTCGGCTATGACCCGATGTTTGTCCCCGACGGCTACGACATTACCTTTGCCGAGATGGATCGCTGGGAAAAGAACAAGATCAGCCATCGCGGTCGCGCGGTGGAAATGTTCGTGAAAGGCTGCTTTGGCGGATGATTGGCGCAACGGGGGCTTTGGCCTGTACGTGCATTGGCCCTTTTGCGAGGCCAAATGCCCCTATTGCGACTTCAACAGCCACGTTTCCAGAAATATTGATCAAAATCAATGGCTTAACGCCTATCTGTCCGAGCTTCACCGATCCGCTGCCGAAACGCCCGATCGGGTTCTGAACACGATCTTCTTTGGCGGCGGCACCCCCTCGCTGATGGCGCCCGAAACAGTGGCCGCCGTGATCGACACCGCCCGCGCCCTGTGGCGGCCCGCCAATGACATGGAAATCACCCTCGAGGCCAATCCCGGTTCAGTCGAGGCCGGGCGGTTCGCCGCCTATCGCGATGCAGGCGTGAACCGGGTTTCGATGGGCATTCAGGCGATGAATGACGAAGACCTGAGGCGGCTGGGCCGCATCCACACCGTGGCAGAGGCCCGCGCCGCCTTTGACATCGCCCGCAACTGTTTCAACCGGGTCAGCTTTGACTTGATCTATGCGCGCCAACACCAAACACTGGACGCTTGGCAAAAGGAACTGACCCAAGCGCTATCGATGGCCATCGACCACCTGTCGCTCTATCAATTGACGATCGAAGACGGGACGGCCTTTGGGGATCGATACGCCGTCGGTAAGTTACGCGGCTTGCCCGAAGATGACAGTGCCGCCGACATGTATCTGGCCACGCAGGAAATCTGCGAAGCACATGGTTTGCCGGCCTATGAAGTTTCGAACCATGCCCGACCGGGCGCAGAATCGCAGCACAATCTGATTTACTGGCGATACGGCGATTATGTCGGCATCGGCCCCGGCGCCCATGGGCGGATTACCCTGAATGGTCAGAAATACGCGACCGAAACCTATCTGAACCCCCAGCGTTGGCTTGATGCCGCCAATCAGGGCAATGGTGAAAAGAACCGCAGCGCGTTGCCCCTTGAAGATCAGGCAAATGAATACCTTATGATGGGTATGAGAATTACTGAGGGACTAGATATGGACAGGTGGCAAAGTTTGTCTGGCCGCTCTCTTCCCTCTGAAACCATAGATCATCTGACCGAAATCAACATGGTTCGGCGCAGCAACGGGCGCCTCATCGCCACATCAGATGGGCGCGCCGTATTGAACGCAGTCATCCGGGAGCTGTTGGACTGAGCATGCAGTATCTTTGGGCCGGACTGGGATTGCTTTGTGTTGCCATGGCGGCTGTTGGGGTTGTCCTGCCCCTACTTCCTACGGTGCCTTTTCTTCTGCTTGCGGCGTTTTTCTTCGCCCGTTCATCCTCGCGGCTGCACAATTGGCTTGTGACCCATAACCTTTTTGGGCCACTGATTCTTGATTGGCAAAGCTCCGGCGCCATTCGCCCAGCCGCAAAAAAGGCGGCAACCGTCTCGATCGCCGCCGTTTTCGGACTCTCTGTTTTGTTGTCCGCTCCGCTTTTCGTGTTGATCATTCAGGCGGTTGTGCTGGGCGGTGTCATGATCTTTATCTGGTCACGGCCTAACGGCTGAGCTTGGCGCACAAGTCGTCCAGCTGATCCAGGTTTTCGTAGGTCAGAACAACTTGTCCCGTTTCCGTTCCGGCCTTGTGATTGATTGACACTTTCATCGCCAGGATCGCGGACAGGTCTTTTTCCAAGGCACGTGTGTCTGCATCCTTTCCGGCATCCAGATTTCTGGAGCGGGGTGTAGAACGCTCGGCACTGCCTTGTAGCTGCTTTTTGACCAACGCCTCGGTTGCGCGCACCGACAAGCCATCTTTGACGATCTGTTTCGCAAGTTCCGACGGATTTTCCGCCGTAATCAGTGTCCTGGCGTGCCCGGCGGATAATTTACCTTCAATAACAAGGGTTTGCACATCCAACGGCAAGGACAGAAGCCGCAAAAGATTTGCGATGTGGCTGCGGCTTTTGCCCAGGGCCTCGGCAAGCTTTTCCTGCGTGTGACCAAACCGGTCCATCAACTGCTTGTAGCCGGCGGCCTCTTCCACCGCGTTCAGATCCGCGCGTTGGATGTTTTCGATAATCGCAACTTCCAACACTTCCGTATCATCGAAATCGCGTACAATCACCGGGATATCATGCAGCTGCGCCATCTGCGCCGCGCGCCAACGGCGTTCCCCCGCGACGATTTCGTATTCATCGGGCCCCGTCGCGCGAACGATCAACGGCTGAATGATACCTTTTTCCTTGACCGACGCTGCCAGCTCGTCCAACTGCTCGGGCATGAATGTCCGGCGCGGCTGGTTGGGGTTGGCTTTCAGCTTTTCAATCGGGACTTTCAGATCCGGTCTGCGTGCATCCGTTGAAATCCGGCCTTCTGATTCAGGATTCACATCCGCCATAAGGGCAGACAACCCCCGCCCCAAACCTCTGGACTTTGCTTTCTTGGCGCTCATGTCGCCCTCCTCGTTCCCGCTCAGGCAGCGGTCTTATTGTTCTTGTGCAAGATCTCACGAGCAAGATGCCGGTAGGCCATGGCCCCAAGCGATCCCGAGTCATATTGCAAAACAGGCAGCGCATATGACGGCGCTTCGCTGACCCGCACATTTCTGGGTATCTTCGTTTTAAAGACCATCTCACCCAGATTGTCACGCGCGTCCTTTTCAACCTGACGGGACAAGTTGTTGCGGTTGTCATACATGGTCAACACAATACCTTCGATTCTCAGATCTGGGTTCGCCGTTTGGCGGACCTCTCGAATCGTCAGCATCAGTTGTGAAAGCCCTTCAAGGGCAAAGAACTCGCTCTGCAACGGCACAAGCACCGAATGCGACGCAACCATTGCATTCACGGTCAGCAAGTTCAAGGACGGCGGGCAGTCGATAAGCACAAAATCCAGTTCAAACGCATCTATGGCTGGCTGCCTCAAAGCATCATGCAAAAGATAGCTGCGTTTTTCGTTGGAGATCAGTTCAATATCGGCGGAACTCAGATCAACGGTCGCCGGAACAACGAAAAGATCTTCGATTTCAGTCTCCTGAACGACGGCTTCCAATGGCGCGTCGTCTAGGATCAGATCATAAGTTGTCCAGTCTCGATCTTCGACACCCAAACCCGTCGAAGCGTTCCCCTGCGGGTCTAGGTCAACCACCAGGACCCGACACCCGGATTCGGCCAATCCTGCTGCAAGGTTGATTGCTGTGGTTGTTTTTCCGACCCCGCCCTTCTGATTGGCAACAGCAATTATCCGAGGCCCTGAAGGTCGAGATAAATCAACCACGTGATACTCCATTTATCTTAAGGATAACGGCTTGAGGTTCAGTTAAACTTGTAATCGCCTCAGCCTTGAAATTCCATTCCTCACGTGCGTCTTCCAGCTCTTTTTTCCAATTTGCGCCTTTGGGCAACAACGCTGTCCCGTTGGTGTGTAAATGCCTGTCACAAAAGGACAACAGGGTGCGCAAGTCAGCCAGCGCTCGGGCGGAAACTATGTTTGCAGCCAAAGGATCAACCGATTCAATCCTTTTTGAAGTCACCGTGCATTTTATGCCGCATTCCCGCGCAACGCTGCGCAAGAAAGCTGATTTCCGCTGATCGCTCTCGATCATATTGAATGCGGCGCCTGGATTTTCTTCCGCGGCGATGATGGCGCAGACCATACCAGGGAATCCGCCTCCGCTTCCCAGGTCTGCCCAGGTGTCAAACCTGTCAGCGCACCGATAGACTTGCACGGAATCAAGAATATGCCGGTCCCAGATATGCTCCAAACTGTTCTTAGACACGAGGTTGATCTTGGGATTCCAGCGCTTCACCAGATCAACATAGGTCACGAGGCGATCGAATGTTTCACGTGAAACATTCAGGTCTTCAAACTTCGAAAAATCAACCTTCATGCGTGGCGAGCTCTTTGATCCCGGCGTAGTTTTGCCAGAACAAGCGTCAGTGCTGCTGGCGTGACGCCCTCGACACGGCTTGCCTGTGCGATATTTGCGGGCTTCGCTTGCGACAGCTTCTGTTTCATCTCCGACGACAGGCCGTCCAAGGAAAAATAATCGAACTCATGCGGGATAACGTAGGATTCATCCCGCTTCATTGCTTCGACGTCCCGCTTTTGCCTGGCAATGTAGTTGGCATACAAGGCGTCCCGCTCGATCTGGAGCCTGATTTTTGGGTCGACGTCCTGCAAATCAGGAACGAGAGGCAACAAATCTTCAAACGAGGTATCAGGGAATGCCAGAATTGCCATCCCATCCCTCCGGTTTCCGTCCTGATTAACGTTTATACCGGCAGCGAGAACTTCCTTGGGCGTATAAGTCCGTTTCGTCAGCTTTGACTTCACACTCTCAAGTTGGTGCATTTTATCTTCGAACTGTACCTTGCGCTCTTCTCCGACGCACCCCAATTCCAAACCAATTGGTGTCAGCCGTTGATCAGCATTGTCGGCGCGCAGAGATAGCCGGAACTCCGCGCGTGACGTGAACATGCGGTAAGGTTCAGCAACTCCTCGAGTTGTCAAATCGTCGATCATTACGCCTATGTAACTGTCGGATCGTGTAAAATGGATGGGCTCCCGCCCTTGGGTCTCCAACGCCGCGTTGAGGCCCGCCACCATGCCCTGAGCCGCGGCTTCCTCATATCCTGTGGTCCCATTTATCTGGCCCGCTAGATATAGTCCGGAAACATCCGGCAAGGATAAAGAAGCGCTCAGGACACGCGGATCAACATAGTCGTATTCAATCGCATATCCCGGTTGCAGAATCTCTGCATTTTCCAAGCCTTTGATTGACCGCACATAGTCCAGCTGAACATCCTGGGGCAGAGATGTCGATATGCCGTTCGGATAGATTGTGTGGTCGTTGACCCCTTCGGGTTCAAGGAAGATTTGATGCGATTCCTTGTCGGCGAAGCGTACGATCTTATCTTCGATCGAAGGGCAATAACGCGGGCCTACGCCATCGATGTGACCGCCATACATGGCAGATTTCGAAAGATTTGCCGCAATGATCTCATGTGTTCGCGCATTTGTATGCGTAATTCCGCAAGAAATCTGGGGCGCGACAACGGATTTCGACATGAAAGAAAACAGGGCTGGTTCATCGTCGCCGTCCTGCCTTTCAAGATCGGACCAATCAATGCTTCGCCCATCCAGACGCGGCGGTGTGCCGGTTTTCAATCGCCCCATGGGAAGATCGTATCCATCCAACCGCTCAGCCAGTTTGATGGAAGGCCGATCCCCCATTCTCCCGCCTGGGCGAGACACGTCACCGATATGGATGACGCCCCTTAGAAACGTACCGGACGTCAGAATAACGGCGCGGGCGGTAAGCTCTGATCCATCAGAAAGAACAACACCTGCAACTTTTTCGCCGTTCATCAGAAAATCGACAACCTCGCCGACAACGACAGACAGGTTATCCTGTTTCTCTGTTACCTGTTGCATGGCAAGACGGTAAAGGGCGCGATCCGCCTGCGCTCTCGGCCCCTGAACGGCTGGCCCTTTACGACGGTTCAATAGCCGAAACTGAATGCCGGCCTGATCCGCCACGCGACCCATGACGCCATCCAAGGCGTCAATCTCTCGCACAAGATGGCCTTTCCCCAAACCGCCAATCGCTGGATTGCAGGACATGACGCCAATGTCCGTTGCAGACAGCGTTACAAGCGCAGTTGTTGCGCCCATTCTGGCTGATGCATGGGCGGCCTCGGTTCCGGCGTGACCCGCGCCGATGACGATGACATCAAACTTCGAATGTTTCACGTGAAACACTCCTTATTTTCCCAAACAGAAGCTCGAGAAGATTTCATCCAACAGAGTCTCCACGTCTATTCTGCCCACCAGGGATTCAAGAGCGCGTATGGCGGTTCTCAGCTCCTCTGCCGCGATATCATACAGGTCTGGGCCTGATTCCAGAACCGCGATTGCAGATGTGAGTGAGTCCAATGCTCTGGTGATTGCAATGCGGTGACGTTCCCGAGTTGCAATACCATGGGTAGTGGTTCGCTGGCACAGAACACACGATATCTGGTCTACTAACGCATCTATTCCCTGGCCAGTTTTCCCTGACACACCCTTTTCCCCGATCCCTCTAAGATCTGCTTTGGGCAAAACATGTATATCATCTTCCCGCATCTCCACCCCCAGGTCCTTCGGTGTTTCAGACAGGAAAACGCGAAGATCGGCGGCCTCCGCTCTGCTGCGCGCAAGCTCGATACCCAGGTTTTCGACATGATCTTCAGTCTCTCGCAGCCCTGCCGTATCCAGCAAGGTCACCGGTAATCCAGCCAGATCCATGCGAACTTCGATCACATCACGCGTGGTCCCGGCATATTCTGAAGTAATGGCCGCCTCACGGCCCGCCAAGGCATTCAAAAGGGTGGATTTTCCCGCATTTGGAAGGCCGACGATCGCAACCTCGAACCCTGTACGAATTCGCTCGGCAGTCTTGACGCCATCTGCTTCGCGATGAAGGTCCGACATGACGCCTTGGATCAGTTCGCGCACTTCCGGCGTCACATCGGTTGGAACTTCTTCATCAACAAAATCGATGACAGCCTCCAACAGGGACGCAGCCCGTATCAAATCCCGACGCCACCGTTCGGCCAATGTGCCCAGCTCGCCCGCCAGAATGGTCTGCGCCTGCTTACGTTGTGCTTCCGTTTCTGCATCGATTAAATCGGCCAGGCCTTCGACCTGAGTCAGGTCCATCTTGCCGTTTTCCAGTGCCCGGCGTGTGAACTCACCCGGTTCAGCGATGCGCAACCCTTCCGTATCCGACAGGCAACGCAGCACGGCGTTAACAGAGGCGGTGCTTCCATGAATCTGAAGCTCGGCCACGTCCTCACCGGTAAAACTGGCCGGAGCCTGGAAGGTCAAGACCAATCCGTCGTCCAAACGCGCTCCGCCATGATCGGTCAGAGTGCGCAGGACCATGCCACGCTTTGGCAGCGCACCACCCGTCAGGCGCGCCGCTGCTGAATGGGAGTCCGGACCCGAGAGGCGGATGACCGCCACCCCGGCTTTGCCCTGCGCGCTGGCCAAGGCGAATATCGTATCCATTCGAAGGCCTCGCTAGAGTTAAAGACCAGTGTCAGGTGTTCATGGAATCGAAGAATTCGCTGTTTGTCTTTGTCTGCTTCAACTTGGACAACAAGAACTCGATTGCGTCGGTCGTGCCCATCGGGTTGAGGATACGCCGCAGAACGAAGGTCTTGGCCAGATCGCCCTTGTCGACCAGAAGATCCTCTTTCCGCGTGCCGGATTTGAGGATGTCGATGGCCGGGAACACACGCTTGTCCGCGATCTTGCGATCCAGAACGATTTCCGAGTTGCCTGTACCTTTGAATTCTTCAAAGATGACCTCGTCCATCCGGCTGCCGGTATCGATCAGTGCGGTCGCGATGATGGTCAGCGAACCACCCTCCTCAATATTCCGCGCCGCGCCAAAGAAACGCTTGGGCCGTTGCAGGGCGTTTGCGTCCACACCACCGGTCAGAACTTTACCCGAGGATGGGACCACTGTGTTAAAGGCTCTACCAAGTCTTGTGATCGAATCGAGAAGAATAACAACATCTCGTTTATGTTCGACCAAACGCTTGGCTTTTTCGATGACCATTTCTGACACGGCCACGTGGCGGGTCGCGGGTTCATCAAAGGTTGAGGATACGACCTCGCCCTTCACTGAACGCTGCATGTCGGTGACTTCTTCCGGGCGTTCGTCGATCAGCAGGACGATCAGGTAGCATTCCGGGTGGTTGCGCTCGATCGAATGCGCGATGTTTTGCAGGATCACCGTCTTACCGGTGCGCGGCGGCGCCACGATCAACGACCGCTGGCCCTTGCCGATCGGCGCGACCAGGTCGATCACCCGTGCGGACTTGTCCTTGATGGTCGGATCCTCGATCTCCATCTTCAGCCGCTCATCCGGATAAAGCGGCGTCAGGTTGTCGAACAGGATCTTGTGCTTGGCCTTTTCCGGGTCTTCGAAGTTGATCTTGGTCACCTTCGTCAGCGCGAAATAGCGCTCATTCTCATCCGGGGCTTTGATCTCGCCTTCCACGGTATCCCCTGTCCGCAATGAGTGCTGGCGGATCATCTCGGGTGAGACATAGATGTCATCCGGGCCGGGCAGATAGTTCGCCTCGGGCGAGCGCAGGAAGCCGAAACCGTCCTGAAGCACTTCAAGCACGCCATCGCCACCAACGGTCCAGCCTTCATCAGCGCGTTCGCGCAGGATCTGGAACATCATCTCGCCCTTGCGCATGGTCGAGGCGTTTTCGATCTCCAGCTCTTCGGCCATCGCCAGAAGGTCTTTGGGGCTTTTGGCTTTCAGATCAGCAAGATTCAGGGATTCGGTTGTCATGATATATACCTTCACCGCAGGCAACGCGGCACGAAGTGGAATTTCAGTATGGAAGATACGCCGCCCGGACGGGCGTGTTGATCCCTACATAAGCGCAGTGCGGGGCGGAGTCAAACAGGCCCTCAGAACTTCAGAACAACCGCCAGAACGATGGCAACCATCAAAACGGTCGGGACCTCGTTCATCATGCGAAACTGCCGCCCACTGAGCGTGTTTCGCCCTTCCAGAAAATCCTTGCGTCGCGCCATCAGCCAGTGATGGAACCAGGTCATGCCGATCACCGCCGCGCCCTTGACCCAGGGCCAGCTCCAGTCCCATCCCACGATGCCCGGCGTAAACACCATGATCAAACCACAAACCCAAGCCACGATCATCGCCGGTCTCATGATCACACGCAGCAGTTTTTCTTCCATTTCAAAGAAAATGTCCTGTGCGCCTTCGACGGCCTGCGCCTTTTCGACGTGATAGACAAACAACCTGGGCAGATAGAACAGACCCGCCATCCACGAAATCACCGCCATG
The DNA here is from genome assembly GCF_056543025.1 of Ruegeria sp. A4. Classification (NCBI taxonomy): domain Bacteria; kingdom Pseudomonadati; phylum Pseudomonadota; class Alphaproteobacteria; order Rhodobacterales; family Roseobacteraceae; genus Ruegeria; species Ruegeria sp. A4. The sequence continues at coordinate 37,473 of NZ_JBQGAW010000003.1, read as the reverse complement.
ATATGGAGCGATTTCACCCATGGGTACAAAGTGAACAGAAGATCGGTCATTTCGGCTCCGGGCGTTGTTCGGGACCCTCCCTAATAAAAAAATAGGAAAAGAAAAAGGATGATGGTTTTGTAGGGTGAGTAAAATCCGTGGATTACTTTTTTACACAAGTGTTTTCCCCAGGTGGACAGAACACGGAATTTTCCAGGTGATTCTGTTGGTGGATATTTTTAGCATTTAAAATCAATATCTTATTCACATCATTCCTTGTTCCGCTTGGGGATAACTGGTAGGAGAATTTGGGATATCGGGGTTTTCCAGAGAAACTGACTTATCCTTGTCCGGACGGGATGGGATTTGAGCGACTCGGGGATCTCTGGCGCGAAATCCACGGGGTTGCGTGTCAACCGGAAAACCATACAAAGCACCCCTGAACTCTCAATGATTTGCGCACGGGGTTTTCCACATGTCTGTCCCCATTCTTCTTGCTTCCGGATCCGCCATTCGCGCGCAGCTGCTTGAAAATGCAGGCGTACCGTTTGTGGTTCAAACCGCGCGCGTGGATGAAGAGACGGCCAAACGCGCCCTGCTGGCTGAAAACGCATCTCCACGGGACATTGCCGACACACTCGCAGAAATGAAGGCCCGGAAGGTCAGCGACAAAAACCCCGGTGCCATGGTTCTGGGATGTGATCAGGTTCTGGATTTTGACGGTCAGCTGATGTCAAAGCCGGAAACCCCCGAACAGGCGTTGGCCCAGCTGAAAGCCATGCGAGGCAAGCGGCACATGCTTTTGTCCGCAGCGGTGATCTTTCAGAATGCTCAGCCGGTCTGGCGGCATGTGGGGCAGGTGCGATTGCGGATGCGGGCCAGTTCCGACGCCTATCTGAAGGATTACGTCGCGCGAAACTGGAACAGTATCCGCCACGCCGTCGGAGCTTACAAGCTGGAGGAAGAAGGTGTCCGCCTGTTCGCCACCATTGACGGCGACTATTTTAACGTTTTGGGTATGCCCCTGTTGGAGCTGCTCAACTTTCTGGCTGTCAAAGGGGTAATCGATCAATGACGGACTATCGGGTTCCTTTGGCCGGTGTGATTGGACATCCCATTGGTCACTCACGATCCCCCAAATTGCATGGTCATTGGCTGAAGACATACGGTCTTGCCGGTCATTACATCCCGATGGATGTGGCACCCGCCGACCTGGAAACTGTGCTGCGCACCCTGCCCAAGGCGGGTTTTGTCGGCGCCAATGTGACTGTTCCCCACAAGGAAGCCGCCTTGAGGATCGCGGATCATGCGTCTGACCGCGCAACGGTGATAGGTGCGGCGAACACTCTGGTGTTTCGTGAAGATGGCTCGATCCACGCGGATAACACTGACGGGTACGGGTTCATGGAGAATCTTCGCACCGGTGCGCCGGACTGGAATGCAAAGGACGGGCCGGCTGTTGTCTTCGGCGCCGGAGGAGCCGCGCGCGCCGTGTTGCAGGCATTGTCTGACGCGGGCGTTCCGGAAATCCTGCTGACCAACCGAACCCGTGCCCGGGCGGATCATCTGAAAGAGGAATTCGGTCAACGTATCCGCGTGGTGGATTGGGTTCAGGCCGGAAATGTCATCGAAAACGCAGAACTCGTGGTGAACACCACCTCGTTGGGCATGCAGGGCCAACCGGAATTGCGGGTTCCGCTTGATGGGTTGCAGCCCGGTGCCGTGGTGACGGATCTGGTTTATGCGCCATTGAAAACCCGGCTGTTGCAAACCGCTGAACAGGCGGGATGCACCGCAGTCGATGGGCTGGGCATGTTGTTGCATCAGGCAGTGCCCGGTTTTGAACGCTGGTTCGGTGTGCGCCCCGAAGTTGATGCTGATGCACGTGCGGCGGCCTTGGCATGAGTTTTGCGCTTGGCCTGACCGGTTCCATCGGCATGGGGAAGAGCACAACGGCGCAGATGTTCGTCGAAGAAGGTTGTGCCTTGTGGGATGCGGACGCGGCGGTGCATCGCCTGTATTCCAGGGGGGGCGCGGCCGTTGGCCCCATGGAACGAATGGTTCCGTCGGCCATTCAGGACGGTGCGGTCAACCGGGAGGCGCTGAAACAGATAATTGCCACGGATCCCGCTGCGCTGAAGGCCATCGAAGCCATCGTCCACCCTCTGGTCGCTGCTGACCGCGCTGCATTTCGTGATACCGCGACAAACGACATCCTGGTGTTCGACATTCCGCTTTTGTTTGAAACGGGCGGTGACGCGGCGATGGACGCGGTGGCGTGTGTTTCGATCCCGGCCGACGAGCAAAAGCGGCGCGTCATGGAACGGGGCACAATGACCGAGGCGCAGTTCGAGCAAATCCGCGCCAAGCAGATGCCGAATGAAGAAAAATGCGCGCGGTCGGATTACGTTATCGTGACCGACACTCTGGACCACGCCCGCGCGCAGGTGCAGGATGTGGTCAGGCAAATACGGGCGGGGATGGCAGATGCGTGAAATTGTACTCGACACCGAAACCACGGGTTTCGATCCCGAAAGCGGTGATCGGATCGTTGAAATCGGCGCCGTTGAACTGTGGAACCACGTCGCAACGGGTGAGACGTATCACGTCTACATCAACCCCGAACGCTCGATGCCGGAAGAGGCATTTGGCGTGCATGGCATCGGCCCGGACCTGTTGGAAAGCCCGCGTCCGCCGGAAAAGGGTGAAGTGACGCTGAAAGACAAACCGGTTTTTGCCAAGATCGGTCACGCTTTTCGCGAATTCGTCGGCGATGCGCGGCTGGTGATCCACAATGCATCTTTCGACATGAAGTTCCTGAATGCCGAACTGAAATGGATGGGTGCCCCGCTCATCCCGATGGAACAGGCGCTGGATACACTGGCGATTGCGCGCAAACGGTTTCCCGGTTCGCCGGCCTCACTGGATGCGCTTTGCCGTCGTTTCAATATCGACAACTCGAACCGTGTGCTGCACGGCGCGTTGCTCGACTCGGAAATCCTGGCCGAGGTTTATCTTGAGCTGATCGGAGGACGACAGCCCGATTTTGGACTGTCAACATCTGCATCATCCGTGGCAGGCGGCGGCGATGATTGGCGACCGGCACCACGAGCAACGCCACTGCCGTCTCGCATTACCGAGGATGAACGCGCGGCACATGATGCATTCATAGAAAAACTGGGCGACAATGCCCTGTGGACCCGCACCTGACCCTGTCAGGCACGGGCCAAACCCTCAGGCGTCTGTCTTCTGGGACTGTTCGGCCTGACGACGCATCAATTCGTTGCGGTACAGGGCGACGAAATCGATATTGTCCAGATTCACCGGTGGGAAACCGCCGTCACGGGTGATGTCGCTGACGATGCGGCGCAGGAACGGGAACAGCATCCGCGGGCATTCGATCATCAGGAACGGGTGCAACTGGTCTTCCGGCACACCTTCCACGTGGAACAGGCCGCAATAGTCCAGCTCACACAGGAACAGAACGTCTTCCAGGCCTTTGGCTTTGGATGTCAGGTTCAGCTTGATCGACACTTCGAACTGGTGGTCTGTCGGGCGCTTCTTGGCGTCCAGATTCACCTGAACCGCGATTTCGGGCTGTACGTCACCGGAAACACCCTTCTGGGCCATCACGTTCTCAAAGGACATGTCGCGGATGAACTGCCCCAGAACACGCATCTGAACTTGCGGGGCGGCTTTGGCCGCAGTGTTTTCTGCAGCTTTTTCTTCGGCCATGGATCTACTCCAAAAATGAAATTCGCCACTGCTTATCAAGTTGGGCGCGGCACCTCAATGCCGGTGGGGGCCTTCCACCCATTTAGACGGCTTTGACGGATCATTTTTTGGGCGGACCTCGGTAAAGTCGCCATCTATGATGTCACCCTGATCGAACGGATTTCCCCGTGACTGAAAACCGGGGCCTTGACCCATCTGAAACTGGGTAACGGTGACTTTGGATCTGAGATACCTGAAAACCGCAACCCGCACGCCGGGAACAAGCAACGCAAATCCAATGGCATCAGTAAAGAATCCCGGTGTAAGCAACAAAGCGCCCGACAACAGGATCATCGCACCATGGGCCAGCGGCTCGGTCGGGTCGTCCAGTTCGGCAAACGACCGTTGCAGGTTTCCCAACGCCATGCGACCTTGTGTCCGCACCAAAACAGTGCCCAAAACCGCCGTCAGTACTACGATGGCAAGGGTTGGCCACAAGCCGATCAACCCGCCAACCTGAATAAACAGCGCGATCTCGATGATGGGCACCAACAAAAATGCCAAGAACAGATACATTTGCGTTATCCTTTCCCTTAGGCCGGGCTGTGGACTTGCCACCTACGGTCACCTACATAGTGGCATGAGGCCGCGTATACAAAGCCGCGGTTCTGAAAAGAGGATGAAATGAACGAACCCATGATCCAGTTGCTGGTCCTGGCCGGAATTGCCGTTTTCCTGATCCTGCGCCTCAAGAGCGTGTTGGGCACGCGTGAAGGTTTTGAGAAACCGCCTGTGCAGCAGCAGCCCGAAGCGCATAAGTCGCGCCGCGATTTCGAAGTGATCGAAGGCGGCCCGGATCATGACATCACAGACCATGTCCCGGAAGACAGCGAGCTGGCACAGACGCTGGCGGCGATGAAACGCGTTGAACCCGGTTTTTCCGTCACCGAGTTTGTTCAGGGTGCGCGCGGTGCCTATGAAATGATCGTGATGGGGTTTGAGAAGGGAAACCTGGACGAGATCCAGCCATTCCTGTCGGAAGAAGTTTTTGAATCCTTCGTTGCGGGCGTCGCCGCACGAGAAGATCAGGGCCTGACGATCGAGGCCGAGTTCATCGGTGTCCGAGAGACGACCCTGACGGATGTGAAATTCGACAAGGATACCAATCAGGCCGAGATCACCATGAAATTCGTGGGTGAACTGACATCGGTCGTGCGGGATCGCGGTGGCGATATCGTCGAAGGCAGCCCCAACACCGTGAAACGCCAAAAGGACAGCTGGACCTTTGCCCGTGTGATGGGCAAGGACGATCCGAACTGGCTGCTTGTTGCCACGGACGCATGATTGCCACGCTCCGGTCGCTTTTACTGGTGGGTGCAATGACCACTGCCAGCGCTGCCGGGGCCGAGGCAACGCGATCCATTCTGTCGTTCGATGATCTGCGTGGCTGGGCCGAGGATGACCACGGTGCAGCCCTGTCCGTTTTTCTGAACACCTGCGGGGATCTGAAGGATCCCGATTGGCGGGCCCTGTGCGGTGTGGCAAGAACCTATGATGCCGAAGCGGCACGGTCGTTCTTTGAGCTCTTTTTTCGCCCTGTTCTGGTCGAGGATGGTGAGGATGCCCTGTTCACGGGGTATTTCGAACCCGAACTTGATGGTGCGCGTACCCGGACGGATCGTTTCAAGTATCCCATCTACAAAATGCCGCCCGAGGCCCGCGCTGAGGGGCACTGGCTGAGCCGGCGAGAAATCCTGACCAGTGATGTCATGCAGGGCCGCGGGCTTGAGATTGCCTGGGTCGATGACCCCGTAGAGTTGTTTTTTCTGCAAATCCAGGGTTCGGGCCGCGTTCGATTGCCGGATGGCGGCGCTTTGCGCGTCGGGTATGGCGGTGCGAACGGGCATCCCTATAGGTCAATTGGCGTGGAACTGGTGCGGCGCGGCATTCTTGGCGCGCATGAGGTCAGCGCGCAGATGATCCGCGCCTGGGTGCGCAAGAACCCCGAGGCCGGTGCGGAACTGCTGTTCCACAACCCCTCATATGTGTTTTTCCGCGAAGTTTCGCGTGTCGCGCCCGAGCTTGGGCCGCTGGGCGCCATGAACCGATCTGTCACGACTATGCGCAGCATCGCGGTTGATCCCGCCTACACCCCGCTGGGCGCACCGGTTTGGGTGGAAAAGGACGGCAAGGAACCGATCCACCGCCTGATGATCGCGCAGGATACGGGTGCGGCCATCAAAGGCGCGCAGCGGGCCGATATCTTTTTCGGAACGGGGGACGAAGCCGGTCAGGCCGCGGGCAAGCTGAAGGATCCGGGCCGGATGGTGCTGTTGCTGCCCATCCAGCGTGCCTATGCCCTGCTGCCGGATGAATTCTGATGACCCGGCGCAAACTGACAAGCGAAGAGATCGAGCTGTGGCGCAAGGTCGCCAAACAGGCCGAGAGGCTGCACCCCGAGATCCCGCAGACGATCCATCCGACCTCTTTGCCGAAACCCAAGCCCAAGAAAACCCCGAAACCGCGTTTTCAGGCATTCGAACTTGGACAAGCCCATCAGTCGAAACCGAAACCGAACGACCTGAAGCCGACGGTGACGGATGCGTTGCGCAATGCACCGGTTCAGATGGACAACAAGGCCTTTGGCCGGATGAAGCGCGGCAAGCTGAAACCCGAAGGCAAGCTGGATCTGCACGGTATGCGGGTGGCTTCGGCCCATCCCGCGCTGATCCGATTCATCCTGAGCGCGCAAGCACAGGGTAAGCGTCTGGTTTTGGTCGTGACCGGCAAAGGCAAGGATCGGGACGAGCCCGGTCCGATTCCGACGCCGCGAGGTGTTCTGCGAAATCAGGTTCCTCACTGGTTGTCGATCCCACCGCTGGCCCAGGCGGTGTTGCAGGTCACGCCGGCTCATATAAGCCACGGCGGAGACGGGGCGTATTACGTGTATCTCAGGCGGGTGCGTTAAAGGTCGCGACGTGCGCGGGAAATACCGACCCAAACAAGGCTGCATACCAGCACGAAGAACAGGCCAATCCAAAAAAACTGAATGCTCAGCGGGATACCAAGGTCAATCAGAACACCGGTCAGACCGGGGCCGATGGCTGACCCCAGTACCATGACAGCCGCAGCCATCGCCTTGATGGCCCCGATATGCCGGGTCCCATAGAATTCTGCCCAGAACGCGCTGGGCAACGTGCTGTTCGCTCCGACCGTCAGGCCAAGAAACACCAACCCAATCGTCGCGCCGCTGATTGATTCAGTCATGCCCAGAACCACAAACCCAACCGCCATCGGAAGCTGATAGAATGGCATGATGCGTGCAGTGCCCCATTTGTCCAATGCCCAGCCCGCAGCAAACATCGACAGCAGTGATACTCCGGTAAAGATCGGGAACAGAGCGACCAGTTGGATATGCTGCCAGCCTTTGACCTCGGCGAAATAGACCTGATGGAAGAAAAACGCGGTGATGAATGCCGATGGCGCAAGCACGGCGGGCACCATGAACCAGAACAAGGGGTCAAACAGCGCGTCGCGACGGCTCCAGTGGCGACCCTGCATCCCAATGGCAGAGGATTCGCTGGCAAGGCTTTGCGGCGTTCGTTCCTCGCGCAACAGCCGCATCAACACGGGTATTCCCAAGGCAGTCATCCCTGCCGCGACCACCCACAGCCAACGCCAGTCCAGGTAAACCATGGCTGCAACAAAGATCAGGGGCAGCAGGGCCTCACCGATGGCATAGCCGATGGATGCAATGGAAAGCGCCTTGCCCCGCGTGACCGTAAACCACCGCGCCATGGCGACCGCGGCCAGATGTGTGCTCATCCCCTGACCCAGCAGGCGCAACAGAAAAATCACCACCGGCAACAGCAGAAGCCAGGTATTCAGCGCCATGGCAAGGGCGGCCAGGGCCAACCCAGCCAGAACCGCCGGACCCAGCGCCCGGACGCGAAAGATATCCGTCAGCCCTCCGGCCCAAATCATCACGATGGCCGACAGGGTTGTGCCCAATGTGTATAGCCCACCCCACGCACCGTGGCCGAGGCCGAATTCCGCGCGGATTTCACCGGCAAAGATCGAGATGAAGAATGTCTGCCCGAAGCTGGATAAAAACGTCAGAAGAACGCCGGCGCCAAGCCAGGTGGCATTGTCCAGAAGATACCGACGCAGCTTGAACCGCGTCACGGAGTGGTAACCTGTGCCTGCCCGGTTTCCGTCAGAACAATTTCAGTGGCCCCGTCTGGATTGCGCTCGCTGGGTGGTACCAGAATATCAATGGCCGGTCGATCTTCCCGCCCGAAGGTATTGTTGACGCGCCGCAACGAGTTGAGGATCGACAATAAAGCCGGAGAGGTCGCGGCAACGAAATGCGAGGATGCCGCGTCACTGTTGAAAGCAGTCGTGTCGATCACGCTGATCGGGAATTCCTCGAGCGAGTCAACCGAACTGATGTTCCCCAACCGCTGGCCCTCATCCGTGCCACGCAAGCGGCCCGAGATGTTCAGGATCTTGTCCTTTTGCGACACCATTACAATGAACGGATCGGGGGGGTTGTCGATACGTTTCATCTGCGAGCGAAACAGATCAAGATCAAGATCAGGCGAGATCAGAACGACCCCTTCGATGTTTCGCTTGGCCCAGCCGGGTTCCTGCAATTCGGTTTGCCGCATCATCTCCATCGTCAACGCACCGCCCATGGAATGCGCGACCAGAATAACGCGTTTGACACCCATGGCTTTCAGTTCGCGGATGGTCTGTTCCAACCCGTCGCGGGCGAACAGCATACTGTCCAGATCATAGGCATATCCATAGCCCGTCGCGCGGCTGGGCCAGGAATACACCAGCGTTGATCCGGGGAGGCCGATGTCATGTGTCAGTTGCGCCGCGCGGAAGATCGTTTCTGTCTGGGTCGAATTGTAGCCGTGCACAAAGATCGTGACATCATCCTGTCCTCGCAGGTGTTTGCGTAGCCCCTGCGGTCCATCCAACTCGGTCACGTCTGCCAGAACGAATTCTTTCCGCGGATTCGGGTTCGCGTAGGAGAAGCGGAGCGTACCCGGAGTATGCGTGGGTGGAATAGAAACCGTCGTTTCCAGGAACCTGAGCGTTTCACCGCGTCGGAATCCATAGGAGCCATCAGCCTCACGCGCGCGGGTCGTGCTTGCGAAGATGGTTTCAGGTTTTCCGATGTTCACGGCACCGGGCACGACCTCGGACACCGTCCGGTCGACACAGGCGCTGAGCGAAAGGGATATGAACAGAATGACGAAGTATCGCAGCACGGGCCAGACCTCGGGGTGACTTGTGCACACGCTAGCCTATTCCTGCGCGACGTCCAGCATGGCAAGACCAAAACAACGGCAAAAAACGGCTGGCCGTGTTACAAAACGTAACGGCTCAGATCAGAGGACTTGGTCAATTCACCAAGATTGTCGCTGACGAACTGTGCATCAACGGTGATCTCCGAACCGGCTTTGTCCGGTGCAGCGAAGGACAGTTCTTCGAAAACCCGCTCCATGACCGTGTAAAGCCGCCGCGCGCCGATGTTTTCGATGCTCTGGTTCACGTCAGCCGCAATCTTCGCCAACGCCGCGATGCCGTCCTCGGTAAAGCTGACGGTCACGTCCTCGGTGCCCATCAACGCCGTGTATTGCAAGGTCAGGGCATTGTCGGTTTCGGTCAGGATGCGCACGAAGTCTTCTTCGGTCAGGGCGCGCAGTTCGACGCGGATCGGCAGGCGCCCTTGCAATTCCGGCAACAGATCCGACGGTTTGGCGATATGAAACGCACCCGAGGCGATGAACAGGATATGATCCGTTTTGACCGGGCCATGCTTGGTGCTGACGGTGGTTCCCTCGATCAAGGGCAGAAGGTCGCGCTGCACGCCTTCGCGGCTGACATCGCCGCCGCGTGCGTCAGAGCGGGCGCAGACCTTGTCGATCTCATCCAGAAATACGATGCCGTTCTGTTCGACGGATTCCAGCGCGGTGCGGGTGACGGTTTCATCATCCAGCAGCTTGTCGGCCTCTTCCCCGATCAGCGCATCATAGCTTTCGGCGACGGTCATGCGTTTCTTGACGGTCCGCCCGCCAAAGGCCTTGCCGAAAATGTCGCCCAGATTCATCATGCCCATCTGACCGCCCGGCTGCCCCGGAATGTCGAACATCGGCATCGGGTTCGAGGTGTCGGACAGTTCCAGCTCGATCACCGTGTCGTCCAGTTCGCCGGCTTTCAGCTTTTTGCGGAACATCTCGCGCGTGCCTTCGCGCGCATCCGCGCCAGCAATGGCTTCGATCACCCGGTCTTCGGCGGCCTGATGGGCTTTGGCCTTGACGTCTTCGCGCATGAACTCGCGGGTTTGCAGGATGGCCGCATCAGCCAGATCGCGCACGATCTGTTCCACATCACGACCGACATATCCGACTTCGGTGAATTTGGTGGCCTCGACCTTGATAAACGGCGCGCGGGCCAGTTTGGCCAGACGGCGGCTGATTTCGGTCTTGCCGACGCCGGTGGGGCCGATCATCAGGATGTTCTTGGGATAGACTTCCTCGCGGATGTCGTCCGGCAATTGCTTGCGGCGCCAGCGATTGCGCAGGGCGACGGCCACGGCACGCTTGGCGTCCTTCTGCCCGATGATGAAGCGATCCAGTTCCGAGACAATCTCGCGCGGGGTCAGGTCGGTCAAAGGGCAGTCCTTTCGGTCGGCATTTGTTTCATGCGGCTTAGGTAATCACCGCGCGGGCGAAAACAACCAAGCCTGTATTCATGGCCGCGTTGGTTAGCAATGCCGGCTCAGGTTTGCAAATGCTTTGCTTGGGGAATGCGCGAACCCTCTGCTACAGTGATTTCAAGGGTTTGAGGGTCAGGAGCGTAAGACATGACAAATATTGCCAAGATTACCCTTCTGTTTGTGGTGTTTGTGGATCTGATCGGACAGGGGTTGGTCTTTCCCATCATCAACTCGCTGATCATGGAAACGAAATCCGGGTTTCTGCCCGAAAACACGCCCGAGGGGCGCAGGCATTTCTATTACGGCCTCGTGATCGGGTGCTTTTTCCTGTCTTGGTTTCTGGGCGTTGTCTATGTTTCGAAAGTATCGGATTCGATCGGGCGCAAGAACGCTTTGCTGGTGTGCCTGGGCGGTGCTCTGGCCGGGTATGCCCTGACCATTGCCGCGCTTTATCTCAACAGCCTTCTTCTGCTGATCGTCGGGCGTTCGATTACCGGGTTCACTGCGGGCAACCAACCCATTGCGCAAGCGGCGATGATCGACGGCAGCACCGACGCGACAGACCGGGACCGGAACATGGGTTATATCGTGACAGGCGTCAGCTTTGGCCTTGTGGGCGGGCCGATCATCGGCGCGGTCTTGTCTGACGCCGCCCTGCTGGGCGGCTTCGCCACGCTGAGAACGCCCTTTTACGGTGCATTTGTCCTTGTCCTGATTGCAATCTTTCTGGTCCTGTTTTTCTTCCAGGATACCCGAACGGATCGCACGCCCTTTGTTTTCCGCCCCCGTGACATAACAGACAGCCTGATGGCGGTGCGTGGTCATCCGATGGTGTTGAAGATCCTGCCGGTCTATTCGTTCTTCATGATCGCCAATGTCACCTTCTACGTCTTTGTCGACAATTTCCTGACCAGCGCCTTCGGATACGGAGTTATCGGTGGCAGCATGGCGATGGTCGTCATCGGTGTGGCGCTGGCCTTCTCCAGCACGTTCCTGGTGAAACCCGCGCAGGAGAAATTCAGCAAACATGCGATAATCCACACGTCACTCATCGTCATGGTGATTTGCGGTTTCGCGTTCGCCTTCAGCCCAAGCGGCGTGTTCAGTTACGTGCCGGTCTTTTTCTTCTATTTCCTGTTCGGAATCGCCTACCCCACCATGCTTGGGCTGTTCTCTTCCAGCGTCAGCGAAGCGGATCAAGGCTGGGTCATGGGTGTGACCACTGCCGTGTTCTGCCTTGCGGGCGGGATCATGTCGCTGATCGGGGGCGGATTGATGAGCATCGATATCCGCGTGCCCTACTACATCGTGATCATCGCAGCGATCATTGGCCTGATCGGCATGCATCGCCGCTGGAAAGGCAAGGAGATCTCGGCGCTGTTAGCCTGAGATCGTCTCAACCGTCAGATTGCCATTGGTATAGACACAGATATCGGCTGCGATGGCCATTGCCTGACGCGCGACCTCTTCCGCCGACTTGTCACTGTCCATCATCGCGCGGGCAGCGGCCAGGGCAAAATTGCCCCCGGATCCGATGGCAGCCACGTCGTGTTCAGGTTCCAGCACGTCACCCGCCCCGGTGATCACGAACATGTCTTTGCCGTCCGTGACGATCAGCATCGCTTCGAGCTTTTGCAGGTATTTGTCCGTGCGCCAGTCTTTGGCCAATTCCACAGAAGCACGGGCAAGTTGGCCCGGTGTCGCCTCAAGCTTGGCCTCCAGCCGTTCCAGCAAGGTGAAGGCGTCGGCCGTCGACCCGGCAAAGCCGGCGACAACTTCAGACCCTCCGGGGGACAGGCGACGCACCTTGCGGGCCGTGCCCTTGATCACGGTTTGACCCAGGCTGACCTGCCCATCACCGGCTATGACGATCTGGCCGTCCTTCTTCACGCCAATGATCGTCGTGCCGTGCCAACCGGGAAAGTCGCTGTCTGCCATGATCGTCTCCGTTTTCGCTGGCGGTATATATGGGCTGGGTCGCAGGTTGGCGCAACCCGTTCTTCAATTGCCTAAAAGATATGCAAAAAACGCATTCCGGGGTTACCAGACCAGCAATTGTGAGTCCGGGCATGCAGGACTAAATGAGGCTTACAACCGACAACGGGTCGGCTGTTTCTTCACAAAGGACCGCGCACATGGCAACCACAGCTAACATTCATGCGCCGCTCGGAGCAGCTACCATCCTGCACGTAGTGGACGCGTTCACCAATGTCGTCAACACCGTTGTCGAATGGAAAGAATCCCGCAAAACCCGCAAACTTCTGTCGGAACTCAGCGACGCCCAGCTTGACGATATCGGCCTGAGCCGCGCAGACATCGCCGATCTCTGATGTTCCCGCAGATCAGCAACTCGAGACAGCCGCACGGATTTCCGAGCGGCTTTTTCTTTGTTCAGCCCTGAACGTATTTTCCAGCAAGATCAGGCAGAAACGCCTCGATCGCCGCAGTTGCAACCACGTGCCGCGTTCCCGCTTCTTCGTCGACAACGTCAAGCCCACCTTTGACTGCGCGAACCTCGGCCCTGCCCCGCGGCAGATCCGAGGCAACCAGATCGCAATCCACCTGTTCAGGATCCTGCACGCCGATCGTGACGCTGACGCGCATTTCGGAATGGTCGATCCCCAGCTTTGAAAACAACGTGATGGATGAATGGTGCAAAGCATCCTGCACCGCGCGGCGGGCTGCCTTGGTATAGTCCTGGCCGTACAGATCGTTACCTGTTCCCATCTCCAGAATGATGCGTTTTTCGCTCATTGCGCGGGCTCCATGTCGAAGGAAACGATCAGGGCGGCGTTGGCGATGACCGTGTGCCCGTCACTGTGGGGTTTTGCGATGTCCAGCCCGCCTTTGGTGACAGTAATGTTGGGATGACCATAGGGAAAGACAGCCTTCAACGCTTCGGTGTCCACCTGATCCGGCTGCTGAACCCCTATTTCGGCATCAATGATCATCGCTTCTTTCGGAAACCCGAACAGTTCCGCGATGTTGACCGAGTTGTGCCAAAGCGCATCCTTGATCGCCCGCAGTGACGCCTGAGTATAGTCCATCCGGCGCAGGGATGTGCCCATCCCGAATTCCACAAGGACCCGCGTTTTTGCCATTGGTGTCTCCGATGTCTTCAATAGAAAAGGCGCCCCGATCTGAGGCGCCTTCGAGATAATCTGTTAGGACCAGATCAGATGGATTCGTCGATCCAGCTTTGCAGGGCGGCTTTGGGCGCCGCGCCCGCGCGGTTGGAAACGACCTGACCGTCCTTGAAGATGAACAGCGCGGGGATGCCACGTACACCCATGGCGGCGGCTGAGTTCGGGTTGCTGTCCACATCGACCTTGGCGATTTTGACTTTGTCGCCATACTCGGCCGCCAGCTCTTCCAGCGCAGGGCCGATTTGCTTGCAGGGGCCGCACCATTCGGCCCAGAAATCCACGACCACGGGAACGGTCGAATTCTTGACTTCGGCGTCAAAGGTGTCGTCGGTAACGGCTACGGTCGACATATTCTGTCTCCTGAATGGGGTAAACTTGGGAACAGAACGTATGTGCCGCTTCGGGTAAGGTCAAGATATCTGGGTGCGGGCCAAAGCATCTGTCACAAGATCGTGTGGCAACCACATCAGCCGCGCCGTGCGGGTCCACAGAATGGCGGTACGAATGCTGCGATCCGGATAGATCTGCGCCAGCGCCTGCGCGTATGCCCCCATCTGTCGCAGCAGGCCGTCGGGGCAGTCTTCCGCGCGGTCTGGAACGGTGGCATTTGATTTGAAATCAATCACATGCACTTCCGATTCCGACAAGATCAGACGATCGACAACCCCAAGCATCCGCTGCCCGTTCAGAGCGGCAGTAATGGGCACCTCGGCCAACGTGTCAGGTGCAAAGACGGGCTGCAAACCTTCCGCTGTCAGCACAGTTACGGCTTCGTTCAAAATCTCGTGCCGGTCCGTTTCGTGCATATCGGGCAGCAACCGCGCGCAAAGCTCTGGCCAAAGGTCTTTCTCGGCCGCGGGAAGGTGTTCCAGCAACAGGTGCAGGCGGGTTCCGCGCAGTTTGGCCGCATCTTCATCCAGGCCGGCATCTCCGGGCAACGCCTTTGGGCCGCCCAGATCCGAAGGGCTGAGCGTGCTTGCAGGCGCGACCGGATCCGGTGCCGGATGTTGGAACATGTCCGGCAAATCGACTTGCTGAACGGCAGTGTTCGGTTGATCGATCAAGGGCAGCGCGCCCCAATCCCCGTGGGACAGGCGGCGGATATCGGTACCCGGCACCTGCGCGGCCCCGGCCCGATCCATCGCCGCCTCGACCATCTGATACCAGCTGTTGCCGTCTTTCCCCAAATCGCCTGCCGCCGCCACGATCAACCACTTTTCCGCCCGTGTCAGAGCCACATACAGCAACCGAAGCCGTTCGTTTTCCTCGCGGTTGCGCGCCTCTTCCCGCGCCTGCGAGATCAGGTTTGGTGACGCGTCCGCCGACACTTTCCACAAGGGTGTTCCGCCGGCCAGCATGATCTCGGCGTCACGCGGAGGCTGGCGTTTGCCGGTATCCGGCAGGATGACGATCGGCGCCTCCAACCCTTTTGAGCCATGAACGGTCATCACCCGGATTCTGTTGCCGACGCCGCTCATCTGTCGTTTGATTTCCAGATCGTCGGTCTGCATCCAGACCAGAAATCCCGTCAGGCTGGGGATATCCGTTCGCTCATAGGCCAGAGCCTGGGACAACAACGCGTTGATGCCGTCTTCGGCTTCTGCCCCCAACCGCCCCAACAGCTTGCGCCGTCCGTCATGGCGGGTCAGGATACGTTCGATCAGATCATAGGGACGCAGAAAGTCGATCTGGCTGCGCAGATCGTTCAGCACCGACAGGGTTTCGTGAAACTCTTCCGCGCGGTTGCGCAGTGCGGCCCAAAGGAACTGTTCCTTCCGACGGTGCGCCAGATCGAAAAGCTGCTGTTCGGACCAACCGAACAAGGGGGATTTGAGAACCGTCGCCAGAGACAGGCTGTCTTCGGGCGTGGCCAGAAAGCCGAGCAAGGCCGCAAGATCCTTGACCGCCAGTTCAGCGCCCACTTTCAGCCGATCCGCTCCGGCGATGGGCAGGTGCAGCGCCTTGCAGGCACGGATGATCTCGGCAAACAGGTCCGAGCGGCGTTGCACGAGGATCAGAAAATCCCCCGGCTGCACTTTTCGACGAACGAATTGGCCGGATTTGCCATCTTCCGGGATCGTCTCGCCCCGTTCGATCATGTCTTTGATCGACTGTGCGACCTTCTCGGCCAGAATGACGGTGTGATGCCGTGCGCCGGGACGATCGACCGGATCGGTCCAATCTCCGTCTTCGGCATCCGCTACTTTTTCGACAACGGGCCAAAGATCAACACGACCCGGCAGATCGGCCTTGAAAGCACGGTGCTGACTGTCCTTATGAAACCCCGCGCCAGACCGGTTTTCAAACAGGATATCGACCAGAGTCAGGATCGCGCTGGAGGATCGGAACGAGTATTCCAACGTCGAATCCCAAAGTTTAGAGCCTGATTCAGCCAATTTCCGGCCAAACTCTTCCTGCATTCTGTCAAAGGCCTGTGGATCGGCGCCCTGAAAGGAATAGATCGATTGTTTCTTGTCGCCGACGACGAAGATCGTACGCTCGACCCCGGATCGGGCCCCTTCCCCGCTGGTGAATTCCTGTGCCAGTTTTTCGATCACGTCCCATTGATCGGGGCTGGTGTCCTGCGCTTCGTCCACAAGAATATGATCGATTCCCCCGTCCAGTCGGTACAGCACCCATTCGGCCACTGCCGGATCGTTCAACACCTGCCGCGCGCGCAGGATCAGATCGTCGAAATCCAGCCAGCCGCGCAACTGTTTGCGCCTTTCATATTCCGGCAGGAAGGCTGCGGCAAAGCGGTGCAGAACCGCGGTTTTCTGCGCTGCGACCAGCGCCAGGCGTTGTTCACGCGCGGTTTCGATCCGCCGCATGAAGGCCTCGATCTGCGGCATCCGGTCGGCCAGCGCACCTTCGCGCAGGGGTTTGGTGGGAAAAGCGTTGAGTTTGGCCGTGAAGGGTTCCTTTGCGCCCTTCCCGGTCAGAAACACGCTTTCCAACATGGGTAGATGTATCAATCTGGCTTCGTTGAACGCGGCCAGTTTTGCGGCGGCCTTGGCATTGTTGCCTCCGCTTTCGGTCAAAGCGGGCAGTATGGACTGGATGAGTTCGACTTCGCCACCAAGAAAAACCCGCGCAAGCAGCGCTGTTTCGTCAAAGCCGGCGGGCAGATCGAAGCGTTGCAGCAGATCGGACCATTCGAGCGGCTGCGCAAAAAGACTGCGTTTTTGCGTGATCGCAGCGGTCAGTTTATCAAACCCCGTGTCCGTGACGAACCGGGCCACATCTTCAATCAACCCGGCCTGCGGGCCTGCGGCGAAATCTTCGACAATTTCCTCTCGCAACAAGGCTGCTGCGCGGTCTTCCATTTCGGTGAACTGCGGGCTAACGCCAGCCTCCAGCGGAAAGCGTCGCAACAATGACGCGCAGAACGAGTGGATGGTCTGGATTTTCAGACCACCCGGCGTTTCGATGGCGCGGGCAAACAGGGTGCGTGCTTGCGCCAACCGGTCCAAACCGATTTCGCCGGGCACACCCAGATCGGTCAGCTCCTCCAACAAGGGGGTATCATCCAGCATGGCCCATTCGCCAAGGCGCTTGAACAACCTGTTCTGCATCTCGCTGGCGGCGGCCTTGGTGTAGGTCAGGCACAGAATATGCTGAGGCTGGACCCCGCCCAGCAGCAGACGCGCCACACGGTCGGTCAGAACCCGGGTTTTGCCGGACCCGGCATTGGCCGCCAGCCAGGTCGAGGCATCGGGGCGCGCGGCCTGTACCTGCCGTTCAGTTGCGTCGTTGCGCGGGCTCATGTCAGATCCTCGGGGTAGGTTTCCGCTGTCCGGTCCCATTCGCCGAACCGCGCCAGGTGATCATAATCACCCATGTCCGTATCCTTGTGCAGCATACGACGGGACGAAAACCCCTGATCAGGCTCTAAATAGGCGGAAATCAACTCTTTCAGTTCGGCAAGAACCTTGTCGGTCGGTTCTTTGTCCAAAGGCGCCGCAACCTCCTTATAGCTGCCACCCATACCGATGAAGATGGCCTCGGCCACGCTTGTCGGGTCAAGGCCCTCAATCCCGCCCTGCTCGGCCATGGCCGCCTCGATCAGCAACTGTTTGTCAAATTTGGATTGCTGGCTTTCCGTCGGTGGTGCGCCGGTTTTATAGTCGATGATGCGCAACGCGCCCCGGCTGTTGCAATCGATTCTGTCCGCGCGCCCGACAATGGTGAAATCCAGGGGGCGCAGCGCCAGTTTCATCGCCGCCTCAAATGCCACGGGGCCACCATCCTTCCGGCGCGCGAGCTCTGCCCCGAGGAAATCATCCGCGATCCGCTCAAGCCGGGCCAGCCACAGTTTGCGGGCCGTCGGCCAGGCGACGTGTTGATCCAACAGAGCATGCGCCCGTTTCAGGAAATTGCCCCGCGCCAGCAAAGCCCTGTCGAGGACGCTGTCCTTGATGAAATGCTCGAGGATTTCGTGAATCACAATTCCTCTTAGCAAGGCATCGGGGGCCTGTACAAGCGGATCTAGCGGTTTCAGCCGAAGCACATGTTTGGCGTAAATCGCGTATGGATCGCGGATCAGCCTCTTTATCTCGGTCACAGACAGACGGCGCGGACGCGCGGCGGCCGGTGGGCGCGGAGAAGGACGCGGTGCGGGGTCGATCCGCGGCGCATCTTCCAGTGCCTCGGACCAGTTCAACCATTTTTCGCCCTGAGCGCGCATTTTGACCAGAGCTTCGGGGCCACCCTGACCCGGCAAACCCTGCAACAGGTTGGTCAGTCGGTTCAGCCAGCGCGACGGTACCGTCTCGGCATCATCCGAGCGGGTCGCGCGGGTCAACCACACTTCGGGTGCGCCGATGGCCTGCTGGAAGTCATGCGCAGACAGGCCGATCCGGCGTTCGGGCAGCAACAACCCCGCTTTGTCACGCATCTGCCGGTTCAGCCAGGGATCGGGTGTTGGCGCCTCTGGCCAACTTCCTTCATTCAACCCGCCAAGGATCAGCAGGTCGGCGCCCTGCACCCGTGCCTCGAGCGTGCCCCAGATCATGATGTGCGGATGCGGCGCATCCCGGTCACGAACCTCTTCACCCGCAAGCAGAGCACCCAGCAGATCGGCAAAGTCATGGGCCGTCATCAGGCCGCCATGCTGCGCCTCTGCGCTGAGAGAATTCAGCACCTCCAGCGCCTTTTGGCCTGCGTTTTTGTCCCACAGAGTACCTGTTTCACCCGTGCTGCCGGCCGAGATCGCCTCGGCCAGTGTCATCAAACGCTCCACCCAGTCTGCGAGGCGCAGTTCACTGGTGATCTGCTGGTCGCAGAAGTGCTGCACGACCCATTTCACCCAGCTTTCCTGGGCCTCTTTGCGCACTGCAAAAGCCGCAAGGCTTGCACTGTCAGGAAAGGGCGGGCCGTGACGGCGCAGGTCAAGTTCCAGGTCACGCGTGTGCAGCAAATGAATTCCGCGGTCACCGCCATCATGACATAGCGGGTGCTTCAAAAGGGTCAGCAGCGCCTCGCCTTCTAGACGGCGTGTGAACAGGTTGGCCACATGGCGCAGAAAACGTCCCGGCGGGGAAAGTTGCAGCGGCAGGCCCGCACTGTCGTCCGGCACGATGTTCCACCGATCCAGCGCGGCGCTGACCTGGCGGGTCAACATGCGATCCGGCGTGATCAGAGCGGCGGTCTGTCCTGTTTCCGCCGCCTGCCGCAGGCGCAGGGCGATGGCCAATGCCTCGGCGCGAGGCGATTGAGCCTCGACCAGCGTCAGACCGTCGGTTGCGCCTTTTATATCGGACAGTCTGGGGCCTTCGGTCATCCAGGCGTCAGTGACGGGCGCTGGACGTAATGTCAGGGATATCAAGCGGTTACGCGAGGGTGAGGGGGCCGATAAATCCGTCCATGGGGTGATCTGATCCGGCGCAAGTTCCAGCGCGCGCATCAACTTGCGGAAACGGTATTGTGGGTGATCTTCAGACGTCAACGCATCATCCAACCCCTGCCAAACGTGGTCCGGCTGGTCGAAATCAAACCCGGGCAGCACCAATGCCCCTTGCGGCAGGCGCGCGATGGCTTCCATCAACATCAGGGTGGTGCCACGGGACCCGGTAGAGCCCGCCAGAATGACCGGGTGTTGCGGGGGGGCAATCTGCCATCGCGCGATCAGGTTTTCGACCACGCGGCGCTGGCGGGCCTGTGCATCCATCGTCTGCCCGCCGGTGTCGACGAATTGATCCGCGATGCCGATAAAGGCTTGTGCCCGCGACCAGTGTCCGGACATGTCGCTGACGTCCAGCTGCCGGATCGCTTCAGGCGATACGCCTTCGCCCTGCATTTCATCAACCAGCGCGGCCAGACTGTCGGACAGGTCAAAGATCGATGACCGGGCGGCAAGGTCCGGCTGTTGCTCCAGCAGTTTGGATACAAGCTGAGTCAATTCAAGACGCCGCCGCAGAGGCGGGATAGCAGGCGGGATCCGCGCCAGATCAACCCTTTCACCCAAGTCCGTCACCAACGAGAGACGGGGCAGAAGGCAAGGTGGCCCTTGATTGAACAGATCGCGGACGCGCCGTTCCATGCGTCGTGTGTTCAGGATCAACTCTACCCGCGCCAAAGCTTCGGGTGGGCCCGAACAGCGCTGCCGCAGGCCATCGACCAATGCCTTTGGGAAATCCGTACCGGGAGGCACGGCAAATACACGGGGCAGGGAGCCGGATTCAAACATCAGCCAGCAAACCCTCGGCCAGCGCGATGCCTTCCGGACGACCTACATCGCACCAGCGTCCCGGGTATTCGACCGCAAAAAGCCGACCCTGATCAAGCATCTGGTTCCAAAGCAGGTTGAGTGAAAACGCAGTTTGCGAGAACGAATGCAAACCCTGGGCCTTGAGGATCTGGGCCCCGCCGTAAACCAGACCAGGACCGCGCGTGATCCGTCCATCTTTTCCAGCGGTGAAATCACCCGATCCAATATGACCAACGGTTCGCGCAACTGGAACACACATCAACAGTGCATCCATACGACCGGGGTCCCAGGCTTGCTGCAACAGGGTCAAAGGGTTTGGCCCGGACCAGATCGCGTCGGTGTTCAACGTGAATACGGGGTCGGTGCCCAGCATCGGCAAAGCCGCCCGCAATCCGCCACCTGTTTCCAGTATTTCAGGGTCTTCCCGAGACAGCAGAACGCTTTTGGGGCCGAGATGCGCCGCGAGCTGATCAGCGTGATAATGCAGGTTGACAACGGTACGGACGGGATCAAGATCTTCGACAAGATCCAGCGCATGATCAATCAGTGGTCGCCCCGCCACTTCGATCAATGGCTTCGGCCGGTCTTTGGTCAACGCTCCCATACGGGTGCCGAACCCGGCTGCGAACAGCATTGCGGCAAATGGCGATCCGGTCATTGCGTTCTCAATTTGGCCAGGTTTTCCGGTGTGGGTCTGGGCAAAGCTTCGTGCAGCAGGGACGCCACCGAAACCAGGGCAGGGTGATCCAGATCGCGCATCAGATGTGCCCAGACGGCCGGGATCATGTCCACATAGTGAGGCTTGCCATATTCCGTCGCCAGACGTGCAAAGACGCCAAGGATACGCAGGTTTCTCTGGGCCCCCAAAACACTGTAGGCCGTGCGGAAATCATGGTCGTCCATACCTGACGCAGAGATGTAGTGGTTGATCATCTGCATTTCGATCCCGGCCGAGACATCTCGGCGTACATCCTGTAGCAGAGACACCAGATCGTAGGCCGGGTGCCCCAGCATGGCCAACTGAAAGTCCAGCAACCCGACGCGCTTCACGCCTTCGCGCTGCGGCAGCCACAACAGGTTTTCCGCGTGATAATCCCTGAGAATGACCACTTTCGAAATGGATGTTTCACGATGCAGGATATCCGCGAACCGGTGCTCGAACCGGGACATGGCGTCTTCATCACATGTTCCCAGGATACCGGCCGCATACTTGGTGAAAGCCAATGCCGCCAGTTCCGTCATCAGGGACGGATCATAAGACGGCAAGGCAAGAGAAGGCGCCTGATGCAGGTGGAGTAGCACGTCGGTGGCGGCGCGGTACAATTCACGCTCTTTGCCCGGATCTTTTTTCAGCACGCGCGCAAAAAGATCATCACCCAGATCTTCCAGCAACAGGAAACCGTACTGGGTATCTTCGGCATAGATTTCCGGCGCGCTTAGACCAACCGATCGGAGGTATTCGGCAACCCGCACGAAGGGTTCAACATCGTCACTTTTTTCAGGTGGCGCGTCCATCAAAACCGCAGTGCGCCCGTTGGTTGGATCAATCAACCGTTCGTATCGCCGGTTCGAGGCATCGCCGGCCAGTGGCGTGCGTGTTGCTCCGGCCCAGGGTGTTTGCGCAATCAGGGCTTCGGCCAGGACCGTCCTGTTGGTCATGCGGTTCTCTCCAGTTTTTCCGTCCATTTCGGAGCAGTCCAAGACAGGGTCACACGGCGGAAATCGATATTGTTAGGGTCTGTTTTAAAAGCCAACGTCAACGCGCCTTGGGGCGCCAGCGGGCCCAGCTTGCCCGGCCATTCCACAAGGCAGATTGCCGTATCGAAAGCGTCCGTCAGACCCAGTTCGTCAACTTCTTCGGCCGCGCTCAGACGATACAGGTCGCAATGCCATATTTCCCCTGATGACGTGTCGTAAGCCTGGACCAAAGTGAATGTTGGCGAGGGCACATCTTCGGGCACATCCATCAATGACTGAATGAGGTTGCGCGCGAAATGCGTCTTGCCGCTGCCGATCGGGCCCTCCAGCAGAACGACATCGCCCGGGCGCAGAGATGTTCCCAATTGCCGTGCGAAAACTGCGGTTTCTTCAGGCGATTTGAAAGTCAGAGATCGGGCGGTCTGTGTCATGCCGCCACAATGGCCTTGCGCCTGACCGGCTGCAACCCGGTTCAGGCGCTGATCTGTTCCATCGCGGTGGATTTCGAGGGAAACTCGGATTGCGTAAACCGCACGATTGTCGCGCCATTATGCACCGGTGTGACGGTGCAATCCACGGTTATGCCGGTTCTCATCTGGATTTCGGCTGTCCATTCGGCGCGGTTTTCCCGCATTTCGACAAAATCCCGCACCTCACCCAAAACCGGCGTCGCAATACAGAGGTCTTGCCAGCGTCGCGTGACGTCGGTGACCGTTTCGCTTTGGAACCCGACCTCGTGCGCGTCTCCCCACAGCTTCTGATACGCATAGTTGGTGAAGGCCAGCGTACCGTCATCCGCAAAGACGGCAATCGCGTCCGCCAGTTTGTCCAGGATGGACTGCATCAGATCCATTTCCGATCGAAAGCGCCGCGTCAGAGTGATTTCGGCGGTGATATCCTCGAATAGAAACGCCACTGCGCCGTCCGGGTGAGGGCGACCGCTGACGGAATAGACCGATCCGGATGGTAGCGACCACGTCTCGTGATAGTTTCCATCTTCAGCCGCTTCGAGAAGGTCGTTCATCTGACGCCGCCAGCTGCGGTAATTCTTCGGTTCGGGCATCATGTGTTGATCCCGCAAGCGGTCGAAGAAACTGCTCAGGCTGGGGCGGCAACTGAGGAAATCGGGCGGCAAGGTGGTCAGGTCGATCAAGGCCGGGTTGAACAGGGCCAATTGCCGGTTGCGGTCAAAAATGGCGAGACCAATGGACAATTGGGCAAAGGTCTTGGTCATGGTCTGCACGAATTTGCGCTGGGCGGTTTCCGCCTCGACAATCGCGTTGACGTCAACGGCATAGCATAAATGACCGTTTTCGTGTTCAATCCGAGTCAAATCGAACCAAAGCTTGCGATCAGTATCTGCCACATCCACCGACACGCGGGTTTTTCCGGTAGGTCTTGTGGCATCCTCCGGGCTTTCAAAAAGCGGCGCAGTCAGATCGGCGTCCTGATCACGTGCCTTTTGAACAAGTGCGACATAGGCGGCATTGCACCATTGCACCCGATTGTCGTTATCCGCCAACCATACCGGGTAGGGGGCCAGATCCATTGCCAGACGAGTTGGTTCGCCTGGGGTAACCGATCCGGCCGAAGAGGTCCTGGCGCATTCGCAAAGTCGAACGCGGACGATACCGTCGATCCTCTCACACACGACTTCTCGTTCAACGGTGTAGTCAATGGCCGACACCAGGATTTTGCCCTGATCGCGCACTTTGTCGGGAGTTTCGGGAAAGGTGGGGAAGTCCCTTTGCAACAAGCGCCGCAGGTCCAGCCAGTTTTCAACATGCTCAAACCCGGCGAGTGCGAAATCAGAATGGCTAATCAGTTGGTCGCCATCGAACAGGAATACGGCGTCAAACAGCGAGGTGTTCGAAAACAGACCAAAAGCCTTGTCGCGCTGAGCCCGGCGTGGCAACAGCCACAGAACGGCGAAACAGCACGAAACAAGACTGATCGCGGCCAGAATAATCCAATCGGCCATCAAATTCCCCAAGCCTGAACGATACAAGGACAGACTATGCGTGGGATTGGTTAACGGTCTCTTAATTCACACCTGGATGCGCGTGTTGGATCCCGACGGGACCGGGGTGTCACCCTTCTGTGCATCAATCAGTTTGCGTGGCCAGGTCACCTTGACGATTGCCCCGCGCCGTTCAGGATTGTCGGTCAGATGCTGGTAGGGGTCCGAACCATTGGCGAATTCCAGTTCGGCGCCGCTGCGTTCCAGCAGGGTTTTGGCGATGAACAATCCCAGGCCCATCCCTTCGTATTCCGGGCGTGATCTCTGATCGGATTCTGCCCGTCTTCGGCGCATAAAGGGATCGCCGATGCGTCCAATCATGTGGGGCGGATATCCCCGCCCGTCATCCATGATGCTGACGGTGATCCTGCTGTCGGTCCATTCGGCCTCGACCCAGACATTTGCGCGGGCGAAATCCACGGCATTCTGAATCAGGTTGCGCAAACCGTGAATGATCTCGGGTTTGCGCAGGATCGAGGGCTGCTGAACATCCCCGTCCTGCGCGGGGCCTTCGGAAAAATGAACCTCTTTGCCGCGACCGACATGTGGTTCGGCCGCTTCGTTCACCACTGTCGAAAGCGGTGCCTGCCGCAGATGCAGATCATCTTTGCCCGCCCGCCCCATGTCGCGCAGAATGTCACGGCAACGGTCTGCCTGCTCGCGGATCAAAGCGGCGTCTTCTTTCAGGTCCGGGCGGTCGTCCAACTCTTCGATCAGTTCCGCGCTGGTCAGTTTTATCGTCGCCAGAGGCGTGCCCAGTTCATGCGCGGCAGCGGCGACAACGCCCCCCAGATCGGTCAGTTTCTGTTCGCGCGCCAGCGCCATATGCGTGGCGGCCAGCGCTTCGGACATGGATTGGACTTCGGAACTGACGCGGTGGGAATAGGCGCCGATGAAGACGATGGCGATTATGATCGCGGCCCAGTTTCCAAACAGAAGGATATCGGGGATATCCAGAACAAGCCCCAGACTTGTCCGCAACGGAAGGTGAAATTCCGCCAGCACAGTTGTCAGAACGATTGCGACGGCGCCGACAATCAGGGTTGATCGAGTGCTCATGACATTGGCTGAAATCGTGACCGGGCCCAGCAGAAGCAGCGCAAACGGGTTGTTCAGCCCGCCGGTCAAATAGAGCAGAATTGACAATTGCAGCAGGTCGAACAGAACCATCAGGAAGTTTTCGAACTCGGTCAGGCGCTTGTTCTGCGGAAACAGCAATATGGCGGTCAGGTTGCCCATGACCGAGATTCCGATGGCCAGGTAACACAGGCCCAGTTCCAGCTGCACGTCATAATATCGCTGGGCCACCGTGATTGCGGTGAGCTGGCCGATGATCGCCACCCATCGCAAAAGGATCAGGGTCCGAAGCCGAATCCAGCTGCTGCGTTCCTGGCCGCGCCAAAAAGTCTGATTGGATTCTGCCATCGGTCGCTTATGTCCTGTTGCATCGGCTGGTCATCTTGATAGGTGTCCCGGCCGGAACGATCAACAATCCCTTGCGACCGGATAATCGAAATGGCCCGCCTACTGTACGCAATTCTCGCAACCTTTGCTCTGGTTTTCGGACTTGGGGCCATGTGGATTCTGACGCGGGGCGGCGGGTCCGATGACAAGTTCGCACAATGCCGGTCCAGCCAGATCGCCGGGGGTGCCGCCGCAATCGGTGGACCATTTGAACTGGTGAACGGCAAAGGCGAGACGGTTACGGACAAAGATGTGATTACCGAACCGACGCTGGTTTACTTCGGATACACGTTCTGCCCGGACGTTTGCCCCTTCGACATGTCCCGCAACGCCGAGGCTGTCGATATTCTGGCCGAACGCGGGCTGTCGGTGACGCCTCTGTTCATCTCGATTGACCCGGATCGCGATACGCCCGAAGTCATGGCTGACTATGCTTTCAATCTCGGGGGCAAGACGATCGCCCTGACCGGCTCGCCCGAACAGGTCAAGGCGGCCAGCAAGGCCTACAAGACCTATTACAAGGCGCATGACAAAGGCGACGAATTCTATCTGGTTGACCATTCCACCTTTACCTATCTGGTTACACCCGAAGATGGATTTCTGGAATTCTTCAAGCGCGAAGACACGGCCGAACAGATGGCGGACAAGGTTGAATGCTTCCTGGAACAGGCCGCGTCGTAACAAGGTTGTTTGACCTTTGTTCCCGCGCTGCTATTACTCATGTTCGAGCCAAAGGCATGAAATAGCGAAAGACCTAACATATGGCAGACACTTCTCAGCTTGACATCGGCCCTGACAAATCCCTGCTTTTGGTTGATGATGACGAGCCGTTTCTGAGACGTTTGGCCAAGGCCATGGAAAAGCGTGGCTTCGAGGTTGAGACCGCAGGATCCGTCGCGGCAGGGCGCGCGATATCCACCGCCCGGCCCCCGGCTTATGCCGTCGTCGATCTGCGGCTTGAGGATGGCAACGGATTGGACGTTGTCGAGGTATTGCGGGAAAAACGCCCCGACAGCCGTGTTGTTGTTCTGACCGGATATGGCGCGATCGCGACCGCCGTCGCGGCTGTCAAGATCGGCGCGACCGACTATCTGTCAAAGCCAGCCGATGCCACCGACATCACGAACGCATTGCTTGCAAAGGGTGACGAGATGCCCCCGCCGCCGGAAAACCCCATGAGCGCGGACCGTGTGCGCTGGGAACATATCCAGCGCGTCTATGAGCTGTGTGACCGGAATGTTTCCGAAACCGCGCGACGGTTGAATATGCATCGGCGGACGTTGCAGCGGATACTGGCGAAACGCAGCCCGCGTTAGGCCGGCCGGCCGCTCGATGACGGTTTAGTGACTTGTAACCTTGGACCCTGTCGAGGACTGTTCGCCACATCTGGAAGCTTTTGTCAGAACAGGACCACTTTATGATCGGATATGTAACCGTTGGCGTTTCGGACATGGCGCGCGCCAAGGATTTCTATACCAACCTTTTCGCGGACAAGGGCGCGAAAGTGGTTATAGACGCAGGCCGGATCGCGTTCATCGGCAACAAACCCGACGCGCCAATGCTGGCAGTGTGCGAGCCCTATGACGGTGATGCCTGCGCCGCCGGAAATGGCAACATGGTCGCCTTTGCAGCCGACTCCAAGGATGAGGTCAAGGAACTTTATGACAAGGCAATCAGCCTGGGTGCGGTGGACGAAGGCGAACCTGGTCAACGCGTCCCCGACAGGTTCTATGGTGCCTATGTGCGTGACCCGGATGGCAACAAACTGTGCTTCTACGTCTTTGGCTGAAACGGCGTGAACACAAACCCTGCCCAAGTTTCAGACAGGTCTGCGGGCAGCGGTGCTGACCGTACCCATTCAGTACCTTCAGGGTGAGCAGGAGATTTCTGCGCAGAGCTGCCGCGCCAGCTGACGATATCCGATTGCGTTGGGATGCAACCCGTCCGATGTCCAGTCGGCGGTGTTCTCGGCGAACCCGTCCGGAGGGGTCAGAAATGTGCAGTTCGCCATATCCTGACAGGCCTGTTGTGCAGCCGAATTGAAGGCCGTTCGAAACGCCTCTTGTTCCGCGGTCCAGTTTGCACCGGTTACGGGCAACACAGCACGCCAGATCAACCTGTCAGCAGGTATGAACAGGGCCTTCAACTGTGCGACATAGCCTGCAATCTTCTCTGGCGGTGTGGCGGTCAGAGCGTCATTGACCCCGATTCCCAGATACCATGTCGGAACATGGGCAATCAGTTCCGGTTTTGCCCGTGCTATCAGGCCCGGGGCGGTGTCGCGACTGATCCCAAGGTTCAGTGAGTTGGGCAGGATGTTGCTGGTCAACCACCCTTCGATTATAGAATCGCCGATGAAAGCGATCTGAATATCCGGTGAGGCGAGCGCCTGAGAAATCGGCCGCTCGTGCAGCCAGACCATGAGCTTGTAGTGATCGGTTTCCGTGACCGGGACATGTGTGCCCGAGATTTTTCTGAGCGCCTTCGAAACATACCCGGTTTCGACCAACGCTGCCGCAAGACCAACAGTCAGCAGGACGTTGACGACAAGCAAAACTCGGGTTCCGGTCTTTGTTTTCATCTTTCTTCCATCCGTCCCCCGTCCCACTCACCGCATTTGGATAGCGTCTTTCAGATCTGAGCGATCAGCTCTGCGTGCCGCGCCGTAAAGGCGTGCCGCACCTCGACCGGGGGGCGCAGCCTGATCTGTAAACCCGCCACGATCCCCCTGTCCGGGCGACCAAAGAATTTCGTGGCTTCGGCCTCGGAGAACCCGGCAATCTGTGTCGCCTCCATCCAGGCGCTGATCTTGTCGGCCTTCTTGATCTGGCGCTTCACCGTTTTTGGGACCTCAGCCGGTAGTCCAAACCGTATGTGGATTGCTGCCGCCAGCCGGTCGTCCAACGCGCCATAGTCTGGGCCGACGGCGGATTTCACGGGCGAGATCATATCGCCGATCACATATTCGGGCGCGTCATGTAACAGGGCCGCCAAACGCCATTTCATGGGTGCTTTGGGGGCAATACGGCCAAAAATCTCTTCAACCAGCAGGGAATGTTCGGCCACGGAATAAGCGAAATCGCCGTTTGTCTGACCGTTCCAACGAGCGACAAAGGCAAGGCCGTGTGCGATGTCTTCAATCTCGATATCCACCGGTGTCGGGTCCAGCAGGTCCAGCCTGCGGCCCGACAGCATCCTTTGCCACGCTCTGGGTTGTGTTGCCATTCTGCCATGCCTTGTGAAGTTGGACACGTTCAATTCGCGTTTTTATGGTATGATGTACCTGTCTGGATCACACGCTGCCAACATTTTCTTGAGCGTTCGTGCTTTGAAACGGCGCGGTATAATCCCGACATTGAAGACTGAGGGGGGTGCATTCTCCTCCCAGTGTGCCCCTCTCGAACTGAAACACGTATCGAAAGGAGCACCCTATGTTCAAACGTTTATTCGCAATCGCACTGACCTTCGGAATGGCCGCCACCGCGCCGCCTGCCTTTGCCCAGAATTGTGCGGCACGGGATCACATCATATCCAAATTGCAGGAGAACTACGCCGAAGAATTGGCCTTTGGCGGCCTGCAAAAAACACGCGGCGCGCAAGCGGTGATGGAGGTTTGGACCTCGAAAGAAACGGGAAGTTATACCGTTTTGGTAACCAATGCGAACGGTATCAGCTGTATTGTTGCCGTTGGCACCGATTTTTTTGAAGCGATACCAAAGATCGAAATTGAAGGCACTCCAAGCTGATATTGGCCATATCGTTTCCGATCACAGTCTTCAAAGTTGCCACCTGCCCCAAGGAATGCTAGGGGCAGCCAGGACTGTGAATTACCGGAAAATGGAGCACCTGATGGCCGGGGACTATATCGTTAAAGACATTTCATTGGCTGGCTTTGGCCGCAAAGAGCTGGACATAGCCGAAACCGAGATGCCGGGCCTGATGTCCCTGCGCGCGGAATACGGCGACAGCAAGCCGTTGAAAGGGGCGCGCATCGTCGGGTCGTTGCACATGACCATCCAGACGGGCGTTCTGATCGAAACGCTGGTGGCGCTGGGCGCGGATGTGCGCTGGGCGTCGTGCAACATCTTCTCGACCCAGGACCACGCCGCCGCCGCGATCGCCGAGGCGGGTATTCCCGTCTTCGCCGTCAAGGGCCAGACACTGGAAGAGCACTGGGATTATCTGGACAAATCCTTCCTGTTCGAGGAAGGCCCGAACATGATCCTGGATGATGGCGGCGACGCAACGCTGTACATCCTGCTGGGTGCCCGTGCCGAAGCGGGCGAGGACATCATCCCTGTTCCGGGTTCGGAAGAGGAAGAGGTGATCAAGAAGCAGATCGCCAAGCGTATGGCGGCAAGCCCGGGCTGGTTCACAAAGATGCGTGACCAGATCAAGGGTGTTTCCGAGGAAACCACCACCGGTGTGAACCGCCTGTATCAGCTGGTCAAGGACGGCCACCTGCCGTTCCCCGCGATCAACGTGAATGACAGCGTCACCAAGTCGAAATTCGACAACAAATACGGCTGCAAGGAATCGCTGGTCGACGGTATCCGCCGCGCCACCGACACGATGATGGCCGGCAAGGTTGCAGTGGTCTGCGGTTACGGTGATGTGGGCAAAGGCTCGGCAGCGTCGTTGCGCGGTGCTGGTGCCCGTGTGAAAGTCACCGAAGTCGACCCGATCTGCGCCCTGCAAGCCGCGATGGACGGTTTCGAAGTGACCCTGCTGGAAGACGAAGTCGCCACCGCGGATATCTTCATCACAACCACCGGCAACAAGGACGTGATCCGCATCGAGCATATGCGCGAGATGAAGGACATGGCCATCGTCGGCAACATCGGCCACTTCGACAACGAAATTCAGGTGGCCAGCCTGAAAAACCACAAATGGACCAACATCAAGGAACAGGTGGACATGATCGAGATGCCTTCGGGCAACCGCATCATCCTGCTGTCCGAAGGCCGTCTACTGAACCTGGGCAACGCCACCGGGCACCCGTCCTTTGTGATGTCGGCCTCGTTCACCAACCAGGTTCTGGCCCAGATCGAGCTGTTCACCAAAGGCGACCAGTACGAGAACAAAGTCTACATCCTGCCCAAGCATCTGGATGAGAAAGTGGCCCGCCTGCATCTGGATCGCATCGGCGTGAAGCTGACCCAGATGGATGCGGATCAGGCCGCTTACATCGGTGTCAAACCGGAAGGTCCGTACAAGCCGGAACACTACCGCTACTGATCGCCGTCTGGGTATGACGCAGAAATCTGGACGCCGCCGGTATTTGTACCTGGCGGCGTCTTTCTTTTTCAGGCTGGCGGTTGTTGTGATCCTTTTGGGCGGTGGTGTCTGGTGGGTGTTGGCGCATCCCGAATCGCCGATACCGTCACACTGGAACCCGTTGCGTGATCTGAAGGTAACCGCCCCGATCACACCCGTCACCAAGCTTCAGTTGAACCGCGCATTGGTCAGCGAAGCACAGTGTCGGGCCGCTCTGGAAGACGCAGATGTTCGGTTTGAGGCGATGGCGGACCTGGTTGTCGATCAGAACTGCGGCATCGCCGGTCGGGGTCGTCTGACCAAATTGGTGACATCAGAGATCGAGGATGTTGAAACCAGTTGCGCCACGGCGCTGCGCCTGACCATGTGGGAACATCACGTCGTACAGCCCGCCGCACGCGATCTGCTTGGGTCCAACGTTTCCCGATTGCGCCACATCGGCAGTTACAATTGCCGCCGCATGCGCACCGCGCAGGGTGAAAACGGGGGGTGGAGCAGCCATGCCCGCGCGGATTCGATAGATATCGTCGGTGTGGATACCGTTGACGGTCGGACGCTGACCTTGTTGTCAAACTGGCAGGGCTCGGGACCGGAAGGCGCCTTTTTTCGACGGATCTGGCGCGGGTCCTGCGGTTGGTTTCGCGTGGTTCTTGGGCCCGATTTCAATCGTTTGCACGCGGATCATTTCCACTTGCAAGGCCC
Source organism: Ruegeria sp. A4 (assembly GCF_056543025.1). Lineage (NCBI taxonomy): Bacteria > Pseudomonadati > Pseudomonadota > Alphaproteobacteria > Rhodobacterales > Roseobacteraceae > Ruegeria > Ruegeria sp. A4. The sequence goes on along the minus strand of NZ_JBQGAW010000003.1, from coordinate 6,031 downwards.
GGGGTGGGGCTATTGCCGCTAGGCTTTTCAGCAAGAAACGTGCAGGCTGCGACCAAGGGGGAGAAATCGCAAATTTTTTTCCTTTTGGAAAAGCCTGCGACGCGGCTAGTCTTTCGATCATCGGTAAAAGGTGCCGGGTAAACGGATCAAGGAGACTAGGATATGGGCAAACGCGACGAGCTGATCGCCAAATACGCAGAAGACCTGAAAACCAAATGCGGGATGGACCCCGATATGGACCTGCTGACCAAGGTCACCATCGGTTGTGGTCCGGCGATCTATGACGCAGATGCGGCAACTGTCGCGGCCAGCCAGGACTCGGAACTGGAAACCGTCAAGAACAACTTCCTGATCAAAAAGCTGGGTCTGGCAGATGGCCCCGAGCTGATGGAAGGGATCAACAAAGCCATGGAAACCTATGGCATGTCCGAGCGCAACAAGTACCGTGCCGTTGTCTATTATATTTTAACCAAGCATTTCAGAAAAGAATCCGTTTACAGCTGACTCGGTCGAAATCTAACAAGCGCCCGCCGAGATTTTGGCGGGCGTACTTAATTTGAGTTTCAATTTAACGACTTGGCGTTTGAAACCAAGGGTGTGGTTGCGCTAAGTTCAACCTGTGACCAGGACGGTCAGAACCAGATATTTCCATACGCGTGTGGTGAGTAGGGAGCACGCGGGGGTAGGGAAGGTTCTGTATCGTCAGAGCCTTCCCTCGTTTCTTATCTGAGTTCGCCAAGAATACGCGCAATGAAATTGTCGAATTCCGTGGGCCTCGGGTCCGAATTCCTGGATGACGCGCCACCGCTGCCTGCCAGGTAGACTTCTATCCGCCCCGGACGGGTCTTGCTGCCCGAATTCGTGAAGTCCCTCAATATTCCGTCAAGAGCATCAGCTGCCAGCGCCGCGTTTTCAGCGTCGCTTGGATGATAGAAACGAACCTGTGTTTCTCTGACCCGAAAACCCACGCGGTCTGTTGACACGACAGTCGCGCGGCCCTGTGTAAGCAGTTCCAAAGCTCGGCTGCTGGCGTCTTGTGACACTCTCAAGGGAACAAAAAGCGAGACTTCCAGATCAATGGGGGATTGTGCGGGCGAAAGCGGTTTAACCTCTGCATAAGACGGGGCCGCAGATAAAGTGATCTCTTGCTGGACAGGGTCCAAAACCATCAAGGATGTCTGCGAAAAGCTGTCTTTGTTCGACCGGTTGGTGTGGCGCCACGGCGGTTCGGCAGAAGCCGGATACAAGGTTTGAACATCCGCAGAAGAAGCGGTGGCCAAGATGGGTTCGAGCTGTGGCGGAATGAATATGGCTGGCGGAGACACAGACACGGCCAGTTCCGCTTCTGGGGTTGGGGGTCTTGGTTCCACCCTGTCTTGGTCATCCGCAGCCGAAATGTCTTCGGCAGGACCGGGTGAGGTCACGACCGCCTCAACCGAGACGCTCTGGTCGAGAGATGCGCCTGTGATCGCATCCTCGACCTCTTCGATGATTGCCGGGTTGGAAACGGGTGCGACCTGCGAAGACGCTGGATCGGGGGGGTCTTCGGCTGCTTGTGTGTCTCGTGGGGCCGGTGGCTCATCGATTCTGACAATGGACGCTCTGTCTGAAAGCAGCTCCTCGATTTCAGGAAGAGTTTCCGTCGCCGCATCCAGGCTGGCTGGGGGCGTTCCACCGCTGGAGCGCCACGTTCCGGCAATATGTGTGACCGCCCATTGCAGGAACGCGCCGCAAACCAGGGCGGCCAGAATAATTCCTGCTCTAACCAAGGGTTTTTTCCGGGTTTTTGGGTCTTCCAAATGCAGGGAACGGACCCGGTCTGATACGATCTCTTCGATTTTGGTTTCGTCTGGTCGGGGCAGGTGCTCTGTCTCGGAAGGTTTCAGGGCGGGTTTTTCCTGCGCTTCACCCTGCGCCCCGCTGAGCACTCTGGCACGCTTTTCACGCGCCTCTTTCAGGCGCGCTTCCCAGTTTTTTGAATTCTTCGCAGCAATGGCGTCTTCGAATATCCCATTGCCGCCTTCGTCGTCAGACATGGGTTTTTGCTTTCAAGAAAGACCGATCTTTATTCGAACACCACCCGGCAATTTCGATCGCACAAAACCGCGACCGACATGATCTCACCCGGCAAAGCCCAAGGAAAGATAGCATCTTGCCAGAGCTTTGAGAAGTTCCGTGCCCGGCGCCATTTTCCCGTTCAATCAGGCTGGGTTTCGCCCAGCATGCAAATCACCCGCCATTCATCCCCTGCCACGGGTTGCACCGACAAGCGAGAGTTCTTCACCAGCACCATGTTGGCCAGACGCTCGTCCGCCTTGATCTGGTCCAGCGTTACGGGTTTGGAAAAGGGCCGCACGGCTTTGATGTCCACACACTCCCACCGTTCGTCATCGGTGGTGCTGTCGGGATGGGCCTCGGCACAGACCTCGACAATGCCAACAACGGACTTGTCCTTTTGCGAATGGTAAAAGAACCCCCGGTCCCCAACCTTCATCTGACGCATGAAATTGCGCGCCTGATAATTGCGCACACCGTCCCATTCCTCGCCCGCGTCGCCCTTTGCGACTTGCTGATCCCAACTCCAGGTCGAAGGTTCCGACTTGAACAACCAATAGGCCATCAACCGATCACCTTTTTCCACGGGATCAGCTCAACCGATTGGAACAATCCAGCCTTTGCGTAAGGGTCGCCATCGGCCCACGATTGTGCGGCGGCCAGGTCCTCCACATCGAGAATTATCAATGAGCCGATCATGGCGTCACCGTTCAGCAACGGTCCGGCCTGTGACACGACGCCGGTTTCTTCGATATAGGCCAGGTGGGCCGAGCGGTTGTCCAATCGGGTTTGCAACGCGTCGGGTTTATCACGAGCGATGAGGGCGATCAGCATGTTATTCCTCCTTGAGGGGTCGATTTAGCAGGTTTTGAATGGCCTCGGTGACACTGTAGGCGCCATGGCTCAGGTCCGCCACCGTGGCGCTGATGGGCATATCCAGCCCTTCCTTGGCGGCAATGTCCGACATGGCACGAGCGGTGGCGACGCCTTCGACCGTTGTTTGGCTGTCAAAGGGCTGATTCAGACCCAAACTCAGGCCAAAACGATAGTTTCGGGACAGTTCGGAAGAGCAGGTCAGCACAAGATCCCCCAACCCGGACAAGCCCATCAGGGTGTCGGGGCGCGCGCCGCGCATCGCGGCAAAGCGTTGCATCTCGGCAAATCCGCGGGTCATCAAGGCCGCTCGGGCGCTGTCACCCAGACCTGCGCCGATGGCGGCGCCGCAGCCAATGGCCATGACATTCTTCAGCGCGCCGCCAAGTTCGGCGCCGACCGTGTCGGTGGTGCGATAAAGGCGCAGGTTCGCCGTCGTCAGTTCGGCCTGAAGCGCCTTGCCAAGTTTTGTATCCTCGCAAGCCAGCGTCAACGCGGTGGGCAGACCGTGCGCGATATCATCCGCAAAACTGGGCCCGGTCAGCAACGCGACGCTGGCATCCGGGACAACCTCTTTGATGACCGCGACAGGTCCGAGCCCCGAGGTCAGTTCAATTCCCTTGCAGCAGGCCACCAGAGTCTTGCCACGCAGGACCGGGGCGTGATCCTGCAAAGCGCTGCGCAATTTCTGCATCGGCACAGCCAACAAAAGCGTGTCAGCCCTGAGCGCCTCGGCGATGTCCGCGGTCACGGTGATGTCCGCGGGTAGGGCGATGTTGGGCAGCCGGGTTGCATTTTCGCGCGTCTCGCGCATCTGCTGCGCCTGATCGGCGTTTCTTGACCACAGTGTCACTGGCCCATTGCCTGCCAGCGAGATAGCCAGAGCCGTGCCAAACGCACCGGAACCCAGGACGGACGCGCTCATGCCTTGGCCCCTTTCTTGCCACCGCCCAGCATGGCCGGGCTGTGCTGATCCAGAGGCCAGCGCGGGCGGGCGGTCAGGTCCAGCCCGTCCCGTGCGCCGGTACGAAAGCGCTCCAGGCCAGCATAGGCAATCATCGCAGCATTATCCGTGCACAAGGCCAACGGGGGGGCGGTGAAACTGGTGTTTTTTTCAGCACAAACAGACTCTAATGCGGACCGAATGGCCGAGTTCGCGGCAACCCCTCCGGCAACGGCAATCACGGGTTCAAACGGAGAGGTTTCCAGATACAGATCAATCGCACGCCGGGTCTTTGCGGCCAATGTGTCCACAATCGCCTGCTGGAATCCAGCGCACAGATCTGCGCGGTCCTGGCGCGTCAAACCGCCCTTTTCGTTCACGATCTGGTCGCGCATCCGCATCAACGCCGTTTTCAATCCCGAAAAGGACAGATCGCAACCGGGCCGGTCCAGAAGCGGCCTGGGAAACCGAAAGCGTTTGGGATCACCGGCGCGCGCCTCAACTTCGACAGAAGGGCCACCAGGTTGCGGCAGACCCAGAAGGCGGGCGGTTTTGTCGAAGGCCTCGCCCGGCGCATCGTCGATGGTGCCGCCTAGGCGGGTAAAATGTTCGGGCCCGTGGGCGATCAGGAATTGGCAGTGGCCGCCAGACACCAGAAGCATCAGGTAGGGGAAGGCAATGTTGTCCGTCAGTCGTGGTGTCAACGCGTGACCGGCAAGGTGATTGACACCCACCAGCGGCAGACCGGTTGCCGCACTGATCCCCTTGGCGCACATGACGCCCGACATGACCCCTCCGATCAGACCCGGCCCGGCGGTGACGGCAACGGCGTCCACGTCGTTCAGAGAAAGACCAGCCGTGTCCAGCGCTTGCAGAACGCAGACATCCAGCTTTTCCGCATGCGCGCGGGCCGCGATCTCGGGCACGACGCCACCAAAAGGGCTGTGCAGTTCGGTTTGGCCATGTACCACGGATGACAGGATTTCGGCTTTGGCGCCCGTCGTTTGACGCACGATGGCCGCGGCGGTATCGTCGCAGCTGCTTTCCAATCCCAGTACGGTAAGTGTTTGCACCATCACCCTGATCCGTTGCATCATGATCCAACGGCGGGGTATCACCCTGCGCGGATGCAAACAATCCTGAAGGGCCAAGGGGCCGCACGTTGTATTTGTTGATGACCCGCCCGCGCGCCGCCTCTGAACGGTTCGTCGCGCAGCTGCCGACCCGCACCAAATCCCGGGTTCAGGTCATCTATTCTCCGATCATGGAAATCCGGCCTCTGCCGGTCGAGGTTGAGACCGAGGGTGTGCAGGGATTGATTTTCACGTCGGCCAATGCGGTGAACGCGGCGGCCCTGAAAGGTGTGGACCGCAACCTGCCCGCTTTCTGCGTCGGGCCGACAACGACCAGCACAGCGAAGGGTTGCGGCTGGCAGGCCGAAATGGTCGGGGCCACGGCGGAAGAACTGGTGGGACATCTGCTCAAGCGGAGGCCCAAAAGCCCGCTGTTGCATTTGAGGGGTGAGAACACGCGCGGCAATGTTGCCGGTCGACTGACCGAATCCGGCCTGACCGTGGGGGAACTGCCAGTCTACCAGCAATTGCTGTTGCCGCTAACATCCGAAGCGACCCGGGTGGCGGATCTGGATTCGCCGGTAATCGCACCGCTTTTTTCGCCAAGAACGGCGCGACATTTTGCCGATATTTGGACCGGATCCGCGCCTTTGTGGTTGGCCGCAATCAGTCAGGCCACGGCGGATCCCCTTTATTCATTGGACTATGCACGCCTGAAGATCGCAAAGAAGCCGACACCAAAGAAAATGCGTAAGGCTGTCAAAAAGCTTGTGAAACATGCGTTGCGGGTTGAGGGCGGCGCGGTCCCCGATTAACTTGACTGGGGCTGTTATTCATCTGAATTTGGATTCGATAAGGGGAATATTGCGGTGGCTGGTAAGAAAAAGTCCGAAGAAAAGCCGGTGGAAACCCCCAAGGCAGATGACGTCGTCGAACCCGAACTGCAACAGGAAGATACACCTGTTGACCCGACTGAGACCGTAGAAGAAGAACTTTCCGAAGCCGAAGCCGAAGCCGAAGCCGAAGCCGAAGCCGAAGCCGAAGCCGAAGCCGAAGCCGAAGCCGAAGCCGAAGCCGAAGCCGAAGC
>NZ_JBQGAW010000002.1:0-454333 GCF_056543025.1 Ruegeria sp. A4 | reverse complement strand
GAACAGGCATCTCCCAACCAGCAAAATCAACCATCTTGCCGCCAAGCTCGACGTGCAAAGAGTGGAGAGGCGTGCGCTTCGGTGTGGTCATTTCTTCAACCTTTCAATCAGCGGGACTGGTCGCGGACGACCATGACGGTGCAATGCGCATTGCGCACGACACGGGCCAGGTTCGGGCCAATCTCGTAGTTCGGGAAATCGCCCTTGGTCGATGCCATGACGATCAGATCAAAGCCTTCCTTGTAGGCAAGCTTCAGGATTTCGCGGTAAACACTGCCTTCTTCGACATGGACCGGCACGTCGGAAGCCTTGGCATGATCCAGAATCGCCTGAACCGCACCCCGCACGTGGTCCTTTGCGCCGGCACCATAGTTGGCGGGCAGGTTCGGCAGCTGGATGATCTCGGGGATGACGGCAACCGCATGCAGTTCGGCACCGTAGAATTTTGCCTGTTCCAAAGCGACCGGCAGGGCCAGTTTCCACGAGCGGTCGTCGGTGTGATCAATGGGCAGCAGAATTTTCGTGGCCATCACGTCTCTCCTCGAGATATTGAATTCGGTTTCAAAGGCGGGGGGCCGGGATGGCCCCCCGTTTTGGTGGGGCCGAGCTTATTCGGCAGGTGTGCCACCCGGCTCTTCGGACTTGCCGCCCGAGGCGAAGAACTCTTTCGTCAGTTTGAAGACGATCGGGCTCAGCAGCGCCAGGGCGATCAGGTTCGGGATGGCCATCATGGCGTTCAGCGTATCGGCCAGCAGCCAGATGAAGCCCAGATCCGCGGTTGCGCCGAAATAGATCATCACGATCCACAGAACGCGGTAGGGCATCAGGGATTTCACACCCAGCAGGAACTCGACACATTTCTCGCCGTAGAACGACCAGCCGAGGATGGTGGTGAAGGCAAAGATCGACAGAGCGATGGCGATCAGATACCCGCCGATACCCGGCAGCGACAGTTCGAACGCGTGGCTGGTCAGCGCCGCACCGGATTCACCCGATGTCCATGCCCCCGAAGCGATGATGGCCAGACCGGTGATCGAGCAGACGATGATGGTATCGATGAACGTACCCAGCATCGCGATCAGACCCTGGTTGACGGGACCTTTGGTCTCGGCAGCGGCGTGCGCGATCGGGGCCGAACCCAGACCGGCCTCGTTCGAGAACACACCACGTGCCACGCCGAAGCGGATGGCGGCCCAGACGGCTGCACCTGCGAAACCACCTTCGGCGGCGGACGGGGTGAACGCATAGGTAAAGACCAGCGACAGCGCATGTCCGATGTTGCCGATGTTGATGAGAAGAACCAGCAGGCCCGCGATAATATAGGCAACGGCCATGAAGGGGACCAGCTTACCAGCAACCGCACCGATGCGGGTGATACCACCCAGGATAACGGCTGCGGTCAGAACCATCAGAACAACGCCAGTGACAGAGGTGTTCAGGCCAAAATTGGCTTCCAGCACCTGAGCAACACCGTTGGCTTGCACACCGTTGCCGATGCCGAAGGCAGCAACCGCGCCGAACAAAGCAAAAGCCACGCCCAGCCAGGCCCATTTCGCACCAAGACCGTTCTTGATGTAGTACATCGGGCCGCCGACATAGTTGCCCAGTTCGTCTTTCTCGCGATATTTTACGGCACAGACGGCTTCGGCATATTTAGTGGCCATGCCCACCAGGGCGGTCATCCACATCCAGAACAAGGCGCCTGGACCGCCCAGGAAGACAGCAGTGGCCACACCGGCGATGTTACCTGTACCGATGGTCGCCGACAGCGAAGTCATCAGTGCGTTGAACGGGCTGATCTGCCCTTCGCCCTGCCCTTCACGGCCTTTGAACAACAGGCTGAAGCCTGTGCCAATGCGCAGGATCGGCATGAATTTCAGCCCGACCTGCAGGAAGAAGCCAACGCCGAGGATGAGGACCAGCATCATCGGCCCCCACACGACGCCATTGATGGCCCCTACGATTGAATTTAACGCTTCCATGGTTTCCCTCCCATTTGCGTTTGGTTTATGCCCCGGTCGCGATGGCCCGCTGGCGGGCCTGCTTGAGAGCAGTGAAATCTTCGTCGGCATGGAACGATGAACGGGTCAGCGGCGTGGCTGACACGTGCAAAAAGCCCTTAGAACGGGCGATCTGTTCCAGTTGGGCGAATTCTTCCGGCGACCAGAACCGGTCAATCGGATGATGTTTCGGTGTCGGTTGCAGATACTGCCCGACTGTCAGAAAATCGACATTGGCCGCGCGCAGATCATCCATCACCTGACGCACGTCGTTCAGAGTTTCACCCAGCCCGACCATCAGACCCGACTTGGTGAAAATCTCGGGGTTCGAGCGTTTGGCATCGTCCAACAGCCGAAGCGAGGCATAATAGCGCGCGCCGGGGCGAACCGTCGGATACAGGTGCGGGACGGTTTCCAGGTTGTGGTTGAACACGTCCGGCGCTGCGTCAAAGACGATTTTTGCGGCGTCGCCCTTGCCCAGGAAGTCGGGGGTCAGAACCTCGACAGTGGTGCCGGGGTTCTGATGGCGTACGGCGCGGATTGTCTGGGCGATATGCTCGGCCCCGCCGTCGGCCAGATCATCGCGATCAACCGACGTGATCACCACGTGGCGCAGGCCCAGTTTCTTGACCGCTGCCGCAACCCGGCCGGGTTCGAACGCGTCCAGCGCATCGGGGCGGCCGGTGGCCACATTGCAGAACGAACAGCCCCGCGTGCAGATCTCGCCCATGATCATCATGGTGGCGTGCCGTTTGGACCAGCACTCTCCGATATTGGGGCAGGCCGCTTCTTCGCAAACCGTTGCCAGATCGTGATCCCGCATCAGAAGCCGGGTTTCGTAATACGCGGCGCTTTCGATCTTCTTCTTGCGAATCCATTTCGGTTTGCGCGGGATGACACTGTCGGCCTTCTTGGCCTTTTCCGGGTGACGTGGTCGAAGCTGGATGGTCATCTGGCTGTCCTCACTTACGCGTGGATTGCGCGGCCCATGGCATCGAGGCAGGCTTCCTTGACCGCCTCGCCCATCGCCGGGTGCGCATGACAGGTTGCCGCAACCTCGGCGACGGTCGCGCTTTTGGTCATGGCCAGTACCAGCTCGGCGATCAGATCGCCGCCATGGGCACCGCAGATATGGGCTCCGAGGATCTTGCCGTCGGAACCGGCCAGAACCTTGACCGCGCCATCTGTTTCACCCGTCGAACGCGCCCGCGAATTGGCCATGAAGGCAAACTTGCCGACAACATATTCGACGCCCGCGTCTTTCAGGGCCTCTTCGGTCTGACCAACCGAGGCCACTTCGGGATCGGTGTAGACCACACCCGGCACGGTGTTGTAATCGACATGACCGGCTTCGCCGGCCAGCATCTCGACACAGGCAAAGCCGTCCTCTTCGGCCTTGTGGGCCAGCATCGGGCCAGGAACACAGTCACCAATGGCATAGATCCCGGGCACCGACGTCTGGAACGTGCTGTCGACTTCGATGAAGCCGCGCGGGTTCACGGCCACGCCCAGCTCTTCCAGCCCAAGCCCGCGCGTCACCGGGCGACGGCCCACAGCGATCAGAACCTTGTCGGCCTCGATCACCTCGTGCTTGTCCTTGCCGACGCGGTCTACGGTCAGAGTCAGGCCAGCCGTGGTCTTCTCAACCGATTTGAGGGCTCGGCCCAGTTGGAACTTCAAACCGCGTTTGGACAGCGCCCGCTGCGCCAGCTTGGCGATCTCGCCATCGATGCCGGGCAAAACGCGATCCAGATATTCGACCACGGTGACCTTGGCGCCCAGACGCGCCCAGACCTGCCCAAGTTCCAGACCGATGACACCTGCACCGATCACCACCAGATGATCCGGAACGCTCTGCAACGCGATTGCACCGGTCGAACTGAGCACATCCTGCTCATCAATCTCGATCCCCGGCAGTGAGGTCGGCTCGGATCCGGTCGCGATCAGGATGTTCTTTGCTTCGTATACGCTGTCGCCGACCTTGACTTGACCAGTGGCCGGGATGCTGGCCCAGCCTTCGATCAGATCGACGCCGTTCTTCTTGAACAGGAACGCGATGCCCTTGGTCAGATCACCGACGATCTTGTCCTTGCGCCCCATCATCGCACTGACGTCGATGCTGGCCCCCTCGACCGCAATGCCATGGGAGGAGAGATGTGCAAGCTCGGCATATTTGGCCGAGGAGGTCAGCAACGCTTTGGAGGGGATGCACCCCACGTTCAGACAGGTACCGCCCAGTGCGCCGCGCCCTTCGACACAGGCCACTTTCAGCCCCAGCTGAGCCGCGCGGATCGCGGCAACATAGCCGCCCGGTCCGCCCCCGATAACGATGAGGTCATAGGTATTCATTTCGCGCACTTTCAGTAGATCGGGTAGCTTGCGCAAAGTGCGCGAACCTGTTTGCGGGTTTCCTTTTCGACGGTTTCGTCACCGTCAGGAGACTTCGCGAGCGCCTCCAGAACATCACCGATCAGATGGCCGATCTGCCTGAACTCTTCCGGGCCAAAGCCACGGCTGCACCCGGCGGCGGTGCCAAGACGGATGCCGCTGGTGATGGTGGGTTTTTCCGGATCTCCGGGAACGCTGTTCTTGTTGCAGGTAAAGCCGGCCCGCTCGAGCGCCGCCTCGGCGTCCTTGCCGGTTACGCCGATCGGGCGCAGATCGACCAGCATCAGGTGGTTCTGGGTGCCGCCGGAAACGATGTCACATCCGCGCGCCATCATGACGCTTGCCAAGGCCGATGCGCTGTCAACGACACGCTGCATGTATTCCTTGAATTCGGGTTTCAGTGCCTCGCCAAAGGCCACCGCCTTGCCTGCGATGACGTGCATCAGCGGGCCACCCTGCAGGCCTGGGAATACGGCCGAGTTGATCTTTTTCGCCAGCGCCTCGTCATTGGTCAGGATGATGCCGCCACGAGGCCCGCGCAGTGTTTTGTGCGTGGTCGAGGTCACGACATGTGCGTGTCCTACAGGCGAGGGGTGCAGGCCGGTCGCCACCAATCCGGCAATATGAGCCATATCGGCCAGCAGCCATGCGCCAACCTCGTCCGCGATTTCACGGAATCTGGCAAAGTCGATCTTTTGCGAGTAGGCGGACGCACCTGCGATGATCAGCCTGGGCTTTTCCGCCCGCGCCAATTCGGCGACCTGATCATAATCGATCAACCCTGCATCGGTCAGGCCGTACTGCACGGGCCGGAACCATTTGCCGGACTGCGCCGGTTTCGCACCGTGGGTCAGATGGCCACCTGCATCCAGCGACATGCCAAGAATGGTATCGCCCGGGTTCAGCAGCGCCAGCTTGACGGCCCCGTTGGCCTGTGCGCCGGAATGGGGCTGAACGTTGGCATATTCACAGCCAAACAGTTTCTTGAGGCGTTCGATCGCCTCGACTTCGACCTCATCGACATATTCGCAGCCGCCATAATAGCGGCGGCCCGGATAGCCTTCGGCATATTTGTTGGTCAAGACCGAACCCTGCGCTTCGATCACGGCCTTCGAGACAATGTTCTCCGAGGCGATCAACTCGATCTGTTCCGCCTGGCGTTCACCCTCGCGCGAAATGGACGCGGCAATGACGGGATCTGCCTCAATCAGCGACGTTTTGAACATAGTCTCCTCCTTTTGCCCCGAATCCTCAGTGCGAAACTTTGTTTCCTATAGGGGAAATAATGCGCTTTAGGCAACAAAAATCTCTTATTCAAGAAGTTGCGTATATATTGGGAGGCATGTAACCTTTGATAAAACAGGGGGAATTCAATGGGCGACGAAAGCCGAAATGATGTTTCCGGACAGGAACTTCTGGATGAAGGAGAGGCTCTGGGCCGCTCCATCCGCGATGCGCGGCGCGCGAAAGGGTGGACTCTGGAAGAAGCCGGCCGCGCTGCGGGTATCGGGCGCTCGACGCTGTCCAAAATCGAAAACAACCAGACGAAGCCAAGCTTTGACATTGTACGGCGTCTGACACAGGCCCTGGATATGAGCACCCCGCAGTTGTTTCTTCAGTCGGGTCAATCCGGCATTTCAGGCCGCCGTGATTTCACTCCGAAAGGCGAGGGGGAAATCAAGGATACGCCCACTTACCTGCATGAACTGCTTTGCCCCGAACTGACCAGCAAGCGAATGCTGCCCTATATCGCGACAATCAAGGCGCGTGACCTGTCGGAGTTCGAGACGTGGATCCGACATTCCGGAGAAGAATTCATGTTTGTGCTCAGCGGTGAACTCATCTTCGTTTCTGAACATTACCGCCCTTTGCCAATGAAGGCCGGTGACTCGCTTTATTATGACAGTGGAATGGGGCATGGGTGTATTTCGACCAGCGAAGAAGACGCCAAGGTGCTGTGGGTTTCGCTGGAATAGCCCCCAGGGTTCTTTGGTTTTCCAGAAAAGCGGGCATCGCCATGCGCACCCCATTCAGCCGTCAGACAGGCTTCGGTGGCGAAACGCCGTCGGGGTCAGGCCAAATTCTGCCTTGAATGCCCGGGTCATGGCGCTGGCGTTTTCATATCCGCAACGACCGGCGATTTCGGCGATGGACTGCTCGGTATCTTCTGCCAGATTGCGTGCAAGGTTCAGCCTCAGTCGGCGGTACAGCGCCTGCGGCGTGGTCTTGAGCTCCGCCTGAACGCGCATTTCGATCCGCTTTTGCGAACACCCGATCTTGCGCGCCAGTTCCCTGATAGAAAGCGGTGTTTCAAGGTTCGCCTGCATGACAGCCAGTGCGCGATTGACCAAAGTGTCTTCGGACTTGAGAGGCAAAGGGTAATGATCCTGCCCATTTCGGCTCATCAGAAGATGCCCGACTTCCATGGACAAAAGGGGGCCGTGATCCCTGCGGATAAGGGCCGAGGCCAGATCGAACGCGGCCATCGCCCCGGAACAGGTCAGCCTGTTGCCATCGATGACAAAACGTTCCTGCACCGCATCCACGGCCGGAAAGCTTTCTTCGAACCGGGAAAGTTCGTCCCAGTGAATGGTTGCCCGGTGCTCATCCAGCAAACCGGCCCGGGCCAGCAGCCAGCTGCCGGTATCCAACCCTGCCACTTGCCGGTGTTTTCGGGCTGCAGCCAGCACGTTGCGTGTGGTCGATCGCGTGTCCAGCTTGCGATATCCATAAGACGGCATGACTACCAGAACGTCGCCTTGCTGGTCAGAGATTGGACCATTCGGTGTAACGACAAGGCCGCTGGAACTTTGCACGGGGTCTCCGTCAATGGAACAGAAACGCCATGAATACAAAACCTGCCTCGACAGGTTGTTCGCAGCCCTGAGCGGTTCGACCATGTTTGCAAGGCAATGGTTCGAAAACCCGTTGAAGAGCAGGATGTTGTATTGTCGCGTCAAAATTTTCGAATTTGGCATGATTTTATATCAACTCTGCATGCCGAGACCATGAGCGATGGCGTTTGGTTGGTCAACCACCGATCCAGGGAACACGCGCCATGCAGTTTGGTCTGACAGAAGAACAGGACATGATCGTCTCGACGGTCCGAAGCTTTGTTGAAAACGAAATCTACCCGCATGAAGACGCGGTCGAGCGCTCGGGAACCGTGCCTCCTGAGCTGGGTGAGCAGATCAAGCAGAAATGTATAGATCTGGGCTTTTATGCCTGCAACTTCCCCGAGGAAGTCGGCGGCGCAGGTCTGTCTCATCTGGATTTCACCTTGGTCGAGCGCGAGCTTGGCCGCGGGTCAATGGCGCTGACGCATTTCTTTGGGCGCCCGCAGAACATCCTGATGGCCTGCAACGACGAGCAGCGCGAACGGTATCTTCTGCCTGCCGTACGTGGCGACAAGATGGACGCTCTGGCGATGACCGAACCGGATGCGGGTTCGGATGTGCGTGGTATGAAATGCCAGGCGGTGCGCGATGGCGGCGACTGGGTTGTCAACGGATCGAAACATTTCATCTCGGGCGCGGAACACGCGGATTTCTTCATCGTCTTCATCGCGACCGGCGTGGACGAAACTCCCAAGGGCCCGAAGAAACGCATCACCACTTTCCTGGTGGATCGCGGTACTCCGGGGTTTGAAGTGCGCGAGGGCTACAACTCGGTCAGCCACAAGGGCTACAAGAACTATATCCTGTATTTCGACAACTGCCGACTGCCCGACGCACAGGTCCTAGGCGAGGTTGATGGCGGCTTTGCCGTGATGAACGAATGGCTTTACGCAACCCGCCTGACGGTGGCGGCGTTTTCGGTCGGTCGCGCGCGGCGCTGCTTTGACTATGCGCTGAACTATGCGGCCGAGCGCAAGCAGTTCGGCCAGCCCATCGGCAAGTTTCAGGGCGTCGGTTTCCAGATCGCCGACATGATCACCGAGATCGACGCCGCCGATTGGCTGACACTCGCGGCAGCGTGGCGTCTGGATCAAAACCTGCCATCAAACCGCGAGATTGCCTCGGCCAAGCTCTATGCCTCGGAAACGCTGGCGAGGGTGACGGATACCACGCTGCAAATCTTCGGGGGGATGGGTTTGATGGACGATTTCCCGATCGAACGGTTCTGGCGCGATGCCCGGGTCGAGCGCATCTGGGACGGCACCAGCGAAATTCAGCGCCACATCATCAGCCGCGATCTTCTTCGTCCCTTGGGCGCCTGACCATGAACAAAGACCTGACCCGGCTGCTGCGCCCGAAATCCATCGCCGTCATCGGTGGCGGCGCGTGGTGTCAGCAGGTTGTTCTGCAATCCGAACGCATGGGCTATGCCGGTCATATCTGGCCGGTGCATCCCAAAGCGTCGGAAATTGCGGGCCACAGGGTTTTCGGCCACATCGAGGACCTGCCCGAAGCCCCGGATGCGGTTTTCATCGGTATCAACCGCCACGCCACCATCGAGGCCGTTCGTGTCCTGTCCAGTATGGGCGCAGGTGGGGCGGTGTGCTTTGCATCGGGCTTTTCCGAGGCCGTTGCCGAAGATGACACCGGCGGGGACTTGCAGGATCAACTGATTGCTGCAGCCGTTGACATGCCCATTCTTGGCCCGAACTGCTATGGCTTCATCAACGCGTTGGATGGGGCGCTGTTGTGGCCGGACCAGCACGGGGCCACCCCTGTGGGCAAGGGCGTGGCGATCCTGACGCAAAGCTCGAACATCTCGATCAACCTGACCATGCAGAAACGTGGGTTGCCGATTGCCTACATGATGGCCTGCGGAAACATGGCCCAGACCAGCCAGGCCGAAATCGCCTCGGCCTTGATCGATGATCCGCGCGTCACCGCCGTGGGTCTGCATATCGAAGGGTTCAAGGACATCCGGGAATGGGAGGCGCTGGCCGCCAAGGCTTATTCAAAGGGCATCCCGCTGGTCGCCCTGAAAGTGGGTGCGTCGGAACAGGCACAGGCCGCGACGGTCTCGCACACTGCGTCTCTTGCGGGCAGCGATGCGGGCGCGCAGGCCCTTCTGGACCGGCTGGGCATTCCGCGTCTATCCGCGTTGCCGGACTTTCTTGAGACGCTGAAACTGTTGCACTGCTATGGGCCGCTGCCGGGTGGCCGCATCGCTTCGATCAGTTGTTCAGGGGGTGAGGCGAGCCTGATCGCGGATATGGCGGTTGGTACGGGCCTGAGTTTCCCGCAGTTGAGCGATGACAAAAGGGCGCGCTTGCGTGACGCGCTTGGCCCTATGGTCGCGGTGAACAACCCGCTGGATTATCACACGTATATCTGGCGCGACGAAGAGGCGATGGCACAGGCCTGGTCGGGCATGACGGGTGACGACATCGACCTGACGTTCTCGATCGTCGACTATCCGACGACGGATCCGACCGACTGGAGTTGCGCGACCCGAGCTGCGTTGAAAGTGCGTGCTGAAACCGGCGCCCGGTTTGCGATTGTTGCGACGCTGCCTGAACTTCTGCCTGAAGACGTCGCGCAAGAGCTGATGGCCGGTGGTGTCGTTCCATTCATGGGATTGCGCGAAGCACTGGCGGCCACGCGCGCTGCGGGTCAGATTTCGCCCCCGTCCGCGCATCCTGTCTGGTTGCCTGGAACGGCTGAGGCGACCCAAACCCTGACCGAAGGCGAATCGAAACGGGCGCTGGCCGAATGCGGCCTGCAAGTTCCGCAAAGCCGCACGGTTTGCGGCCCGGCAGAGGCCCATTCGGCCGCGCAGGACATGGAAGCACCCTTTGCAGTGAAAGGAGTTGGGCTTGCGCATAAGTCCGAATACGGCGCCGTTCGGCTGGGCATCAAGGCCGAAGATGTGGCCGATGTCGCAGCCGAAATTGGCACAGATAGCATCCTGATCGAAGAGATGATCACCGGAACCGTTGCCGAATTGCTGGTCGGTGTCGTCCGTGACCCGGCGCATGGGTTTGTCCTGACATTGGGGGCGGGGGGCGTGCTGACCGAAATCCTGCGCGACACGGCGTCGGTGCTGGTGCCAAGCACGCCCGAGGACATCCGTGCCGCGCTTGGCAAATTGAAAACCGCCCCGATTCTGGCAGGCTATCGCGGCCAACGGGCGGCTGATATGGATGCAATCATCGCCGCAGTCGAGGCCGTTCAGGCCTATGTCATGCAAAATGCCGACACGCTTGGCGAGGTCGAGATTAACCCGCTCCTGTGCACGCCGGACAAGGCCGTTGCCGTGGATGCACTGATAAGAAAGGCCTGAGATATGGACCCGATCAAAACCCGCCGCGACGGAGCGATCCTTGAGGTGACGCTGGACCGGCCCAAGGCCAACGCCATCGATCTTGTCACCAGCCGCAGGATGGGTGAGGTGTTCGCCGCGTTTCGCGACGATCCAGAGCTGCGCGTGGCCATTCTGACGGGCGGCGGAGAGAAGTTCTTTTGCCCGGGCTGGGACCTGAAAGCAGCGGCCGACGGGGATGCGGTAGACGGGGATTATGGCGTCGGAGGGTTCGGCGGCTTGCAAGAGCTGCGCGACCTGAACAAACCCGTGATCGCGGCCGTCAACGGCATCGCCTGTGGCGGCGGGCTGGAGCTGGCCTTGTCAGCCGACATGATCCTTGCCGCCGATCACGCCACGTTCGCCCTGCCGGAAATCCGCTCGGGGACTGTCGCGGATGCGGCCAGCGTCAAACTGCCCAAGCGCATCCCTTACCACATCGCGATGGAGTTGCTGCTTACGGGCCGTTGGTTCGACGCCGAGGAAGCCAATCGCTGGGGGTTGGTGAACGAGATCGTCACCTCGGATCAACTGATGGACCGCGCCTGGGAACTGGCCCGGCTGTTGGCCTCGGGACCGCCCCTGGTTTATGCCGCGATCAAGGAAATCGTACGCGATGCCGAAGATGCCAAGTTTCAGGATGCCATGAACCGCATCACCAAGCGTCAGCTCAGAACCGTGGACGTTCTCTATGCCAGCGAAGATCAGCTGGAAGGCGCGCGCGCCTTTGCCGAGAAAAGAGACCCGGTCTGGAAAGGGAAATAGGCAGACGTTTACCATGATCGTAGAGCGTGAATTTACCATTTACTGATCCGCACGGCACGTGCACAGTTAGGCATGCCGTATTTCGAACGAAAACCATATGTTAGTGCATCTCGGGCGGTCAGCCCGATTGCGCCGCAGCTCGACGATCAACCGATTTCCGATATTGCGCGCCGCGTGCTCGAAACAGAGCGGGGCCCGCGGCAACATCTGGACGGTCCGTTCAGGTGTCGCAAATCCTGTCACCCCGGCAGCACCGCCACCATTCTGCTGTCCTTTGAAGCACCCGAAGGCGCGGCCCCTGTTCAGATGCAGTTCGAACCGGGCGATCTGACCAATCCGAACGGCGACATTCTGCCGGCCAACCGCATCAGTGTGATCCCGCCACAAATCCAGCTTGAACCGGGGGAAGCAACGGATGTTGCTGTTGCGGTGACTATACCCGACCTCTCCGAACCCGGTGAATATCACGGTCGGATCGCCTGTACCGGAACGGACCAGACCTCGGTTGTGGTGATTTTCGAGGTGGCGGGCGCTCAGACCTGACGGGTCACCAGATAGTCCATGAACTGTCCCAGAAACGCGCGCGGCCCGTCTTCTGTGCCCGCGAACACCCGCGCGAACTCATTACGGGCCGCGGCCAGCAGATCATTCGCTGCGTCCTGCGCATAGCGGATGCTGCCGTAATGGCTCATGCGCTCCAGCACCCAGGCGACATCTTGCGTCGACCGGGCATCGCGTGGGTTTGACAACATCTCGGCCAACCGTGCCTGTTCAGGCTCTTCCGCCTTCAGGCCAAGCTGGCCCAGCATCAGCGTGCGTTTGCCTTCATAGATGTCGCCGCCGATTTCCTTGCCGTAACTGTCCTGTGAGCCGACGAGATTCAAGACGTCGTCCTGAATCTGAAACGCTGCACCTAGGAAAAAGCCGAAGGCGTTGAAATCATCCAGATTCAGCGCGCCGGACGCGACATCATGTGGCCGCGCAATCAGGGCCCCGATGCGCATCGGGTGAATGAAACTGTACCAGCAGGTCTTTTTCAGACACATCCTCAGATAATCTGATGCATCGACGTTCAAACGGTTGTCGCGGATCCAGCCAAGCTCCAGCGCCTGACCTTCGATGGATTGCTGCAACAGATGGTCGAACTCATCCACCACGCGCATACCGGTTTCCGGGCCCAACGGACCCAGGTTCTGACGCAGCAGACGCAGGGCAAGCGATTGCATCCCGTCGCCGGTATTGATTGCCAGGGGAACCCCAAGCCGCTTGTGCATACATTCGCGCCCGCGCCGGAAATCGCTTTGATCTTCGATGTCGTCGTGGATCAGAAAAGCGTTGTGCAGCAGCTCTAGAACCGCGGCCGAGACCCTAGCATTTTCGCTGTTTCCGCCGAAGGCTTCGCATGTCGCCAACAGCAGGGCGGGCCTCAAGCCCTTGCCCGAGGTTTCGATGTAGTCGCGCATCGGACCATACAGATAGGCCTGAGGCTCACCCGTCGGCAACAGGCCCAAAAGCGTTTCGCGCGCCTGATCCCCGTAGAAGGTCAGGGTTTTCAAAAAATCCTGTTTCGCCGCAGGATCCAAATGCGCGGTTCCGGATTTCACAGGCTCAGCCCTTCTGGGTGATGATCACGTGACTTTTGTCTTCCCGCGCGCCGGATCGTTCCGGACCGCCGCCAAACGCAGAAAGCGGTTCGTCAGAAATTGGCAACGCCCTGGACAAGGCACCTGATTGACCGCTGTCCCTACCCAGATCATACGCGACATCTTCCGCCAGCTCATCCCCCGGGATCGGCAGATCCGCGGTGGGCTCGTAATTCGCGATGAGGTCGAACAGCTCTTTCGGGGGGCAGATCATTCGAAGCGCTTCGGCAATGGCTGGCTCCTCGGTGATGCCGCCGGGTTTTGAATATTCCGCCGCCGGTTCCCCTATGGCGGCAAGAGGGCCATCACCGCCACGATCAACTCCTGCCGTGTCCTGACCCATTTTCAGCGCGGCTTCGACCGCAACCGCGAACCGGTTGTCCCACGGAAGGCCAGCCTGATAGCGGGCGTAATCATAGGCGCGCAGCGGTTTCAGGATGTCGGGTTCATGCAGGTCCCAGATCTGGCAGGGCTCGGCATCCGATCCACTGCGTTGAAGAATGGCGTTGACGGCCCGACGCGCGGCCTCGTTCGCCCCTTCCATCGTGGCAAGGTCGGTAAAAGTGCGGACGTAATCCGATGCCAGGAAGAAATTCGGGATGAGCGTGGCCGCATCCGGGCGCAAGCGCCAGCTGTTGATACGGTTGACCAACAAGGGTTCGACATTGCTTTGACGCTTGGGGTCGTTCGGGTCTTGAACGATATCAGGATCGAGGAACCAGTAATGCATATCCTCGTCCCGCAGAATGGTCTGGCCATCCACGTTGATGCTGCGCTTGAGCTGTTCCCAAACCTCTTTTGCGATCTCTTCCCGGCTGCAATCGCGCGCGGTTTTTCCGTTCAGCCCCGGCTTGTCCCATTCGGAGATATCGATTGACAGCAGGCCTTTGGTCTTTCCTTCGGCCCAGTTTTCGAAGTTGATCCCCGGCCAGAACTGTTTTTGCGACACAGCCGTCAAAGCCCATGGGCTGTCGATGAAAATGACGTGGCCGTGGGTCAGCGCGACATCCTTGGTGAGATAGAACTGAATGCCGTTCATCCATTGCACGTCATCGGCCAGCAAAGGCAATTTGGCAAGTGCGGGGTCAACCGCCATCATTTCCGGGGTCACAAGCGGTGCCATGCGTTCAATCGGCATGGCGCTGATGAACCAATCCCCCGTGACCTGCTTTTCTTCGCCATCCTGTTCGACTGTTGCGCCGACGATCTTGCCGTTCCGGCACTCGATTCCGGTGACTTTGGAGTCAAAATTGTACACGACCCCCTTGCTTGTCAGGTAATCCAGCCACGGTTGAATCCAGACAAGATTGGTGGGCCCGTTCAGCAGCCTGTTGCAGTGGGGTTCGGGCGTGGCGATACCCAGCTGAAGCTGAACCGCAATGTCCCCCACTGTCTTCGTGCTTGCCGTCGTGGCCTTGGCGGCCACCAACGAACGGGTCAGGCCGATGGCAAGGAACTTCTGATAGGCTTCCGAACGGTCCTGCGCGCCGATGAAATCCCACCATCCGATCCGTTCGTATTCGTCAAACCGGCGTTCCTTGCAGGACGTCGCGATCCGCCACATGCAGGCAACAAAATGTTCGACATCCTCATACGCAATCTGGTCCCTCGGCGAAAGCGCGAAGGCAATGGTCTTGAAGGCATCCGCAACATCCTTGAGCGTGCGGGGGAACCGTTCCGGGACAATGATGCCGGGCTTGTCGAACTGGCTGACCAGAACTTGCGTGGTCGGGACCAGATTGTCAAAGCATGTGCCCTTGTCGTAATACGGCGTGCGGGCCATCGTGTCGGTGATATGCCGATAAAAGTTCGGAAAGAACCTGAACCCATGTTCACCGGGCAGCCAGGGGCGTTTCACGCCGGGCGGATAATTGGCCCCATCCATCTCGGCCCATTTTTCCAGCGCCTTTATGTGTTTGGCTTTCGAGCCATGATCCCCTTCACCCTTCATCACGGGAATGCTGCGGGCTTTGCCGCCGGGGATCAGCTGGCGTTCGTGGACTTCTACCTCGAACCCGCGTTCAATCAGTTCGTGCGCGGCGCTCATGCCAGCCACGCCTCCCCCAAGAATGACAACCTTGTCAGGCATCGGAAATTCCTTTCGCGGAATAGACGTCAAAGCGCAGGGTTATGTCTGACAGGCTGGCTTCGCCAATGCCAAAACCCTGCACCCGATTCATCCAGCTGAAATGCGGATTCGAGGTCAGGTAACGCGGTGCAAGCCGTACCGGAGCCGAAGCGGGCAGATTACCCTTGGACAATGCCGCATATCCGTCCGGGCCGAAGTCACACACACCCGTATCTTCGAACAGGATCGGAGCTTGTCCGATGGACGGTCTTATAAGTGCCTTTGCATGAAGCAGCCCCACACCATCGGGCCGAACGCGCATCCAGTCTCCTCCGATCGGTTCGATCACCCCTTTCAGATGCGGGCCTTCGACGGTGCCCCCTTCTTTGATGGCGAAATGCAGCCAAATCCCGTCCGGTGTCTCGCCCGAGGGGTGAAAGCTGCTTTCGAACGGCACCACAAATTTGGCGACATGTTCCAGTACCGGCGGCGCCACTGCGGTTTTTGCCGGTTCCGGTGCGGCAGGTTCAATTGCCTTTTCGGGCCCGGGGTCAAACTCGCGCCCTCCCGACGTCAGCACCGGACGCCAGGACAAAGTTTTTTCCTGTTTGACCGACGGAAGAATGGCTGCGAATTGTTGAAACCCTGTTTGCGGGTCCCGCAACAAGGGCCACCCGCGAATGGCACGCTCGGGGCCGCCATCTTCCGAACAGATCAGACGTAGCGTGTCATGCGACGACACGGATGGGCCGGCTTCCACCAACACCCGACTGAGACCGTCTGCGTTGATCGCCTCGGACCAACGCAGCGTCACGCCCCGATCTGAAAACTCGCGCACGACCCGATCTCCGGTCAACAGGTTATGGTGCGGACGGCCTTAGCTTCCTTGATCCTGAGATGGAACTTCTGCTGCACGCGGAAGACGTGCTCGCCCTCGGCAGAGGTTTGCAGATACTTCACGGCGATATCCGAGGGCACGACGATTTCCACCGGTGCACCCAGCAGGGACACAAGCACTGCCTTGTCCGGGGGCAGGGTGCTGGAACGCAGCAACGGCCCGTCCAGGAACGGGAGAATGCTGTCACGTGGCAGTACCATCGAATTCGGCAGCGGGGTCGTGACCGCACGGAACAGACCGTTGCCCATCACACAGGCATAGGGGCCCAGATAGCCATGCGTTTCTAGCGTGCTGATGCCCTCGACGACGGCCTCGAAAACATCGGTTCCGCTATAGTTCTTTTTGGTCGTGGATTTGGTTTTGCCTTCGCCCGCTTCAAGTAATCCCGGATATTTGCCACCGCCGCTGATCGTATAGATCTGCGGCAACGAGTCGGGCGCGCCGCCAGCGTGTTTGGGGGCCTGTCCGGTGCCGGGTTGACCGTTGAAAATGATGTCATCCTCTACCCGTGCCACAACGGCGGCCGCTCGGCGGAACATGATCTGAGCCGCCGTCAGTTCCGGATCAGCCACCTGTGCGCCTTTCAGGTACACGTTCACCGATACGGTGGTAAGGCGCAGCGTATCATAATCGTTCACGTCAAGACGTTCTTTGGATGCACCAGATGAATTGTCCACCAGATCCAGCTTGTTCAGCGGGACGGACTGCGTGTCAGCGGGCAGCGGTCCGTACAGGGGCAGGAAACTGGCGGCCACCCGGGCGCGAAGCGCCTCGTCATGGACGGCCTTTTTCACGGCGCTCCACTGATCTTCATTCCAATCCAATGCATCGGTCATTGCAAATCCCTCTCGGTGCTGCTGCCCAATTCGGCGGGGCAGTCAATCTTGTTCATTTTGCTTCTTTCAATCTGTCCAGCAGATCGCGGGCCCGCTGCTCCTGAACAACGCCACGGCAATCCCGGGCAAGCGAAAGCGCTTTTTCCGCCTCGCTGATTGCAGCGTCCAAGTCCCCCTTTGCGGCAAAAGCCTTTGCCCGCACACGGTGATATTCAGGTTTGTTCAACGTCTCGCCGCGCTCCCAGCCGGGAATGCAAACGGTTTCCAGCCGGTCCAAAGCCTGATCAACATCTCCGTGATCAATCATCAACTCAGACAGAACAATCTGATTCTGAGGAAAAGTAAAGTTCCCACCAGATTTGGAAATCAGGTTCATGCATGTCTCGATGCGTTCCGGAACACCTGCGATGTCGCCCTTTCCGGCCTGCGCGAGGCCCATATAGATGTCCTGCATCGCGTGAAGGTAAAGAAACCCTTCCTCATCCGCGACTTTTCTGGCTTCTTTCATCGTCACGTCGAGCCGGTCCCATTCCCCCGCATAGGGCAGGAACATGCTGCAAGCGCCCATGACGTAGACAAGGTTGGGTGCGTGGTTCAGCGCTCTGCTGACCTCGATGGATTCCAGACGCGCGGCCTCGGCTTTTTCGAACTTTCCTTGCTGCCACAGCAGGCATCCCTGAATGGCCAGCAATGACGCGGCCGTGGAAGACTGGGTCATGGGCATCATGGCCATATCCAGCTCGGGTGTGATCAGGGCGAACGCGCGCTCCAGCTGTTGTTCGCATTCCGCAAATTCCCCGCGAAAGTAATGCGTAAAGCTCAGCGCCCGCGCCGCCAGCACATTGGCGACGGG
Organism: Ruegeria sp. A4; assembly: GCF_056543025.1. NCBI lineage: Bacteria > Pseudomonadati > Pseudomonadota > Alphaproteobacteria > Rhodobacterales > Roseobacteraceae > Ruegeria > Ruegeria sp. A4. The sequence goes on along the minus strand of NZ_JBQGAW010000002.1, from coordinate 436,627 downwards.
GTCTTCGGACATGCCGGCCATCATGTCCAGCGCCTGTCCCATTTCCATCGCTCGGTTCATCTGACCGGCAACAAAGAAATGGGTCCAACGGCAGAAAGTTGCGGCAAAAAGCGTCTCGCCGTCGCCCAAAGACTGGGCCAGTTCCATCGCCCGGGCGGCAGTTTCGCCGACCTGATCGGACGACCACCCGTAGATCGCCATATAGGCGGGCAGAATGTTCATCTGAACGCGAAGCTCGAAACCGTCGCGATCCGTGTTGGCCTTCATGGTTCCGATGTTGCGCAGGGCGGCCCGGAAAGCGGAGATCGCGGGCAGGTTCGCCAGTCGGGACAACGCCAGTTCACCTGCCGTTACCCAATTCGTGACAGCTTCATCCTTCAACCCGCCAAGATCGCAGTGATGCGCGACGGTATCGGGGGCCGGGCTGCCGAATGCTCTGTGACCGTCCAGCAAGGCCCGGGCGATTTTCAGATGTACCTTCTGTCGGTCTTCCCGCAGCAACGAATTATAGGCCGTATCCTGAACCAGCGCGTGGTTGAACGTGTATGTGGCCGACCCTGAATCGCTGGTGATCAGCACGACGCCAGCCGCCATAAGCTGCATGAGGGCGCTTTCCACATCCATGTCTTCATGCGCCACCGCGTGGATCATCTGAGCGGTGAAACTGCGCCCGATGACCGATCCGAGTTGGGCGACTGGTTTGGCATGTTCCATCCGGTCAAGACGCGACATTAGCGAGTCCTGAAGGGTGGCCGGGACGCTCAGCGCATCCAGAACTTCGGCGTTGATCGGGGCATCCTGGGGCAGCTGGTCCAGAACCGCCTTGGTCATTTCTTCGATATACAGCGGCACGCCATCCGCCTTCTCTATGATCTGCCTGATCAGGATGACAGGCAGGCTGTACGGCTCGGCCACGCGCCGAACCAGTTCGGATGCCTCGGTATTGCCGAGCGGAGAAAGATCAATGCGCGCGGCTCGGCTTTCGAAGTGTTCCGGGGGTTCGTATTCAGGTCGGTGCGACAGAACCACCAATACCGGAAAGTTGCTCAAGGCGGATGCAAGCGCATCCAGTACATCCAACGTGGTCGCATCGGCCCAGTGAACGTCTTCGACCACCAACAACAACGTGCCGCGCCTGTCACACAGGCTGCCGAGACTGCGCAGCATCACGTCAAGAGATTTGCGCGCCTTCTTCAACGGGTCGGATTCTGACGGGGCGTCGGTCTCGATACCTGCCAGATCCAGAAGAACGGGCAAGTCCGCGTCACTCAGTCGAGAGGCCGATTGCACGAAGTCCGAAATCGCTGCCCGGATACTGTCATTTGATTTGTCGCCGGAAACGCGCCTCAATTCTCCGACAATCGGGTGCAGCGGAAGACTGGTCAGGTGCGGGATGCACTGCAACGTAAAGGGTTTGACCCCGATTGTTTCAGACAATGACTTGATCAGCCTCGACTTGCCGATTCCCGCAGCCCCCCCGACAAGCGCCAGCCGGCCCGAGCCTTCCTGCGCTTCGCTCCAAAGCCGGGTCAGGGTTGAAAGATCATCATGCCGGGCGACAAGATCGACCGCGGATTGACCCACCCGCGCGTCGAACCGGCTGGTGGACATGATCTCCGACACCACGCGATACACTTTGCGCTGATTGTCAAAGCCTTTAAGCTCGTGGCTGCCACGTGGCTCGAATTCAAAGGCACCCTGGGTCAGCCTCCAGGTCTCTGAAGAAATGATCACTTCACCTGGTTCGGCCAGCCCCTGAAGGCGGGATGCAAGATTCGCTGTTTCACCCACCAGAAAGTCCTGGGACCCCAGGCTTTTCGAAGAAACAACGCCCACGACAACCATGCCGGTCGCAATGCCTGCCCGCAGGTCGAGCTTTTCTCCAAACTCGTTTTCAAGGTTCTGAACGGCCTCGATGGTCTCCAATACGGCTCGTACGGCCCGTTCGGCATCATCTTCCATGGCCTTCGGGTATCCGAAATACACCATGATGCCATCGCCCTGCCGATAGGCCAGATGGCAGCCGTGCTGTTTCAGGGTGCCGATCGCCGTGTCCAGATACAGGTTCATGATCTGCATCAGGTCTTCCGGATCATATCGCTGTGCCAGCCGGGTCGACCCCACAAGATCGCAGAAAACCAAAGTCAGTTGCCGGCGCTCGGCCTTGGACTGGACTTCGGCCCGCTTCGATGCTTCCTGCGATTTCAGCCTGGCCTGCGCCTTTCGAAAGCGCTTCCTTTCACCAACCGTCAACCCCAGATCACGCAGTTCCGGATCAGTCAATTCGTCCAGAATGTCATCGTCAACGCCCTCTCTCTGAAACAGAGTGGCATAGTCATTCAGATCTGCCAGATGAAGGACTTTTGAAATGCGTGGTGATGCCTCAAGGACTCGCGTCATTGTCTTGCGACTCCTTCCATAACTGTCCCCCTGTTTTCCCCTTAATACATATACATAATGAATATGTATAATCCAAAAATAGAGAGGAATTCATACTGAATCCATAGCAGGAAAAGGCAGCACTGTTAACTTGTTACATTGATTGGCCGCTATACGTCTAAATTACCACAGCGTCACGTGCTTTTCCTGAAAAATCATAAGGTTCAAGTCTCAAGTTGACTTTATTGGCAAGATTTTAGGGCGACCGAACGACCGGATATACCGGCTTATCCCTGACGCCACGTCAAGGCTGACAGAGGTACAAAAGTGCCGTGGTCCTGATGAGGTATCGGGCAGAAAAGCAGACTCAACCCCGGCACCAGCAAAGGGCCGACGCGCGCAAATGTGCTTCGAACAGATACACTTACGCTCCGGGCGCATCCCGTGTCATGCCCGCCCGTTCTTCATTGGGATACAGGTATCAGGGAAAGCGGCTCAAAGATCTGAGATAAGTCAGGAATCATCCGGTATCCAGGGTGGATCTGGCTGTGGATGAAACCCTATTCCTCGGCCACGGCTTTTACATGGACCGCAAAGGACGAGGCCAGCATCAGGGACTTGCACCGCTCGAACCGGTTCGTGGCATAGGCCCAGAAATCTTCGGCGGGGTTTTCATCCGCATGCTGGATCAATCCCCACAGCGTCCACAGCAGGTCGCACATGGCTTTGTAGATCACCATGCGCCCGATCTGAGCCTCGCTCGGCGGGCCGTCGAAATAGGCGGTCAACATGTCCAGCTCCTGTTCGTCGGTCAGCCCGGCTTCGACCGACAGATCACCCAGATCCCAAAGGGCATCGTTCATGCCTGAATACTCGTAGTCCACGATCCACATGCGCTGGCCGTCATCCAGAAAATTCTCGCACAGAGGGTCGCAATGGCTCGGGACCAATGTCCCGGGTTTGTCCCGCAACACCTCGCGGATCGGGGCCGCCTCGGCCACGACGTCCGCGTATCCGTCCGGCAGGGTCGCGTTTTTGTCTGCAAGTACCTTCATGTAGTCGTTGATCATCGAAAACAGCTCGAACCGAAACTTGAACGGCTCGGGGGCATCGTGAAGCTGCCTCAGCGCCTTTCCCGCGCGGGCGGCAGACCCGGGGCGCGTCGCAAACATCTCGGGTGTCATCGTGACGATGTCGGGCACGCAATCACTGATCATCACGCCGGATGACGCGTCTGCCCACAGAACTTCGGGGCCGACCCCGGCTTTTGCGGCCACCTGCGCATTGTGGATTTCGACCGCGCGGTCGATATAGGCTTCGGTGCCCTCGCCGGGGATGCGCACGATCACCGTCCTCGGCCCGCCTTCGACGCGGTAAACCAGATTGGTCAACCCGCCCAGCCGGTAGGTGCGAAGGTCCGCCTCGGCAAGGGTGTCAAACCCCGCCACGTTGCGAAGGGCCTGCATGATCTCAAGTTTCGGCTCGTTTTGCATCGCTCTCTCCCTCAGGCTTTCAAACGGCTGTTTGCCGGGTCGTAAAGCGGCCCGTCCACACGCTGGATGGGGTGACGCTCTCCGAACACCTCCACTTCGAATTCTGACCCACCAGCCAATCCCGCAGGCAGATAACCGTAGAGGATGGTCTTGCCGACGGTAAACCCATAGCCACCACTGCACGCCAGCGAGACTGTTTTGCCGGAATGCAGTATGGTCTCTCCTCCGGTGATCGGCAGCCGCTCATCGGTGATGAACGTACAGAGCTGCCGGTCAGTACCGGTCGCTTTCTGCGCCTCCAGCAACGGTCGCCCGATGAAGCCCTGTTTGGATTTCAGATGGACCCGCGCGCCAAGGCCCGCCTCGATTGGCGAATAGTCGGGGGTGATGTCGGCGCTCCAGTAGAGATACCCTTTTTCCAGCCGCAAGGATTCGATGGTGCGGTAGCCGATGTCGCGGATGCCATGGCTTTGACCGGCCTGCCAAAGCAGGTCATAGACATGCAGGGCAAACTCGGTCGGGATATGCAGCTCCCATCCCAGCTCTCCGACGTAACCTATGCGGATCGCGCGGACCTTTGTCGTTCCCAAGGTGATCTCTCGGGCCGTTGCAAAGGGAAATGCAAGGTTCGAGACGTCTTCTTCCGCGACGGCCTGCATCACATCCCGCGCCTTGGGGCCGCAAATGTTGATGACGGCGCGTGCCGACGTCATTTCGACCAGCTGCGCGCGCCTGTCGCGGGGCAGGTGACGTCGGATCCAATCCGCGTCATGCACGCCGAATCCGGACCCGGTGACGATGTAAAAATGGTCCCGCCCCAATCGGGTGACGGTGATATCGGCTTCAACCCCTCCGCGATCATTGCACAATTGGGTGTAGATCACCGTGCCATCCGGCTTGTCCATATTTGAAACGGCAAGGTTTTGAAGGGCTTCCAGTGCGCCGGGGCCGATCAGTTCGAACTTTGAGAAACTGGTTTGATCGATCAGAACGACCCCGTCGCGCGCGGCCTTGTGTTCCTGTTCGGCATAGGTTTTCCAACCCGGTGACAGGAAATCCAACCGATCCACCGGCTCTACACCGGCCGGAGCGAACCAGAGCGGCCGCTCCCAGCCATTTTTTGATCCGAACACCGCGCCATGTTGTTTCAGCCGCTCATGCAGGGGCGACAGGCGCAGGTCTCTGGCCGTTTCCGCTTCCTGCCCCGGATATCGCATCTTGTAGTGATGCGCGTAATGCTCGACCGCGCGAGGATACATGAAGGCGCGCGTGGCGTGATGCGGACTGAACCGGCGCACGTCCAGAGGCCACAGATCAAGGCTCGGGCGGCCTTCGACAATCCACTCGGCGATCATCTCTCCTGCGCCACCACCTGCCGCGATGCCGTACAGAAATCCGGTCGCCAGCATCAAGTTTCGCAGTTCAGGCGCCCATCCCATGACAAAATCGCCATCTGCGGAATATGGGATTGGGCCGTTGATCACCTGCCGGATTCCAACCGTGTTGACGACCGGCGTAACCTGGCCTGCCAGTTCGGCAAGGGGGGCAAACCGCTCCAGGTTGTCGGGCAAAAGCTGCCGGACAAACGCGCCCGGAATACCCCTGTCGCCGAATGGCAGCGTGTTGTCCTCATACCCGCCGATCACAAGCCTCCCGCCTGCATCCGGTTTGTAATACACCAGCCGCTCGGGATCCCGCAGGGTTGGCAGGCGTTTTACAAGATCGGGGTCGGGCAGGGGTTCTGTTACGATGTATTGATGCTCGACAGCGCAGGCCGGGACAACGACCCCGAGTTTCGCGGCCAGTTCGCGACTCCACATTCCTGCGGCCAGAACGACGGTGTCCGCTTCATAATCCCCTTCAGATGTCATCACTTTGGTGATGCGATCGTTATGGATTTCAAAATCGGTGACCTCTACGGATTGGCGGATCCGGGCACCGTGCATCCGGGCGCCGGATGCGATTGCCTGACACAAGCCTGCGGGATCGACATGACCGTCCGACGGGATAAAAGCCGCGCCCTCCAACCCTTTCGCGTCGACATAGGGGAAAAGCGCCTTGGCTTCGGCGGCCGAGATTATTTCCATCTCCAGATCAAAGCTGCGGGCCATTGTCGCCAGGCGCTTTGCTTCCAGAAGCCGCTCTTTGCTTGCCGCCAGGCGCAGGCTTCCGACTTTCTTCCAGTCGAATTCCATCCCGGTTTCTTCGGCCAGACGATCATACAGCGCCACGGACCGTTTCAGCATCCGCGTCGTGTTGCGCGATGACCGCAACTGCCCGACAAGGCCCGCCGCATGCCAGGTGGCCCCCTCGGTCAGGGACGCCCTTTCCAGAAGAACAACATCCGTCTCACCGGACCGTGCGAGGTGATACGCGATGGAGCATCCGATGATGCCCCCGCCAATGATGAGATGTCTGACCGAATGCGTTGTCATGCGTCCACCCATTTCAAATGACATGTCGTCATCAAAAGTCGCAAAGCAACAAAAAGCAACAAAAATGTTTGAAATGTGTTGAATTAAGTCGCTTGAACAGCGTCAACCTTGCAAGTAACCTGATGAAATCAACAAATATCGCGGCGCTTCATGTCGAAATACGAGCAAGACATCCTCAGCACGGTAAACCTGCATGGGCGAATTTCGGTCATTGAGCTGGCGCGCATTCTCAAAGTGTCGGACCAGACCGTAAGGCGAATCGTGAAGCCGATGGTCGCCAACGGCAGCCTGTCCAAGGTGCATGGTGCATTGGTCAGCACTCAAAATGTGCTGGATCCTCCGTTTCTGGCCCGCATGGCGCAGAACCGCGCCGCCAAAGTCGCGATTGCCGACGCCGTTGCGGCGCGGATACCGGACGGTTCGGCCATTGCCATCGACACGGGTTCGACCTCGGGCTTCATTGCTCAGGCACTTCGCGCGCGCAAAAACCTCACAGTGGTGACAAACTCGGCCTTCATCGCCGCCACGTTGTCGATGGAAGAGGGCAACAGGGTCTTCATGGCGGGGACGCAGTTGCGCAACCACGACGGTGCTGCTTTCGACCGGGCCGCCTATGACGTCATTGCAGGGTTCTCGGCTCGGACGGCCATATTGTCGGCGTCACTGGTGCATCCCAGCAAGGGCTTCATGGTCTATGATCAATGCGAAGCTGATATGGCCCGGGCGATGTCTGATATTGCTGACCAGACCTTCATGGCGGTTGATTCCACAAAATTCAACGAGGCCCAGACCGGCCCGGCGTTGCGCCTGCCCAGATTGACCGAAAAGGACGTGCTCATCACCGATCGCACATTGCCCGCATCCTTTCAGTCCTTACCCGGAAATGCGGAATTGGTGATCGCCGGCGTGAAATCACATGAAGACAGTCATTGACTTGGTGACGACACTGCCCGGCCCGACGTAACAAGCCGGTTCCACCGAAACGGTGAAACCGGCTGTGTTTCAGGCTGTTGCGCCCTTGATGCGAATGGCAGTGCCGAGGCTTCCTGCACAGACGCCGACCACAATAGCGATGATCAGTTCCAGTGGCTCTACATGCGCAAACCGGAAGCCTGCGAAAACCAACGTCTCGAATACACCGACTGCGCCGCCCAATGCCGCGCCCAGCCACAGCTTGCGGGTCATCATGCCCAACGCCAGACCAAGTATGCCGGGCAAGCTCAGGACGTTGCCACCGATGGTTCCAAGTAACTCTAACATCTCTGCCCCCACATCAATTCGAGTTGTTGTTCAGGAAATCGCGGATGTCGTCACCCGCGGCAGCGTGCTCCTGCACAACTTCATCTTCCAGTGCAGCAGTCACCTTTTCGTATGTTTCCAAATAGTTGGGTGGCAGGCTGTGGGCGATACCCTGGTGGCAATCGATACAGGTCATACCATTGTCGATGGCGCGTTGGTGTTCAGACGCGGCGCGGGTTTCCTGAATGGTGAAGTCCATGTAGTCAAAGTTGTGACAGTTGCGGCACTCGCGGCTGTCAGACGCCTTCATTTTCTTCCAGACGGCCGAGGCCATCGCCAGGCGGTGATCCTCGTATTTCTCGGGTGTGCTGATGGTGCCCGCCAGTTCATGATAGACGTCCTTCACGGCCATGATCTTGGCTTTGATCTTGTGGTTCCATTCATCCGGAACGTGGCAGTCTGAGCAGATCGCACGCACGCCGGAGTGGTTGTTGTAGTGGATCGTCTCGCGATACTCACCCAGGTTCGTTTCCATCGTGTGACACGAGACGCAGAACTCTTCGGTGTTGGTCAGTTCCAGGGTCCAGTGAAATCCGCCCCAGAACAGGATACCGGCCAGAAATCCGGCAAGGATCAGAAAGCCCGAGCTGAACATTACCGCCGGCGTCCAGATCGCGTTCCAAAGGCGACCCAGAAAGCCGCGTTTTTCGGGGGAGTCTGCCATGTCGGTACTCCTTTCAATCTTGTTTTGGATCAGTTGCCGGTCGAGGGCTGGAACACGTTTTCAACAAGCGGCGGCGCGTCCGCCTGCGGAACGTGACATTGGTTGCAGAAATAACGGGTCCCGGCGACGCGGTCCAATTCGCGGCCTTCGCGATCCAGATAGTGTGTCATTGAAAGGGTCGGTGCGTTACGCTCACCTGCCTTGGACCAGTCATGGCAGGACAGGCACTGATTGGTGCGCACATCAATCTGATATTGCTCGATCGAATGCGGAATCAGCGGTGGCTGCTGGCGATAATTACGTTGCATCCGTCCTTCGACATTTTTGTGAATCTGATCCAAAGGGATCGGCTCGTCTACGTCCGCGCCCCGCAGGGTTTCGACTTGAGCGGACTGGGCAAAGGCCCATCCGCTCAGCAACACTACGGGTAGAAGGGCAATTCCGCCTGTAACGATTGATCTTTTCATCTTGGCACTCCCCTAGATAGGTCTGGCAGCGCGCGGCTCAGGCGCGGCAACTGGATCGGAAGGTTGAACGACATGGTCGTCGAACCGGTGAGTAAAGTTGAAGACGTCGACTGCGCAGACATCGATGCAGCGTCCGCAGTTTGTGCAGTCGGGTGACAGGATCAGGGGCGAGCTTCCCGGCTTGCCTTTCAGCGCGGGTGAGATCACCTGATTTTCAGGACAGACCGCATAACAATCCATACAGTCATCACAGGCCGTGCGATTGGCGGCACTGACCCGCAGCAGGCTTTTCGACCCGATCAGCCCGTAGAACGCGCCCACGGGGCACAGATGGCCGCACCAGCCATGGCGTGAGACGAAAACGTCAAACACGAAGATGGCCGCAATCATGGCCCAGACAAAGCCCATGCCGAATACCAGCCCGCGATGCAGCATGGTGATCGGGTTGACCAGCTCCCAAGCGATCACGCCGCTCAGGCCCGAGGCCAGCAGCACGGTTGCCAGAATCCACAGCCGGGTGCCGCGCTTGGGTTGCCAGCCTTTCGGCAGGTCCAGTTTGCGGTGCACCCAGTTGGCCGCGTCTGTCACCGGGTTTATGGGGCAGACCCAGGAACAATAGACACGGCCACCAATCAGGGCATAGACCACCAGAACGATCAGCCCACCAATTAGCGCGGTCATTTCGGGCCAATGACCTGCAACCAAGCTTTGCAACAGGATGAACGGATCGGTCAACGGCAACACGCCCAGAGTCAGTGACCCTGCCAAATTGCCCTCGACAATCCAGATGCCGAACCACGGGCCCAGCAGAAACAGAAACAGAAAGAACAGCTGGCTTGCGCGGCGCATCAGCAAAAAGCGATGCGCCCCGATCCAGCCTTTGCCTTCAACGGCCTCCTGACCGACGGGCATGTGCGTGCGAGTACTCATTGCCCCACCCCCGGCAGATCATATTCAGGGGCAAAACCGCCGGGCGCGGCAAGATTGTCGGTTCCCGGTCCGGGCAAACGATCCGGCAGATCGATGATCCCCTCGACCACCGGCGCGCCTTTGGCGGCCTTTTCCTCCCAACCCTTGCGGTAATGCTCGGCCGAACTGCCGCGCGCCAGCCGGGCCGGCAGAACCTTGATCGCGGCCTCGGGCAGAACACAGCTTTTCTCGCACATGCCGCAGCCGGTACAGCGTTCGGCATGAACGGTTGGAATGAACAAGGCATGATGACCCGACCGGGTATTGTGCGCCGTCTCCAAAGTGATCGCCTCGTCAATGACGGGGCAGACGCGATAGCAGACGTCGCAGCGCAGACCGAGGAAGTTCAGACAGTTTTCCTGATCGACCAGAACGGCAACACCCATCTCGGCATCGTCGATATTCTCCAGCCCGGGATCCAGCGCCCCTGTTGGACACGCGGCGACACACGGAATGTCGTCGCACATTTCGCAGGGAACATACCGGGCGGTGAAGAATGGCGTTCCCGTCGCCACCGCATCCGAGCCGAGCTCGGCCAGTTTCAGGGTATCGTACGGGCAGTCCAGCACGCATAAACCGCAACGGATGCAGGCCGACAGGAACTCCTTCTCGGGCAATGCGCCGGGCGGGCGCAAGGCATCGGCGGGCAGGGCGCGGGCGTCGCGGGCCAGATAGGCCAGCAACGATCCGGCGACCACGCAGCCGCCTGCCGCCCGCGCCGAGTCCTGCAGGAACCGGCGCCGCTGCGGCGAAAGGGGTTTATCGACAAGAGACATGGGAACGCCCCGTATGATCCTTGCTGGTTACGCGCGCTCAACCTTGCAGGCGCACTTCTTGAAGTCGGTCTCTTTCGACAGTGGGCAGGTTGCGTCCAGCGTCAGCTTGTTGGTCAGCTGGTGCTCATCGAACCACGGCATAAAGACCAAACCGCGTGGCACCTTGTTCCGACCCCGGGTTTCGACACGGCTGGTAACCTCGCCGCGGCGGGTCGACAGAACAATCTCCTGACCCCGGCGCAAACCCCGATCCTTTGCGTCCTGCGGGTGCATGTAGACCACGGCAGCGGGATAGGCGCGGTGCAGTTCCGGCACCCGGCGTGTCATCGACCCTGAATGCCAGTGTTCCAGCACGCGACCGGTGCACAGCCACAGATCGAATTCTGCATCCGGCTCCTCTGCTGCGGGCTCGTATGGCGCGAAGATGATCTTGGCCTTGCCATCCTTGTGGCCATAGAATTCCACGCCGGCACCCTCGGACACGTAGGGGTCATAGCCTTCGCGGAAACGATAGAGCGTTTCCTTGCCATCCACGACCGGCCAGCGCAGACCGCGGGCCTGGTGATAGGTTTCGAATGGTGCCAGATCATGCGCATGGCCGCGCCCGAAGTTGGCGTACTCTTCGAACAGACCTTTCTGCACGTAAAAGCCGAAATGCTCGGATTCGTCGTTGTCAAAGCCTTCGGCGGTTTCCGATAGCGGGAACTTGTCGACGCTGCCATTTGCAAACAGGACGTCATACATGGTCTTGCCACGATGCTCGGGCATGGTGGCCAGCAATTCTTCGCCCCAGACCTCTTCGACGGTGAAGCGCTTCGAGAACTCCATCACCTGCCAAAGGTCCGATTTGGCCTCGCCCGGGGCCTTTACCTGTTGCCGCCAGAACTGGGTGCGGCGCTCGGCGTTGCCATAGGCGCCTTCCTTCTCGACCCACATGGCGGTGGGCAGGATCAGGTCGGCGGAAACCGCAGTGACCGTCGGGTAGGGGTCTGAAACAGTGATGAAGTTTTCCGGGTTGCGATAGCCGGGATAGCCCTCCTCGTTGATGTTCGGCGCAGCCTGCATGTTGTTGGTGCACTGAACCCAATAAGCATTCAGGTCGCCATCCTTCAGCTTGCGGTGTTGCAGCACGGCGTGGAAACCGGGCTTGTCAGGAATGGTGCCGGCGGGCACGTTCCATGCGGTTTCGCAGATCTCGCGGTGCTTGTCGTTCATCACCACCATGTCGGCGGGCAGGCGGTGCGCAAAGGTGCCTACCTCGCGCGCGGTACCGCAGGCCGACGGCTGACCGGTCAGCGAGAAGGGCGAGTTGCCGGGTTCCGAAATCTTGCCCACCAGCAGGTGCACGTTGTACATCAGCGAGTTCACCCAGGACCCGCGGGTATGTTGGTTGAAGCCCATGGTCCACAGGCTCATCACCTTGCGGTTGGGGTCGGCATATTGCTTGGCCAGACGCTCCAGCTTGTCAGCCGGAACACCGGACAGTTCCGAGGTGTATTCCAGCGTGTATTTCGAAACGGCTTCGGCATATTCCTCGAAGCTGATCGGCTCCAACTTGCCCGAGTTCGGGTTTTCAGCCTCTTGTTGCAGGGCGTTGTCGTCTCGCAGGCCGTAACCGATATCGGTGGCGGTTTTGGTGATGTTGACGTGGTTCTTGACGAACTCTTCGTTCACCGCGCCATTCTGGATGATGTAGTTCGCGATATAGTTCAGGATCGCCAGATCGGTTTGCGGTGCAAAGACCATGCCATTATCGGCCAGCTCGAACGAGCGGTGCTCGAAAGTCGACAGCACATGCACTTCGCAACCCGGCTTCGTCAGGCGGGTGTCGGTCAGGCGCGACCACAGGATCGGGTGCATCTCGGCCATGTTCGATCCCCACAGCACGAAAGTATCGGCGTGCTCAAGGTCGTCATAGCACCCCATCGGCTCATCAATGCCGAAAGTGCGCATGAAACCAACCACGGCCGAGGCCATGCAGTGACGCGCATTGGGATCAATGTTGTTCGACCGGAACCCGGCCTTCATCATCTTGGCGGCGGCATAGCCTTCCCAGACCGTCCACTGCCCCGAACCGAACATCCCCACGCTGGTCGGGCCCTTCTTGGCAAGGGCCTCTTTCCATTTGGCGGCCATCACATCAAAGGCTTCATCCCAGCTGACCGGTTCGAACTCGCCATTTTTGTCGTATTCGCCGTTGGTCTTGCGCAAAAGCGGTGTGGTCAGGCGGTCTTTGCCGTACATGATCTTGGACAGGAAATAGCCCTTGATACAGTTCAGGCCCCGGTTCACCGGTGCGTCCGGGTCGCCTTGCGTGGCCACCACGCGGCCGTCCTTGGTGCCCACCAGAACCGAACAGCCTGTACCGCAGAACCGGCAAGCAGCCTTGTCCCAGCGAATATCGGGCGCGCCGACCTGGGCGTTGGCCTGACCTGCGGCCATGGGAATGCCCGCAGCCGAGGCAGTGGCTGCCGCTGCGGACGCTTTCAGAAATGTACGACGGGATTCAGAGATGGTCATTGCATGGGCCTCCTGCTGGACGGTTGGCTTGGAGCATCAGGACGCGGAGCCGTCTCCGCGAGATCTTCGAAATGGTGATAAGTCAGTGACAGTGAGATCACTCCGGGGATCTGGTGCAGATCCATGATGGTGTCCGAGGCTAGCCTGTCGGCCGTATCCTCGACAACAACTACGAAACGGCCGTCCTCGGCTTCGGCATGAAGCTCGACGCCCTGGGTTTCGGCCATCGCCGCGCGTGCGGCATCGGTGTAATCGGGGGCGATGTGGACCAGACAGCCACAGATGTTCATTGGGTCACCTCCGGGTGTTGTGGGGCGGGGCGGTGCATCACGATCGCCCCGGCGGGGCAGGCGGCGGAACAACTACCGCAGCCGATGCAGGTTTCTGTTTCAAGCGCCGGTTCCGCGCGTCCGCCCAGTTGCAGGCGAAAGCGGATGGCATCCTGTTCGCAATTGTCCTGACACAGGCGGCAGCTTACGCCGTTCGTCGACAGGCAGCTTGTGTCATCGATTCGTGCGCGCCATGGCCATTCGGCAACACGTTCCGACAGCAACGCCGGGGTCGGACAAATGTCAGCGCAGTCACCACACAGGGTGCAACCGCCTGCGGACAGGTCAAGAACGGGGAAACCGGCATCGTCGAATGTGATGATGTCTTCAGGACACGCCGCGGCGCAGTCTTCGCAACGCGTGCATAGATCGCTGAAGCCAGTTGCAACCGCACCCGGCGGACGGATCGCATCTGGGTCCTCACGCAGGACACGCGCGCTTAGAAAAGCGCGTCTGCTGGTCATCTGGCTCATAGCTGGCGACTCGAAATTGGATTGATAGGTTCGCGTCCTTACTTCCTAGCTGCCTTAAGCAGCGCACGAATTGACCTATATCATACTTTTTAGGATTTTTTTTGTTCGGTCCGAGATTTGTAATTCTTCATTAAACGTTCAATTCGATACGGGCGTCGGGGAAGAAGTCCAGGATCTCTTTGCCTCTGCCGGCGGATGCCGCGCAAAGTGCAGTGGACAACCCATCCGCAATTGCCGCTTTCGGGGCAGAAACCGAAACGGTCCTGTCGCGGCTTGAAGGCCCATCCAAGGTAATGATGTGTCCAACTCCCTGGCTGATCTGAGTCGCCAGCGTCGAAGATGTCGCCACTGCCCGATCGCTCAATTCAATCCGCTTCAGAACCGTTTGGTCCGGCGCCGCCAATCCAACTTTCCAGGGCGCACCGTCACCACGCGCACCCAGGGCGGCAACCTCTCCCATATTGACCAGAACATCACGCAGGCCATGAGCACGCAGCAGGTTGGCGATCCGATCGGTGATCGCGCCCTGTGCTATACCGTTCAACGTCAGTGCGGATTTTCCGGGCACCGGCAAACGAATGGCCGAGGCGTCGAAAACTACTTTTTCCCAGCCTATTGCCGGCTGAACTTCAACCAGATCGCCCGGGCGCGCGCCCGCAGCCAATGCCGCCCACACGGGTTGAATGCTCGGATCAAATGCGCCACCCGATGCCTGATGCAGCGCTGTGCTGAGGCTTAGCACGTCCAACAATTCAGGAGCGGGCGCCGTCAGCAAACCATCGCGGTTCAACCGGCTGAGCTGCGATTGCGGACGATACAGGCTGAAGATGTCTTCCAGCCGGGCGATCTCGGTCTCCATGGCGGCCATGATGGGTGCGGCTTCGGCGTCCGTCAGGCCCACCAGGCGCAAGCTGGCGGCAGCACCCAGCGCGGTTCCGTGCCAGCGCGCGTCCGAGGCCGCAAGCGGTGTGGCCGCAGCACAGGCGGCTGAGATGATCAGAAATCGGCGGCGCGACAAAGCGGTCATACGGGGGTCTCCAACGACAGTTCAAGATCGACAGGGCCAAGCACTTCGGTATCCGGGATGTCCGGCAGGCTCAGTGCCGTTCCGCCGTAAATCTCAATGAATGCCTGGGCATCGGCAGGATCGGCAAAAGGCACCACTTCGCGCGCACCCATGCCACCTGCCACATTGGCGCCGACGACAAAGGTCGCGCCATCCGCGGCGATCCAGTTCGAGATACCCGGCTGCCGCCAGCTTGGCGCAATGCCCATGTCACTGACATAGACGGCTGTGATGTCGGCATCACGTTCAGGGCTTTTGAGGTATGCCACCATGTCGCGCACCTGCGCAAAGAACAGCGGTGCGGGATATCCTTCCAGATGGATCTGCCCCTTGGGGCCGCCATGTTCGGCGATGTTCATCTGGCAGAAATAGCTCAGCGCGTCCGGGGTCAGATCCACCGGATCGGGGGCCTCGGCCAGGTCTTCCTTGCAGGCCGCCAACGCGATCAAGGCGATCAGGACGAGGGGTTTCATGGCTCGACCCTCCGGAATGCCAGCCGCGCCAGGGCAAAGCCGATCACCGGCCAGATCAGCAGCGATGCAGGCGCGGCCCAGACGGGCAAGGCCTGTGCCGCCCCGGTCATGCCGGACGCCATTGCAACGCCTTCCGTCGCGGCGATGTTCCACAGACGGAATGCGTCGGCCGGGTTGGCCACCATCACCCATGGAAAGACGGATTGGGTAAAGGTGCCGCCCTTGTCCATGACGACAGCCCCCAACAGGCCCAGATCATAGAGGACAACAAAAACCAGCCAGAGCCCGGCCGACAGACCTGCCGCCGCCGTGGCCCCCTTAGCCAGGGCAGACAGCAGGTATCCCAGCGCCAGAAACACGGCGCCCAGAAGGATGGATGTGAGGATGAGACGGACCAACGCCATCAGGCTTTCCGGCCCGGCACCACCAAAGAAGGCCGCCACCGCGCCGGCGGTACCGAAACCGACCGTCATGGCAAAGGCCAGCGCGGCCAGATGTGCGGTGAACTTGCCCAACAGGATTTCTCCGCGCCCCGCAGGGTAGGACAACAGCAGCGACAGGCTGCCCCGGTCCACGTCTCCGGCGATGGCGTCGAACGAGATCATCAGCGCCAGAAGGGGCGCGAGGTAAACCGACAGCGTGGTCATCGACGCAACCGAAACGGTCAGCATGTCAACGCCCAGCGTTCCGGTTGGCGCACTGCCCGCAAAGGTCAGCGCCAGTGCGAACAGCACCATGATCAGAGTCGCCACCAGCAGCCAGCGATTGCGGCGCAGGATCAGCATTTCGGTACGGGTGATGGCGAGGAAGCGGGTCATGGCCTCTCCTCCTGTGCATAGTGGCGATAGAGGTCTTCCAGCTTGGGCGGGGTCATTTCCACATCCGCCACGGCATCGCCCAATCCGGCGATCCGGCGCAGGGCCTCCATCTTGTCAGCGGGGGAACACAGCAGCTCGACCGAAGCGCCGTTGATCCGGTTGCCGCCCAGTTCGGCGGCCAGCACGTCGGCGTTGGCGCTTGCACGTACTTTCAGACGGATCGGCAGGCCTGCAAGGGCCGACAGGTTGGCCAGGGTGTCATCCGCGACCATCCGGCCTTTGCGCATGATTGCGATGCGGTCGGTGCGGGCCTCGACCTCGGTCAGCGCGTGGCTGGCGATCAGAACGGCGGTGCCCTGCGCGGCCAGCTCGTCGATGATGGCATAGAGATCCTGGCGCGAGATCGGGTCCAACCCACTGGTGGGTTCATCCAGCAAAGCCACTTTCGGCTGACCCAGCAGAACCTGTGCCAGACCCAGACGTTGCCGCATGCCTTTGGAATAGGTGCCGATCCGGCGGTCCAGGGCATCGCTCAGACCTACGCGCTCCAGCAGACCGGCCACATCCGCCCTGGTGCCGGACAATTTCGCAAACAGGGTCAGTTGCTCGCGCCCGGTCAGGGCCGGGTGGAAGGATACCGCCTCGGGCAGATAGGCCGTTTCCCGCCGCGCCTGGGCGCTGCCGGGGGTGGCGTCTCCGATCCGGATGGCTCCGCCTTGGATCGGCGTCAGGCCAAGGATGGATTTGATCAGGGTCGACTTGCCAGCGCCGTTATGGCCCAGCAGCGCAACGCGCTGACCTGGGGCAAGTGACAGGGTGATATCGTCAAGAACGCGGGTTTTGCCCCGGTCCTTGCTGACATGGTCAATAATCAGGGCCTTATCCGTCATGAGGCACCTTTTCCATAGCTGGGGGTTCAAGGGGTTGCATCAATGGATTGCTGTCCATCACGCCACCGGGCAACAGTGCCGGAAAGGCGGATTGCGACCAGCGCACCAGCTGCACGGCAGGAGAGCCGAGCAGCAGTTTGGCTGCGGGTTGGGTCCACAGCACATGGTCCATCGAGTCATTGGGGCGATAGGGGGCATCGGCGATGCCGTTGCCATCCACATCATAGGCGGCAAAATCGGACCAGTAGTTGCCGCGCCCGTCTTCGGACCACTCGACCCATTTGGTCGAGACGTATTTCACCTGTGTCCGGTTGCCGATGAAGGAATTGCCAACGATGCGGTTGCGTTCGCTGCCGGCGGTGAAGTGGATGCCGATGCCGCATCCCTGGAACCAGTTGTCGGTGAATTCGTTCTTGTTGGAGTTATAAAGGAAGGTGCACTTTTCCTTGGCACCGATCACCACGTTTCCGGTGATCTGACTCTTGTTGGCATAGTTCAGCATCACGCCATGTTCACGGTCACCGATCGAGACGTTGTCTGCGACCTTCACATTGGTCGTGAACATCACCGCATAGCCCAGATCGTTGCCGATCGAGACATTGTTGCTGACCACCGAATTGTCGGCATACATGTAATGCACGGCAAAGCGCAGATCGCGGAACAGGTTGCCGGTAAAGGTGTTCTTCTTGGACGAGTTCACGAAGATCCCGTCGCGCCCATAGCGGATATCATTGTCCTCAACCCGCGCACCGGGTGCATTCCAGACATAAACGCCATTGCCACGGTCATTCATCCGCTGGTCCTGACGTCCTTCGATCCGGTTGCCGCGCACGATGCTGTCCTTGGCGCCATGAATGTCGATGCCGTAAAGATTGCCCAGCAGCACATTGTCTTCGACCACCGGCGCGCGGGCCGTCTTGGTCAGCTGGATGCCGCTGTCGATCCCGTCATGGCTTGAACCCGAGCCGATCACTGTCAGGCCGCGCAGGGTCACGCCCGGGCCGGTCACGGTGATGACGCTGCCGGTGCCTTGCCCGTCAATGGTGGCCTGTCCCAGCCCGTCGATGGTGACGGGCCGGTCCAGAACCAGATGTTCGGCGTAAACACCGGGGCTCAGGCGGAGGGTGTCTCCATCCGCCGCCTGAGCCAGTATTTCATTGATGGCCCCCGCCCGGTTGGGCACATCCCAATCCGCCGCCCAAAGGGGCGAGCCGAGCAGGAGCGGTATGACCAGGGGCCAGCGCATGGGTCAGGCTCCTTGCGGTTCGACCAGCATCCGGCCGCGCATTTCCATGTGCAGCGCATGGCAGAACCACTGGCAATAGAACCAGTGCACGCCCGGACGGTCGGCGGTGAAGGTGACTGAGGCGGTGGCCTGCGGCGCGACCTCCATCGCGATGCCGTAATTGCCCAGGCAGAAGCCGTGGGTCACATCGTCCACATCATCCAGGTTGGTGACGTAGATCGTGACCTCGTCGCCCTGTTTGACGGTGAACTTCTCAAGGCTGAAGGTCGGCGCCTGCGAGGTCATGTAGACGCGTACCTTGTTGCCGTCCCGGATCGGTTCTTCGGCACCTTCTTCCAGATCGATGCCATCGGCTTCGGCCTGTTTGCGGGCGTCTTCCCAAGTGACGTCGTTGCGATCCCAGACGTTGACCGGGTTGACGATGTCGCTGCGAACGATGATCGAGTCATGCGGCTCGGCAAAGGTCGGGCCATCGTGGACCACCTTCATCTCGTCGGACGAGATGTCGATCAGCTGCTCGTTCTCGGGCTTCAGCGGACCAACGTTCAGGAACCGGTCTTTCGAGAACTTGTTCAACGAAATCAGCCACTTACCGTCGGCATCCTTGGTTTCACCCATGGAGGTCGAGTTGTGGCCCGGCTGATAGTGCACGTCGACCTTCGAGATGATCGGGTCCACATCGGCACCACCGTAGGCTTCGATTGCCTTTTCGATGTTCCACTTCACGATTTGGCTGTCCAGGAACAGCGTGGTGAACGCGTTGCCTTGACCGTCGTAGGCGGTGTGAAGCGGGCCAAGACCCAGCTGAGGCTCACCCACAATGCACGACCGCGGATCGGCATCGCTTTCGAACAGGGCGTCCAGCTTGGTGACGTCCATGATCGAGACGGTCGGCGACAGCTTGCCGTTGATGCAGACGTGCTTGCCGTCTGGCGCGGTGTTGATGCCGTGCGGAGAGTTCGGGATCGGGATGTAACGGGTGTATTTCTTGTTCTGACCCTTGCGCCCGTCCAGAACCTTTACGCCTTTCAGCTCCTGATAATCGCCGGCTTCGATGCCTTTTTCGATCTCGGCGATGTTGAAGACGACGACGTGGTCCAGCTCGTTCTCGGTCATCTCGGCCAGGTTCATGCCCATTTCCGAGTTGTACGAGGTCGAGAAGGCGTATTTGCCCTGATAGTCGCAGTCGGTGTTGTCGAGGTTGCCCGACACGATCACCTGCCACGCCACTTCCATGGTGTCGCCGTCCAGCGCGGTGAAGATGTTCACGTATTGCGACGGATCGTCCAGCACGCTGCCATCGTTGACCAGCGGTGTTTCATCTTCACCATTGGCAAAGACATAGCCGGTGCGCGGGAATTTCTGCGGACGCAGACCGTGGATCGCCTTGGCGTTAGGGATCTCGGTGATCTTGTCGCATTTCATCACGTCACAGCGGACACGCGCGACGCGGGTGTTGGCCTTGTCGTTCATGAACAGATAGCGGCCGTCATAGGTGCCGTCGGTGAACGACATGTGCGGGTGGTGAAGGTCGCCGTTGTCATAGGTCTTCATGCCACGCTTGGCGAGAAACTCCTTGGTTTCAGGCAGCAACCCTTCGGTCATGATCTTCAGTGACTCGTTGGTCTGACCCCAGCCCGTGGCCGAGCAGCGGTTGAACACCGGCACCCGCATCAGCTCGCGCATGGACGGAAAGCCCAGAATGCGCAGCTCGCCGGTCTGACCCGAGGACCAGAAACCGTAATACTCGTCCAGTTCGCCCGGTTCGAGATTGGCATTGGCCGCGGCGCTCGCCTGTTTCGCGGTCATCAGGGTCGAGCCCAGACCGGTCCCGGCCAGCACGGCACCGGTTGCTGTTGCACCCAGCATCCCACGGCGTGTGACGGTTAGTTTGTTGTCATGTTCCGACATGTTCGTTCCTCCTTTTAGGAAACGGTTTGCGGTTTGGCGTTCGGATGGTTCGCCGGTGGTTGTCCGAGCGGGGTCTTCATCTGGACCGATCCTGTCTTGGCCCGCCGTTTCAGCTGGCGGATAACGACGGGACATTTGTCCTCGGACTGGTAGAGCACCTGACAATGCAGGCAGGTGACGCACTCGTTCGGATTGATCTCACCGGTGGGGTGGATCGCCTGAACGGGGCATTCATTGGCGCAGGTCTGACAGGGCGTGCCGCAATCCTTGTAGCGGCGCAGCCAGTCGAACATGCGAATACGGGCAGGGATCGCCAGTGCTCCGCCCAGCGGGCAGAGATAGCGGCAATAGAACCGTTCGATGAACAGCCCGATCCCCAGCAGGGCCAGCGCAAAGACCACGAAAGGCCAGTCGCGCATGAATTTCAGAATGATCGCCGTTTTGAACGGCTCGACCTCGGCATATTTCTCGGCCAACGGGATCGAGATGAAGCTGAGCCCGAAAAGACCCAGAAAGATCATGTATTTCGCGGGCCACAGGCGTTCGTTCAGACCCCAGGGCAGCGTCCATTGCGGCACTTTCAGGGCGCGCGCGATTTTGTTGGTCAATTCCTGCAACGCGCCGAACGGGCACAGCCATCCGCAATAGGCCCCGCGACCCCAAAACAACAGTGCGGCGGCGACGGCGAACCATTGGATGAACACCAGCGGGTCCAGCAGGAACGCATCCCACGAGAATCCTGTGCGCAGGCTGCCTGCCAGTGCCATCAGGTTCACCACGCTCAGCTGCGCGTTGGCGTACCAGCCGATGAAAAACAGGGTCATTGTCAGGTAGCCGATGCGGAACCAGTAGAAGACCCGCGCATTCATCGTCGCGTGGAACTGGAAGAAGAACGTCGCGGTCAGGACCAGCAGCATGACGCCAAGAACGGCGATTTCGACGGTGCGATCCTTCCAGATGCGCTGCCACAGGGCAGCCTTGGCGGCGGCTTCGCCGGTCGCATCGTCGACAATCTTTGGGGCTGCGACGGGCAGCAGGTAACGGTCGGGCAGTTTGTAGCCCAGATCGAATGTCAGAAAGGTTTTCTCGACAGCACCCACGGCACGCTGTACCAGCAGTTGCAGGCGGAACGGCTCGGTCGGGTCGAACTCGGCATCGGCGGGGATCTTGAAGATGTCCAGCTCCGTGAAACTGGGTGCATCCGGGGCTGCAACCTTGCCAAGGCGTACTTGCTGTTTGTCGAAAAAACGGACCGAGTTGTCGCCCTGGATCAACTGGATCCGATCGAAAATCCCGCCGCGCACATAGCCTGACCCCTTGAAGCTGTAGGCACCGCGCCCCAGCACCAGAATGGCCTGTTCGCCCTCGTCCAACCAGTTCACAAGGTTCTGGTACTCGGCATCGCCCAGCAGTGACTTGCCGATCGACGGAACCGAGACAAGCGCCATATGCATGTCGATGAAAGTGTCATCCGGTTCGCCCGGTTCCGGGCGCTTGATCGCGCGCTGGTCTCCGGTGGCCTCGAAGGCGGCATTGACCTGCCCGACATCCAGCGTCAGCCGCCGGATCGAGCCGTCACCCGAAAGGGTCGACCAATCATAGACCGCATTCTGCGCCATATCGACTTCGCGCTTTGGCCCGTCGGCCTGCAACGGCGACAGGCCGCCCAGACCCAATGCACGCGCCACCTTGATACCGCCACGCACAAGGCTGTCGTCGATCACCATGATCGTGACCGTCGCGCCCGAGATGATGTCGAGGTCGTGCCCCTCACCCCCGGTTTCGGCTTCAACCTTCAGGTCCAGGCCCGCATAGCCTTCGGTCAATTCAACCATGCGGGAATTGGGGATGCCGATCAGCACGATGGGTTCCGAGTGCTTGACCAGTTGCACTCCGGTCAACACAGCATCGTTGTCGATGGCGGCAACGACGTGGATCGGTTTGCCGGAATAACCCGTCGTGCCAACAAAGTCCGAGGTCAGGAATGCCCAGGCAACGGTCTCGCCGCCCTTCAGGACGGGGGCGACCTTGACGTCATTGCGCACCGGGCCAAAGGCATCGGCGCCGGGGGCCAGATCGGCAGGTTCGATGTCGGGCAGGAAACTGGCCAGGCTGTCGGCATGGGCGCTGATCGCCATCAGGCAGGACAGAGCGAAAGCCAGCAGGAAATGGATTGCGCGACTTACGACCACGGCGCACCTCCGATTGCTAGGGTGGACGCCACGGACGCGCGCAGGGCGCGTTCAAATTCTTCTTGGGTCGCGAACGGGGGCCCTCGGGTTTCGGGCCACAGTCGCCTTGAGTTGTACAAAATGCACAGATCCCCGATTGCAGCGGGTACTATCCGTACATTTTCGGATTGCATCAGCAGCGGCAGATCCGGCAGCGGTGCTGCCGTTGTCACCGCGCACAGCGCGCAATCGGCGCATTTCGGGCAAGGCGCGGTCGGGTCGTCAGTGCCTTCCTCAAGGTCTACTTCAACCCAGACCGCCCCTGCCTCCGAGCAGATCTCGATCCACATGCTGTCCCCGGGACTCGCCAGCACCGGGCCAAGCATCTGCAAAAGCAACAGGAAAATACCCACCAAACCGCACACCGCGCGGGACACGCGATCAAACAGGCTATGCGGGGGGCGGACGGTAGGCATTGAGAATCCAGCTCGGCGTTCTTTTCAAAAACTTAGGGGATTCTTCCAGGCGAAGACTTGACTTAGGTCAGGTGCCTGAAAATTTGCACCTACCCGTCGGCCTCGTCCATCAATCCGCGCAGCCACCGACCGGCCAGCCATGCCGCAGGAATGCCCAGCGGAATCGACCAGAGGATCGCCGGCACCGGTTCAATTGCGCCGAACCCGACGCTGTGCAGGATAAGCCCGAGCAAAAACAGGTTGATGGCCACGGTCAACGCCGTGGCCGGATACAGCAGAATGGCCAGTTTCCAAACCGGCCATTTCCCCTCAGTGGCTGGTTCCTTCCGAGAAGGTGATCTTGTTCCAGACATTGTATTTCCCCGAAGGTTTGCGCATCGGCAGGCGGCGGATTTCTTCCAGCGTCTGCGCGTCATAAACGATCACCGCGCCGTCATCTTCCCAGATCGAAACCAGCGCGTGGCTGCCATCTCTGGTGAACTCGACATGGGCCACGGTTTTTCCGGGAGCGGGGCGCAGGGTCTTTACGATTTCAAGGCTTTGCTTGTCGATGACATGCATTGCGTCCTTGTTTGGGCCAAAGAAAACATCGGCCCAGACATAAGGCGAGTTCTCATGGCTGCGCATGAAGAACCCGGGGCCCTCGGTCTTGATCCGTTTGACGGTTTCCCAGCTTTCCATGTCGATCACCGACACGGCGCCATCTGTCAGGTGCGGCGTGGCCATCACGGTCGTATCGCCGTGTTTCCATGTGATCCCCGAGCCCAGATGCGGCATTCCGGGCAAATCCAGATCGGCCACCTTGTACCCGATCACCAGATCAATCACTTGCCCGCCCTTGCCATCGCGGGACGCCCCCATGACATATTCATAACTCTGGTCGAAAAAGAAATCGTCCAGATAGTCAGCTGTGGTGATCTTGCGCACAGGGAAAGGATCAGGGTTCTTGAACTGGCCTTCGATACGGAAATCATGACCAAGCCCGGATTGCGGGGGATTGGCGCCGTAGAACACTTCCCAAATCTCGGGCACATCCTTCAGCGCCAGAACAAAGCTCTCGCGCGGCGGGGCCTGATAGACGGCAGAGACGCGGCTCGGCAGGCCCTTCTTGCTTTTGACCTCGATGACCTTTGCGACGGAAAGGTCTTCGGTGGACAATACCGTCAGGCTGTTGGGCAGGTAATTCGCCACGGCTACCCATTTGCCATCGCCCGACATTGCAATATTGCGGCTGTTCAGCCCGGCACGCACACGGCCCACCTGTTTCAGCGCCCAGATGTCGTACTTCTGGACCCACCCGTCGCGCGACATGATGAAGACATACCGCCCATCCGGGCTGAACTTGGGGCCGCCATGCACGGCGAAGGGGGTTTCGAACCGGTCCAGAACCTCGAACGTGTCGCCGTCCAGAACGCTGACATGGTGATCGCCGGTTTCCACCACCAAGGTGATGTTCATCGGGTCGCTGTCCCAGACGGGCGCATCCACCGGTACATAGTCCTCGTCCAGCGTCCGGCTGGCCAGTATCTGGGCCTCGTCCCATTCGGGGTCGGATTCCAACGGCGATTTCAACCAACCGGCCAGCTCTTCGATTTGCAGGGCATCCAGCTCGTGCGAGAAGGCCGGCATCTGTGTCGCCGCGCGCCCTTCCGCGATTACCGCGGCAACCCGGGGACCCCGCATGCGTTTGAGCGTTTCAGGGATCAGCGCGGGGCCAACACCGCCCAGACGGTTCTCGCCATGGCATGAGGCGCAATGCTCCGCATAGTCCGAAGGCGCGTCGGCCCAGGCGACACCCGCACCCAGGATCGAGCATAATGCCCCAATCTTCATCTTTTCAAAAATACTCCCGCCGGAGGTTCCCGCACGCGCCACAGGCGCAGCGGTTGAAAACCTCGCACTTACGGTGTCAAAAGAACTGATGCGCCGGATCATGGCTTTTCCCCCGAAACGGTGTGACCTGAAGGCGTTCCCCTGCATCATCCACACCGATTTCCTGGTTGGACAGGTAACAGGCTGGATCCTCGGCCCAGGGATCACCGGTCAATTGCAGGGCGCGGATGCGGGTATTGCCGCCGCACACGTCTTTGAGTTCGCAGGCTCCGCAACGCCCCTTCAGCGGGCGTGGGCGGGTGCGTAGCATGGCAAGCATCGGATCATCGCTGGTCCAGAGTTCGGAAAACGATTTGGTCTTTACGTTGCCCACCGTGTAGTCAGACCAGTAAGTGTCCGGATGGACCCGGCCGAGATTGTCGATATTGGCAACACCCAAACCACTTGAGTTTCCACCCCACGCGGCCAGGTGCGCACGCACATGTGCAGCCTTGTCGGCGTCGAAATGCGTGCGAATCCAGTTCAGGAAATATCCGGCATCAGCGTCATTGTTCCCGGTCACGATATCCAGCGGACGACCGCCCGATGCGGCTTCCCAGGCGCGTTCCAGCAACAGATCCAGGCCTTTGCGCGTGCGCTGATGCGCGGCATCTTCGCCCCGGTTCTTGTCGCCGCGCCCCGCATAGACAAGATGCGACAGGTAGAACTTGTCGACACCTTCATCATCACAAAGGCTCAGCAAGTCAGGCAAGTGATGTTGCGTGCCTTCGGTCAGGCAGAACCGCAGACCAACCTTGATGCCGCGCTTTTTACACTCTCGCACACCGCGCAGGGCGTCCGCAAAAGCGCCCTCGACGCCACGAAACCAGTCATTCGTCGCTCCGATCCCGTCCAGCGAGATGCCGACATAGTTGAAGCCCACATCCGCTATCATATCGGCGGTTTCGTCATGGATCCGGGTCCCGTTGGTCGACAAGGCCAGCATTGGCACCAGATCACGGGCGCGTTTTGCAATGTCGAAGAAATCGAACCGATCCAACGGTTCCCCACCCGAGAGGATCAGGGCCGGGACGCGAAACTGGCCCAGATCCTCAAGGGTTACCATGGCTTGCTCATGGCTGAGCTCACCCGGGAACGCGACATCCGCCGAGACGGTGTAGCAATGGCGGCACTTCAGGTTGCAGCGCCGCGTCAGATTCCAGATCACAACCGGCTTTACCGGGCCGGGGCGCCGTTTGCGCACCGGAGTCGGCTTGACCAGCTGATGCATGTATTCGGTCAGGCGGAACATGTTTCAGCCTTTCTGTTTCAGGCGCAGTCCGGTCTTTTTCAGGATGCGCGTGGAATAAAGGATGTCGCTGCCGCGGCAGGCCGATCCCAGAATCGCGGCGATCTGGCCGCGTTTGTCTTCGACCTCGTCGGGCGTGCTGCCATGAACCATGGCGAACAGGTTGTAGGGCCAGTCGGGCAGGGCACGGGGCCGTTCATAACAATGGGTGACGAAGGGCAGTGCCCCGATATGAGCGCCCAGTTCGGTGATCAGGTCATCCTGCACGTTCCAGACGGTCATGCCGTTCGACGTCATGCCCAGCTTGTAATGATTGGGGGCTGCGGCGATCCGTCGGATCACCCCGCGCGCCTTCAGCGCGGCCAGCCGGTCCAGCAGGGTGGCCTCGGTCAGGCCCAGATCGGCAGCGACCCGCGCATAGGGCGCGGCCACCAGGGGCAGTCCCCCCTGAAGCGACTCGATGATTTGTCTGTCTGTTGCGTCGATCATGCCGCCACCCGGAAGCCGATGAAAAATTCCTGAAGTTTGGGGAAACGGAGAACACTGATCCCCGTTTCCCGTTCGATGGCATCGGCGGTGGCCTCGATCCCCTCGGGTGTTTCGGTGGCCAGCACGAACCACATGTTCAGCCGGTGCGTGCGTTCATAGTTATGTGCCACCTCGGGATGTGCATTGACTTTGGTCAGGACGGTTTCGAATTCTTCGGCTGGAACGGCCATTGCGCAAAGGCAGAAAGCCCCACCCATGGCCGCGGCGTCGAAAAACGGACCGAAGCGCGTGATGACGCGGTCATCTTTCATGCGGCTCAGACGCGACAGCAATTCCGCCTCGGACAGGCCAAGCTCTGCGGCGACGGTTGCGTAAGGGTGCGAAGTAAGCGGCAGATCCTCTTGCATACGATTCAGGATCGCACGATCCGTTTGGTCCAACGTCATGCGGCGACCTCCTTTGCCTGAATCAACGCGCCGGTCTGCTTGAAACAGCGGGTTGAGAACAGGACCTTGTGTCGCGCTCCGGCCAATTCGGGCAAGGCAATCGCCCCGGCCAGAACATCCAAAGCTTCACTCCGTGTGCGGGCATGGATCATGGAATACAGGCGATATGGCCAGACATCGGGAACCGGATTCCGCTCATAGCACAGGGTCACTCCCGGGAAGGCTGCCAAGGCTGGCCCAGCGGTTTCAATCTGTTCTGCCGGCAGGTCCCAGACCACCATCGCATTGGCCGACCAGCCAAGCGCCCGGTGACGCACAATGACGCCGAGCCGCGAGATTATTCCGGCGGCATGCAGGGCTTCGATCCGCTCCATCACGTCGGTGACATCCCGTTTCAGCGAACGAGCCAGAGCGGCATAGGGTTCTGACACCAAAGACAGCCCGGAACTCAGAGACTGTAGCAGGCAACGATCGCCCTCGCGCATGACGGATGCATCGACCTTTCGTGCCGAGGGCACGTTTTTGGCTCCGCCAGTCATGCGAAAACCAAGATCCACGTTGAAAGGGCGCACCAGCCGCAGGTCCAGCACCTGCAATCCGGTGGATCGACTGATCCGCGCAAGGGTATCGTTGACATGCGCGCGGTCCGGCCCGGTCGCGACAAACCACAGGTTCCACGCGTCTTCGCGTTGATAATTGTGATTCACGCCGGGTTCGGCATCGATCAGGGCGGCGACCTCCTCCAACCGATCTTCCGGAGCCGCCACGGAAGCCAGGGTGCTGGCCGTCACCGCGCCGGGCGTGATGGTGGCGCCAACCCGTGTAATGCGGCCTGTTGCGCGCATCCGGGACAAGCGATGAATGACTTCGGCTTCGTCCAGCCCGAGTGCGTTACCCAGCATCTGGAACGGTCTATCGGTGATCGGGAAGTCGCGCTGAAATTCGTCCAGCAGGCGGCGGTCGATCGGGTCCGTGATATGTCGCATCGGTTACAGCCCCGTTCTGTGCGCACGGGCGGTGAAGAAGATGCCGGACGGGCTGTCCGCGTCGATCTCGCGCAGTTTTTCAAAACTGTGCGTGTCGTAGACCATGACCTTGTTGGCATCGCGCACGCTGATCCAGACTTCATGCCCGCGTGGCGTGAACTCCATGTGCAAGACTGCGGGGCCGGGCTTGAATTCGTGGATGATCTGTTTGCTGACACTGTCGATCACCTGAATGGTGTCATTCAGCGGGTGGGCGAAATTCACCCAGACCTGCCGCCCATCGGGACGGGCCATGGCAAAGACCGGTTGCCCGTGGGTTTTGGTCTGTCCCGTTTCGGTCAGAGTGTCGGCGTCGATCCACAGAACCTCGTGATGGCCGACAGCGGGCAAAACGAACTCGCGGCCCGTCAGCGCCCAGCCTTCCAGATGAGGCATCTTGTAGACCGGCATTTCTTCCTGACCACGCCCGTAATCGGGTAGAACCCGGATCGGTTCGGGGGTTTCGGCCCACAGATCCAGCGCGGTCAGGCCGTCCTCGCCAAACAGACCGGTGATATAGGTGCGGCCATTGGCAGTGATCAGCGCGTCATAGGGGTTCTTGCCCATGTCCGGGATCTTGGTGATCTCTGGTGCGCCTTTTGCGAAATCGGCAATCCAGGTTTCCCCAGTGTCCCACATCGTGAAAACGAACCGCCGACCGGGCGCATCGACCAGGCCGATGGTTTTGCTGTCGGTCGGGATGTCCGCGATCATCTCAAGCGTGTCCGCATCGAATACGCGCACGCCACCGGGTTCGTAATTCGACACCGCCACAAGCTTGCCGTCGTCCGAAATCGCCCCGCCGATGGCGTTGCCGGCCTGCACGACGCGGTTCACGATCTGGCGGGTCACGATGTCGATCTTGGTCAGCCCGCCGTCGCGGCCAAACACATAGGCATACCGTTCATCAGGCGAATAGACCAAAGACGCATGCGACAGATCACCCAATCCCTCGATCCGGGCCAGAGCTGCACGGTCGGATTGATCCACCAGCAGAACCGAGCCCTTGGCGCGTTCGATGACCAGACCAAGGTCGCCTGTCGCGGTCGGTTCAGCCTGCGCTGTGGTCATCATCAATGTGGCTGCAAGGCCAAGAATGAAGTGTTTCATTGTGCCTCCTGTTCCAGCAGGTAACGGGCGATCCATTCGGCCTCTTCTTCACTGATCAGGGGCCGCCACGGGGGCATCGCGGTGTCGGGGATGCCGTCAAGGATGACGCTGGTCAAAACATCCGCGTCGTAGTGTTCAAGTGTCTCACTGCGCAGATCGGGGCCAAGGCCGCCCTTCAGGGACAGGCCGTGACAGGAACCGCAATCCTGATGCACAAGTCTTTTCAGGGTATCGGGATCGATGACATCCGCCGCGAAAGCAGAGGTCGCGGCCAGAACCGCAATGGTCAGACAGGTTCGCGCCGCCCACCCCGAGCGACCCGGCGATCTGTCGGTGCATGTTGGGACAATCCCCTGATCTCGTCTTCCCAGCTTAGCCATGGGCCTGTTCCGGAAGCTCGGCTACAGGCCGTTCGGCATAAAGCGAAACCACCTTGCCAATGATAAACAGCGTCGGCGCCTTCAGGTCGGCTGCACGCACATCCGTGGCCAACTGGTCAAGTCGTGACACAAGACGACGCTCATCAGGTGTCGTGGCCTTGCCCACCGCCAGAACTGGTGTCGAGCCTGCCAGGTTCTCGGTCATCAACCCCATGGCGATCTGACCGATATTGGCGACGCCCATATAGACCACCAGTGTCGAGTCCGGATCGGCAAGACGTTTCCAGTCCAGATCCAGCACTTTGTCGGCCTGCCGATGTCCGGTGACATATTGAACCGAGGTCGCCAGCCCGCGATGGGTCAGCGGCACACCCGTCGAACAAGACGCCCCCTGGGCCGCCGTGATGCCCGGTGCGTATTCGACAGCGACACCGCGGGCCATCAGATAGGCA
The DNA here is from genome assembly GCF_056543025.1 of Ruegeria sp. A4. Classification (NCBI taxonomy): domain Bacteria; kingdom Pseudomonadati; phylum Pseudomonadota; class Alphaproteobacteria; order Rhodobacterales; family Roseobacteraceae; genus Ruegeria; species Ruegeria sp. A4. The sequence goes on along the minus strand of NZ_JBQGAW010000002.1, from coordinate 406,749 downwards.
GCCTCTTCCGAACCGCGGCCAAAGATCATGGGGTCGCCGCCTTTCAGCCGGGCGACCGTGTGACCTGCGCTGGCTTCTTCAAGCAGTATTTCGTTGATGCGGTCCTGCGGAACGGTGTGGCATTTGGGGGCCTTGCCGACAGGGATCAGCCTGGCGCCTTCCGCGTGCAAGTTCAGAATGTCGGCGGACACCAGCCGGTCATAAACCACGACATCCGCTTCTTGCAGCATCCGCAGTGCGCGCAGGGTCATCAGCTCGGGGTCGCCGGGGCCTGCGCCAATCAGAAAAACCTTACCGCTCATGTGCAAACTCGCTTGGTCTGAAAGTCTTCGAGACCCGGTACTCCAAGCAGATCCGTTGCCTTTGCAAGACGTTGCTGGGTGAGCCGGGCGTGTCATGGGGGAAGATTGGCCCAATCGAAAACCAACCTCCTTGACATAAGTTAAGGAGCGCGGGATTTGCGCCCACGCTCCTTCATCTTGCCTGTATTGTGTCTTGTTTCAGGGTTCGACGGTGATCATTCCGATCATGTTCTGTGTCTCCCAATGCGGGCCGCACAGATAGTCCTGTGGGCCGGGCGTGAGAAGGGTCAGTTCAACCGATTCCTCGGGGAACAGGCGATCACTTTCAGGTTGGCTGCCATCCTTCAACAGAACGGAATGGCTGGTGCGTTTGTCGACATTCACCCATCGGACAGTTGTGCCTGCCTTCACGGTCAATTCGGATGGGCAAAAATTGTATTTGTACATCAGCACCACTTCGGCGTCTTCGACGGCCGACGAAGGCTGACCGAACAACTCGACATAGCGCTCTTCGGCCTCGGCGCAGATTTCGGCGGTTTCGTTCGCCCAGGCGGGCGCGGCCAGAAGCAGCAGCGCGGGAAGAAGGCGTTGGGGTTTCATGGTCCATGACTCCTTTCCAAGAGTGGCCGGGGCCGGTTGACCCGGCCCCGATCCGTCATTGTTTGACCACGTTGATGAACGCGCTGTCATCATCCAGCGCCAGGCTGGTATTCAGCGTCACGTGGTGGAACCTTGCGGCGGTAAAATCGTCGTGGATGGCAAAGCCAACGGTATAGGTCTTGCCTGCCTCCAATGGCACATCACCGGGCGCGCCGGAATTCAAGGGGCGCGTAAACACCACGGTCCACATGCCACCGGACAGTTCGGCCGATGCGGCGATTTCACCATCATTGACCACGCGCTGCTCCAACAGATAGCCATTGGTGGCGCTTCCGTCGGCGTAGACACGCATCAGGTCAAGATAGGTGCCGTCGGCCAGATACTGCTCGATCTGTTCCTCGGCTTTCAGCTTGTCCCAGCCCCCCAGGGCCTTACCACGGCGACCTTTGACCTCAACATCCGTGCGGCTTTCGCTGATGTATTTGGTAATGGTGTCCGTGGCATCGAGGCGACCGGCAACATCCGCATTTGCCGCGATCGCATCCGCTTCGGGCGCAAAGGGCATATAGGTGTTGTCGGCGTGGCACGAAGCCCAGCATCCCACCTGATCGCCCAGCTCGATACCAGTGCCGGTAATCATCATGGCAACCTTGATCTGGTTGTCCGGGTCCATCTTGCCGCCATCGACGAACGGGGCAGGGTTGTGACCCGCGTCCGGCCATTGCAGGCGAATGTACAGGTTTTCGTCGTCATGCGCCGCCTGAACGGTTGCGTCGATGACACCGCGTTTGCCCGGGATCGGAGTCGGTTCCAGATCTCCACCCGCAACGATCTTGTTGCCTATGGTGTCCAGTTCCTTGGCGTGACAGGTGGTACACTGATCCCCGCCTTTCGTCAGGGGGCGCGCGCCACCATGGAACTTGCCGTTCTGGACCCATTCAAACGAGGCCTGCCCGGGGTAGAACAGTTTCAGATCCGCTGCGGCCACTGCGTTCCAGTCGATGTTGGACCCAACGTCGCTTGCTCCGCCAGAGGGCGCCGCGGCGTCTTCACCGGAGGTTTTCGCACGTTCTTCTTCCAAAGCAGCGTCAACAGCCGCTGCGATCTGGGCCTGAACGGCCTCTTGCTGAGCCTTTTTGGCGGCTTTTTCCGCTTCTGCTTCAGCGGCCTCTTTGGCTTCGATCTTTTCGAGACTGGCCAAATATTCCGGAGGGATGGGCCGGATGAAGTCCGGGTTCGGTGCTTCAAGCTTTTCCAGATACTCTTCGTCCGCCCGGTCGCGTGCATCCGAGTGTGCAATCCCCTTGTGGCAGTCGATACAGGTCTGTCCGACAGTCATCGCATTGAGGTGCTGCTGACGGGCGCGAGGTTTCTGAAATTCGGGCATCATCGATTCGAAATCGTGACAGTTGCGGCATTCGCGCGAGTCTGTGGCCTTCATCCGCTCCCATTCGTTCATGGCCAGATGTACACGTTTGGCCTCGAACTTTTCACGGGTGTTGATGGTACCGACCATCTTGCCATACAGCTCTTTGGACGCCTTGATCTTACGGATCATCTTATGGGTCCAGTCTTTGGGAACGTGGCAGTCGGAACAGACAGCCCCCACACCCGACCGGTTCACGTCATGGATCGTGCCGGTATATTCTTCGTAAACAAAATCTCGCATCTCGTGACATGAGATGCAGAATTCCTTGGTGTTTGTGGCTTCCATTGCGGTGTTGAACCCGCCCCAGAAGATGATGCCGGCGGCAAAGGCCCCGGCGATACCGGCCACAGGCATTCCCCATAGGAAATACCGGCGCCAGATCGGTTTTTTCTTTTCCGGTTCGGAGGTCATATCCGGGCTCCGTTTTGGCTGTATTGTCTGGCCCTTGGTGGCAGGCCGGTGAGTTTGGCTGATGACTCAAACAAGGAAAGGGCGGGCGAGGGGCCCGCCCTTTCCTGTGGTCGTCCTGACCTCGTCAGGTGACGTGGTTCGACCGGTTGTAGACGTTGAACTTGCCGGTCGGGGCATAAAGCCCATCGATGCGGCCGATTTCTTCCAGCGTCTTCGCGTCGAAGATCACGATCTGACCATTGGGTTCCTTCGAGTCCGACAGGTTCCACTTGGAAACCCAGACCTCGGTACCGTCAGCGTTGAATTCGAAGTGAACAGCGGCGCTGCCTTCGTCTTCAGTGATCTGGATCGTCTTCACGATTTCGCCGGTTTCTTTCGAAATGACCTGCACGGATTGCTGCACTTCCGGTTCCGGATGCTTGGTCTGGTCAGCCCAGATGTAATCCGAGTTCGGGTGGGTGCGAACGAACAGGCCGGGGCCGTCGGTTTCCACTTCGTAGCAAACTTTCCAGGCGTCATCCGGACGGTTTTCAGGATCGTTGCCCCAAACGGTCACGGTACCGACACCAAGGTGGGTTGTGCCCGCCACAGGTCCACAGTTCGGGTCGACCCAGTTGGCGCCCGGACCAGGGTGCGGCAGCGCGGCTGTATCGATCATCGCCTCAAGCTTGTGGGTTTCGGTATCGACAACCACCATCTTGTTCGACGCGTTTGCGGCGATCTGGAAATACCGGCCTGTCGGATCGAAGAACCCGTCATGCAGGAACTTGGCGCTGTCGATCTTGTCGATCCGAAGGTTGTCCAGATCGGTGTAATCGACCTGCCACAACTGTCCCAGTTCTTTCACGGCAACGATCCAGGTGGGTTCATTCGGAGTGGTGTAGATGGCTGCCACACGGGCTTCTTCCACATACTCACCGTCGACGTTCACGCCGCGGGTCGATACGACCTTCACCGGTTCCATGGTCTTCGCGTCAACGATAGCAAAGTGCGGCGGCCAGTAGCCACCACCGATGACGTATTTACCATCGCCGGAAACGGCGACGTCACGGGCGTCATATGCAATCTTGACTTCGGATACCAACATCTTGTCCGGCGTCTGCCAAAGGTCGATTTTGGTCATCTTGCCGTCGCGACCCATTGTGTACCAGAAGCGGCCGGGGTGTTCTGGCTCGGTCAGGCTGTGGTGTTCGGACGCTTTCAGAACGTGCACTGCGTAGCCAGTGGGGATGTGGGTCAGCACCTCTTTGGTGTCGCCGTCGATCACGGCCACCTTGCCTACGTCACGTTCGATGACGACAAAGAAGTTTTCCCAGTTGCGGCCGTGCAGCGGCTCGGTCGGATAGTCCTCTTCTTCGACATAGACCTTACGCGTCGCCATCATCTGTTCCAGCGACATTTCAGGTGGTTTTGGCGGCTCCATCATGATGTAGGTCGCCATATCCTTGATTTCCTGCTCGGTCATGATGTCCGAGAAGTTGTTCATGCCGCCTTCGGTACCCCAGGCGATAATCTTTTCAAGGCGTTCCTGCCCCAGTTGCAAGGTGCCGCCTTCGGTTACAGTGCCGTCGGCTGCGGTCTTCTTCCAATGCGGTTCCAGGTTTTTACCCGTGGCACCTTTGCGCAATACGCCGTGGCAGCCTGCGCATTGTTCGAAATAGAGCTGTTTAGACGATTCAAAGGCTTCTTCGCTCAAAGTTGGCTCTTCGGCGAAGGTCGGAGCAGCGACGCTGCCCAACAACATTGCCAATCCGACCCCGAAGGCGCGGCCGGGTTTGTTGTAGCTGATTCCAAGTGACATGATCACTCTCCATATGCGTGGTGAGGCGGTGTCGAGAGTGAAACATCACGTGGATGTCATCCTTGACCAAAGTCAACGGCAAGGGTGCAGACAAAGCACTTTGGAAAGAAAACACAGATCAAAACCCCCAATAAATCTTGTGTTTCTCACACATGTTTAAGCCCAGTCTTGATTTTGGTTAAGGGCGCCGGGTCATGCGGGCACTACACATTGTTCAACGGCGGGAAAAGCTATGGAGAGCAGGCATGACAGCTGTAATCGCGCGTGTTTTCAGTGAAGGGTTCCGGGTCTTTTTTCTTTCGGCGGGTCTTTACGGTATGTTTGCAGGAGTCGCGTGGGGCGTATGGTTGGCGTCGCTCGACGGACTGATGCCCTACATGGAACAGAGTTACGCGATGCCCCCGGTGATGTGGCACGCGCATGAGATGATTTTTGGGTATGCAACGGCCGCCTTGGGGGGGTTTTTTCTGACCGCCGTGCCGAACTGGACCGGTGCGCCCGAGGCGCGGGCCCGCTTTATCACGCTTGTCGCATTGATCTGGATGGCCGGGCGTCTGGCGGTCTGGTTTTCCGGAGTGTTGCCACCCTTGTTCGTCGCAGTCGTGGACCTGAGCTTTGTTCCCATTCTGGCGCTGAAGATTGCCAGTCAACTGGTTCGTCGGTCCAAGCCCCAGAATATGGTGTTTCTGTATCTTCTGGTTCTGATGTTGGCCTCGAACGTTATGGTTCATTTGGAATGGATGGGGGTCACGGTGGATACGCTGAATACCGGCATTCGGGCCGGGCTTTTGACCTTGTGTTCGATGATCGCGATCCTGGGTGGCCGGATTACGCCGGCTTTTACACGCAATGCCATGAAAAGAGCGGGTCAACCCGAAGCATCGTGGCCGGTATCCGTGGCCAGGCTGGACAGGGCGACGATGATTCTGGCGCTGTTGCTGCCCCTGCTTGTGCTTGCACTTGATGTCGGGCCTGTAGCGGGGGCCGTTGCTTTGGTGATGGGCAGTGTTCAACTGATGCGCATGGCGCGTTGGAGAACAGGCTGGGCCTTGCGTCAACCGATCCTTGTCGCGCTGCATCTGGGTCTCGGGATGCTGGCGCTGGGTCTGATTCTCTGGGGGTTGGCGGCCATCGGGATGGGAAATGAGATCGGCGCGCTCCACGTTCTGGGCATTGGTTGCGTTGGTGGCATGACCCTTGCCGTAATGAGCCGCGCCGCCTTGGGCCACAGCGGTCGTCCCCTTGTCGCGCCAAAGCCCATGGCGATTGCCTATGGCTTGATGGCGGTTGCAGCGCTTGTGCGTTGGCTGGGATCCGACATGGCAGGAGGGTACATGACGGCGATGCTGACAGCGGATGGATTTTGGATCGCGGCAATGGGGCTGTATCTGTTTGCCATGTGGCCTGCCCTGACCGGCCCCCGCGCCGTGCAACAGACCTGAGGCCGGTTCAAGCGGCGCCTATCGTTCAGCGACCAGAGGCCGCGCGTTCTTGATATGACGATGGACCAAGGCACGAGCGCGTTTCCCTTTTTCCGGTATCCGTCGTGCGGCCAGCGGAACGTAATTGCGCTGATCTAATTCAGGGAACAATTCAAGAATTTCCGCCCGTGCGTCCGGGTGAACACTGGACAAGGCCTGCGCACCGGTGAGCAGGCTTTCGGAAGGTGCGCCTTCCGCATAGATGATCTCGTGACGGTCGAACAAAAGATGGACATAGGTCACGGCACGAGTGTCATCAACGATTGAAATGCCGGGCACGCCGACAAGAATGTGAGCAGGAACAAGAACCTCTTCGGCGTCGAACATTCTGACGGCAATCGGCGACCGGACCAGCATACGGTGTTGCGGTGACACGAAAAGATCACGCTGGGGCAAGTGATCGCCCAGTGACCCGGCCTCGATCCGGATGGGCTTCAGCCTGGGACGGGCGCGAAGCGCCGCCTGATCCAGATGTCGCGTGCCGATCCAGCGTATGTGTTGCGGTCCGTTGTCGGCGGTGACGACCACGTCACCCACCTTCAAATCCTCGATGGGCCTCGGACCTTCTGGAGTCATTATCAACGTTCCGGCTACGAAGCACGGCACGTCAATGATAGTGGTCGGATCAGTTGTGTCAGGAGCATTGGTCGGCGTAACATTCACGATGTTCATCGAGTATGTCGTGCCGGGCACAAGGGGTTCAGAGGTTATGTAACCACCCAAAGTTCCGTCAACTTCCACACGATAAACTGTAATCGTACCCCCGCCTGGTTTGGACAGAATATAGGATTCTTCCAGGTAAATTGGGCCACTTAGAAAGGTGGTCGAGCCATCAAGGGTGGTGATGGTGCCGGTTTGCGTCAGATCATCGCCGTCTTCGTTGTCGAAGCGGTCACCGTTGAAAACATCGCCAGTATCGACAATGGGTGGTCCGCCGCCGTTTTGAATAAATCCACCGGCTGCGTCTGTCACGCTGAACAAACGACGATCCGTGTCAGGATCAAAATTGACATCCAATGTAACCGTATCCGGCCCAATCGTATTCACCGTGATTACGCCGGGCGTATAACCGATATAGGAATAGTTTGCCATTTTAACCCATCACTCTTTGACACGGAATTTACACTTGTTCTCTCAAGCGCTTGGATAACTCCGCTATACTAAAATGTCGACGCGACATTCCTCACGATTGGTTCAGATATCAAGGCGAACCCCAGGCTTTTTCGTGGTTCTTGCTGTTTGTCAGGCATCCGACCTCGTTCCAGAGCATACTTGAGAAGTCTTGACTTTCGTTAAGGCACTCCCGCGTCCCGCCCGTCATGTTGCAGACACTAGCTAATCTGCGCAAAGGAGAGCGCAATGCGAGACGTCATGACAAAGAGCATGGCCCGCAATATTTTTTATGGCGGGTCACTGTTCTTCATTCTCATCTTTCTGGCCCTTTCGGCCCATTCCCACTGGTATATCGTCAATTCCGAAAATGCCGCAAAACTGGATGACAGTGTGGTCCGGGGCAAGCATGTCTGGGAAAAACACGCGTGTGTGAACTGTCATTCGATTCTGGGTGAAGGGGCTTACTTTGCTCCGGAAGTCGGCAACGTGATGACCCGCTGGGGCGTGCTGGACGACCCGGAATCAGCCTTTGAATCCCTCAAGGGCTGGATGGAAGCACAACCGACCGGCATTCCCGGTCGTCGGCAAATGCCCAATTTCAACCTCAGCGACGAAGAACTCCGTGACCTGACCAACTTCCTGATCTGGACGGACAACATCGACGCGCAGGGCTGGCCGCCCAACGAAGCAGGCTGAGAAAGGGAACGAAACAATGAAATACGAATCCCAAAAAATCGCCTATGCCTACTTTGCGGTAGCTATGGCGTTGTTCGCGATACAGGTGATCGGCGGCCTTCTGGCCGGTTTCATCTATGTATTCCCCAATTTCCTGAGTGAGCTTCTGCCGTTCAACATCGTGCGGATGCTGCACACCAACTCTCTGATCGTCTGGCTGATCCTGGGTTTCTTTGGTGCGGCCTACTTCCTGATCCCGGAAGAAGCCGAGCGCGAGATCCACTCGCCCAAGCTTGCCTATCTGCAACTGATCATCCTTGTTGTCGGCACGTTGGGCGTGGTCGTCACCTATGTCTTCAACCTGTTCGAAGGCAACTGGCTGCTGGGCAAAGAGGGGCGCGAGTTCCTTGAGCAACCCAAATGGGTCAAGGCCGGTATCGTCGTGGCTGCATTGATCTTCCTTTACAACGTGTCGATGACCGTTCTGAAAGGCAAGAAGACCGCGATCACCAACATCCTGCTTCTGGGCCTTTGGGGTCTGGCGCTGCTGTTCCTGTTCGCCTTCTACAACCCGGGCAACCTGTCGCTGGACAAGCAATACTGGTGGTATGTCGTCCACCTGTGGGTCGAAGGTGTGTGGGAGCTGATCATGGCCTCGATCCTGGCCTATCTGATGCTGAAGCTGACCGGTGTGGACCGTGAGGTGGTCGAAAAATGGCTATACGTCATCGTCGCCGCCGCGCTGTTCTCGGGCATCCTTGGCACGGGTCACCACTATTACTGGATCGGTACGCCTGCATACTGGCAGTGGATCGGGTCGATCTTCTCGAGCCTCGAGGTGATCCCGTTCTTTGCGATGATGGCCTTTGCCTTCGTCATGGTCTGGAAGGGCCGTCGTGACCACCCCAACAAGGCCGCGCTGCTGTGGTCGCTGGGCTGTGCCACTCTGGCGTTCTTCGGCGCCGGTGTCTGGGGCTTCCTGCACACGCTGCACGGGGTGAACTATTACACCCACGGCACGCAGATCACCGCAGCCCACGGCCACCTGGCCTTCTACGGCGCCTATGTCTGCCTCAACCTTGCGATCTTCAGCTATGCGATGCCGATCCTGAAGAACCGTGATCCCTACAATCAGGTTCTAAACATGGGCTCGTTCTGGCTGATGACCAGCGGCATGGTCTTCATGACCTTCGTGTTGACCTTCGGCGGCACCGTGCAGACACATATGCAGCGCGTGGTCGGAGACTACTTCATGGACGTACAGGACCAGATCGCGATCTTCTACTGGATGCGTCTTGGCTCTGGTCTGGTCGTTGTCCTTGGGGCGCTGCTGTTCATCTATTCGATCTGGGTTCCCCGCAAAGAGGTCATCGAACCCGGCGCAGCTGAAACCCCTGCGGAGTGATGGATATGGATGGCTCCATGAACCTGAAAGAGGGGGCGGCAAACGCCCCCTTCTACCTGCCCCAGGGCGATGAATGCGATGTCTTCACCGCCGCTTACAAAAACGACCTGCCGGTTCTGCTGAAAGGCCCGACGGGCTGCGGCAAGACCCGCTTTGTGGCCCATATGGCCGCGAAACTTGGCCGCCCGCTTTATACCGTGGCTTGCCACGACGATCTGGCCGCCGCCGACCTGATTGGCCGCTACCTGTTGAAAGGCGGAGAAACCGTCTGGGTCGATGGCCCCCTGACCCGCGCGGTGCGCGAAGGCGCGATCTGCTATCTGGATGAGGTGGTCGAGGCCCGCAAGGACGTGACTGTCGTACTGCACCCGCTGACCGACGACCGGCGCATCCTGCCGATCGACCGCACCGGCGAAGAGCTTGAGGCCGCGCCCGGTTTCATGCTGGTGGCGTCCTACAACCCCGGCTATCAGAATATCCTGAAGACCCTCAAACCCTCGACCCGGCAGCGGTTCATCTCGCTGGAATTCGACTTTCCCTCACCTCAGATGGAAGCCGAAGTGGTCGCGCAGGAAAGCGGCCTGCCGCTGGAACGCTGCAAGCCGCTGGTGCGGCTGGCGGGCAAGCTGCGCGGGCTCAAGGGTCAGGACCTCGAGGAAGGCGTGTCCACCCGGCTGGTCGTCTATGCCGCGACGCTGATCGCGCAGGGCATGTCCACCGACCGCGCCATCCTTGCCGCCATGATCGAACCTCTGACCGATGACGAGGATATCAAACGCGGGCTCCTCGATCTTGTCACCGCCGTCTTTGGGTGAGGCCGGCGATGGTCAGGATCGACTTTGAGCCATGGGAACCCGAAGAAACCATCGGGAAACTGTGGCACACCCTTGCCAGCCGCCTCGATGCACCCCAGGTGCATGTTGGAGCCGCGGTCGACCTTTCCGAGGTCGCGGGGCGGCTGGCAGTCCTCTTTCGGGGGCTTGGGGGTAGTCCGGGCGTTGAATTGCGCCCGGTCTCACCCGAGGTTTCGCGCCACCGCCTGAGTTGGCGCCGCAAACTTGCAACCGAAGTGGAATTGATGCCGCGCGCCTCGTTCGACGGAGAGGTTTTGCGTCTGCCCGACCGTCTGGCCGTATTCCCCGCACGCGAGGCAAACGGCGCGCTCTATGTCTGGTTGGCCGCCGCCGCGGCCCATGCCGGAACCCGAATTGACGAAGATGATCCACTGCGTGCCGACCTGCGTGCCTTGATCGCCGCCCGGCACATGGTCGAGGCGACTCTGGACGATGCGCCTGGCTTGCGTCCGCTGTATACCGAGCTGTGCAAGGGCGTGCTGTATCAGCGCGACATCCCCAGCCTGCCGCCTGCCGAGGCCGCGGTTGAAGAACTGATCCTTCATATGCTGGGCGATCCCAAGCCCCTGTCGGATCAGGCCGAGCACCTTCTGGCACTTGACGACGATCTGATCGCCCCGCGCGGCTATCAGCCGATGCGTCCGGTTCCCCTGTGGCCGGAGTTGCGGGCAGTTGGGTTCTCGGAACACAACGAGGTTGAAAACCCCGATACCGAAGGCCCGCCAGAGGAATCCGGCGAAAAGACACACCGTGCCCGGCGCCGCAAATCGGATCAGGCCGAGCGCAGCGACAGTTTCATTCTGCACAAGTTCGAAGCCATCCTCAGTTGGGCCGAGTTTCTGAATATCAATCGTCGCATCGATGACGACGATCCCGACAACGCCAAGAAGGCGGCTGACGATCAGGAAGAGATCGGTCTTGGCCAGATTTCAAAGGCGCCGCCTACCAGGTTGAAGCTTCACCTTGATCTGGCACCCGAAGACGTCAACCGCGAACGCCTGTCAGGCCGTATTCTATATCCCGAATGGGACGTGCGGACAGGTCAATACCTGCCGGATCATGTGAACGTTCTGCTTTCGGATGCCGATATCCGCGGCGATGCTGCCGAGTTCGGCAAGGATCCGGCCACTGCGCGCCGCATTCGCGCCGTAAAGCGCCAATTCGAGGCGCTGCGCCCGGGGCGCGTGATGACCCGGGGCCATCTGGACGGGGATCAGCTGGATATGGAAGCCGCCGTTCGGGCGCAGGTTGACCGCTGCGCAAATGGTGAAGGGACGGAACGCGTCTGGATGCAATCCCGCCCCGAGGCCCGCGATCTGGCGGTGTCGATCCTGCTGGATGTCAGCCGATCCACCGAAAGCGCGGTCACAGGCCGCGCCGTGATCGATATCGAACGCGAGGCGCTGGCGGCCTTGGCCTGGGGCCTGAACGCTTGCGGTGACGATTTCGCCATTCATGCGTTCAGCTCCCTCAAGCGTCAGCGCGTGTATATGCAGCGTTGCAAACGGTTCGACGAACCGATGGGAACCAAAGTAGAACAGCGCATCGCGTCGCTGCGCCCGGGACATTATACAAGGTTGGGCGCGGCAATCCGGCACTGTTCCGCAGATCTGGCCAGCCAGTCCCGCAAGCGCCGATTGCTGCTGGTCATCACCGACGGCAAGCCAAACGACCTGGATCACTACGAGGGGCGCCACGGCATCGAAGATACCTGCATGGCCATACGCGAGGCGCGCCGGGTCGGACAGTCGGTGTTCGGCGTCACCATCGATAAAACCGGCAAAAGCTGGTTTCCGCGCATGTTCGGGCAGGGCGGTTTCGCCGTCATTCCAGATCCGCATCGCCTGACCATGGCCCTGCCGCAGATCTATCGCCAGTTGGTCGGCGCATGAGTGATGCCTCTCTGATCGACGAACTGCCGGGCGAGTTCCTGATGTGGGTTCTGATCATTTCGGAACTGCTGGTCTTTGGCGCGGGGATGATCGCCTTCATGGGGGTACGCCTGACCGATTCGGCAGGTTTTGCCGAGGCGCAGTCGCATCTGCATCGCACGGGTGCGGCATTGAACACGGCGGTATTGGTGACATCCGGCTATCTGGCCGCGCAGGCGCTGCATTGGCGGCGGAACATGCAACGTTTTCGGGCCCGTTTGGCACTGATCCTTGCCGCGGTTCTGGGTGTCGTGTTCCTGATCATCAAGGGTGCGGAATACGCCGACAAGGCGTCTCAGGGGATAGGATACGAAACGCATCCATTCTTTCTGTTCTACTACATGCTGACCGGCTTTCATGCCGCGCATGTGCTGGCCGGGGTTGGAATTCTGTTGCTGGTGGCCTGGCGCGACGACCCCAGTAGCGTCGAAGCGGGCGCGCAGTTCTGGCACATGGTGGACCTGGTCTGGATCATGCTGTTTCCAGTGATCTATCTGCTGGGATAGTCGGATGGCCCAACCTTCATCTTTGACCAACAGTTCTCACCAGAGGTCGCCGAACTCTCTGACCCAGGCTTGGCTTGGGCTTTTGGCCCTCAGCGTGGGATCCGCGCTGCTGACCTTGATTGGGGCACCAACCGCGATCATCGCTGGCGGTATCCTGTTGCTGGCGCTGATCAAGGCCCGCGTGATCCTGAAACACTACCTGGATTTGGAGAACAGCCAAAGCTGGCTGCGTGGGTTCACCATGGTGTTGACCGGATTTTCCGTAGTTGTTTTTGCGCTCTATCTGGTCTGAGGCAAAAAAATGCCGCCCCAAGAGGCGGCATAAATCAAGCAAAGGGGGGTTCTGATTACTGAGCGGCCTGTGGGATCCGCGCGATCTGACAACGTTGCCAGAGCGCCGACAAGGCACCCACCAGATGATCGATATCCTCATCTGTGTGGACCGGCGACGGCGTGATCCGCAAACGTTCGGTGCCCTTGGGGACAGTAGGATAGTTGATCGGCTGGATGTAGATGCCGAATTCTTCAAGTAGCGTATCCGAGATGAATTTGCACTTCACCGGGTCGCCCACCATCACCGGGATGATATGGCTGGGGTTCGGCAGATGCGGTATCCCTTCCGCATCCAGACGGGCGCGCACCTGATCCACACGGGCCTTTTGCAGATCACGCTCGGCGCTTGACTGCTTCAGATGCCGGATAGATGCGGCCGCACCGGCCGCGATCGAAGGTGGCAGGGCCGTGGTGAAGATGAAGCCGCTGGCAAAGCTGCGAACAAAATCGCACAGCGCGGCCGAGGCTGCGATGTAGCCGCCGACCACGCCGAAGGCCTTGCCCAGCGTGCCTTCGATCACGGTCAGGCGATCCATCAGGCCCTCACGCTCGGCAATGCCACCGCCGCGCGGGCCATAGAGGCCGACGGCGTGAACTTCGTCCAGATATGTCATCGCGCCGTATTTGTCGGCCAGGTCGCAGATTTCCTTGATCGGCGCGATATCACCATCCATGGAATAGACGGATTCAAAGGCGATCATCTTGGGCGCGTCAGGGTCGGCGGCGGCCAGTTTGGCCTCCAGATCCGCAAGATCGTTATGTTTCCAGATCACTTTCTGCGCCCGTGAGTGGCGGATGCCTTCGATCATCGAGGCATGGTTCAGCGCATCAGAGAAAACGATCAGACCGGGGATCTTCGCAGCCAGCGTTCCCAGAGCGGCCCAGTTTGACACATAGCCCGAGGTGAACAGCAAAGCGGCCTCTTTGCCATGGAGATCTGCCAACTCTGCCTCGAGCAGAACGTGGTCATGCGTCGTGCCCGAAATGTTGCGCGTTCCGCCCGCACCGGCGCCACAACGCTCCAGCGCATCGTGCATGGCGTTGATGACCGCAGGGTGTTGCCCCATTCCAAGGTAGTCATTCGAGCACCAGATACGCACATCCCGCTGGATCGAACCATCGGTCTGGCGAGCGTTCGGGAAGGCTCCGCAACGTCGCTGCAAGTCGATGAAAACCCGATAGTTTCCTTCATCTTTCAAAGCGTCGAGGCTCTGGCTGAAAAATCGCTCGAAATCCATCTGACATGCTCCCCGGATAACTGGCTGCGAACCGACCCTAGGGCAGCGACGGGCCCCGTGACATGACAATTGTCAAGTTGATCGTCAAGAAAAAGACTGGCACTGCCACGCCGGCTTTGGCATAGCAGGGCATTGGGGATGATATCCCGGGCCATCGCCCGGACTGGATGAAGAAGGGAGTGCCTTCATGTCACACGAGGCACAAAAGGCGATTGCGCGGCAGTCTCTGCTTCTGCGCAGCCTGCCGGATCAGCATGTGGATACTTTGCTGCGGCAAGCGATTTGGCGGCAATATGACCGTGGCGAGACGATCTTTCTGCAAGAGGAAGAAGCCAAGGCCGTGCACGTCGTGCTGGCGGGTTGGGTCAAGCTGTTCCGTATCTCTCCGACCGGGGCGGAAGCGGTGGTGAGCGTTTTCACCCGCGGAGAAAGCTTTGGTGAGGCCGTTGCGCTGCGCAACGTGCCGTATCCCGTGTCCGCCGAAGCCGTCTCAGCCTGTGAAGTGATGCACATTCCCAGCCCGGTGCTGCTGTCACTCATGAAGGAAGACCCGGAAATCGGCGTTTCAATTCTGGCTGCGACGTTCACGCATCTGCATGCTCTGGTGGCGCAGCTGGAACAATTGAAGGCGCAAACCGGGGCGCAACGCGTCGCAGAGTTTCTGTTGAACCTGTGCGATCGCGATTCCGGTCGCTGCGAGGTGGAACTGCCTTACGACAAGATGCTTATCGCCGGACGTCTTGGGATGAAGCCCGAAAGCCTGAGCCGCGCGTTTTCGCGGTTGAAACCCGTTGGCGTCAAGATCAACAGGAACCACGCGGATATCGCCGACATGGACGATTTGCGCAACTACGCCGAAAGCGACACCAGCGAGAGGTGATTGATCACCGGCGGCCGGACCCTTCGGCGCTGCAAATTCACGGAAAACCCGTTATCCGAAACTGGCCAGCTCCAACGGGGGCTTCAGTCGGGCGCTTTTGCGCGTGACCGGCTGTCTTCCACGCTTTCCTAAACCTCACTATCCTGATCAGCAGTGCCATCCATCGGCACGAGTCTTTTGCATGAAAATGAAGGGGCACCTGGTCCATGATAGACGCAGCGCTTTCAAACTATTCCCGCGCAAGGTTGATGACATCGGTCACACCGGTCGAACGGCTTGAGCGTCTTTCTGACCAACTGGGGCTGGACCTGTGGATCAAGCGCGACGACCTAACCGGGCTCAGCTTCGGCGGAAACAAGACCCGCCAGCTGGAATTTTATATGGGTGAGGCGCTGAGGCAGCGGGCGGACACCATCCTGATCACAGGTGCCGTGCAATCCAATTTCGTGCGCACCGCGGCAGCTGCGGCGGCAAAGCTGGGAATGTCATCCGTTCTTCAATTGGAAGACCGCGTGACGAATATGGGCGAATACTACCATCGATCCGGGAATGTTCTTCTGGCACAGCTTCTGGGGGCGGAACATATTGGCTATCCCAAGGGTGAGGACGAGGCGGGCGCGGACGGCGCTCTTCACGAACGCGCCGAGGAACTGGTTGCCATGGGTCGGAAGCCATACGTGATCCATCTGGGCATAGATCACCCTCCGCTGGGGGCATTGGGCTATGTGGCGGGGGCGGCCGAGTTGCATACTCAGACCAGCGATTTCGACGCCGCGGTGGTGCCGTCGGGAAGCGGGGCAACCCATGGCGGGTTTCTGGCCGGATTGCGTTTGGTCGGACAGACTGCGCCTGTCTACGGCATATGCGTGCGTCGCGATCAGAACCAGCAGCACGCGCGTCTGCAAAAGGTCCTGGGGCGATTGGCGACCATGATGGGTTTCGACCCTGCTTTGGTCATGGAAGACATCTATACCTGGGACGGCGCCTTGGCACCCGGATATGGGCGGATCGGCCCCGCAACCCGCGAGGCGTTGACCCTGATGGCGCGCTCCGAGGGCATTTTTCTTGACCCTGTTTATTCCGCCAAAACCTTTGCAGGGCTTCTTGGGCTGCTTGAACAAGGTGCCATCGAAAAAGGCCAGAAAGTTGTTCTGCTGCACACGGGTGGTCAACCTGCGTTGTTCGGATATCAGGACGAGTTGCAACCGAGTTGAAACAGCGCAGCATTGCGCCTGTGGTCCTACAGGGCAACAGGATGAACGCAAAGGTGTTGTCCGCCGAACTGGCCGGGTCAGTACCCTATGACACTTTCGATTGATTGAGCAAAGACATGGCCTGCGCGACATCGCGGGTCTGCGCGCCGCCAACGATCGTGGCCAAAATCTTTCCAAGATCAGGCGGCGAGGCCGGCGTGCAGCCAAAGCGGTCGCAAGTTTGCACGTAATCCACCGCTGTGCGCAGTTCGAACATTCTTGCCTGCTGTTTGCGTGCGGTTTCCAGAGCCTCCGTAAACAGATCATCTGCGGCACTGTCCGTGGACCGCACCAACGCCTGTATCCGATCCGTCTCGGGCTGAGCCCAGGCTTCATTGGTCAGAACCTGCTGTTCACGGGCTTCATCCAGCAGGCGCTGAGCCGCCTTCGGGTCGTTCGCTTTCAATGACGCTTCGGCAAGGGCCGTCAGGAACACCGGCTTGTAGTTTCCGGCCCCGCTGGCCCACCAGGCTTCGGACGCGTCGCGCATTGCTCGGATCGTTTCCGGGCCTGGCTTGATCTGTGTGTCCGCCCAACACCGCCAGACATTCGCCGTCAGTGTCATGAAGGGGAAGGTGTGTTTGGTCGCCAGTTCCTCAAGACGCGCGGCCACGTCGTAAACCTGTTCAGGTTCACGCCGCAACAGGTGCAGCATACACAGATATGTCAGCGTCTGTGCCAGGCTATGAGCGTGATTGAGTTTCTGCGCCGCCGAGATCGCCTGATGCTGAATCTCGAGCGCGCGGTCCGGTTCTCCGCGCAACCAAACCGTCATGCTCAGGAAGCAGGATGTAATGGCGGCATGATCCGTGCCGTAGACATAGGCAAGACGGCTGTGCTGCTGAGAATCATACAAGCGCAGCGCTTGTCGCAGATGTGCATAGGCGGCGTCCTGCTGCCCGATATGCAACAAGACGGCACCCATGGCCCGGTGGGCAATCATTATGTGATGCGTTTCGTCGGTCAGCTTGGACAGGTCCAGCAACTGCGCCGCGACGTCCCTGGCCAAGTCGTATTCGCCGCGGACCAGATGATACGCATAGAGACCATTGAGCACAGGGAACAATTGTTCGGTTTCGCCCAGCCGATTGCACAGGTCGCGGATCCGGGCATACACCGCCCCTGTTTCATCGGCCGCGATGCCAGCGGTCGAGCGCAGAACGCCGGCCCGCAATGTCTGGATCTTGGTTTCCATGCGGTCGCGGTCAACCGAGTCTTCCTGCTGTTCAAGCAACGCCAACGCACGCCCCAGCTGAGTGGCTGCTTCAATCCCGGCCGAGCGTTCAACGGCACGTTGTCCGGCCAGATACCAGTGTTCTATCGCTTCGTCCGGCATATCTGCCATCGTGTAGTGATGAGCCAGAATTTCCGGACCGGCAGAGTTTTCGTGCAACGAGGCAGAGTTCAGTGCTTGGACCACACGCGCATGCAGCGTTCGCCTCTCGCGTTTCAGCAGGCTGTTGTAAGCGGTGTCGCGAATGAGAGCGTGACGGTAACTGAACGTCTCCTCGGGCTCTGAGTCTGAAACGATCACGATCCCGGCATCCACAAGCAAATCCAGACCGGATCGCAACGCCCGTTCATCAAAACGGGACACACTTGCAATCATCGGATAAGAGAATTGCGGGCCAATGACAGCGCCGATCTGTGCCACTTCCTTGGCCGAGCTCAGACGATCGAGACGAGCCATCAAGGCATCATGCAGTGTCTTCGGCACAGTGGGTGATGGCGTGGACCGGTCGATCGTATAGGCGTCGGCGCGTTCGGTCAGAAGATCGGATTCCAGCAGATCCTTCGTCACCTCTTCTACGAACAGCGGGACGCCGTTGGATCTGGCAGCAATCAGGTGGTGAACTTCGTCCGGGACGGTCTTGCCCTTGGCAACGTCGTTCACGATCTCTTTGACCTGCGCGAAATCCAGTTGTTGAAGCGCGACGTGCATCAGGTTGTGCGATTGTGGCCAGTCCGTATCAAAGCCTATCCGATAGCTCATGACCATCAGCAGGCGCGCGTTCTCTATTCGGGTTACAAGCTGATCAAGCAGAGTCTTTGTCGTTGGATCGATCCAATGTGCATCTTCAAACAGCAACAGGGTTGGGGTTTCCTGCGCCAGGCCGATCACATGATTGACCAGCATGTCCAGCGTCTGCTTCATGATCTGCTCAGGGGTCAAGTCCAGCGGGCCAAGGCTGTCTTCAAACGGGACCGACAACAGTGCCGCAGCCAGTTTCAGAGACCCTTCAGAAGGATCACCCAGAACGCCGTGGATCTTGTTCAATTTTTCGTCCGCACTGTCACCGGCCCGCAGTTCGGCCGCGTTTTCAAGCTGGCGAATGATCGGGTACAACGCGCTTGCGTCATGAAAGGGCGAACACTGAAATCGAAGCTGTCGGTGTTTTGCGTCCGGGATCGTGCGGCGAAGCTCTTCGATCAGCCTGGATTTTCCTATGCCCGCCTCGCCCGAGACCAGCACCACCTGACCTTGACCCTGACGGGCCAGCTTCCACTTGCTTTGAAGGGTTTCATGCTCCTGCGCGCGCCCGACCAATGAACTCATCCGGGCGTCGTCTGCCGCAAGAAAACGGCTGAGAGTCTGGCGCGTGCCGGTGACCTGCCAGGCTTCGACCTCTTTGGCAAAGCCTTTCAACTGAAACGTACCACGGCGCACATATTCGAACGCATCACCCGCCAACTCCCGTGTCGTCGGCGCGACGATCATTGTCCCCGGATCAGCCATCGATTGAAGCCGTGCGGCAAGGTTCGGGGTCTCGCCCATGGCGGTTCCATCCTCGAACATCTTCTCTCCCCGCAGGTCACCGACGACAACCAGGCCGGTCGCGATCCCTATGCGGACTTCAAGATGTGCATGCGTGCGGATTTCCGGAATTTCGCGAACGATCCTAAGACCTGCATGAATGGCGCGTTCCGGGTCGTCTTCATGCGCATGCGGAAAGCCAAAAAACACCATGATGCCGTCGCCATAGTAACTGGCGATATGCCCGTCAAAAGCGGCGACCGCAGCGGCGCAGGTCTCTTTGAACAGCCTCAGAACCTCGGCCAGATCTTCAGGATCCAGCTTTTGCGATATCGCCGTCGATCCAACAAGATCGATGAACATGACCGTCAGCTGTCTGCGCTCTGCAATGATGTTGGGTTCTTGATGCGCGCGATGTGATCCCGCAGGCTGCCCGGTTTCATCCCGTATTGCTTTCAGAAAGCGGCGTCTGGGTCCAAGGGGCAGGCCGATCGTGACAAGGTCATCGTCGCTCAGTTCCGGCAGATCACCCAGTTCGACCTCGTGCCGGGAGAAGGCGTCGACATATTTGGACAAGCCGTTTCGGATCAGCCATTCATCTATGTCAGCCATTTGACCACCATGCATGGCCGCGACCAGGCCGATCCAAGCATTCCCCATTTCCCTCTGGTTGAAAGGACCAGCCCCGGGCGCAGTCCGGGAAAACACCACTCTATCAAGGACGACCCGCGAATTCCGGTCAAGTGTTCAATGTAAGGGTGAGGAAATTTCATTGCGCGAAACGGTATCGGAGCCTGCCATCTCTATTCGTCGGTCCGAAAATCGATGTGTATGTGATTGCCGTCCGGATCCCAGACGTTCAACTGAACGGTGTCGATCGCTGTCAGTTCCACACGGCGATAGGAGACGCCATTTGTTTTGAGATGCGCTTCGAACCGATCCAACCCTGTCGCCGAAAAAGCGAAATGCTCAAGCTTCAGGTCTGCGTCCGAACCCGTGGCCTCGGCCTCGACACCGACCAGATGCACAAAGGCGTTTTCTTCGACATAAAGCCAGGCTCCGGGAAAAGGGAAGGGCGGGCGTGGCCCGATCCGCATCCCCAGCACGTTGCAGTACCATTCGATCATCTCGTCCAAACGCGTGGTGCGCAGGTTGACATGATCCAGTGACGTGATCCCCATGGCCTAGCCTCGGGTCCATTTGATCGAACATCCCATTGATGGTGTCTGATCTTGGGGGCCTTGCCCGGTCTCGGCAATTTGCAGCATCGCATTGACCAATTCTGGTTCGCGCTTGCCTGTCTGGCCGCGACCCAGATTGTCCAGACGGCCCCGGTACTGCAACTTTCCGTCCGCATTCAATCCGAAGAAATCCGGAGTGCAGACAGCACCATAAGCCTTTCCTACGGATTGATCTTCGTCCACGAGATATGGAAAGTTGAAGCCGTTCTGCCGTGCGAATTCCAACATGTTCAGCGGCGAATCTTCGGCGTAATCGCGATAGTCGTTCGACATGACCGCCAACACGCCGATACCCTTGGACATCAGCAGGTCCGTGTCCTGGGCAAGCCGGTCCGTGATCGTTTTGACATAGGGGCAATGATTGCAGATGAAGGCGATCAGCAACCCGTTTTGCAGGTGATCGGACATCTTGAAGGCCCGACCGTTCGGGTCTTTGAGCGTGAAGTCCGGGGCGTTCCAACCGAAATCGCAGATCGGAGTGTCGAGCAGCATGATTGTCCTTTTTGTGACCAGTTGGCATGTTCAGACCAGCTTAGCTGACGGGCGCCGTTAAGTAGAGCGAGATTTCCGGCGCCATGTCTGCGACGGAATACGCCTGCAAACGCATCTGGTTCAGATCAGCAGCGTTGACAGGCTTGGGTAATAGCTGAGCAGAAGCAACACCAAAGTTACCGCGATCAGGAAAGGCCAAAGCGATTTCAGGATCGAACCGGGCGATGTGCCGCTCATGGATGAGGCGATGTACAATCCGATCCCGACCGGGGGCGTCAGCAGCCCAAGCACAAGGTTCAGGCAGGCAACAATGCCGAACTGATAGGGGCTGATATCGTATGAACCGGTTGCAATCGGCAGCAGGATCGGAGTGATCAGGATGATCGCGGCGATGCCATCGATCACCATTCCAACCAGCAAAAGCGCCAGATTCACGATCAGCAGGAACACGAACGGGTCCGAAGTGATCGAGGTGATCAACCCAGCCAGTTGCTGTGGTATTTCCTCATAGATGATGACCCAGCCGAACACGCTGGCGGCCGCGATCATGAACAGGATCATCGAGGCGTTTGCCGCCGTGCGTTTGAACATCTGTGCCAGGTTGCTCGGCTTCAGGTCCCCGTAAACCAACCAACCCACCAGAAACGCGATCAGGGACGCGATTGCGGCGGATTCGGTCGGTGTGGCGATCCCGAACAGAATGCCGCCTATGATCGACATCGGGATCAGCAGGGCAGGGGCCGCGCTGATCAAGGCCTGGACGGCTTGGGTACGCGTCATCCAATGCCCTTTCGGAAAGTTCTGCCACCACCCGATCAGGGTGATGACCGATGCAAACGCCCCGGCAAGGATCAAACCGGGCAGGATTCCTGCAATGAACATGTCACCAATCGGGATCTGAGCCAGAACCCCGAAGATGACAAACATCATCGACGGCGGGATGACCGGAGCCAGCAGCCCGCCTGCGGCCGTCGTGGCAGCGGCGAAACCCTTGTCATAGCCCTCCTCCTCCATCGCGGGGACCATGGCGCGCGACATCACCGCGATCTGCGCCGTCGCAGACCCGATGATGGCCGCCATGAACATGTTTGCCAGCAAGTTGATATAGGCCAGCCCGCCGCGAAACCCGCCGACAAACACCCGGGCCAGCGCGACCAGGCGCCGGGTCATGCCGCCTTCGTTCATCAATTCTCCGGTCAACATGAACAGAGGAATTGCCAGCAGGCCGTAATTCTCAAGACCGCCGAACATTTTCTGCGCGAAGCTGTCGTAAAGAACCGTGTTGCCGCTTTCCCAGATGTACCAGATGGCCGTGATCGCCAGCACGATCGCCACGGGCACGGACAGAAGTAGAGTGGCGAGAAAGACGATTGGGCTCATGGCTGTGCCCCTTTGCCCGGGGGGCTCAGCAGATGCATGGTGGAATGCAGCGTCGCGCCCAGTGCGAAAAGCCACATCACCAACCAGAACAGATACTTTGGCAGGCCCAGGGTCAGCGTTGGCTCGGCGTAGATGAAATTGAATGTCTGACCTTGAAACGCCGCCACGTCAAATCCGCTGCTGGCGATGTCCAGCGGAAGGAACCAGCGCCAGCAGAACCACAGCATCGCAAGGGAAAATGCAAACACGACCACGTCCACACCCTTGCGGATCAATCGTTTCGCGCGTTCGGGCACATTGTCGGAAACGATGGAGATCGACACCGAACTGCGATGGTGCAATGCGGAAGACGCGCCCAGAAAGGTCATCCAGACCATCGCGTAGATCGCCAGCTCATCAACCCAGAACAGGGCGTTGCCCGCCGTTCGCGTCACGACATTCAACAAAATCAGAACCGTAATGCAGACTGCCAGAAAGGCAGCGCACCACAACTCGACCCGCGCCAAGCCTGCCGACAGCCGATACAACATCGCTGTTCTCCCGTGAAAAAGGGCGCAGGATCGAGCCGCGCCCCTTTCGTCATGCCGTTTTCGTTATTTTGTTTCTGCCGCAGTCTGCCGTAAAGCGTCAAGGGAAGAGGTCTTCTGAGACCAGATCCCGTTCCACTCTTCGATGGCGTCGCCAAAGAACGAGGCATCGACCTTTTTGTAGGCTTTGCCAGTGCCCTCGATCTGCTCCAGCCATTTGGCATCGTTTTCAACGTAGGCATCAATGGTGCTGTCGACATGCTTGGCCATGAGTTCCGCGATCATTGCTCGGTCTTCTTCGGACAAACCAGCCCAGACCTTGGCCGATACCAGCCCGACCATCGGGAACATCATGTGATCCGACTGCACGATCGTGTCGGCGTGTTCGTAATATTTCAGAACCCAGATCAGCTCGGCGTCCATGTCGATGGCGTCGACCTGACCATTGGCCAGCGCATCATAGACGGCAGGCAAGGGCATGGGCGTGGGTGCAGCACCCACCGCGTTGTAGAAATCCAGGATCGGTGTGAAGGGCGTGATGCGAAGCTTCAGGCCCGACAGATCTTGGGCGGAGGAAACCTCGCCCCGGCTGACGATCTGGCGCAATCCGGCCATCCCATATCCCAGTCCAACGACACCAACCTGCCCCGGCAAGGGTTCCAGCATGGATTTGGCCGTACCGGATCGCAGGATGCGCCCCGCGTGTCCAATATCATCTGCCAGATAGGGCGCATAGAATGCCCCCAACTCGGGCGCGCGGTTGGATACTTCGGCCACCGTCATGAAAGCCATGTCCAACGCGCCGGTCTGCAATTGTTGCAGCATTTCGGCCTCGTTCCCCAACTGGCGGGCCGGGAAGACCGATACCGAATGTGCGCCACCGCTGGCCTCATTCAACTCGGCCCCAAACGCCTCGGCGGCTTTGGTCCAGATATGCGGTGGCGGCGTGATCAGACCCAACCGAAACTCTTCGGCGTGAGCGGCCACGGACGCCAATGCCAACGCAGCCGCAGAGGCGGCGATTTTTGCAAAATGTCTCATTACTTCCCCTGTTTGATCTTGTTTTACAACGTGACCCAGCCCTCGGGCGGTTCCTTTCCCGGGTGCACAGCCTGACAATTGGGGCAGGTGCGGTCTTGTTCCGAGGCATAGAACTTCTGATAAACCGGAGGCAGGTCATCAACGATGGACTTTAGCTGCATTTCCGCTCGATGCACCAGTGATCCGCATTCAAAGCAATACCATTCGATGGCGTCCAGCTCTCCGGTCTGGCGCTTGGGTTCAATCACAAGCCCGATCGAGCCTTCCTGAGGGCGCTGTGGCGAGTGGCGTACATGCGGAGGCAGCAGAAAAACCTCGCCTTCTCGGATCGGAACATCATAGAACTCCTCTCCGTCATAGATTTTCAGCACCATGTCGCCTTCAAGCTGGTAGAAGAATTCTTCCACCGGGTCATCGTGGTAATCGGTTCGCTTGTTCGGACCACCCACAACAGTGACCATCAGATCGGCGTCTTCCCAAACCTGACGATTCCCTACGGGCGGTTTGAGCAGATGGCGATGCTCGTCGATCCAGGCCTTAAAGTTGAACGCTTTCAGTTTTGACATGTCCCACTCCCTATCTCGGAAAGTTTGGCGCGTTTTTCCATGACCGCAAAGAAATTATCAGCATCTCGCTATCCGATTTCCTTATACTGCCGGGCCTCACCCAGCTCAGACGCGCAGCCCGCATTCGTCGAACGCTTTGCGAATGATCGCTTTTTCCGCGTCGGTCAGTTCCAGCATCGGCGGGCGTACACGGCCACCGACTTGACCCAGCAACTCTTGCCAGTGCTTTCCGAATGCAGTGGGTTTGCCCGCAGGACGCGCGCGTTTCATCGCGTCGCGGACAGGGTTCAGACTGTCAAAGACACGCCGCGCTTCATCGGCCTTTCCCGCAAAGGCCAGACGCGTGTATTCGTTCATTCGCTGATCGACCTTGCTTTGCAGCTGATAGGGCGGGGACGAGCAGAGATACAGCTTCCAGTCCAGTTCCAATATGTTGTCCAGCCACTCATGTTCAGCCGAGGTCGAGACATGGATCCTGTCGCCCACCATATGGGTCAGCTTCACGTACATCTCGCGCGGGACCGAGTATTTTATCGCAACGATATTGGGTAAATCCGCAATGCGGGCGCATTCTTCGGGTTGCATCAAATAGCCGCTGTCTGGATGGCTCCACATGGCGATGCCGATATCCAGTTCGTCACAAAAACGCTTGTAGTACTGGTACAAAACCTCTCCGCGATCCTGCATAAAGCTCAGAACCGGCGCGTGCAGAACGATGTAATCCGCGCCGCAATTCTGGGCGTGATGCGCCAGGTCCAAGGCCGTATTCATGTTCTGGTCCGAGACCGAGACGATTACACCGGCTTTGCCTGCGCATTCGTCAACGGCAATTTCGAAGTTGCGCTTGCGCTCTTCGATGCTCATCGAAAAGAACTCGCCCTGTTTGCCGGCGACGAAAAGGCCCTGGATGTCCAGATCGTCGATCCAATGGCGGATGTTGGCGCGCAGTCCCGATTCATCCAGAGACAGGTCATCATTGAACGGGTTCAGCGCCGCTGCCCATATCCCAGTCATATGTTCGCGGGCATAGGCCTTCGCGTCGTGTTTTGAGTATTTCATTTCCAACGTGGTCCCCGTGGCTTCAACAGGAACAAAACACACCAGGCGGGTCGGTCCAGTGTCATTTCAGGGAAATGGATATCTGAAAAAAATATACCACCAACTTACCAATTCAGATTTTTTCAATGCTGGTCTAGGGTCCAGACATGAAGATCGCAGTCATCGGAACCGGCGCAATCGCGCAGTTTGTGCAGCGCATGTTGCCAGAACATGGGCATGAGTTGGCAGCCATTCTGGTCAGACCACACCGCGTTGATCCAAAATCGCCCAAGTCAGTCGGTTCGGTTGATGACCTGCCGGCCGGAATCGAAATGGTTCTGGATTGCGCGGGGCACGAGGCATTGGCCGGTTTGGGTCCGGACATTCTGGCACGAGGGCTGGATATCATCAGTGTCTCTGCCGGCGCACTTGCGGATCAGCAGGTCAGTGACCGGCTGGACAGGGCCGCGCGAAAGGGCGGGGCGCGGCTGCATCTGGCAAGCGGTGCCATAGGCGGGCTGGACTGTCTCGGCGCCGCAGCGGTCGGGCCGCTCAAGTCCGTCACATATGTGGGGCGCAAGCCGCCGGCGGGATGGAAGGGATCCCTTGCCGAACACAGTCTTGACCTCGGCAATATCACCGCGGCTGAAACCCATTTTCAGGGTTCCGCGCGCGAGGCGGCGCTGGCTTACCCCAAGAACGCAAATGTCGCCGCCGCCGTCGCCTTGGCGGGTGTGGGGTTCGATAGCACACAGGTTCGTCTGATCGCCGATCCGACGATCCACAAGAACATTCACGAGGTCGAGGCCGAAGGCGATTTCGGCACGTTTCAGTTCCGGATCAGCGGCACCGCGCTGCCCGACAACCCGCGAAGCTCGGCGCTTGCGGCCATGAGCGTGCTGTCCAAGCTGGATCAGCTTTGCAAGCCGATTGTGCTGTAGCCATGGTTGGGCGTCACTCTCGCATCGTTGACCGCGCCTTGACCCGCCTGAAGCTGCGGCAGCTGCGCCTGCTGGTTGCGGTGGGCGCGCATGGGAACATTCAGAATGCCGCGCGTGAGCTGGGAATATCTCAGCCAGCGGCAACCAAGATGATTCAGGATCTTGAACTGGATTTCGAAGTCAAGCTGTTCACGCGCACCAACCGAGGCGTTGTGCCAACGGTTTTTGGCGAAACTCTCATACGTCACGGGAAGCTGATATTTGCTCAGGTTTCCAATGCCGCGCAGGAACTGGATGATCTGAACGAAGGAAATTCCGGCCGTGTCGTGGTGGGCACGTTGCTTGCGGCGTCAACCAGCCTGCTACCCGCCGCCATTGAACTGCTGCTGGAAGACCGCCCGAACGTTGCAGTCAAGATCAGTGAAGGGACCAACGAGGTGCTCATGCCCCGGCTGCTGTCGGGTGAGATCGACATGGTTGTAGGACGCCTGCCGTCGCACCGGCATCGCGACAAGATTCGACAGGAAAAACTGTTCGAGGATCGGATATTGGCCATTGTCGGCCCTCAACACCCGCTGGCAGGGCGGGACGCCGTGACCTTTGCGCAAACCAAGCCGTTTGGCTGGATTCTTCCCCCGCAAGAGACCACGTTGCGACGTCAGGCGGATCATTTTTTCGTCGGCCAGCAGCAATATGTGCCACCGGTGGCCATTGAATCCGTGTCCTACCTGACGAACCGGGCGCTTCTGCAATCCCGCGACCTGATCGGCCTTATGCCTGCCGAGGTCGTCGTCCAGGACATCGAAAACAACCATCTTGCCCAGCTCGCCTGGGAGGTTCCGTTCGGACAGGGGCCGATTGGAGTGTCCTTCCGTGCCGACGACGATCTGTCGCCTGCGGGGCGCGCTTTCAAAACGGCGCTGCATCGGGCGGCGCAGAGCAGACAGACCAGATATTCGCCAATTTGATATCCGTATTCGCGCAATGCGCTTGAACTCATGCGAGGCATCGCGCGATCAAAAATCAAGGCAAATGGAGGCGCCGGTTTCATGTATCCAGAGCTCAGGCTGTTCATTGGCGGCACGTGGCGAAAAACCGGGCGCAATATCCCGGTTGTCAACCCGGCAACCGAGGAAGAACTCGGGCGATTGCCTTGCGCATCGGTGAAAGACCTGGACGACGCGCTACAAGCGGCCGTCGAAGGATTTAGACTGTGGCGCCGCACATCGCCGCGGGAACGCGCGGATACGATCCTGCGGGCGGCAGCCCTCATGCGTCAGCGGCAGGAAGAAATCGCGCATTCCATTACTCTGGAACATGGCAAGCCTCTGAAGCAGGCCCGGCTGGAGGTCATTCGCGGCGCCGAGTTCTTTGAATGGGATGCGGGCGAGGCGATGCGGACCTATGGCAGGATCATTCCGGCGGCGCAGGGTCACAAATTCGCAGTTCATCACCAGCCTGTCGGCGTTGTCGCGGCATTTTCGCCGTGGAACTTCCCCATGAGCCAACCTGCCCGGAAAATCGCCGGTGCTTTGGCCTCGGGGTGTTCGGTGATCCTGAAAGCGGCAGAAGAAACGCCTGCCGGCGCTTTGCACATAGCAAAAGCATTCGAAGATGCCGGTCTGCCAGCAGGGGTTCTGAATTTGGTGTTCGGTGAACCATCCGAGATATCCGGCCATCTGATCCCGCAGGACCCCGTTCGCCTGGTGGCCTTCACCGGATCGACAACCGTCGGGCGTCATTTGACCACTTTGGCGGCCCAACACGACACCCGAGTGCTCATGGAGTTGGGCGGCCATGCGCCGGTCATCGTTTGCGAAGATACGGATGTGCAATCGGCGGCCGTTTCAGGCGCGGTCCGCAAAATGCGCAATACCGGTCAGGTCTGCACTTCGCCAACCCGTTTCTTCGCGCATGAGAGTATTTTTGACGCCTATGCGGCCGGGTTTGTTGCAAGGGCCAAGGCCACGGTCGTCGGCAATGGGCTTGAAGCAACCGTTGAAATGGGCCCAACGGCCAACGACCGGCGCGTTCCAGCCTTGTCCGAGCTGGTTGAAGACGCAGTGGCACAGGGGGCAACGCTTGCCACAGGCGGATCGCGGCTTAGTGAGCGGGGATATTTCTTTGAACCCACGGTGTTATTGAACGTTCCTGAAGCGGCGCGGATCATGCGCGAAGAGCCGTTTGGACCGGTTGCGGTGATCAACCCGGTGGCTTCGCTGGATGAGGCGATCGCTCTGGCGAATTCAGTTCCCTACGGGTTGGCGGGGTACGCTTTCACCAATCGGGCGGATTACATCGACCGTCTGATTGACGAGGTCGAGGTCGGCAATCTGTCGATCAACACGCTTGAAGCATCGATGCCGGAAACGCCCTTTGGGGGCGTGAAATCCAGTGGCTATGGTCGGGAAGGCGGAACCGAAGGCCTTGAGAATTACATGACGGTCAAGAACGTCTGGCATTCGGCCGAGATCTGCTGAAAAAGACCCCGACACCTGCACTTGTCGACTTTTTCGCGACCAAGCCGGCCTTTTTCCTTTCGAAACCGACCAAAGGGCCAGCGCAGCGCTGCGGTTGCGATTTCAATACCTGTGGAATCGACAGAGGCGGCAATGTGCCCTTCCTGATGGGGCGCCCGAACGCGGATCATGACCTATGTCAATGACAGTAAACCCGCCTTGCTGTCCATTGGCCAGGAATTTCTGGCCGGACCGTGCGACAAAAACCATCGCGTCCTTTTGCCGGTGATGATCAGCGTTTCGGCTGACCTGCGGGGGGGTCCCGCCGGGCGGCCTGAGCTCCGGAGGGACGGATGAACACTTGGCTGACGCTATCTGCACCAACCCCTGCCAGGGATACCGTGGGCTTCGAGAGGTTGGCGGGGCTGCCCACCGTAACGTCCACCCATGGCATGAACTCTGACTGCGCGCGCGTGTTTGAGCTTTGCGGCCAACCCGAGCCGGATTTGTCGTCCGAGCAAGAAGCTGATGACGGCATGGGTCGCGCCGCGCATGGTCGATATGGCATGGGTACGCTGCCGGTCGTTGCTGATCCCAGCTGGGATTTGGAAAAATTCAAGGCCGACCTGCCCAATCCCGATCCGGACGAACAGCCGGGATTTGCAGAACGCTTTTTATTTTCGGAGACTCAAAATGGCTGATGGATGTGCCTGTGACCGCCACGCCCACATGTATCTGACTGTAGACGACGCCCTTGAGCGCGGTCTTTCCGTCGCCGATCCTGTTGCCGAAACCGAGATTCTGCCGCTGGAACAGGCTATAGGCCGGGTTCTGGCCGAGGATTGCGCCAGCAAGGTCGATATGCCTGCCTTCGACAACTCGGCCATGGATGGCTATGCCGTCCGCACCGGTGATCTGGGTGACGGGCCGGTGTTCGAGCTGCCCATCGCCGGGCGCGTGGCCGCGGGTGACTGCGGCGACCATGATGCCCCCGAAGGCAGTGCTTTGCGCATTTTCACGGGCGCTCCGGTGCCGCCTGAACTCGATGCCGTGCTGATGCAGGAAGATTGCGATCTTCTGATCGACAGGATTCGCTTCAGCCGCCGCCCGAAACCCGGCCAGCATATCCGGCGCGCGGGGGAAGATCTTTGTGCGGGGGGGCCGATCCTGCGACGCCGCTGTGAAATTGGACCGCGCGAGATGGCCGCGCTGGCATCCGCCGGGTATGGCGACGTCCTGGTGTTTCGAAAACTGAAGGTCACGATCTTTTCGACAGGCAGCGAGCTGCGTCAACCGGGCGAACCCCTCGGCCCCGGCCAAATCTACAACTCGAACCGTTATATGCTGCTGGCGCTGTTGCAAAAACCCTGGATCGAACTGACCGACCGGGGACCGGTCGAGGATGACTCGACCCGCCTGGAACAGGTTCTGCGCGAGGCATGCGATGCCTCGGACCTCATCGTCACGACCGGGGGCGTGTCGGTGGGGGATGAAGATCACATGCCCCGGCTTTTCGCCGCGATCGGCGGCGAAACCGATGTCATGAAAGTGGCGATGAAGCCCGGTAAACCGGTCATGTTCGGGCGGCGCGGGCGCGCTCTTTACGTTGGTCTGCCCGGCAACCCGGTGTCAGCCTATGTGACATGGCAGATAATCGGGTCGCAGATGATGGCGCGGCGCGCAGGCTTGTGCCACAGACCTCAGATACCTGTTCAGGCCGTGCTGGCCGAACCCGTGCAACGTCGCGCGGGTCGGCAGGAATATCGTCCGGTCCAGATTGACGGCACCTCGCCTCGTGGCCTTCCCAATGTACGTCTGATGGCGCCCTCCTACAGTGGCCGTGTTGCCTTGCTGGCGCAGGCAGACGGTTTGGCGATCATACCGGCCGAGATCGAAGACCTGCCCGCCGGGCATACGATTGAATTGTTGAGGTTCTGATCCCCGCAACAGGTGCGTTGCTTTTTATCCTGCAACCTCAACGCCGCGGTCATGGAGGGCACCCGGAAAACTGCCAGATCGCGCGCCAATCAATCCCAACACCGGCCTGAAAATTGTCGCAACCGATAAACTCCGTGACGGATTACGTCGTGACTGGGGCTTTCCCGGCAGCACATGATGCTTCGGCGCACTGAGGGTTAAGGACACATATTCATGCGGTATTCGGCACTCGCGATCATGCGGCAGGTTTTGAAAGGGCACCGGGGCTGGACACCGGCTTGGCGCGATCCCGAGCCTCAATCAAGCTATGATTTCATCGTGATCGGCGGCGGCGGTCACGGCCTTGCGACGGCATATTATCTGGCCAAGGAACACAACGCCGCCAGGGTGGCGGTTCTGGAAAAAGGCTGGATCGGTGGCGGCAACGTCGGGCGCAATACAACGATCATTCGCGCCAATTACCTGTTGGATGGCAACCAGCCATTCTATGAGCTGTCGTTGAAACTGTGGGAAAATCTTGAACAGGACCTGAACTACAATGCGATGGTCAGTCAGCGCGGTATTCTGAACCTCTGTCATACGGACGCGCAGCGTGACGCGTATCGTCGTCGTGGCAACGCGATGATGTTCACCGGCTCTGGGGCGGAACTGCTGGATGCAGAGGGCGTTCGTGCGATGTATCCGTTCCTGAACTTTGACGATGCGCGCTTTCCGATCAAGGGCGGTCTGTTGCATCGCCGCGGTGGTACGGCGCGTCATGACGGTGTCGCTTGGGGCTATGCCCGTGCCGCGGATCAACGGGGGGTCGACATCATCCAGAATTGCGAAGTCACCGGGTTCCGCATCGAAAACGGAAAACTGCTGGGCGTTGAAACCACACGGGGTTACATCGGCGCCAAGAAGGTGGGCGTGGCGGTTGCCGGGTCTTCCGGGCGCGTGATGGCACAGGCGGGGATGCGCCTGCCGATCGAAAGCCACGTGCTCCAGGCCTTTGTGACCGAAGGGCTGAAACCGGTGCTTGACGGAGTGATCACTTATGGCGCCGGTCATTTCTATGTCAGCCAATCGGACAAGGGCGGTCTGGTCTTTGGCGGCGATATCGATGGCTACAACACCTATGCGCAACGCGGCAACCTGCCCGTGGTCGAGGACGTGGCCGAAGGCGGCATGTCCCTGATGCCGATGATCGGTCGCGCGCGCCTGCTGCGGATGTGGGGCGGCGTGATGGATATGTCGATGGATGGTTCGCCGTTCATAGATCACACCGGAATTGAAGGGCTCTATTTCAATGGTGGCTGGTGCTACGGCGGTTTCAAGGCAACGCCAGCATCTGGTTTTTGTTTCGCGCATCTGATGGCCACCGACCGACCGCATGACGTTGCAACTGCCTATCGGCTGGACCGGTTCAGAACCGGCCGGATGATTGACGAAAAAGGTGTGGGCGCACAGCCCAACCTGCACTGAGGAGGCCCGCACATGATCATCAATCATCCACTGCTTGGCCCGCGAGACGCGTCCGAATTCACCTATCTGGGCGACGCGAGCCTGATCAATCGGCCCGACTGGCAATCCGACACGGCCGCCGCCGAGTTTCACGACTATGTCTACCTGCGCGAGAACCCGGCAGGAACCCACCGAGAGCTGTGGTTTCACGAGCAGGGCGACCGCTCGTGGCTGGTTGTGACACGCGACACGCTGACCCATGAAATTCTGGCAACAGAACTGGCGCGGGATGTAGCCCGCAAGACGGGACGGGGAAAATGACCCAGAACAATCGTTTGCAGGGCGGTCTGATCGACCGGTCCAAAAAGCTGCGCTTTACCTTCGATGGCAAATCCTACGAAGGCTATCAGGGTGATACGCTGGCCTCGGCGCTGCTGGCCAATGACGTGCGGTTGGTTGGCCGTTCGTTCAAATACCACCGTCCACGCGGTGTGCTGGCCTCGGGCTCGGAAGAGCCCAACGCGCTGGTCGAGCTGCGCACAGGCAACCGGCAGGAGCCCAACACACGCGCGACCACGGTCGAACTGTTCGATGGGCTCGAGGCGACATCGCAGAACCGCTGGCCCTCGCTCGCCTTCGATGCGCTGTCGATCAATGATCGGCTTTCGCCCTTTTTGACGGCGGGTTTCTATTACAAGACCTTCATGTGGCCCAAGGCGTTCTGGGAAAAGCTCTATGAACCGATGATCCGCAAGGCGGCCGGTCTGGGCAGCCTGACGCAGGAGGCCGACCCGGATATCTACGACAAGGGCTATTTGCATTGCGATGTCCTGGTTATCGGCGCCGGTCCTTCCGGCCTGATCGCGGCGTTGACGGCGGCGCGGTCTGGCGCGCGGGTCATTCTGGCGGACGAAGACAGCCGGATGGGTGGGCGTCTGTTGTCTGACTGTGACCGGTTCGAGGGCATTTCGAATGCCGATTGGGTCGCGCAGACACTGGGAGAACTGGCGTCGATGGACAATGTGCGCCTTCTGACGCGCACCACCGTGTTCGGCACCTATGATCACGGCATTCACGGCGCGCTTGAGCGGGTCTCGGATCACCTTGCGGTGCCCGAGGCGGGGAAACCACGCCAGATTCTGTGGCGCATCTACGCGAAGCACACGGTGCTTTGTGCCGGCTCTACCGAACGTCCGATTGCTTTCGAAAACAACGACCGACCGGGCATAATGCTGGCGGGCGCGATGCGGGCCTATGCAAACCGCTGGGCTGTGACACCGGGCCAGCGCGTGGCGATCTTCACAAACAATGACGAAGGACACCGCGCCGCACAGGATTTGATCAAAGCCGGGATCAAAGTTGTTGCCGTGATCGACCCGCGCCACGATGCACCACGCATTGCCGAATGTGAATTGCTGGCCGGGGCGCAGGTCACGAACACGCAGGGCCGTCTGGGGCTGAAATCGATCACCGTGCAGATGGCCGATGGTCAGACCCGCCCCATCGAAGTAAGTGGTCTGGGCGTTTCGGGTGGGTGGAATCCGAATGTGCAACTGACATGCCATCAGCGCGGCCGCCCGCAATGGTTCGAACCGCTTGCAGCCTTCATCCCACCTGTCGAACTGCCCAAGGGTATGAGTGTCGCCGGTGCCGCCGCGGGCAACCTGACCAGCCACGGGGCGATCGCCTCGGGCACCAATGCGGCACTTGCGGCGCTTGACGGGCTGGGGATCAGGGCCTGTCCGGTCGACCTGCCGAAAGCCGAGGATGATGAGATCCGTATCACCCCGTTGTGGCATGTGCCCGGCAAAGGCCGCGCCTGGCTGGATTTCCAGAATGACGTGACCGTCAAGGATGTCAAACTGGCCGAACAGGAAGGCTTTCGCAGTGTCGAG
Source organism: Ruegeria sp. A4 (assembly GCF_056543025.1). Classification (NCBI taxonomy): domain Bacteria; kingdom Pseudomonadati; phylum Pseudomonadota; class Alphaproteobacteria; order Rhodobacterales; family Roseobacteraceae; genus Ruegeria; species Ruegeria sp. A4. Next base: position 372,821 of record NZ_JBQGAW010000002.1, on the reverse strand, counting down.
CATCTGAAACGCTATACCACCCTTGGCATGGCGACGGATCAGGGCAAAACCGCGAATGTCGGCGCGCTGGCCGTGATGGCCGAGATCACCGGCAAGAGCATTCCCGAAACCGGCACGACCATCTTCCGGCCACCGTACACGCCCGTGGCGATGGGGGCCTGGGCCGGGCGCTCGGTCGGAAAAGAATTCAAACCTACGCGACTGACGCCCAGCCACCAATGGGCCCAAGAACAGGGCGCGGTATTCGTCGAGGTGGGCCCCTGGCTGCGTGCGCAATGGTTCCCCAAGGCTGGTGAGACCCATTGGCGCGAATCCGTGGATCGCGAGGTTCTGGCTGTACGCAGCGGTGTCGGCGTCTGCGACGTGACCACGCTGGGCAAAATCGACGTCCAGGGCGCGGATGCCGCGGAATTCCTCAACAAGATCTATTGCAACGGCTTTGCCAAACTGCCGGTGGGCAAAACCCGCTATGGCCTGATGCTGCGCGAAGACGGCATAGCCATGGATGACGGCACCGCCGCCCGCCTTGCCGAGGATCACTTTGTGGTCACCACCACTACCGCAAACGCGGTTGGAGTCTATCGCCACATGGAGTTCGTGCATCAATGCCTGTTTCCGGACATGGATGTGCAGATGATCTCGACCACCGACGCCTGGGCACAATATGCCATAGCGGGCCCGAAATCCCGTGAGTTGCTGCAAAAGGTCGTTGATGACGGCCATGACATCAGCAACGAAGGTTTTCCCTTTATGGCGTGTGGCACGGTGACCATTGCCGGGGGGATCCCGGCGCGGCTGTTCCGCATCTCGTTCTCGGGCGAACTGGCCTATGAGCTGGCTGTGCCTACCAGGTACGGTGACGCGCTGATCCGACATCTGATGGCGCTTGGAGAGCCCTTTGGCGTAACGCCGTATGGCACCGAAGCGCTTGGCGTTCTGCGGATTGAAAAGGGCCATGCCACCGGAAACGAACTGAACGGAACCACCAGCGCCCACAATCTGGGCATGGGGCGCATGGTCTCAACCCAGAAAGACAGTATCGGTGCGACGCTCAGCGCACGCGAAGCACTGACCGATCCGGATGGCCTGGCTTTGGTCGGCATTCAGCCGGTCAACAATGCCGATACCGTGCTGGCCGGTGGCCATGTGTTCGACGAGGATGCGCCACACCTGCCGGAAAACGATCTGGGCTATGTCACATCGGCTGCCTATTCGCCGCACCTGTCCAGCAGCATCGGCCTGGCCTTTGTAAAACGCGGGACGCAGCGATTGGGCGACACCGTGCAGATTGTCAGCCCGGTGGATGACACCAACATCAAAGCGACGCTTGTCAGCGCGCATTTCGTTGACCCCGAAGGAGAACGGCTCCGTGCGTGATTTTGTTGCCAAGACCGCCATTGGCGGCAGTGAACCCAAACGGGACGTGGTCGGAACTCTGACCTTTCAGGAACGGGAAGATGTGGCGCTGGCATCCGTCTCGGCCCGGCTGGGACAGGAGGAAACCGTCAAAGCCAAACTTCAAACCGTTTGCGGAACCCCGGTGCCTGAGGCGGGGCGGTGGGAAAAGGGCGAAACCAGCAGCCTGCACTGGCTGGGCCCGGATCAGTACCTGTGCGAAGAAGCTTTTGCAGGCCCGTTGGCGCTGGCCAGGCGTTTGGAAACCGAACTGGCCGGCATAGCGTCAGTGACCGATCAGTCGGACGCGTTCACACGCATCGACATGACCGGGCAGGGCGCCACAGGCTTGCTGCAACGTCTGACCGTTCTGGATGTCGAGCAGATGCCGGCCGGAGCCTTCAACCGCACCGCGATCCACCATGTGGGGTGCCTGCTGCGCTGCAATGAAGCGGGAACGGATTTTTCGATCTACGCGCCACGCAGCTATGCGATTTCAGTTCACCATATGCTGATCGAGGTGGCCAGGGCCCTGTGAAGGACGGTGCCCAAAGGACAATGCCGCGTGTCTGGCGCCGCGGCTTCGGTCCTTGCGCTCCTGAGTCGGCGGCAGACCGAATTCGCGCCGATAGTTGCTTGAAAACGAACTGGCGCTGTCATACCCGACCGAAAGCGCGATTTCCTGCAAAGGCTGGTCGGTGTAAAGCAGTTTCTGCCGCGCCGCGTCCAGTCGCAGCCTGCGATAGTAGCCGCCGGGGCTGATCCCGGTTTCCTTCTTGAAATGCCGCTCCAATTGCCGGATGGACATGCCAACGCGTTTCGAAACCTGCTCGATCGAGATCTTGTTTTCGATGTTGTTTGCAAACAACTCGATGGCCCGCCGAACCGGGCGCGGCAGGGCATTGCGGGTCTGATTTTTGCTGTAGCCCGGCAAAACCTGCAACGTATCGGCATCACGCAAAGTCGCGTATTGGAACCAGCAGGCCGTTTCGACGGCAACCGCATCGGACACCTCGTCCGAAATCACGCCCAGCATGAACTCAAAAACCGCTGAAGTCCCGGCAAAGGACATTCGGTTGCGATCTATCGTATAGAGCGTTTCGCACAGGTTCACCCTGTCGAATTGTTCTTTCAAAGCAGCGGTATAGCAGAAATGCGCGCTACAGCTGTAACCATCGAAGAACTTTTCTTCCGCCAGCGCAAAAAGTGAGCCGCTGACCGAACCGATCCGCGCGCCACGGGACAAAAGCCGTCGCAGCGCTCCGCCCGAAGCCTTGCGATCCTTCAACCGGGCTGAGGCCCCGGCAAAGACCAGCACGACGTCGGTTTCCTCCACCTCGGACAATGCCTTGTCAGGGTTGATGCTGAGGCGTGAGCTGGACATGATCTGTTGTCCATCTTCCGAAACGACAGTCCAGCCAAGACCATCGCTGCGGCTGATCTCATTGGCCACGCGCAGCGGGTCGATGGCCATGGACAGGGCAGCAAGCGGAAAATCTTCGAGGCACAGAAAGGTGAAATGGGTCATGCTTTGTCTCTTTGCCAGCACGATACCCCAACTACACCGATTTCGTCAGAACACCAAACGATGGGCGCGACCGCGTTCGTATAGTTTTCGGTTCAACTCATCCGCTTCGGGCGCGCCGTATTCCAGCGCGAACACAAACGCATGTGTAAGGTAAAAACAAGCGGCGTCGAGATCCTGATTTTGCTCGGCCCGGTCGGCTGCCTCGTGGTAGAGCCGGATCAGCGCAGGCACATCATTATCCGCATGAGCCTGCAACAGGTGCTTGTCGAGTTCTTGCAGATCCAAGGTCAGCCTCTTACCGGAAACGCGAAGTGAGTTGGTCTGTACGCAATCATACGCTTTCTACCTTATCGCGCCTGAATCCTGATTTCCCAGCGCCGTCAACGATGCGGACCGGCACGTGATGAACCCATCACACGCATCCGCACGCGTCTTTGCGCGATCGCGGAACATCGCCTGCATCTGCGATGTTCCTGATTGCAAATGACCGAGCAGGGCGCATCCGTGGCGTCCTCAGCCCATGATCCGGCCGGAAAGCCGCCTATGCCTCGGCACGGGCTTTTTCGATCTGAGTGGCCACCCAGTGGTGGAAACAATGCGTTGGGCCATCCATCGCGGGCGAGAAACGGCCGCCGTCGAATTTGACACCATGACGGCCTTTCTGCATGCCCTCGACCACGAACACATCCTCTTCGAATACGGTTTTCCAAAGCTGCGCGTTCTTTGCGCGCAACGCTTCGTGCTCGGGTGCGTCTTCCGGTTTTTTGGCGTAGTATAGCTCGATCCTTTCGTTCGACCGCTCATGCGTGATCGGATCGATGATGAAGGCAAATCCATGGTCGCGTTGAACACCCAGCAAGGTGTTCGGGTACACGACGATGTATTCCGCCCCTTCGTTCCACTTTTCGCTCAGATTCTGGAAGTCACCCAGTTTTTCGCCGTTCTGACCTTCAAACTGCCGATAGACGTAGGTGCCCTGACCCGAATACTTGCCCAGTTCATTGATGTTGTAGTGGTCTTCCAGACGCGAATAGCTGTTGAGACCCGGGTGAACCCAGGGCAGGTGATAGCTTTCGCAGAAATTTTCGACCGCCAGTTTCCAGTTCGACTCCAGCTCGAGCCGGACAGACGCGCCGGCACCGCCATGATACATGGGCTGTTCAAAATCTTTCCAGCGTTCCATCAATTCGCGATGGACCTCTTCGAACTCCGGGGCGTTGCCATCCAGATTCACGAAGACAACGTCGCGCCAGACATAGGAACGTATGCGGATCAGGCCCAGTTCAGCAAAGTCCAGATCTTCATGCGTGTTCTGTCCGGGGCCACCGACATGCGGCGCAGTGCGCAGCTCGCCATTCAGGCCGTAACACCAGCTGTGATAAGGGCAACGGATCGCGCCGCGGATTTTCTGCGGCTTGTCGACCAAAATCATTCCGCGATGGCGGCAGGTGTTCTGGAAAACGCCGATCTGCCCGTCACGGTCGCGCACCATCAGAAGCGGCACACCGAGGAAGTCGATCGGAAAGGCATCTCCCGCTTCGGGAATGTCCTTGCCAAAACCGATGCCCGACCAGTTCGCGAACAGGACCGCCTGCCGTTCCTCGGCGAAGACATCGGGATCGATATAATGCTCGTTCGGCAGGCCCTTGGCGGTGTTTACCGGGGTCAGAACAGACGAAAGCGCTGAATGCTTGTTCATCGGTTGCTCCTGAGTAATTCGGAATGTGTTGAACGTTACTCCCATTGGCCGGTCGAGCCGGCTTCATTCAATATCAAAAAACCTCATGGCCGATTGAGGCAGACTAAACCGAACCCCCGGACAATTCATCCAGCAACCAGTTTTTCAGCGCCAGGGCACCTTCTGTCAGTTGGTCGTCCGGGCGACCGACGAGGTAAAAGTTGTTCGGGGCAGGGAGGTTGAATTCTTCCAGCGCAACAAGTTTTCCTGATGTCAGCATGGGCTGGATCAAGCGTTTCCACCCCAATGCAAGCCCGGCCCCTTTCCGGGCCAACTGCAACGCCAACGCATAGCTGTTTACGCGCGACTGCACCGGTACAACTCCGGTATATCCGAGGTCGTGAAACCAAGACGGCCAAGTGGTCCAGGTGTTGTCCTGCGTTTCAAGGTGGATCAGGCGACGTTCGACCAGGTCTTCAAGGCTTGCCCCCTTCAGTTCCATGGCCATCTCGGGGCTACAGACCGGCGTCAGAGTATCACGGTACAGTTTAGTATGGTTCAGCTGCGAGTTCACGTCACGACCGTAACGGATGAAAAAGTCGATATCCGGTCTGTCCGAGAATGGCTTGTCTTGCGCCATCTGGTTCACTTTTACGTGCGGGTAGTCTTGCCAGAACCGGATGACCGACGGAGAAAGCCACAACGCCGCGACAGCGGTCGTGGACCCGACCGTCACCGGATTTTCTGAATCACCGCTGCGAATCTTTTCAAGCACCTTCGATATCTGCCGGAACGACGAACCGAGCACCTCGAACAGGTCCCGGCCATCCTCGGTCAGTTCCACGCCCCTGTGCTTTCTGACGAACAGCGCCGAACCCAATTCACTTTCCAGCGCTTTTATCTGGTGGCTGACAGCGCCCGGCGTAACCGACAGTTCGCCGGCCGCTTCTTTGAAGCTGAGATGCCGCGCGGCGGCCTCGAAGGCCGACAAAGTCGTGAGTGGTGGAAGATTATAGTGGCGTCGTGACATGGTTGCTGCGTTGCTCAAAAGGTAGAGGTGAGTTTAATTCATCCGAATGTGAGAAATTTTGCAATTGAAATCTATGTTTTTTCCTGCTGTTTGCGATCGGGTACAGGACCAAAGTCGACCGAGAACGAACAGGATGTGTGATGGATACACAAGTTGCCCGCCTCGTGCGCAAAACACGGCTGAGCCCGGACACGTCCGATTTTTGCTTTGAAATCGAAAACGGCCGCTTCACAAGCCTTCAACCCGGCGCACATGTCGATATCCATCTGGCCGACGATCTGGTGCGGCAGTATTCACTGTGGAATTGGAGTCAGGACGGCCGTGTAATCAATGTCGCCGTCAAACGCGAAGATGAAGGGCGTGGCGGCTCGGTGGCCATGCACGCGCTTCAAGAAGGGGCGATGGTCGAAATCGGCGGGCCGCGGAATCACTTCAAACTCGAAAACCACGATCGGCATGTCACGTTGATCGCAGGCGGCATCGGGGCGACTCCGCTGATTGCAATGGCGCGGGAACTGATGAATCGCGGGCAGGATTTTCGGGTCTACTACCTTGTAAGATCAAGAGAATTTGCAGCGATGGACGCGCAGTTCAGGGCCCTTGGGCTGGAGGAATGGTATCATTTGCATTGCGATGACACAGACGGCAGGTTTGATCTGGCATCGGTCATGCAATCGATGCCCGTCGGTGCGGATGTGTATACCTGCGGACCTGAACCGATGCTGAATGCTGTTTTGGAAGCAGGTGCATCCTTGCGTGGCGGGGCAATCCATTTTGAACGATTTGCACCCGCCTCTGACATTGACCACGACCCAAACGCGGAATTTCAGATCGAAATTCAGTCAACCGGCGCGGTCTACCCGGTCGGAAAGGAGGAAACCATTCTCGAAGTATTGCAAAGCAACGGCGTGCAGGTCGATTTCGGCTGCTCTGAAGGGTTGTGCGGGTCATGCATTGTTGACGTAGTGTCAGGGCAGGTCGATCACCGCGACGGAATACTTACACCGCAAGAGCAGGAGAGCCACGAATTCCTGTGCACCTGCGTTTCGCGGGCCAAGTCCGATAAACTGGTTCTGAAGCTGTGAAAGACGCAGTTGTCACAACAAATCATGGCGCCGTAGTGTTCTCGCTAACATCGCAATCGAGTGAATTCGGTGGTCGCTTCATGTGATCGAAGTGTCGGATTCTCAAGTTAGAACATCTCACCCTTGCTATAGGTTTTTCGAAACTGGAAACCCAACAACCACTTTGGATGCTGCGACGTTATTCAACCTCAGGCTGACTTATCACCAGGACCGGTGATGACAGCAGGCAGCAAGTAATCGGGAGGAAATTTGCAGTAAGAGACGTAATGGGAGCACGCGTAATTACTGCAAGCCCAAGTTTGGGCTGAACACAACTCACCATCGGTTTGTGCATCGTGCATGATTGTCCACGTTGTGCAACGCGATGTTTTCCAGAACTTTTTTCAGAAGAACAAGAACGACACACTCGAGGAGGAACGCGCGATATGTCGATACCCGAACCTTTCACGGACGTTGAAATAGAAACGGCTGATTCCGGATTCTATGAAAACTACAGCGTCCCAATTGCCCTGATCAGCAAGGCCATCATGGTCGGGCTGGTCCTGTGGGCCCTGGTTTTCCCAGCGAATGCAAACAGCACATTGGGCAGCCTGAACAGCCAGTTGCTGGAGGTCTTCAACAGCTTCTACATCGTCATTGTCGGTTTTTTCTTCTTCTTCCTGGCCGTTGTTGCGATCATTCCGTCCACGGGTCGTCGGATCATGGGAACGCCGGGGGAAAAGCCCGAGTTTTCGAACTTCTCATGGTTCTCCATGATGTTCGGTGCCGGTCTTGGTGTGGGGCTCATGGTTTTCGCCACAGCAGAACCGCTGGGCCTTTGGGGATCTAACCCGGTTGTCGTTTCCGGCGCGGTCGAAGGTAACACACCTGAGGCATTGCAATCGGCTTACCGCTTCACTTTCCTGCACTATGGCTTCCACGCCTGGGCGATCTACGTTGTGACCGGTCTGTCGTTGGCTTACTACGCTTACACACGCGACATGCCTCTGACGATCCGCTCGGCGTTGACTCCGCTGTTTGGCCGTTTCGTCAACGGCTTTTTCGGCCACGTGGTCGACGTTTTGGGCGTTGTCGCGACGATCCTCGGCGTTTCCGTAACCATCGGTTATGGCGTCAGCCAGTTCATCGACGGACTTTATGCGATCACCGGCATGCAGTGGATCATGGATTTGGGCGGCGAGGTGCCGACCCCCAGCAAGGTTGGTCTGATTTCAGGCTTGGTCGTCATCATGGGCCTGTCGATTATTTCGGCGGTATCCGGTGTTGGCCGGGGTGTTAAGTACCTGTCCAACCTGAATCTGGTGCTGTCGATCATCTTGCTGGGCACTTTCGTGGTCTTCGGCTCGTTTGTCTTTGCCATGACCACTTATGGTACTGCCATGGTCGATTATATCCTGCACTTCCTGTCGCTCAGCTTCAACGCCTATGGCCCGCTGTCGGCCGAAGCATTCGCAGCGGCCCTGCCGGCCGAGGCGCAAGCACATGCCGCAGACCTGATGGCAGGCGCGACCAACGCCTGGGGCAGCTTCGACGGCTTCAAAAGCGGTCTGGAAGGCGCAGCAGCCGAGTTGGACGAAGCGACGTTGGCCGCCGCTTATGCTGCGGGTGAGCAAGGTCGTCAATTCGGCTGGCAGGCAGGCTGGACCACCTTCTATTGGGCATGGTGGATCGCGTTCTCGCCGTTCGTGGGTCTGTTCCTGGCGCGCATCTCCAAAGGTCGCACCGTTCGCGAGTTCATCTTGGGCTGCGTGTTCGCACCTGCGCTGGTGTGTTTTGCCTGGATGACCGTTCTCGGCGGCACAGCGATCGATCTGGAACTGGCAGGCGCGGCAGAAGGTGCGATCATCGGTGCATCGAACACCAACAAGCTGTTCACCACACTGTCCTACATGATCGACGGTGGGCTATTGTCCATGCTGAACGTCATGTGCGTGATCCTGATCATGACCTTCCTGGTGACCTCGGCGGACTCGGGTATTCTGGTGATGAACACCATCATGTCAGGTGGTAGCCAGGAAACCGGTATCAAGCACCGCATCATCTGGGGTGTGATCCTGACGGCAGTGATCGGTGCGCTGATCCTGGCGGCGGGTGAAAACAACCCTATGGACGCGCTGCGCAATGCCATGATCATCGGTGCGCTTCCGTTCACCATGGTGATGGGCCTGATGTGCGTATCGCTGGCCAAGGCGCTGTTCCGCGACAGTCAGCGTGACAAGCACTCTGCCAGCAGCACGCAGGCAGCCGAGTAACGCGTAGGCAAAAGAAATAAAACCTGGTCAGGCCGCCCCATCTGGGCGGCCTGTTCTTATTTGGCAAAGCGTCGCCTTTGACGTGAAAAACCCCAATATCACCCCGAGGCCAAAGCCGCACTGATCGGCGAACCAAACCTGCCCCCTGTCGATCGGCCGAATACCCCGTACGTCCGTCGCCCTTGGCTGACGTGGTGACATTTTGCACACCGGACCGGCGAGGGCCGAATCACCCGCCAGCTACACCCGCCAAGTTCGATTTCCTTGCGGTTGCAACTTAGGTTGCAGGGCCGCCTTAGTGCTATGGGCAAGGACTAGCGCTTACCTTGAACGGCATCGCTCAAAGTTTCGCCACCGATCTGGTCGTTCGCGCCTTGCGCAAGGCTGGGTGGGGCAAGGTTTTGGTCAATATCGGAGAGTATTATGCAAGTAGCCATCAGTGGCTGCTGGGTGTCTCGGAGCCAGTGTACGGACCTGTCGAAGTCACGCATTTGAAAGACCGCGCTATCGCTACGTCCAGTCCCGGCGCCATGCGTCTGCGGTCCGGCAGTGCTCACGTAATCGACCCGATGGGCGAAAACGCTCCGCTTTGGTCAACGGTCAGTGTCCAGGCACCGGATGCTACAACGGCAGACGCGCTTTCAACGGCATTCTGTCATGCTTCTGAGGCTGAAATAGCAGCGACCCTTGCGCGGGCAGCCGGCGAGCGCATCGCGATCTGTGTACGCCCCAATGGGAAAGTGGTGACGCTGCAAGGATAAAAAGCCCCGGTTAACACCGGGACTTTTCGATTTTCCCGACCAATTCTTTACAAGCAGTCTTCAACCGCGCGTTTGGTCATGACCGAAACAAGATGCGCCCGATACGCCTTGCTCCCATGCAGATCCGCAATCATGTTTGCCGGGTTTACACGCAGGTCCATAAGGGCATCAGGGCGAAACTCCTTGTTCAGCGCCTGTTCAGCCTCGGACCACCGGAAAACGCCGTCCTCGCTCGCGCCGGTAACCGCGACGCGTACGCCGTCCGCAAAGCGAGCCAGGTAGACCCCAACAAGCGCAAAACGCGACGCTGGCTGAAGGAATTTCCGGTAGCTCGCGGCTTGCGGTACCGGGAAACGGATTGATGTGATGATTTCACCCTCATCCAGTGCTGTCGTGAACATTCCCTGGAAAAAGTCATCGGCGGCAATCTGGCGCGTATTGGTCACGATAGTCGCCCCTGATCCCAATACGCCTGCCGGATAGCAGGCCGCAGGGTCATTGTTGGCAACCGAGCCGCCAATCGTCCCGCGGTTGCGGACTGCCGGATCGCCAATCTGACCGGCCAGCGCTGCAAGCGCTGGATACGACCCTGCGGCCTCGCGGGCGACGACAGCGTGGGGCGTCGCGCCACCGATCGACACCGATCCGTCATCCTCGATGCAAACGCCTTGCATCTCGGGAATTCCGCTGACCGACACCAACTTGGACGGGGCCGCCAACCGTTGCTTCAATGTTGGGATCAGCGTCTGTCCGCCCCCCAACGCCTGCGCATCCTCGGCGGCCAGTGCAGCAACCGCATCAGCAATGGTCGAGGGTTTCTCAAACTCGAAATTGTACATTTCGCTCTTCCTTTCCGAAAGGCGCGGAACCGCCCTTCATCTGGCTGTAAATATCCCGGGGAGCGCGAGGGGCTGGCCCCTCGCACACCAACCTCTCCACTCAGCTGTTCATCGCCGCCCAGACGCGCGACGGGCTGACCGGCATGTCGATATGGTCCACCGCCTTGCCGCCCGAATTCAGCGCGTCAAGAACCGCGTTGACGACCGCAGGTGGCGACCCGATCGCACCGGCTTCGCCACAGCCCTTTACGCCCAGGGGATTGTGCGTACATGGCGTCTGGCTGGAATGATCTACGCCGTAGAATGGCACGTCATCCGCACGCGGCATCGCATAGTCCATGAAGGACGCACTCAGCAGCTGGCCGTTTTCGTCATAGGCACAGTTCTCAAGCAGCGCCTGCCCGATGCCCTGACCGATACCGCCATGGACCTGACCATCCACGATCATTGGATTGATGATGTTGCCGAAATCATCCGCCGCAGTGAATTTCTCGATACTGACCTGACCGGTTTCCGGATCGACCTCGACCTCGCAGGCATAGGCGCCTGCCGGGAAGGTAAAATTGGCCGGGTCATAGAAAGCGGTTTCCTCCAATCCGGGCTCCACTTCCAGCGGATAGTTGTGCGGGACATAGGCCGTCAGGGTCACATCGCCCCAGGCCACTGACTTATCAGTACCCGCAACGCTGAACTGACCGTCCTTGAGCTCGATATCGGCCTCGGATGCCTCCAGCAGGTGGGCGGCGATCTTCTTGGCCTTGTCGATCACCTTTTCGGTCGCCTTGACCATAGCCGAGCCACAGACCGCCAGCGAGCGCGAGCCATAGGTGCCCATGCCGAACGGAATCTTCGAAGTGTCGCCATGCACGATCTCGACCATCGACTCGTCGATACCGATCATGTCGGCCACCACCTGCGGAAAGGCCGTCTCGTGTCCCTGTCCATGGCTGTGCGCGCCGACCATGACGCTGATGGAGCCTGTCGCATTAACCCGAACAGTTGCTGCATCATAGAGGCCCGCTCGGGCCCCGAGCATTCCGACAATGTTGGAAGGCGCGATGCCGCAGGCCTCGATATAGCAGTTGATGCCCAAACCCCGAAGCTTGCCGTTGGCTTCACTTTGCGCGCGCCGCGCTGCAAAACCTGCCAGATCGGCGGCGGCCTCAAGCTTGTCCATCGTTCCGTTGTAGTCCCCGGTGTCATAGGTCAGCGCCACCGGCGTGTCGTAGGGGAACTGCGTGATGAAGTTCTGTCGACGCAGGGCGATCGGATCGGCACCCAGTTCGCGCGCGGCTTTGTCGATCACACGTTCCAGCTGGTACGTCGCCTCGGGGCGGCCTGCGCCGCGATAGGCGTCCACCGGCACCGTATTGGTGAACATTGCCTTCACGTTCACCTGAATGACCGGCGTCTTGTAGTTGCCCGCCATCAGCGTCCCGTGCAGCCAGGTCGGGACCGAGCTGGAAAACGTCGACAGATACGCGCCCAGATTGGCGTATGTGTTGGTGCGCAGGCCGACGAAATTGTTGTCGGCATCCAGCGCCAGCTCGATCTTGCTGACATGGTCGCGGCCCTGTGCATCCGACATGAACGCCTCGGACCGGCTGGCCGTCCACTTGACCGGGCGGTTGCAGGCCTTGGCGGCAAAGGTACAGAATGCCTCTTCCGCATAGTGGAAAATCTTGGTGCCGAAACCGCCGCCCACATCCGGCGCCACGACGCGGACCTTGTGCTCGGGCAGGCCGAGCACGAAGGCGCACATCAGCAGCCGGATCACATGCGGGTTCTGCGACGTGGTATAAAGCGTATACTCATCCGTGCCCCGGCTGTATTCCGCCACGGCCACGCGCGGTTCCATCGGGTTGGCGACCAGACGGTTGTTCACAAGCTCCAGCGTGGTGACATGAGCGGCGTTGGCAAACACCTCGTTCACCTTGGCATCGTCCGCCTCACCCAGCTGCCAGTCATAGCAGATGTTGTTCTTCAGATCGTCATGGACCAGCGTCGCGCCATCCTGCGCGGCTGCCTTCATGTCGATCACCGCGGGCAGTTCCTCGATATCCACTTCGATGGCCTCAGCCGCGTCGCGGGCCTGCTCAAGACTGTCGGCCACAACGGCTGCGATCGGGTCGCCCACATGACGCACTTTGCCTTGCGCCAGAATGGGGTGCGGCGGCTCTTGCATCGGCGCGCCGTGCTTGTCGGTGACTTCCCAGCCGCAGGGCATACCGCCCACGCCTTCGAAATCCTTGCCGGTAAACACCTTGACCACGCCCGGCATGCCTTCGGCCGCCGAAGTGTCCACGGATTTGATCCGGCCATGCGCGATGTCGGACCGCAGAAAATGCACATAGGCCTGGCCATGCACGTTGATGTCGTCGGTATAATTGCCTGCTCCGGTCAGAAAGCGTACGTCCTCGCGCCGCTTGGAACTGGCTCCGATGCCACTGTCTTTGGGCATTGCTTGTTCTCCTCCCATAAACGGATGCTGCTGCATCCCTCACTCATCCCACGGGCGTGCTTCCGACGCCCGCAGCGGCATCATTCCGCAGCGATGCTGCCCACGTCCTGGCCGGATGCGGCCATGATCGCTTTGACGATGTTGTGATACCCGGTACAGCGGCACAGGTTGCCCTCCAGATACTTCCGGATTTCGGCTTCGGTCGGGCGCGGGTTGTCTTTCAGCAGCGCGGCGGCGCTCATCACCATGCCCGGAGTGCAGAATCCGCATTGCAGACCGTGGTGATCCTGAAACGCCTGCTGGATCACGTTCAACGACCCATCCGCTGTTGCCTGGCCTTCGATCGTGCCGACATCAGCCCCATCTGCTTCGGCAGCCAGCATGTTGCACGATTTCACCGCTTCGCCATTCACATGCACCACGCAAGCGCCGCATTGCGCAGTGTCGCACCCCACATGCGTGCCCGTCAAAGACAGATGATCGCGCAGGAAACCGGACAGCAATGTCCGGCCCTCGACGTCTCCGCTTACGGCTTTGCCGTTCACGGTCATGGAAATTTTCATGACTTTCTCCTCCCTGAATTCCAAAGGATCAACCGCCTAACACGCGCTTGATCCAACCTTTCTTTTCTTCCCCGGTCTCGCCTTCTTCCGAGGTTTCGGGCTCGGGCGCATCCTGAGGTTCGACCGCATTCTGAAAGTTCTCAAAGAACTGGTCGGCCATTTTTCTGGCAACCCCATCGATCACGCGCCCCCCCAACTGAGCCAGTTTGCCACCGACGCGTGCATCTACCGCGTAGGTCAGCAATGTGCCTTCGGGGGCATCCGACAAGGTGACGTCGGCCGCGCCTTTGGCAAATCCGGCGGCTCCTCCCTTACCTTCACCCGATAACTTCACGCTTTCAAGCTCCACGAGATCAGAAAGGGTTACAGAGCCTTTGAACGTCGCTTTGACCGGGCCTACTTTTTGCACGACGGTGGCCTCGAACCCGTCTTCGATCGAGCCTGTCATCTCCTGACATCCCGGCACGCATTCCTTCAGAACTTCAGCCGACAAGAGCGAGGCCCAGACTTTGGATCGCGGCGCGGCGATGACGCGGCTGTCATTGAGTTCCATGTCACTTCTCCAAGTATATTTTTGTTACGCTACGCGGTGTTCGCAGCCTTGCCTATAAGACCTTGGGTGTAGTCACCGCAGGGCAGGGGGTGAATGTGTAAGGCCGCGACGTTTGAAGATTTCCGCGATACGCCCTTCCTGCGACATCGCTGATTTGGAAACACCAGCATCATAGCTGCGTAACCGAAAATTGAAACGCGACTGATATTGGCTCAGGTCGCCAGCAGTTCTGATATCCAGGACGTCGGATAGTGCATTCACTTCGCTGGGCGACCAAGACGGAGGAGAATACTTGGTCGTTCCTGACATGCTCGGGCATCGCCGGGCAGCCTGCAACCCGGGCAAGAGAACGGCGGGCTGATCCGGTTCAGTTACAGAACATGTCACACGCTTCTGATCCTGATCCGGGGTGCGCGGTGCTATACGACCTTCCGCCAGTATGCGTGGTTTTCATTCGTTGCTAGGATTGGTTAGGCTGGAGACCATTTGAATGCAAAAGGCTATACCAAATGCTTGCTGAGTCCGCCGCGCGCAGTGATTTCGAAAACGTGCTGATCGTTGATGACCATCCATTGTTTTGCGACGCCTTGTCGATGACCCTGCAAAGTGTGGCTCAGATCCGGGAAGTCCATACGGCAGACCGGCTGGAGGTCGCGTTGGATCTGCTGGCAAAAGGGCTGAAACCCGATGCGGTCATGCTGGATCTCAATTTGCCGGATGTGGACGGCCTGGAAGGTCTGATCCGCTTGAAGGCTGCCGCAAGCGCACCGGTGATCGTGGTGTCGTCGCTGACGGACAACCGCGTTGTCAGCAAGGTGATACGGGCCGGCGCATCAGGCTATGTCCCCAAGCACAGCCAGCGCGACGTGTTCCGCACTGCATTCGAAACAGTGCATGCCGGTGACGTTTTCGTGCCGGAGGGCTGCGTTTTGATTGACACAGAGGAAGAGGACGAACACGGCGAAGCCGTAAAGCGACTGGCGACACTGACAAATCAGCAGGCGCGCATCCTGCAACTGATCTGCGAAGGTAAACTGAACAAGCAAATCGCCTATGACTTGTCGATTGCGGAAACGACGGTCAAAGCGCATGTGACGGCAATAATGCGAAAACTGGGTGTTCAAAGTCGTACGCAGGCGGTTCTGATCGTCAAGAAAGCGTCCTTTGCCAGTGTCTTGCAAGACCAAGGCTAAGCGTCATACTCTCACGTCATCGTCGCGCTTTTAGGGAGGAGGCACGATGGACCAAGCAGTCGGGCGGGCGACAGCCCGGGCCCGTACGCCAGGCATCGTCAAAACGGCTTTTGTACGACACGACACCGGGCAGTCGATCGAGACACTCAGACGTCAGTTGGGTGATGACCCACTTGCGCTTGTCATTCTTTTTGTCAGCCCGAACGCCGATGCATCCGTGGTGATCGCGGATGCCGAACGCGCCTTTGCGCCGACCCCGATTGTTGGTTGCACCACCGCCGGAGAGCTGGCGGATAGTGGGTATTGCGATGATCAGATCGTCGCGATCGGCCTGCCGCAATCCCATTTCGACATACGCACGGTTCTTGTTCCGGATCTGAACGAATTCGATTCCGACAGCATCATCAAAGAGATGATCCACAACAGAAATGCGATGATGGCGAACGCACCCGACTGGAGCCATGAATTCACGTTCCTGATGATTGACGGGCTGTCGACAAAAGAAGATGAACTGGCGTCGGAATTGGCTGTGGGGCTGGGGCCGGTGCCATTGTTCGGCGGTTCGGCGGGGGATGGAACCAAATTCGGGCGCACATATGTTCTGTATCAGGGGCAGGCAAGAAGCAACGCAGCCGTGCTCACGCAGGTTCGCACGCGGTGTCCGATCAAGGTGTTCAAGACCGATCACCTTCTGCCCACCGCCCATCGCATGGTCGTGACCAAGGCAGACCCGGCAAAACGCATCGTTCAGGAAATCAATGCCGAACCCGCTGCCCGCGAATACGCCCGTATTCTCGGGAAAGACCCTGAACAGCTCACCACATTCACATTCGCAGCCCATCCCGTCGTTGTGCAAATAGGCGGGCAACACCATGTCCGCGCGATCCAGCAGGTGGCGGGAAATGGCGATCTCGTCTTTTTTTCGGCGATTGACGAAGGCTTGGTCCTGACGCTGGCAGAACCTCGGGACATGGTTGAACATCTACAGGAAGAAATCAGCCTGTTGACCGAGAAGCAGCAACCCGACACCATTCTGGGTTGTGACTGCATCCTTCGTCGGCTGGAGGCCCATCAAAAGCAGAAGACGCGCGCGATCTCGGACATCCTGTCCCGCCATAACGTGGTCGGTTTCTCGACCTATGGAGAGCAATTCAATTCGATCCATGTGAACCAGACCCTGACCGGCGTGGCGATATACCCGCCCGAGAAAGAGTAAGGTATGATCGAGCATCTCACAGACCCCTCGGACTCACTTGGTCGTCAGAACGAGAAGCTTAGGAAAATCGCCGAAGCCCTGATGCGGCGGGTCGAAGAATCCACCAATGCCTCTGGCGCGGCTTATGCTCAGTTCCAACGGGCGGCGGTGCTTGAACAAGAGGTCCGCGCCCGAACGGATGACCTTGAGCGCGCGCTTGAGCTTCTGAATGACTCCAACGCCAGGTTGGCGCAGGCCAACAAGGAAACCGAAGCAGCGCGCGCAGATTTGGCAAATGCGATCGAAACTGTGCAGGAAGGCTTTGCCCTGTTCAATCGTGACGAAGAACTGGTGCTGTGCAACAGCCGGTTCGGGATGCATATGCCCGACATTCAGGAACAGCTGAACCCCGGCTTGCGCTTTGCCGACTACGTGGAACTGGTCAGCCAATCCGGGTTCCTGTCCTTGCCGGAGACAATGACCCCAGAGGATTGGGCCAGAAGCCGCCTGGATCGTCACGCAGATGATCACGTGGTGTTCAATGTTCGTCTTTCGGGCAATCGGTGGACGCAAGTGTCAGAACACCGCACCCCAGACGGGGGCACCGTGATCCTGCAAACTGACGTAACAGACATCATGCGGATCGAACGGCAAGAAAGGGATCGCATTCTTGACGATAAGGCGCGGCTGATCCGCGCTACGCTTGAACATATCGATCAGGGCGTCTGCATCTTTGACAACAAGCACCGCATGATCGGGTGGAACACCCGCGCAAGCGAGCTTTTGGCAATACCGATCACTCAGTTTCAGATGGGCACGCGGTTTGAAACCCTGTCTAATCGCTTGGGCGACAACATCAGCTTTCAGAAAGGCATAACCGAGGCGGATCTGCTGGATTGGGTCAGCCGACCAACCTATCGCCGCCCTCTTCAGTTCCAGATGCATCGGGGGCGATCGAAAATCCTGTCGGTCTTTGCCCAGGAAATGCCCGATCGGGGCTTTGTGATTTCCTTTACCGATGTAACTGCGGAACGGAGGTCTGCGCAGGCCTTGTATGAAGCCAAGGAACTTTTGGAACAACGTGTGGCGTCACGCACAATGGAACTTGCGGACGCGCTGAACGAGGCTGAACGGGCGAACGCGTCAAAATCGCGTTTTGTGGCCGCCGCCAGCCATGACCTGTTGCAACCTCTGTCTGCTGCAAAGCTCTATGTTGCGTCACTGGGCAGCGGTTTGGACACTGACACCGCGCAGACCGTTGCAGCAAAAGCAGAAAGCGCCCTGAACAGTGTCGAACACATTCTCGAAGCCCTGCTGGACATCTCAAAGCTGGATTCCGGGCGGGCCAAGGCGCATCTGTCCACGGTGTCGGTGGGCGAGCTTTTCTTGCAGATGGAAGACGCATTCAATCCCGTCGCCCAGGCCAAAGGTCTGAAACTGCGTTTTGTTGACACAAAGGCTCTGGTCACAAGCGATGCCAGTTACCTTCGGCGTATATTGCAGAATCTGCTGTCAAACGCGATCCGGTATACCGAGACCGGGAAAGTTCTTGTTGGTGTCAGGCATCGCAAGAACGCAATTGCTTTGGAAGTCTGGGACACGGGCATCGGCATAGCATCAGATCAAAGAGATATCGTGTTTCAGGAATTTCAGCGTTTGCATTCAGATGCCAGCGCCGCCGAAGGCATGGGGTTGGGTCTTGCGATTGTCGAGCGGGCCTGCGGATTGCTTCAACACCCCATCCACCTGTTTTCCGAAGTTGGAAAGGGCACGGGGTTTTCGGTCGAAATACCTTTGGCCCGGGCGAAACCAGAGGTTTCTCTCTGCTCCTCAGTGGTACAAAAACCAAACTCGAATGTGCTGGGCAACACCGTCGCCCTGTTGATCGAAAACGATGAAAACCTGCGCGGGGCGTTGACCATGACCATCGAATCCTGGGGCGTCGAGGTTCTGGAATGCGAAAGCGAAAGCGAAGCGATTGGCCTTCTGCGCGAAATTGGCATCTTGCCAGACTTTGTCGTTGCCGACTATCAATTGAACAACGGAAAAACAGGCACGGACGCCATGCGCGCCCTGACGGATGAATTCGGGCATTTGCCCGGCTGTATTATCTCAGCCAATCGATCACAAGAGCTTGTCCAGCAGTGCAAACAAGCAAATCTGCCGCTGTTTTACAAACCGATAGATCCGCAACTGCTCAAATCGACGCTGGAGGCCTCTGTTGCGCGCGGCATCTGAGTTCTTCCGGTTGTGACCCATTTCGCAGTGCGGTCGGGTGTCTTTCAGAAGTCTTCCGTCCGCGGGTTGGCGTTGGTCTGATCCAGCATCGACACAACTTCCGCCTTCCACCCCGCTTTTATTTTAAGCGACAATTGCGACGGGGGGCGGTGATCCGGCGACAGGATGGCGTATTCATATCTGAGAGGGTCCTTGAAAGGCAGGAATACCACACGGCCATGCGAGATATTCAGCTTCCGTTCGGTTGCAACGGTCAACGGATCGACAATCGAGCAGCACTGCCCCGATCCAACAAACGGAATGAGCGGAAGAAAATACTGGCACGTCACACTTGGTTTGTAAGTGGCGGCGACCATCTGAAAAGCGCGTTGCACTTTCTTCTGAAAAGGGTGGGTGTCGTAAAGTCCACCCATTGGCACATCATCGAGATCCGAAATCGTCACGGCCTTTTCTTGCGCCAGCGGATTGTCCCGATCCATTGCGCAAAAGCAGTCTCCGCTGATGATCTCTGCCGTGAATTGCGGCTTCTTTCCGACCGGGTGTTCGAAATCAGCAAACCCGAAATCAATGTTCTGAGTGCCTGCAAGTTCCATAATCTGGGGCGAACTGCGGGTTGACAGCGTAACCCGGATGTCCGGGTTCCCGCCAACGGAACGGCTGATGAAATTCGGGAAGGCAAAAATGGACGGCCCCGGCATTGCCGCAATGTTCAGATTGCCCGAACTTCCTTTAAGAAGCCCGTGCATCGTGCTGGAAACCGTAGATAATCTGTCCAGTATTCCGGTGGTCTCGGCCAACAGGTAATGCGCCTCTGGCACTGGGATCAGACGCCGGCCTTTTCGTTCGAACAGGGTCAGTCCAAGACTTCTTTCCAGGTTCTTGATTGCCAGGCTGATCGCGGGCTGTGTCCGGTTCAGCTTCTTTGCGGTTTGAGAGATGGACCCGGTTTCCATCACCTCACGAAAAACGGTCAATTGAGCAAGGTTCATGTCTAATATATAAGCTAAACTTTCGTTTTGTTAAATATAACAAATTTGTATTTATGCTAAAACTCCATAGGCTGAACGGATCAGAATTCGAACAAACCGAATCCAATGATCCACAACTGGGAGCTTACGATGAGATTGATGAAATGCCTGACGGGTTTGGCTTTGGCGGGTGCATTGGCTGCACCGGCGCTTGCACAGGACCCAACCTTTTTCCGCATCGGCACCGGCGGTGCAGGCGGCACGTATTTCCCGATCGGCGGCACCATCGCCAACGGAATTTCGGCCCCTCCGGGCTCACGCCCCTGCGAAGAGGGCGGCCAATGCGGCGTGCCCGGGTTGATCGCGATTGCACAGTCGACAACGGCGTCAGTCTTCAACAATGCCGCCGTGCAAAACGGCGAGCTTGAGGCCGGCCTGGCCGCGGCAGATGTAACCCGTTCGATGTATCTGGGTGAGGGCAAGTTTGAAGGCAAGCCCCACCCGAAACTGCGCATCGTCGCAAACCTGTTCCCGGAAGACCTGCACCTGGTTCTTCCCGCAGGCCAGACGATCAACGATCTGAGTGATCTCAAAGGCAAGCGCGTTGGTATTGCTCAGGCTGGTTCCGGCACGCAGGTGGCCGTGTTGCAAATGCTGGAAGCCTGGGGCGTCAACCGTGACAACATGGATGAGGCCGAGTTGAACAACAGCCAGAGTGCCGAACGTCTGGCCGATGGCCAACTGGACGCCTATTTCTACGCAGCAGGATGGCCGGTTGCCGCAATGGTGCAGCTGTCTTCGACCAAGGGCATGAACCTGCATTCCTTCAGCGATGAAGATTTGGCAAAGATCAACGAGATCATTCCTGCCTATATCCCGTCCGCTATCCCGGGCGGTGTATATGAGGGCATCGATTCCGAAACCAAGACCCCCGCGGTAAGCGCGATGCTGGTTGTTTCATCGGATCTGTCCGAAGATCTGGTCTATCAGCTGACCAAGGCCCTGTGGAACGACAACACGCGCAAGCTGCTGGACAACGGCCACGCAAAGGGCAAGCAGATCACGCCTGACACTGCGCTCGACGGCGTCGAGGCGCTGGGTGTTCCGCTGCATCCGGGTGCCGAGAAATTCTATAAAGAAGCCGGTCTTCTTCAATAACCACACCTGACTGAAACCTGTCGTCGGTGCCCCTTCTTGGGGCACCGCACTCTGGAATTATGCGAAATCGGGGGGCCATAATGTCCGAGACCCAGAAACTTGATGACCACGAACTGACGGCCGAGGAACTGGCGGCCATCGAAGAACAGTTCGACGAAGGCGCCGCTGTCCGGCAGGTCACGCCCACGGCAGGCAAGGTGTTGCGTGTCGTCGCCCTGATCTTTGCATTCTACGAATTCTTCACGGCTGGGTTCGGTCTGCCTGCCGACCACTGGCATATGGGCATCTATCTGGCTCTGCTGTTCATTCTGGTCTACGCCACGATCCCGATTGTCGGGGCCAAAAGCCTCTATGCACTCAAAGTCAGTCGCTTCCGCATCGGCAACGTCCCTCTTTATGATCTGGTGTTCATGGCGCTTGGCATCATCGCCGCACTTTACGTGGGTTTCGCCTGGCGCGGCATCCCGTTCCTGGGGATCGAGGAACAAACCTTTCGCATGGGCAATCCAAACAGCTATGATGTGATCCTGGGTGTCATCATCATCCTTCTGGTATTGGACATTGCGCGCCGTACGCTTGGTTGGGTGCTGCCGCTGATCATCTGCGTATTCATCTCATACGCGCTGATGGGTCCCTATTTTCCCGGATTGTTGCAACATCCGGGCGTGAACTTCAAAACCTTCGTATCGTCGATGTACTTCCCGCAGGAAGGAATCTATGGCGTGACGCTTTGGGTCGTTTCGACCATCGTGTTCCACTTTGTCCTGTTCGGCGTGATCGCTCAGCGAACGGGGTTGGGACAGCTTTTCATTGACAACGCAACGATTTTGGCGGGCCGTTATACGGGCGGTCCGGCAAAAGTGTCGGTGGTATCCTCGGCCTTCTTCGGCACGATCTCGGGCTCTTCGGTGGCCAACACCGTTTCGACCGGCGCGCTGACAATTCCCAACATGAAGCGCCTTGGATACCCCGGTCACTTTGCAGGCGGGGTCGAGGCCGCGTCTTCGGCCGGTGGTCAGATCACTCCGCCCATCATGGGCGCTGCGGCCTTCATCATGGCCGAGTTCCTCGAGGTGCCCTATACCACAATCGTGATCGCAGCGATCTTTCCGGCGATCCTGCACTATGTCGGTGTCTTTGCCGTGGTGCACCTGATGGCGCGCAAGCTGAACCTGCAAGGCCTGGCGAAAGAGCAATTGCCACAGCTCAAGGCCGTCTGGGCCGAGGGCTGGGCCAATATTGTGCCTCTGATCGGATTGCTGGTGGTTTTGTTCACTGGATACACGCCCTTCATGTCGGCCTTCTGCGGCATATCGCTGGCGGTGATTGCGGGCATGTCACGGATCAAGCAGCCGCCAACACTGATCTATGCAGCGGCGTTTCTTGCGTTCGTGCTTTGGAAGTTCTCCGACGGTGGGTTCGACCTGTCCATGACCGCGATTCTGTGCGGATTGTCGGTGATTGCCACGCTGAACCCCCAGAAACGGATCGAAGTGCCCGAGATGTTGGCCGCAGTCGAACTTGGGGTAAAGTACTCGCTGGCCGTGGGGGCCGCTGCCGCCGCAGTGGGTATCGTGGTGGGTGTCATCAACACCACTGGCATCGGCTTTCGCATCGGCTTCATGGTTACGCAGGGCGCGGGCAATCTGGCATCCGATCTGTACAACATGATCTCGTTCGGCAGTTTCCAACTGTTTGCGATGGAAGACCTGCAATTGTTCATCTCGCTGGTCTTCATTGCCATCGTCTGCATCCTGATGGGTGCCGGCATCCCGACCACGGCGCTGTACATCATGCTCGTCTCGGTCGCGCAGCCTGCGCTGGCGCAGTTGGGGGTTCCACCCATCGCCAGCCATCTGTTCGTGCTGTATTACGGCGTGGTCTCCGAGATCACACCTCCGGTCTGTACGTCGGCCTATGCGGCGGCAGCGATTGCGAATTCCAACCCGTTCCGCACCGGGCTGTCCGCCTTTACGCTGGGACTGGGCAAGGTCATCGCGCCAATGGCGTTCGTTTATGCGCCGGTTTTGCTGTTCGTGTCTTCCACCGGGTTCGATCTTTGGGAATTCACCTATACCGCCGCCAGCTGTATTGCCGGCGTCATCGCCCTTTCGGCAGCGGTCGTGGGGTATTGGTTGCAGCCACTCAACCTCGTGTCGCGCATCCTGATGGCCATTGCCGGGATTATCTTCGTGGCGCCCACGCTGACGGCTGACCTGATCGCATTGGCGGTGGCGTCTCCTGTCATCGTCACACAGGTGATCGCCCGCAGCCGAATTCAAGCAACGGTCTGACATGCCCGAACAAGTGACCATCATCGGCGCCGGGATCGTCGGTCTGTGCTGTGCGCTTTCGTTGCAGGAGCGCGGTATTGCCGTGCGTCTGATCGACCGTGGAGACCCGGGGCAGGAGACATCGTTCGGCAATGCCGGTGTCGTCTCGCCTTGGTCGGTCATTCCACAGGCCACGCCGGGTATCTGGAAAACGATCCCCGGGATGCTGTTGGACCCGAAAAGCGCGTTGACCGTCAGACCTGCGTTCTGGCCAAGGATGATACCCTGGGGCCTGAGGTTCCTGAAGAATTCAAGCGTGAAATCCGTACGCAATATCTCGGACGCAATGGAGGTGCTGTGCCGCCCGTCGATAGATCTGTACCGAAGACATCTGCAAAATACCGGGCGCGAAGACCTTATTGTTGATTCCAACTATATCCACGCGTTTCGCAACCCCGATCAGGCTGACCTGAAAGAATTGGGATATCTGATCCGGCAGGAAAAAGGCGGACATCTAGAGCGGATCGACGGACCGGAATTGCGCCGGATCGAACCTGCGTTATCCCGAGATTTCAAGGCTGCGATCCTGATCAAGGGACAGGCGCGGGTCATGTCTCCTGGCCGGGTCGGTGCGGTTTTGGCCGACAAGGCCCGTCAACAAGGCGCCGAGTTCGTGCGGACAGAAGTCAAAGAACTAAAGCGCATGGAAGACGGACAATGGCATTTGACCTCGCCGGCCGGCGCGCTTCACGCCGATACTGTCGTGCTGGCCGCCGGGGTTTGGTCTGCCGGGTTGCTGAAACCTTTGGGTTTGCCCGTGCCACTGGTGGCCGAGCGTGGATACCATGTCCAATTCCCGACCCCCTCTGCCAGCCTGCGAAACTCGGTGATGGACGTGGACGCCAAGGTGGTGGCCAGTTCAATGCAGGACGGTCTGCGTGTGGCCGGCACGGCCGAATTCGGCAGCATCGACGCGCCGCCGGATCCACGCAAACAGTCGCTTCTGACCGCACAGGCCCGCGCAATGATGCCGGATCTGAACACCTCGGATACACAGTTCTGGATGGGCCGACGCCCGTCTTTTCCCGACAGTTTGCCTGCGATCGGTCCGGTTGAAGGACACAAGGGCCTGTTCACCGCCTTTGGTCATTCCCATTACGGTTTGATGATGGCCCCCAAAACAGGTGAGCTGGTGGCTGACCTGGTGTCGGGGCAACGCCTCAACATCCCATTGGATTCATTCGCCTTGTCGCGATTTTGACGCGCAACAACCACCGTTTCGAAGAAGGATTACCCCATCATGCCGATCTACCAGGGTGGACAGAATATTTGCGGAGCCGCTATCGGGGTTTTGTGTCTGGAAAGCTATTTTCCGAAACCTCCCGGTCATATCAAGAACCCTTCCAGCCTGCCGTTCCCGGTGCTGTACGAGATGATAGATGGCGTCACGGTGCCAACGCTGCTGCACAATCCGACGCCTGATCTGCTGAACCCATTCATAAAAGGCGCGCAACGGCTTGAGGCTGAAGGCGTGCGCGCCATCACCGGAAGTTGCGGGTTTCTCGCCCTGTTCCAAAAAGAGCTGGCCGCGGCCGTATCGGTGCCTGTCTTCGCTTCGAGCCTGATACAGGTGCCGTTGGCCTTTCACATGACCGGGGCCAGCGCACCGGTCGGGGTGATTACAGCGGATTCGTCAGCGCTGACGCAACGCCATTTTGAAGGCGTTGGAGCGGGGGGCGTTCCGGTGGCCGTACAGGGTCTGGAACACACCAGTGAGTTTGCCGAAGTCATCCTGCGCAACGCGCGCACCCGTATGGACACAGATCTGATCGAGGCCGAAGTGCTGGACGCTGCACGCAGGCTGAAGCGCGAAACACCTGAAATACGCTCTGTGGTATTGGAATGCACGGATCTTCCGCCTTATGCAAAACGCATTCAGGAAGACCTGAAACTGCCGGTCTTTGACCTAACGACGCTGGCGCAAATGGCGCACAATGTAGGCGCGCGCACAGGGTATTGCGGGCTGATGCCGTGGGGCTGAGGCCCTTGCAGGCTCGTGTTTTCGTCCAATGGCTCAGACATGTCGAATAGCCGCGAAAACAGTCGCTGCTTGCCGATGCTTTTCGACGGACCGGCACATGGGACTTTCCCTTGCTGAAACGGCTGGTTAAGAAGCCCTTCCATTGCCGTTTCAGGAGGCCCCCTTGGACCGTATCGCCCGCACCATAGCCACCGAGATCAATGCACGTCCCGATCAGGTCGGTGCTGCGATCAATCTATTGGATGACGGGGCCACGGTTCCCTTTGTCGCCCGCTATCGGAAAGAAGCAACCGGTGGGTTGGACGACACCCAATTGCGCCTTCTGTCCGAGCGTTTGACCTATCTGCGTGAGCTTGAGGCACGGCGGGAAACCATCCTGAAGTCGATAAAAGAACAGGGGAAGCTGACCGAAGATCTGAATAAATCGATAGCTCGGGCAGAAACCAAGGCACAGCTGGAAGACATCTATCTTCCTTACAAGCCCAAGCGGCGCACCAAGGCGATGATCGCGCGTGAAAACGGGCTGGAACCCCTGGTCGAAGCCATTCTGGCCGATCGCGATGCGGACCCGGAAACACTGGCCGGGGCATTCCTGAGCGAGGCCGTTGCCACCCCTCGTGACGCGCTGAACGGCGCGCGGGACATTCTGACTGAACGATTGACGGAAAATGCGACCCTGCTGGGTGAGTTGCGGGCCTTCATGCAGCGCGAGGCGCTGCTCAGTGCAAGGGTTGTCGACGGGAAAGAAAAGGAAGGCGCCAAGTTCAGTGATTATTTTGACCATTCCGAACGATGGGCGGATGTTCCGTCGCATAGGGCATTGGCAATGCTGCGGGCGTCAAAAGAGGACATTGTTTCACTTGATATCGCGCCGGAACCAGAGTTCGGGGCAGCTCGGGCCGAATCCATCGTGGCCGCGCATTTGCAGACCCGTGGCCAAGGACCGGGTGATGCCTGGTTGCGCAAGGTTGCCGGGTGGACATGGCGAGTCAAGCTTTCGCTGTCGATGATGGTCGAACTGATGGCCGAACTGCGCAGTCGGGCACAGGATGAGGCAATTCAGGTCTTTTCACGCAACCTCAAGGACTTGCTGTTTGCTGCTCCGGCGGGTGCCAAGGCCACTTTGGGTCTTGATCCCGGCATCCGCACCGGCGTGAAAGCGGCGGTGGTTGACGCAACGGGCAAGGTCGTGGCCACTGACACGCTGTATCCCTTTCAACCCAAAAACGATTTGCGCGGCGCGCAGGCTGCCATCCTGAATCTGATCTCGGCCCATCAGATCGAACTGATCGCAATCGGAAACGGAACAGCGAGCCGCGAAACCGAACGGTTGGTTGCGGATACGCTGGCTCTGCTCCCCAAGGCGGTAAAAGCACCGACCAAGGTGGTAGTGTCCGAAGCGGGGGCTTCGGTCTATTCCGCGTCGGAGCTGGCAGCACGAGAGTTTCCCGATCTGGACGTTTCGCTGCGTGGGGCGGTGTCCATCGCCCGGCGATTGCAGGACCCTTTGGCAGAACTGGTCAAAATCGAACCGAAATCCATCGGCGTCGGGCAATATCAGCATGACGTTGACCAGCACCGCCTGTCGCAATCCCTGGATTCCGCGATCGAGGATGTCGTGAACGCGGTCGGGGTTGACCTGAACACGGCCTCTGCACCTTTGCTTGCGCGCGTGTCGGGGCTGGGCGCCGCGCAAGCCGAAGCCATCGTCGCCCATCGCGATCTGAACGGGCCGTTCCAATCACGCAAGGACCTGTTGTCCGTTGCCGGGCTGGGTCCGCGTGCTTTTGAGCAATGCGCCGGGTTTCTTCGCATAAGGGACGGCGCCGAACCGCTTGATGCGTCGTCGGTGCACCCCGAAGCCTATGAAGTCGCCCGCCGCGTCGTGTCGGCCTGCGGGCGGGATATCAGGCACATCATGGGCCATGAGAGGGCCTTGAAAGGCTTGCGGGCACAACAATTCGTAACCGAAGATTTCGGCCTGCCCACGGTTCTGGATATCTTTGCCGAGCTTGAGAAACCCGGACGAGACCCCCGGCCCAGCTTTGTCACGGCCACTTTCGCGGATGGCATCGAAGAGATAACTGATCTGAAGCCCGGAATGGTTCTTGAGGGCACCGTGACAAACGTGGCGGCCTTTGGGGCCTTTGTGGATGTGGGCGTTCATCAGGACGGTCTGGTTCACGTCAGCCAGTTGGCCGACCGCTTCGTCAAGGACCCGCACGAGGTCGTCAAGGCCGGGCAAGTCGTGAAAGTGCGCGTTGTCGAGGTGGATGTACCCAGAAAACGGATCGGGCTTTCGATGCGCAAACAGGGCGGCGGCGGAAAGCGGCGCGCCTGATCTGCAATCTGCACATTATCCGGGCGTAACGACATGAAGGCGTTACCCGCTGGAAATAGCGTGCAGACCGATACGGGCAGCTGGCATGCGTTGTTTTCATTGCGCGCTGAACTGGGTATCAGCAAGAGAGTTCGCAGCGCCGCCAATCGGATCGAAATGGAAACGATAGTTCATGCAGTACCACAACAAGCCTTACAACAAGCTTCAGGTCGGTGATACTGCCGAGCTGGCCCGCACGTGCTCGGTCGATGATTTCTATGTGTTCGCCAACAATTCCGGTAACCACAATCCGCTTCATCTGGCCAGCGAAGACGGCGATGGCGACCACGTCAACGAAGCGGTTGCCCCTGCCATGTTCGTGGGGGCCCTGATCTCGGCCGTTTTGGGGAACGTTCTGCCGGGGGCAGGGACGCTCTATAAATCGCAGCGATTTGATTTTGTGGAAAGGGCGCATGCCGGTGATGAGCTGGTATCCAAAGTCACCGTACTGGAAAAGCGACCGAACCGGGAAGTTGTCTTTGACACGGTCGTTACGCGCCCATCGGACGGTGCCGTGATCGTGAGCGGGCAGGCCGTCGTGATCGCGCCGGAGAAAGAGATGGTGTTCGCCGAGTTGGATCTGCCCGGGCTGGTGGTGAAACGTCATCGTCACTTTGATGCCATGCTGGAAAAGGTGCGCCCGCTGCCGCCCATGCCGACTGCCGTTGTGGCCCCGGAAGAGCCCAACGCCTTGGGTGGGGCGCTGCTGGCCGCACATGAGACGATCATCACACCCATTCTGATCGGTGACCCGGACAAAATCGCGAACGCGGCCGCCGAAATCGGAGCGTCGTTGAATGGGATTGAAATCATACCGCAGAGCGATCACGTCAATGCGGCCCATGCAGCGGTCGATCTGGCTGCAGAAGGTCGAGCGAAAGCGCTGATGAAAGGGCATCTGCATACGGATGAATTGCTGAAGGCTGCGCTCAGGCGTGAAAACGGCCTGCGCACCGGCCGCCGCTTTACCCATGTCTTTCTCATGGACGTGCCCGGACAACCCAGACCTTTGTTGGTGACGGATGCAGCGATCAATATCGAGCCGGACCTGGAAACCAAGATTGATATTGTCCAGAACGCAATCGACCTGGCCCTGTCTCTGGGGATCGAAAACCCCAGAGCGGGTGTTCTGTCTGCCATCGAAACCGTCAATCCGGCGATCCGATCCTCGGTTGACGCGGCTTTGCTGTCGAAAATGGCGGAACGCGGTCAGATCACGGGCGGGCTTGTTGACGGACCCCTTGCCATGGACAATGCCGTCAGCCTTGCGGCTGCGCGTTCCAAGGGGATTGTGTCGGATGTCGCGGGCAAAACCGATATTCTGGTGGTGCCAAATCTGGATGCCGGGAACATGATGGCCAAGCAGCTGACCTATATCGCCAATGCAGAAGGGGCCGGTCTGGTCATGGGGGCCAAAGCTCCGATCATTTTGACCAGCCGCGCCGATGACGACAAAGCCCGGCTGGCGTCCTGTGCCGTGGCGGCACTGCACGAAGCCTTTTCCTTACCGCGCACCGGAGCACCCGCATGACACATGTCGTGACACTGAACGCTGGATCGTCTTCCATGAAATTTGGTCTGTTCGAGCTGACCGATGACGATCCGATCATGGTGTGCACCGGCGCGGTCGAGCGGATTGGAGAGCCAGAGCCGCTTGTCAAGGCAAAGTCTTCCGACGGAAGTGTCCTTGCCAGCGGCACCGCCGGAGAAATACGCGATCACGCCACAGCGCTGGACTGGGTTTTGAACCTGCTTGCGCGCTCATTTCCAAACAGCGACGTGACTGCGGTCGGGCATCGTGTTGTCCATGGTGGACCTGACATCGACGCTCCGGTGCCATTGACCAAGGCGTCTATTCAAGAGCTGGACA
Organism: Ruegeria sp. A4; assembly: GCF_056543025.1. NCBI lineage: Bacteria > Pseudomonadati > Pseudomonadota > Alphaproteobacteria > Rhodobacterales > Roseobacteraceae > Ruegeria > Ruegeria sp. A4. The sequence goes on along the minus strand of NZ_JBQGAW010000002.1, from coordinate 343,360 downwards.
AGCTGTCGCCGTTCGCGCCTTTGCATCAGCCGCACAATCTGGCCGGAGCAAGGGCCGCGATGGAACGTTTTCCGAATGCGGTTCAGATCGCCTGTTTCGACACCGCCTTTCACCGCAATCATCCGTGGGAGAATGACGTTTTTGCCTTGCCGCGTGAGTATTACGACAAAGGTGTTCGGCGTTATGGCTTTCACGGGCTCAGCTATGAATTCATTTCGGATCACATGGCAAAGACAGCGCCGCTTTTGCACGAAGGGCGCGTGGTGGTGGCCCATCTGGGCAATGGCGCATCGATGTGTGCGATGATCGGCGGGCGATCCGTCGGATCGACCATGGGGTTTTCGGCACTGGACGGGCTACCGATGGGGTCCCGCTGTGGTCAACTTGATCCCGGCGTGGTCCTGTATCTGATGGACCAGGAACGGCTGAGCGCTGACGAAATCTCAGACCTGTTGTTCCGAAAGTCGGGGCTTTTGGGCCTGTCCGGGCTGTCCAACGATATGCGTACCCTGGAAAAGGCGGACACACGCGAAAGCCGACAGGCGATCAGCTATTTCACCTTCCGTATCCGGCGCGAGCTTGGCGCGATGGCGGCCATTCTCGGCGGTATCGACGCCTTGGTGTTTACCGGTGGGATCGGAGAAAACTCACGTCTGGTGCGTGACCGGGTGTGCTCTGGGATGGGATGGCTGGGCATCGAGCTCAATCCTGACGCAAATGCGGACAATGACCGGATCATTTCAACCGATCTGTCCCGCGTCGTGGTGATGGCAATCCCGACCAATGAAGAACTGGTCATTGCCCGTGCGGCGGCTGACCTGTTGGCCAAACGCCCACGGCTCAGAACTGCCTAGCGATCTACGTTTCGACATAGGTCCAGCGATAGGCAGGCGGGGTCGGTCCCTTGTTCCGGCCGCCTTGCTGCATCTGTTCCCACGCATGGGCCAGAATGCCAACAGATCTGGATAGGCAAAACAGACCGCGTGCCAGTGGGGGCGCAAAGCCCAACTCGGCATAGATCACCGCGGTGGCACCATCTATGTTCATTGGAACGGGCTTTCCCTTGCGCCGGGCCAACTCTGCTTCGATCGCCTGCCCGATCTGTAGGAACTGACCATCGCAAGCCCCGTCCATCACAGCATCACGGACCAACGCCATCAGACGTGGTGCGCGCGGATCCGTTGGCGTGTGGAAACGATGGCCAAAACCCGGCAATATCTTTCCTTCACGCTCGATCCACTCGTCCAGCGTTTGATCCAACCGGCCAGGATGTTGCGCCACGAAATGGTACAGCATAACCGCTTGCTCGCCAGCCCCGCCGTGAATATCCCCCAACATGTTCACAGCGCTCGCCATCGCGTTGTTCAGGGGCAGTCCGCAGGTTACAGCCATCCGCGCCGTTGCGATCGAAGGCGCCTGAGGTCCGTGGTCCACGGCGGCGACCAGCGCGGCCTCGAACAACCGGACCTGCGCCCCTGATGGTAGGTCGCCACGAACCATGAACCAGATCATCTCGCTGAAACTGAGATGACCTATCAGATTCTGGATCGGCTCTCCGCGCAGGTCGATCCGGCCTGGTTCCATATCGATGATGGAAGTCGTCCACCAATCGGACACATCGCTCATATGATGCCTTCCTTGCTCAAAGCGTCAATTTCCGCGCCGGACAACCCAATTTCAGGCCAGATCGCGTTATTGTCTGCCCCAAGTTCAGGCGGCGCGGTTTGGGGCATTTGCCGTTCGCCGTCCATGACAATGGGGCTGCCTGCAAGTTTCATGTCTTCGCCCTGCACCCGCAAAGACCCGATCAGGCCGCGACCGGCAAGCTGTTCGTCATCAAGCGCCTCGGGCACGGTCAATACCTGCCCGGCCGGCACTCCTATTGCGTTGAGTTCGCTGACCCAGTCTGATGCCGCTCTGGTCCGCAAGGTCTTCTCCAGCATCGCGCGCAGGGCGTGGCGATTGCGCTTGCGGTCTTCGCGCGTTTCATAATCCGGGTGGGCCAGTAGGTCTTGCCGGCCCAGATGCCGGGCCAGTGCCTGCCATTGTTCGTCGCGGTTTGCGGCAATGTTGATGGGCGCGTCAGAAGTTGCAAATGTTCCTGACGGCGCTGACGTCGTGTTTTCGTTGCCATGGGCCCCGGGAATGGCACCGGCGATCAGGTGGTTCGACACGACCCAACCCATTGTCGAGATCACGGCTTCGGACATTGCCACATCCAGATAGGCCCCGCGAGGATCAGCGTTCAGGGCGGCGGACACTGCAAAAGCAGCCGTCATCCCACCGATTGTGTCCGCCAAAGGATAGCCAACGCGATAGGGTGCGGTGTCAGGGCCGCCGGTGACAGACATCACGCCACTGATACCCTGCACGATCTGGTCATAGGCCGGATCGCCCCGGCGGGGGCCGTCCTGACCGAACCCGCTTATGGCACAGTAAATCAGGCTGGGGTTCACATCGCGCAAGACGCCATACCCAAGTCCAAGCCGATCCATCACACCGGGGCGAAAGTTCTCTACCAATACGTCGGCTGTCTGGACAAGGCGTTTCAGAAGCGCCTTGCCCCGTTCTGATTTCATGTTGAGCGTGATGGACTTTTTTTCAGCATTCTGCGCCAGAAAGCTGACGCCCATACCGGCCTTGTTTCTGGCAGGATCAGCACCCAGAACGCGGGCAAGGTCGCCACCGTCAGGGCGTTCGACCTTGATCACTTCGGCGCCCATGAGCGCCAGTTGATAGCAGCAATACGGACCCGCGAGGACATTCGTCAGATCGAGAACCCGTATTCCTGCCAGTGGCTCAGTCACCTTCGGCAACCCCTGCGGCCCGGGCACGTGCCCGGCGCGCGCGATAGCTGGGCAACAGCACCAGCAGCACCGCGACAACAAGCAGACCCAGCGTCATCGGACGTTCCCAGATGAAAGCAATACCGTCATAGAGCTGCATCGAGCGGGCAAAATTGTCCTCCATCATCCCCCCGAGGATGAAACCGATCAGCAGCGGCGCAAGCGGGTAGTCGGCAAATTTCAACGCCGTGGCACAAACACCGAAGCCCACAAGTATCAAAAGCTCGGTCGCATTGTTCTGCCCGATATAGGCTCCCATCAGAGTGAAGAACAAAATGAAGGGGATCAGGTAATTGCGCGGAACCGAGAGAACCTTTGCGATATATGGGATCAGCGGCAGGTTCAGGATCAGCAGAACAAGGTTGCCAATGAACATTGACATGATGACGGCCCAGAATATCTGCGGCTCGTCCAGCATCAGCCGTGGGCCGGGTGTCACGTTCAGGGCAATCAGGGCGCCAAGCAGGATCGCGGTGGTGCCGGACCCGGGAATGCCCAGCGTCAGCAGCGGCACGAAAGACCCGGTACATGCCGCGTTGTTCGCCGTTTCGGGCGCAGCCAGACCTTTTATTGACCCTTTTCCGAATTCGTCCTGTTCCTCTTTCGGGGCAATGTTGCGTTCGACCGCGTAGCCGAGGAAGCTGGCAATCGTTGCCCCTGCACCGGGCAGAACCCCGATGAAGAAGCCCTGTACAGATTGGCGGCCGATCACCGGCGCGATGGCCTTGGCTTCACTGCCTGTGATGCGCAGGTCCTTGATCTCGCCGTCATCCCCCTGAAGGTTCTTTGGTTTGAGCACCAGAAACAGCGCTTCGGGCAGGGCAAACATGGCCATGGCAAGCGTGATGAAGCCAAAGCCCGATTGCAGATCCATGATACCCATTGTGAAACGTGGCAGGTTGAACAATGCACCTTCACCGACTGTTGCCATGATCAACCCAAGTAGCGTCATGATGACGGCTTTGGCCACTTGACCGGTGCCTGCGAAGGCTGCGATTGCCGACAGGCCCACGACCATAAGCGCGAAATACTCGGCCGAGTGGAACAGCAATGCCACCGAAGACAGAGCAGGGGCAAAGACCATCAACAAAATCGCCCCGATCGTACCGCCGGCAAAACTTGCAATAGCTGCAACAGTCAACGCTTTGCCCGCTTTGCCCTGGCGAGCCATCGGATAGCCGTCGAAACTGGACGCAACAGTGCCCGCGACCCCCGGCGCGTTGAGAAGGATCGAAGATGTCGAACCGCCAAAGATGGCGCCGTAATACACTCCGGCCAGCAGGATCAGCGCTGCGGACGGGTCGCCCATGGAAATCGCGACCGGGATCATGATGGCGATGATCGACATCGGCCCAAGACCCGGAAGCATGCCGATGAACGTGCCGATCAGGCACCCTGCGATCACCATCAGCAGGTTTTGAATTGAAAACGCCGTTTGCAGACCGATCAGAAGTCCTTCGAGCATGTCAGCCTCCGAAAATGCCCGGCAATGGGCGCATGTAGATGCCAAGAACTTCCTGAACCAGATACCAGACCGCGCCTGTGGCGATCAGCGCGACGGGTAGCATGACGTGCCATTTGCGCTCACCCAGAATGAAAGACCCGAGGATCAGAAAGGCCGAGGTCGAGATCAGAAACCCAACAGGGCGCAGGCAAAGCGCGTAAATCACCATCAAGGCCAGCAACATAAGCGCTTGATCAAGGTGGTATTCCCCCAGTCGCCGGTAATCGATATCGGCTTCCTTTGGTTCCGCCTTTTCAAAACCCAGCAAAATGATCGTGGTGGTAACGACACCCAGAACCGACAGCACTTTGGGGAAGGTGCTGGGCCAGATCGGATTTCGCTGCATGAAAGGGGGCAGGCTGCCGTCCATCGTGAACCAGGCGGCGTAGCCATATGTCAAACACACACCCAGAAGAATGAGCGCGATCCAGCGATCCAGCGCCATGAGAGCCTCTCCCTGTTCCTGTTCGTGGGAAGGCAGAGCGGCGGATCCGCTCTGCCGAAAACGGACTTAGAGGAAGCCCAGCTTTTTCATAAGATCGCCGATCTGCTGTTCCTGCTGCTCCAGGAAGGTCTGGAAATCTGCGCCCGAGTTGTGGATGTTGACCCAACCGTTGCGTGCACGAACCTCTTCCCATTCCTGGGTGTCGTACATCTTGGCAATCGCTTCCTGGTAGGCGGCCAGTTTTTCTTCGGGCAGGCCGGGGGCCGCGAAGAAGCCGCGCCAGTTCACGAAAGTGGTATCAATACCCTGTTCCTTCATCGTCATCGCGTCAGGAGCCGCATCAACGCGCTCTTCGGATGTCACGCCGATAATCTTGACTTCACCCGCATTCGCCAGATCGACCGCTTCCGAGAAACCGGTGGACAAGGCGGCGATTTCACCCGACAGCAGGGCCGCCATGGCTTTGCCGCCCGCATCATAGGGGATGTATTTCACGCCAAGCGCATCCTTGCCCGCTGCTTCCATCACCATCGCCGCCACCAGATGGTCCATGCCGCCGGGAACCGAGCCGCCACCGATCGCTGTGCCGCCTGGGTCCGCATCAAAAGCGGCAAGCAGATCCGCCATCGAGTTGATCGGGCTGTCTTTGGCTACAACGATCGCGGCATAGTCGCCGATAGTGCCCGAAACCAGCGTCAGATCGCGGAAGTTGTGAGGAAATACACCGGTCAATGAGCGGATCACGATCGGCGTCGAATTCACCATCAGAGTGCCATGGTTGCTGTCGGCATTTTCAATCAGATATCCAATGGCTTTGCCACCACCGCCGCCCGACATGTTTTCGTATGACGCCGTGCCAACAAGGCCAGCTTTTGTCAGCGCTTCGCCTGTGCCGCGCGCGGTTCCGTCCCAGCCGCCACCGGCGCCACCGGGGATCAGAAAGTGAATGCTGTCCACGACCTGATGGCCATCAGCCAAAGCCGGCCCTGCCAGGCCAATTGCGGCCACAGCCGCGATCAGGGCGCGACGGCCCAGTGTGAATGTCGTCATGATGTCCTCCCATTTGACAACCAGCCGCATGGCGGCTCAGATTGGGTGGAACAACAACACATCAACCTGACATCAACCTGTCACGCACGAAAAATAGCAAAAATCCCATGAAATTCCTCCTTGTGGAAGACAATCTTGATCTGGCGAACGCCATCTGTTCGCGCATGAGGTTAGACGGCCATGTGGTTGATCATGCGTCTAAATTGGACGAGGCGACCGCCTTTACCGAAACTCAGGAATATGACCTTATTCTGTTGGATATCATGTTGCCGGATGGGGATGGGCGCGACTTTCTCAAACGGCATCGCGCAGGTCGCCTGGACACCCCCGTGATCGTTTTGACCGCACGCAGCCAGGTTTCGGATCGAATCGGTTCGCTGGATCTGGGGGCCGACGACTATGTCACCAAACCGTTCGACCACGCCGAACTCGAGGCCCGCTGCCGCGCCGTTCTGCGTCGCAAATCCGGGAATTCACGGACAACGATTGAAGTGGGCGGAATAGTCTTTGATCCATTGGCAGGTCATCTGACCGTAGGGGATGAGACTGTTTCGTTGCGCAATCGGGAACTGCGCCTTCTGGAACTGTTCATCAGCGCGCCTGGTCAGGTTTTTTCGAAACAGAAACTGACCGACCGGCTTTTTTCATATGATGACGATGTCTCGGACAATGCTATCGAGGTTTACGTTGGCCGCCTTCGGAAACATCTTGAACCGTCGGACCTGAAGATCACCACGCTTCGCGGTCTAGGATACAGGCTGGATCATGCCTCCTGATCCCCCTCCTGATCCCTATGTGTCAGGATCGCTTCGGAACAGGCTGGTCCTGACTTTGATCGGTGGTGCCGCGATATTGGCGTTTCTTTTGTTTGTCGCGGTTCGCAACTATGCCGCACAGGTCGCGCAGCAAGGGCAGGACAACATCCTGGGGGCATCGGTTACCTCAATTCTGGACGCGGCCGCCTTGCGCGACGGTCAGTTGGAGGTTGATATTCCCTATGCAGCTTTCGCCATGCTCAGCACGCCGTCCGACGATCGGGTTTTTTACGCGATTTTTCAGGATGGCGCGTTTCTGTCAGGATATGAAGATCTGCCGCCGGCCACTGGGCAATTCGACGGCAAGTGGAGCTTTCAAACCAGTCGGATAAGGGGTGAAACCATACGTCAGGTCAGTGCTCGGCGAACCCTGGTGGGCCTGAACAAACAAACCGTCATCGAGGTCGCTTTGGGCCAAACGCAGGATGCGCTTGCGGAAACTCTGGACCAGATTTCACGCAACGCGGCGATTTTGGGCATCGGGTTCTTTGCTCTTGCCGCTGCGCTGTCATTCTGGGCCACCTCGTCCACGATTGGCCAATTGAACAGGCTTACGACCTCTGTCACCCGGCGCGGCCCGCAGGACCTGAGCCCGTTCAAGAAACCCGTACCCCGCGAAATGGCGCCTTTGGTGGCGTCATTGAACTCTTTGATGGGGCGACTGGATCAGTCACTGAGCCAATCGGAAGATTTCATCGCCGAAGCGGCCCACCGGGTGCGCACCCCTTTGGCAACCGTTCGATCTTATGCCGATGCCACGTTGCAGAGGGTTGAAAAGGAAGAAAATCGCGAAGCATTGCGCTCAATGGTGCGGGCGATTGATGAAAGCTCGCGCGCGGCGGGGCAATTGCTGGATCATGCGATGATCACGTTCCGCGCCGATCATCTGGAGCGCGAAGACATTGATCTCAATGCTTTGGTCCGTGATCTGGTGCAGCGTCTCACGCCAATCGCCGAGATGAAGGACTTGTCGCTTTCCCTGAGTGGCGATCCAAAGGTTTCCTACTCGGGAGATCCGATTCTTATTCAAAACGCTGTGCGCAACATGATCGACAACGCTCTGAAATATGCCCCTGCGGACAGTTTTGTACGCATCGAGGTTGTTTCGGAGCCACGCATTCAGATAATTGTCAAAGACCGTGGGCCGGGGTTTCCTCCTGACGAGATCGGCACTTTGACGCGCCGTTTTGAGCGCGGGAAGAACGCAAGCGGAACCATCGGATCCGGATTGGGCCTTACAATCGTTCAGGACGTGGCATCTGCGCATGGTGGCTCACTGGAATTGACCAATCGGCAGGGGGGCGGCGCGTGCGTTATCTTATCGCTTTGATTTTCTTCAGCCTTCCTGTCGTTGCTGCCGCCCAAACCTGGGAGGACAGGCAGGTTTTCAACGCCTCAGCAAATGAGGCGCATCTACGCGTGATCTCAAGCACGGACACCTTTCTGTTCGAACCCTTGATTGCGGGTTTCATCGAAGAAAACCCCGGTATCTCTGTTGAATACCTGGTGACCGGCACCGCAGATATCGACCGAATAGTCCGCGCCGCGCCGGAAGACTTCGATGTTGTCATATCCAGCGCGATGGATCTGCAACTGAAGCTGGCAAACGACGGTTTCGGGCGAATCATCGACGACATACCGCTGCCATCCTGGGCGCAATGGCATCAAAGCCTTTTCGCGTTCACATCGGAACCGGCGACAATCGTGATTAACCGCGCGGCCTTTGCTGGCGGCCCCATCCCCGAGACCCGGCAACAACTGATCGAAATCCTTCGTTTGCGTCCCGATGATTTCAGGGGCCGTGTGGGCACCTATGACATCCGTCAATCAGGTCTGGGATATTTGTTCGCAACGCAGGATGCCCGCGCGTCCGAGACGTATTGGCGGCTTATGGAGGTGATGGGTGGATTGGACGTACGCCTGTACTGTTGTTCGGCGGATATGATCGATGACCTCGTCAAAGGTAAGATTGCAGTGGCTTACAACGTTCTGGGCAGCTATGCCGAAGCCCGCGCCGGAAGCAAGGACACTGTGGAAATCATTCTGCCGTCGGATTTTCAGACGACCATGATGCGCACGGCCATGGTGTTGAATGGCACCCCGCAACCGGACGCGGCCACGTCTTTTCTCAAACACCTGATTTCCAACCAAACCAAGCGGGTAGGCGACCCTGTTACCTTGCCGCCCTTGGCCCCACACGAAACTGGCACCGATCGCGAAATGATTGGGCTGGACCCGGGGCTCATGACATTTCTGGACAGGCTGAAACGCCGCCGTTTTCTGGCTGAATGGGAAAACGCGGTCATCCAGCGATAACCGCGTCCGCATCATTCGCGAAACGCGCGGTTGAAGTAGTCTGCCATCGGTTTCACAAGATAGGACAACGGCGTGCGTTCATCGGTCTTGATCAGAGTCTCAACCGGCATACCCGGCAAAAGTTCCTGACCATTGAGCCGGTCGATCTCACCGTCGTTCAGCACCACTTCGGCGCGGTAAAAGGTGAAACCGGACTGTTCATCCGTGAAGGTGTCCGCCGAGACGTTGTTGACCTGTCCTTCGAGTTCGGGCGTTTCGCGTTGATTGAACGCCGGAAAGCGCAGGGCAACGGATTGCCCGACATGCAACTGATCCACATGGATCGCATCCACCCGCGCTGCCACCAACAGCGGCGTGTCCTGCGGAACCACATACATCATGGGTTCGCCCGGCTGAATGACCGATTGCAGGGCAAAGACCTGACTGCCGTAAACGGTTCCGCTGACAGGTGCGCGAATTTCAAGCCTGGCCAGACGTTCCGCCAGGGACAAACGTCGTTCCCACAGCTCTGCCACCTGCGCCTGAACGTCCCGCAAAGTGGTGATCGCTTCTTCCCGCCGGGTCGCGGTCAATTCGACAATCTTGATCTCGGTTGATGCAATCTGTCCCTTGAGGCGCGCAACGGAGGCTTCAAGTTTGCCGATTTCGCCTGTCAGACTGGCTTCTTCGCGTTGCAGCGCCAGCACGCGGCTGTTTTGTGTCAGACCCCTGCTCAACAGGCTCTTTTGATCTTTCAACTCCGCCGCGATCAACTCTGTCTGGCGGCGCAGCGAGACCAACTGAGCCTGCGTGCCTGCGATCTCGCTTTCTATCTGAACCAACTGTTTGCGCAGTTGTTCGTCCTGCTTGGACAGCGTTTCCAGCCGGGCATCGAACAGGTTCTGTTGCCCTGCAATCAGGTCCGGATCGATATCGTATTCTTTTTGAACCTCAGCCAGGCGCGTGGCCAATTCTTCGGATGTCAGGCCATCCCGCTCGGCCTCCAGCCGGGCGCGGCGGGCCAGCAGATCAAAGAGTTGAGATTCTACAATCGTCTGTTCTGAAGACAGAAATGTGTCATCCAACCGCAAAAGCAAATCGCCCGAGGCAACCGTATCCCCGTCGCGCACGAAAATCTCGCCGACCACGCCGCCGTCAGGATGTTCAACGACCTGACGGTTGCTTTGAACTTCAATGACGCCCGAAGATACAATCGCCCCGGCCAGCCGCGTTTTCACGGCCCAAAGGCCCAACCCGCCGACCAGAATGCCAAGGGCAAGAAATCCCACCAGCGCAGGTATTTTGATGCCCCAGACGGGGACGGGTGTCTTGGTTGATTTTTTCGCCATTATTCACCTACGGGGCTAAGCTTGCGCTTAATCGCGCCCGCATTCTGGACCATTGCGTTCAGAACCTCGTCGCGGCTGCCAAACCTCACCACCTGGCCTTTTTCCACAACAGCAAGATCGTCACATTCCGAAATGGCCTGCGGGCGGTGCGTCATGATGATGGCGGCCTTTCCCGCTTCCTTGAGGCCGCGCACGGCTGCATTCAAAGCTTCGGTGCCATCTGCGTCGAGGGCCGAGTTCGGTTCGTCCAAAATAAGAAGGACCGGGTCGCCATACAGCGCACGGGCCAGCGCAATGCGCTGTTTCTGACCGCCCGACAACTGACTGTCATTGCCTTCAAGAAAGGTGCCGTAACCCTTTTCCAATGACAGAATCAGTTCGTGTGCCTTGGCCTTCTTGGCCGCCGCAACCACCGCTTCTGAATCCGGGTTTTCCGACATCCGTGCAATATTTTCAGCAACGGTTCCGTTGAACAGGGTCACCTGCTGCGGCAAGTATCCGATATGGCTGCCCAGATCGTTGGGATCATATTGGTCCAACGTGGCCCCGCCCAACCGGATCTCGCCAGCCGCCGGTCTCCAAAGCCCAAGCAGAGCCTTGGCCAGGGTCGTCTTGCCCGACCCACTTTTCCCGATCACACCAAGCGCCTTTCCCGGTTCCAGTTTCAGGTTAACGTTCCGCAGTGTTGGCGCAGTAGCACCCGGAGGGATTACCGTCAGGGATTTGGCTTCCAATTGGGATTTTGGGATCGGTAAACGAATCCGCTGTTCCTCTGGCGGCGTCTGGTCCAGAAACCGGTTCAACGAACTCCACGCCGTGCGTGCCCGTTCGACCAAACTCCATTGGCCGACAGCCTGTTCCACCGGGGCCAAGGCCCGTCCCAAGAGAATCGAGCCCGCAATCATCGCCCCGGGCGTCATTTCGTTTTGCAGTACCAACCACGCGCCCAAAGCCAGCATGGCAGATTGCAGGAAAAGCCGAAGCGATTTCGTCAGCGACGTGAAGCTACCAGTCCAGTCACTGGCGGAAATGCTTTGACGCAAAGCTTCGGAACGCTGGTTCAACCACCGCCTGGTCACGTCCGCCTGCATTCCCTGAGAGCGCACAACCTCAGCTGCTTGCCTTGCGTGTTCGGAAAAGGCATTCGCCCGAGCCGCCGCGGATTGTGCCTCGGCCACCTTACGGCTGGTCAGGGCCTGGTTGAGTAATGCGATCACCACAAGCAGCACGCCACTTGCAACGGCCAACCAGCCAAGAAGTGGATGAAAAATGAATATCGCCCCCAGGAAGACAGGTGTCCACGGAATATCCATAACTGCAAGCAACACGGGCGAAGAGCACAAGGTGCGAATGGTCTCGAGATCGCGCAATGCAGTCGCCGGAGCCGATCGCACCTGAGGCACCAGAGATCGGCGCATTGTGGCTTCGAAAACGCGCTCATCCAGCTGCGACTGGAACCGCGCACCAAAGCGGGCAACAATACGACCGCGTGCATAGTCCAGCATGGCCATCAGCGCATAAAGCAACGCAACAAGCAAAAACAGTGCGGTCAGAGTTTCAACTGCCCGGGAACCAAGAACCCGATCATATACTTGCAGCATGAACAGTGGACCTGTCAGCATGAGCAGGTTGACGAAGATGCTGAACAAAAACGCCAAGGCCAGAAAGGCAATGCCCTGATTGCGCACGTTGCGCAATTCATGGCGAGGGGCCGCTGACAGGCGGTGTTGAGGTTTCACAGTTTAAAATCCACATCATTCGGACAGGCATCGCCGCGTTTAGAAAGTTAGTTCAGCATTGCCAAGTTTGCACATGTTTTTTTGAGCAAGAAACCGCAGACAGCAGGCTGGAAGAAGCACTTTTTGGCCAACGTCGCAAAGACTGTCTCAACGTTTGAACTCGGTGGTTCCGACGCACGGAAACTATGCGGTCGCGGCCAAAAGCACCTGACCAGTTCCGAGGTCTGGGCCAACGCAAGGTCAGGTTGTCGGCGACGGATACGCCAATGATGGCCCACACGATGCGCATCAGGTGATGACTGATTGCAAAGCCTGGGTCAGCGCCCGAGATCAAAATAAGAGCGCCTACTCAGGCTGCACACAAGATGCGTGTTCGCGCATTTCAGCGGCGCGACCGCACAAACTATCAGGGCCAATAGGACAAACGAATAATACCTCCTTGCAAAGATGTTTGGAGTATCACCGTGATCGATCGCGGAACTTCGCGCGGCACACTATGGGTTTAAGATGTTGCCAGAACTGCCTGGAAACACCGGTGGTGGCTTGCTGGCGGCAGGGTATGTTGCTACGGCTCCGCTCAAACCTTGGCGATTTGCTTTCACTCTGCTGTTTGGTTTGACAGAGCTGACAAGGCGGGACTGCAGGGCCGGGACACCGATCGAAATCGCAAGCCTATTCGCCGATCTACGCCAGAAACGGCACCGTCAGTTTAACCGAACGGGCCGCCTCCAGCGCCAAAGGATCTTTAAATCCAAAAGCTGTCTTCGTCCAAATGGGGTGTAAGTGTCGGACTGGCCTCGTCATCCTTGACGTCCAAGTTCCCACTCAATACGGCGGCCAATGAGTCTTCGGAAACGTTAAGCGCCCCGTCCTGAGCCTGATGCAAGTTCACCAGTATGTAGTCGTCTTCTACGTCTTCGGGAGCCTCAAGGTCAGGGACGAACTTTAGAATATCGACCGTTTCATCCCAATCGGGCACACCCAAAACTTCTTCGCCCATCGGCGTTTTCTGATCGCCTTCAGTAAACCGAGCGAGTTTGGGCAATCCGTATCCCACTGTCCCACTGCCATCGATATCAAAGCCATAGAAAGTTTCGACCGCGACCACGTCAGGGACGGTGTTGGAACTGACATATACACCATTGGAATCCGTGACCCATTCACCGTAAGTTCCGTCCGAATTCTTCCACAATACCCGGTAGCCGCCACCTGAAGCCTCGGCGTGAATGGCCTGCCAGCCCACGAAGCTGTTCGGTCCGACAGTGGCGTTGTTGAATGTCAACTTGGTGGTGCCGCCAATCAGATATTCACCTTGGGTTGTCGCCCCCAGCGTTGTCGCGCCGTTGGATTCAATGCTGATCGTTCCATGACCCGTCAGCCCGTCATTGTTCAGGTCTACACCATAGAAGACCTCTACATCCGCAACATTGGTGATTGTTGTACTGCTTAGGAATTCACCGGCCGCATTCGTCGTCCATTCACCGTAGGACCCATCCGAGTTCTTCCACAACACCCGGTAGCCGCCACCGGAGGCCTCGGCCTGAATGGCCTGCCAACCCGGGAAGCTGCCAGGACCGGCATTAGCCTGGTTGAGCTTCAAGTCGATGCTGCCGCCGATTACATATGCGCCATTGGTTGACGATCCCAGCGTCGTGGAACCGTTGGATTCGATGCTGGTCGTGATATGGCCGATTTGCCCATCATTGTTCAGATTTGCGCCATAAAAGACCTCGACATCCCTGACGTCGTCTATGGTGCTGCTGCTGACAAAACGACCATTAGCATCCGTCACCCATTCCCCAAACGTGCCATTCGCATTCTTCCAAAGCACCCTGTAGCCGCCGCCCGAAGCCTCGGCGTGAATGGCCTGCCAGCCAGGGAAACTGCCCGCGCCGGCTTTGGCACCGTTTAGGGTCAGTTCAATGGTGCCATTAATCAAGTATGAACCCAAGCTTGACGAAACGAGTGTCGTGGAGCCAGTGGTTTCAACCGTGACCGTACCATGACCCGTCAGCCCGTCATTGTTCAAATCAGCACCATAGAAGGCCTCAACATCAGCCACGTTGCCGATGCTACTGCTGCTGAGGAACTGACCATTGGCATTGACGGTCCATTCCCCGTACGTCCCATCCACGTTTTTCCACAGCACTTTGTAACCGCCACCCGAAGCCTCGGCCTGAATGGCCTGCCAGCCGGCGATCGTGTTTTGACCAACAGCCTGACCATTAAATACCAGCGTCACGTTCGAGCTGCCTGCATCCAGAACGTAAATGCCCTGACTTGCATGTTTCAGTGTGGTGCCGGTCGTCTCGATATCCGAAAGCTGCATGGCAGCTTCGATATTCGAACGAGTATACGCCTGTGATCCATTCAGGAACTGAATGGCCTCGACATCATCTTCTACCGTGAAGGTGATACGTGAAACGGCATCGATAAATTCGTATTTCGTGCCGTTTTTAATGAACAGATAGCTGCTGATGGCGCTGACAAATCGGATTGTGTCAGTACCGCTTCCTCCGGAAAACGAGCCGGCATTGTTGGTCACAATGGCCCAATCGTCGCCCTGGCCGCCGAAAACCTGGTCTGCGCCGGAACCGTTCGCCAGATAGATGGTGTCGTTCCCCAAGCCGCCATAAACGGTGTTGTTGTTGGTTCCGTCGGACACTGAATAGATCTTATCGTGTCCATGGTTGCCATTCAGAACGTTCTGAGCGGTATTCCCGACGATCACGTCGTCACCGGTCCCGCCGATCGCGTTTTCAATCACAACGCCATGCGCGATTGTAAAGCCGCCCTTTATGCCCTCTGCGTAGGACACTACGCCGCCGCCGGTCTCGGAATAATCCAGTGTTGCGGCCCGCAGGTCGATCCGCGCCTTCGAACTGCCGACATGCTGGATGGTATCGTTTCCACCAGTATCCCAAATAGACTGATAGCCGGTACCCCCAACGTTTGCCCAAGGAAGCGTGTAGGTATTGTTGGCTGAGTTGTGGCTGGTATTGGCGCCATACATCGCCTGCAACGCAGCAATGTCCAAAGCGCCAAGACCCGTTGAACCACCATAAGTCGCGTTGACAGAGAGAATTCCGTTCTTTTCGGTCCAGCCATCATTATACGACATCACCGTGTAGACACCCTGATTCAGGCTGCCGGTCCCGAAAGAGTCAAATGGCGATGTAACGCCATTCATCACGGTTGTACCCAAACCGGTGTCGTGGGGATGACCCAACCCTAGCGCGTGACCCAGTTCGTGGAGCAACGTAGTAAAGAAAAACCCGCCCGGATCGCCGTTTCCATTTGTTCCGGCAGTCCAGTAAGCGGTGTTGAAGGCGCCTTCGGAGGGGTTGCGCGATGGCGTGTAGTGGTAGCCAAGCGTTCTGGGATTTGAAAAAAAGCTTGTGGGCGCAATAACTTCCACCAAGTCGGCAGAGGCACTGCCGGATTCGACAAAAGTCACATTTGCGACTGCTTCAATTGCAGAGAGAGCCGCTCGGAATTCTGCTTTGTATTCCGCAGTCCACGCTTGTGTACCCGCGTATTGTTCGAAGTGATAAGAAATTACGGTGGTGGTCGCAGGATTGCCGTCACCGTAGGCAACAAAACCTTGTATTGGACTGAGCGGAGAAGAAGCGGAAGGTCTTGGTATTATAGTCGTAGTAGCCATTGCTCAGCCCTGTACCTCGGAAGATTTGATTGCACTCGGATGCACGCTTAAATTGTTCTTTTTATGACAAACTACTATGCACCAATCCTTTTGAAACAGCAGGTGACACCATGTTTCAAATGACACTTTCTTTCAACGGCAGAACCGTCGCATAAGTGCAACAGAAACCCGCGATCCTTGGCTGAACCGGGCATCTGCGGCCGTTTAGGGTTTTGGGCATTCTGCCCAATATTTTTTCATTTTTTGGGACCCGTTATCGGAGCTTTTGATCCGGTGGCAAACTTTCGCTTATTCCATGGACTCTGTAGTGGGGATTTGCCCAAGGCGGTGAACCGGTCAGAGCCGCCGAGGGTGACATCCATGCCATTTTCGGCAGATTGCAGGCCCTATTTGCGTCAACGTCAGACAAGGCTCCAAGGGTCAGATACCGCACCGCATGGGTCCCGATTGAACCGAGCGCCGAGATTGATTTGCTACGTTGAACCGTTGGCAACATACTCAGCAATGGCGGCCCGGCTGCCACGCTGCCATATCAGGGTCAGCCAGCGGGCAAAGGCGTTGGAAAACTGTGTGCTGATTCCAAAATCACCGCTGTAGAAACCCTGTTCCAGCCAAAGCTCAGGATCAGCTTTGGACGCTTTTGCGGTGCTGTTCAGGCTTTCCCACTGGGGATCATTGGGAGTGATCTCGGAGCCATCTTCACGAATACCCGCGCACATCCGGCACCAGAACGCTTCGGCGAGAGCGAGCCCGTTTGCGGAAGACCCTGATGCCAGAGCATCACGCAGCGACGGCAGCAAAAATCCGGGATGTCTTGCCGATCCGTCGAATGCAACCCTGCGTGTGGTGTCGTGAATCGCCGTGTTTGCAAATCGGCTTTCGATCAACTCAAGGTACTCACTTGCAGTGGTTTCGGGAACCGCTTCGACATGCGGAAGGATTTCTTCGACCTGCACTTTTCGAAAAAACGCCACGATGTCCGGGTCCTTCATGCAGTCGGCAATCGTCGGAACACTCAGTATTTCTCCGACATTCGCCAACAGTTGATGACCTCCGTTCAAAATGCGCAACTTCATGGTCTCGTAACCATGGACGTTGTTAGTCAGTATTGCGCCGACGTTTTCGAGGGGCGGGCGCCCGGCGCAGAAGGCATCCTCGATGACCCATTGACGAAAGTTCTCATGCGAGACGGGCGCTCTGTCATCGACGCCAAGGGCGCGGCATTGCGATACCAATTGGTCGGTGGTCGCTGGTACGATGCAATCCACCATCGAGTTCGGAAACGCGCCATGCCTGTCGATCCAGTCGGCCAGTTCCGGGTCGAACATGCGCGCCAATCCCACAACACAGTTTCGCAAAATCGTTCCGTTGCCCTGAAGATTGTCGCAGCTGAGCGCCGTGAACGGGGTCAACCCCTCGGCGCGCCGTCGTCTGAGTGCCGCAACCATTGCGCCAAAGGCCGTACGGGGCTGATTGGGGTTTTCTGCGTCATGACGGATATCTGCGTGGTCGAAATCGAATGCGCCGCTGTTGGCATCCAGAAAATATCCCCCTTCGGTAACAGTCAGCGAAACGATCCGGGTGGCCGGGTCGGCCATCGCGTGGATGAGGGCAGCGTTGTTTTCTTCGATCGGCAGGTAATCGATCATCGGGCCAATCACCTCGGCGGACATTCCGTTTGGCCCCAACTCGATCAGCGTTGTGAGGCAATCCTGCGCCAGCAATCGTTCTCGCATGACAGCGTCATAGCTTCGCACACCCGCTCCGACGATTGCCCAGTCATGGGCCAACCCCTGCTGCATGAGCTGATGGATATACCAGGCCTGATGCGCGCGATGGAAATTACCCAATCCTATATGAACTATGCCCGGCGTCAGATCCGTACGTTCATACATCGGAGTCTTCACGGTGGTTGGCAGCTTGGAAAGGCTCTCTTGCCGCAGCCGTGCAGGGGTTTTTGCGTTCGCCACAGGGTCCATCAGCTCATCCAATTTCCGCCGTCGACATTGTAAGTCTGCGCGACGATATACTTGGCCTCGTCAGAGGCCAGAAAAACCGCCATGCCCGTCAGGTCTTCCGCGCGCCCCATGCGGCCATATGGAACAGCTGCCGCCACTTCGCGCTTCTTCTGGCCAAGGGGCTTGCCTTCGTGTTTTGCAAAAAAGGCGTCCACGCCATCCCAGTGTTCGCCATCGACGACACCGGGGGCAATCGCGTTTACATTGATCCCATGAGAAATCAGGTTCAGCCCCGCCGATTGGGTCAGTGATATGATCGCCGCCTTGCTGGCGCAGTAGACAGCGACCAAAGGTTCACCCCTTCGCCCGGCCTGCGAGGCCATATTGATAATTCGGCCTTTGGTTCCGTGCTCGATCATATGTTTGGCGACGGCCTGCATCGTAAACAGCGCGCCCGCGACGTTGATGTCAAACACCCGATTGTAGTCGGCGCGCTCGATCTCGACGAATGGTGCGGCGCTGAAGATGGCCGCGTTGTTGATCAGAATGTCGATTGGGCCGAATTGCGCCGCGGTTTTGGCTATGGCCTGATCGATGCTCTGCTGGTCGGTCACGTCCATTTCGACAGCGAAAGCTGCCGCGCCGATTCCAGCGGCCGCGTCCTGCGCGCGCTGGATGTCGATGTCGGCGACGGCGACCCGCGCGCCCTCTGCCACGTAGGCCTTGGCAAATGCCAATCCAATTCCCCGCGCAGCCCCTGTAATCAGGGCGGTTTTGCCCGTCAGACGTTTCATTCGATCCGCAGACCGTCTGCGTCAAATCTGTGGATCACATCGGCACGTGGGGTCAGATGAATGCGATCCCCATGGCGGAAACCAACCTCGCCATCGGCACGAACAGTGATTGTCTCGGCCAGTCCGGTGTCGTGGACGTGGAAAAACGTGTCCGAACCAAGATGCTCAGAGACGCTGACACGCCCGGACCATTCTCCTTCGGAGTCCGACACCGCGATGTGTTCCGGTCGAATGCCGATCGTTCGTGCGCCGTGCTTTGCCGCTTCGGGCCCTTCGATAAAATTCATCTTGGGCGAGCCAATGAATCCTGCAACAAACAGGTTGCGAGGCGTTCGGTACAGTTCCAGCGGGCTGCCAACCTGTTCGATCACGCCAGCCTGGAGCACAACGATCTTGTCCGCCATCGTCATGGCTTCGACCTGATCGTGGGTGACGTAGATCATCGTTGTCGCGAGGCGTTCATGCAGCTCGCTGATCTCCAACCGCATGCCCACCCGCAAAGCTGCGTCGAGGTTTGAAAGCGGTTCGTCGAACAGGAACGCGGCCGGTTCACGAACGATAGCCCGACCAATGGCGACGCGCTGGCGTTGACCACCGGACAACTGGCCCGGGCGGCGATCCAGGTAATCGGTCAGGTTCAGGACACTGGCCGCGCCCTCAACCCGCTTATCGATTTCAGCCTGATCCAGTTTCGCCATGCGCAACGGAAATGCGATGTTCTTGCGAACGGTCATATGCGGGTAAAGCGCATAAGACTGGAACACCATTGCCAGCCCCCGTTTGGCGGGCGGTACTTCTGTTGCGTCTGCTCCATCGATTTCTATGTGGCCACTGGTGATGTCTTCCAGCCCTGCGATCAGGCGCAGCAGCGTGGATTTTCCGCAGCCCGAAGGGCCGACGAAAACGGTGAACTCGCCATCTTCAATGGTCAGGTCCAGCGGAGGGATGACCTGAACGTCGCCGAAGCTTTTGGTCACGGACTTGAGTTGTATGCGTCCCATGAGGAATGCTCCTTATTTCACAGCGCCGAAGGTCAGGCCGCGGACAAGTTGTTTCTGGCTGAACCAGCCAAGGATCAGGATCGGTGCAATTGCCATGGTCGAGGCCGCGCTGAGCTTGGCAAAGAACAGGCCCTCGGGGCTGGAATAGCTGGCGATGAAGGCCGTGAGCGGTGCCGCGTCAACAGCGGTCAGATTGAGGGTCCAGAACGCCTCGTTCCACGCAAGGATAAAGTTCAGCAGGACGGTCGAAGCGATGCCGGGAATGGCCATGGGGGTTAGGACATAGAGGATTTCCTCTTTCAGCGTCGCCCCATCCATCCGCGCGGCTTCCAGAATTTCACCCGGAATTTCGCGGAAATAAGTGTAAAGCATCCAGACGATGATCGGCAGGTTGATCAGCATCAGCACCACGACCAACCCTCCGCGCGTATCCAGAAGACCCAGTTCGATGAACAGCAAGTAGATCGGGTACAACACACCTACGGCTGGCAACATCTTGGTGGACAGCATCCACAACAGGATGTCCTTGGTTCGTTTGGACGGAACAAACGCCATTGCCCAAGCGGCGGGCACGGCGATGATCACGCCCAGCATGGTCGATCCACCGGCGATGATCACCGAATTCCACAGGAAACGCATATAGTCCGAGCGTTCCTGCACGATGGCGTAGTTTTCCAGCGTCCAGTCAAAGTTCAAAAACAGGGGCGGGCTGGCAATGGCCTGCGCTTCGGTTTTGAAGCTGGTCAGGATCGTCCAGAGGATCGGGAAGAAAATCAGCAGTCCAACAGCCCAGGCAAGGGCGGTGTTCAGCGATTTGCGTCGAGATGTGACAGCGCGGGCCATGGGTTTTCCTCCTCACGCGTCCAGGTTCTTGCCGACGATGCGCATCAGGAAGATCGCAACGATATTGGCAAGGATGATTGCGTAGACACCTCCGGCTGATCCAAGGCCGACATTCTGGCTTTCCAACACGCGCTGGAAGATCAAGTAGGTGAGTGTACGGGTGCCGAAAGCGCCACCGGTGGTCACGAAGATCTCGGCGAAAATCGACAAAAGAAAGATTGTTTGGATCAGGATCACAATGGTGATCGCACGGCCCAGATGCGGCAGAATGATGTGATAAAAGCGCTTCAACGGCGGTGCACCATCCATCTCGGCTGCTTCCAGTTGCTCGCTGTCCAGCGACTGAATGGCGGTCAACAGGATCAGCGTTGCAAAGGGCAGCCATTGCCACGAAACGATCATTATGATCGAGGTCATCGACGCCTCGGACAACCACGAGATCGGCTCGGCCCCGAAAAAACGCCACAGATGGGCCAGCAAACCATTGACCGGGTCCATGAACATGTTCTTCCACACCAGCGCAGACACGGTGGGCATGACGAAGAACGGCGCGATGACAAGGATTCGGACAATGCCTTGCCCCCACATCGGCTGATCCAGCAGCATGGCAAGCAGAATTCCGAGAATGACGGTTATGATCAGAACACCGCCAACAATGACCAGTGTTGCCTGCACCGCGGGCCAGAATGTGCTGGACGAGACAAAGCGGACGTAGTTGTCGAACCCGACCCAGCCCAGATCACCCCCGCGCAGAGGCAGATATTTTTTGAAAGAAAAGAATAGCGTCATCGTCAATGGCACGAGCATCCAGCCAAGCAGCAGGACCACTGCGGGGGCCATCATCAGGCGAGCAACGGATCGGGAGTGTTGAGTAGCCATTACGCAAACCCTCTCTGTTCAGGCGTAACTCAGCCTGCGAGAAAAACGCGAGTTGTGGAAGTGGAGAGAGCAGGGGACAGATCACCTGTCCCCTACTGGGAGGGATGCCTCAGTACCCTGCGGCTTCCATTTCTTCAGCCGTAAAGGCCTGCGCCTTTTCAAGCGCTTCATCTACAGTCTGCTGTCCGGCATAAACCGCCGAGAATTCCTGACTGACCTGTGTGGCAATGCCCGCGAATTCCGGGATCGCAACGAACTGGATGCCAGTGTAGGGTGTCGGCTTGGCGCAGCAGTTCTGCGGGTCGGCCAACAGGATCGACTCGAGCGTCATCTTGGCGAACGGAATGTCCTTGTAGTTCGCGTTCTCATAAAGCGAGGTACGCGCGCCCGGAGGGACATTGGCCCAACCTTCGTTTTCCGCCACCAGTTCGATGTAATCCTTCGAGGTCGCCCATTCGATGAACTGCTTGGCTGCATCCTCTTTCTGGGTTCCCGCCGGAATGGCCAGTGCCCAGGCCCACAGCCAGTTGGCGCGCTTGTCGACGCCTTCCGAATTTGGTGCCAGAGCAAACCCGACCTTGTCCGCGACAGTTGAATCATCCGGATTTGTCACGAAGGACGCCGCAACGGTGGCGTCGATCCACATTCCGCACTTGCCTTGCTGGAACAGAGACAGGTTTTCGTTGAAACCGTTGGTCGCGTAGCCGGCAGGGCCTGATTCATTCATCATGTCGACAAAGAAAGTCAGCGCCTCTTTCCACTCAGGCTGGTCGAACTGAGGCTTCCAGTCCTCATCAAACCATCGTGCGCCGAAGGAATTCGCGGTCACGGTGATAAAGGCACCGCCTTCACCCCAACCCGCCTTGCCACGCAGGCAGATGCCGTTGATATCGTTGTCACGGTCCGTCATCGCAGCCGCCGCCTCGCGGATGAACTGCCATGTTGGCGCCTCAGGCATCTCCATTCCGGCCTTTTCCATCAGGTCGGTGCGATACATGATCATCGAGCTTTCGCCATAGAACGGTGCCGCATACAGCGTACCCTCATGGCTCAGGCCACCCGCCATCGCAGGAAGCAGATCGCCGACATCATATTCCTCTGACAGTCCATCCAAAGGAACCAACCAGCCATTCGCGCCCCAGATCGGCGTTTCGTACATGCCGATGGTCATGATATCGAACTGACCGCCCTTGGTGGTGATGTCGGTGGTAACACGCTGACGCAAGACGTTCTCCTCCAGCGTCACCCATTCCACGTCGATACCAGTCGCCTCGGTAAAGTTGTCGGTATAGCCCTGCATCCGAATCATGTCGCCATTATTGACGGTTGCGATCGTGATCGTTTCTGCATGGGCCGCGGCCGTTGCGACAAAGGTTAATGCCGTCGCCGCACGAAGTGCATTCTTCAAATACATCCTTGTCCTCCCTGAGCTTGGATGCCGTACACAGAAAGTAGTGTGTAAATTGTCGCGGCGTCAATAAAAACTTTACGCGCGTTAAAAGTTGTAGGTTACGCGGAATCCCTCAAAACCAGTCTTGCGGGAAACAACGTTTCTGATCTCGTCTTGAATTTCCCTCCGCTTTCAATGAGTTGAAACAGGGTTTCGACGCTGCGACCCGCAACATTGTCATAGTCATGAGCCGCCGTTGTAAGGGATGGGCAAGTGAACTGCGCGAAGGGATGGTCATCATTTGAGGCCACGCGCAGCGCGCAACTGTCATCACGACCGACGCGAATCCCCTGTTTGTAGCAAGCTGCAAGAAAGCCAATGGCCAGTCGATCATTGCTGCATAGTACCGAGTCGGTTCGCAAACCGCGTTCTTCCAGAACTTTCAGCGCCCCTCTTTGGCCGATTTCTTCAAACGCCCAACCCTTGCCTTCAACTTTGATTATGTGCGGCTCGAGCTCAAGACGTTCCATCACTTTGATATAGGCTTTCCTTCGCTTGTTGGCGTTTGGGTTCGCAGGTGTGCGCATTTCAAAAAACGAAGGCGGTTCACCAGTGCGGGTCATGTATTCGACAGTTTGTGAAACAAAGCTGAAGTTATCAGAACCAACGAATGCAGCCCCCAAACCATCGAGATTACTGTCAAACAAGATCGTCGGAACATTGGCGCAGAATTTCTCTATTGCTGATCTGTCCGAAACGCGTCCGAGAGGCGCCAAAAGTACCCCTGCCGGCTTCATGGATTGCAGACCGTCCAGAATTTCGTTTTCCAGCTTTTGTTCACCATGAGAGCTGAACAGGAACGGACGGTATCCGGCCGCGATACAGCTTTGTTCCAGATAGCGTGCGATTTCAGCAAAGAACGGATCGGCCAGATACGGTACGACGATACCGATATTCTTGGTAAGCTTCCGGTTCTGGTTCACTGCGTAAATGTTGGGGCGATAGTCGAACCGTTCCAGCGCCTCTTCGATTCGGGCCCGCGTCGTGGCGCGAACGCTGTCGGGATCGTGAAAGTACTTGGATACCGTCGGGCGCGAGATGCCGCTGAGCGCTGCAAACTCTTCCATATTCTTTATCTTGGTCATGCCAGTCTGCCTGCTGGTTTTGTTCGTCGTGAACTTATCATAGATTTACATATTCTTTGCGCGCGCTAATAAATCAATAGCCAGAGCGGCCTCGTGCAACCAGCGCTCGACAAGGCGTTCAAAGGGATTTCGAGAGCGAAGCCGGCCTTTTGACAAGGTTCATTAAAGTTGCTGACCAAGCTGGAAAAACGTATCCAGGAAGGTCTGCGTGTGGATTGGCCGGCGCTTACGGCCGATAACTGTGGACCGACAGCAGGCTTGGACGGGGTAAGAAAAAGGCTAGAATAATATGATCGAACACTGAACCCAAATTCGTGACGATCTTATCTAAGCGATTGGTTTTAAACTATGGATGCTATTGCCCAACTGACCAATTGGATGATTGCCGAGGGGCGTCGTTCGGATGACCCGGAAAAAGTGGTGTCATATTTCTGTTCGTCGCTGATCAAGGCGGGTGTGCCGCTCTGGCGGGTCAATATCGGTCAGCGTTTCGCCAATCCGCTGCTCATCGCATGGGGGATCGTCTGGACGCCGGATGGCACCGAAAGCTATGACGTAACACATGAGACCATGCTGACGGATGGGTATGTCGGAAGCTCATTCGAATACATTCTTGAACACCGGAAGCCACTTCACAAAAGTCTGCGGCAACTGGATCCCAGGACTGAGCACTCATCATATCTTGAATTCGCTGAGTTGGGTGGCACCGATTACTATGCTACGCTGCTTTATTACGGAGACGGATCGCTGCACGGCTGCACTTTTGTCACCCGGTCGCCAGAAGGGTTCTCAGCCCGGCATCTGAAAATGATTGAGGATGCATTGCCCGCTTTGTCCTCTGCTCTGGAACCGGTCACAATGCGCAAGTCGTCCAAAGGTCTTCTGAGAACCTATCTTGGCGATGGGCCCTCTGATGCTGTGTGGAACGGGCGGATCAAGCGAGGGGAACGCACGACCCTTGACGCAGTTGTCATGTTCTCTGACCTGCGCGGTTTCACCGCTCTTTCGGACAGGGCATCCGAAGAGGACGTTTTTGACATGTTGAGTGGATATTTTGATCTGGTCGTGCAGCCTGTCGAAGAGAATGGCGGCGACATTCTCAAGTTTATGGGAGACGGCATTCTGTCGATATTCACCGTTGCGACACAGGAGGATTTGAACGCCCAATGCAAAAGGGCAGCGCGGGCCGCTCAAAGCGTATTGACCGGTTTGGCCGCACTCAACCATCACCGCGAAGAGGCTCGGAAGCCGCCGTTGGACATAGGCATCGGGATCAATGTCGGGCAGGTCAGCTATGGCAATATCGGCAGCCCTGGCAGGCTGGATTTCACTGTTCTGGGTAGGGCAGTCAACCTCGCAAGCCGTATCGAGGGGTTGACGAAATCCCTGGGCCACAGAGTGCTGGCGACGTCAGCCGTTGCCGCGGCTTCGCCTGAACTGTTCTCTGCTTGCGGGTTTCACGAAGTTCGAGGGTTTGCCGGATCCATCGAGCTGTATTCTCTCGTCGAAAAGGAGCATCAAGCCAGCCCCATGCCGGATCGCCACATTGATCCGGACAACATGGATTGAGAATCGCAAGCTTCTACATTGTCCGCAATGGCCGGTTTCAATTTGGGCTGCGGGCGACCGGGCCTCGCACCGCGCTGACTAAGGTCCCGTCGCTGGACCCTTCGACGAGACGTATTCGCGCTCAAGGACCTGGGCGCATCCAAAGCTGGTGCTGCGGACACACCTGGCCTTTTCGCGTCACAAAGCAATCCGGGCCGAGGTCATGGCTTTTCCGTAACCACCCGCCATGAGGCCCGTGATCGCACCATTCTCGATGTCAAGTTCGACCTTTATCAGGCTCGGGCTTGCCGGGTTCATAAACACCCCTTGTTCGATTTCAAATGATCGCTGAGACGTGCCGCCGAAATCATGCAACACGCATGCAAGTGGCCCGGCTGCCATCCACGTGGCGGCTTCTTCATCTATCGCGTATCTGGGTGCGAACATACGGGTTGTGGCGTCCCGGCTGGTGATTGAAGGGTCTTTCGTTAATACATAATAGCCAATCAGATCCAGTTGCTCACTGATTTGCTTGATTTTGGCCAAATCTGGTCTGATTTTGGCAATGCTCGCCGCATCCGAAAGACCGACGAGGATGAAGCTGTTGCCGGTGTTGACCAAAACCGGAGCAAACCTCTGATCCAGGTCAGTTTTGTCGACCCCGAGAGAGCTCAGCACATCGTCGAGTTTCACGCCCTTTTCGATCCATTCCTGAGCACCCGAGTAGCGTGGGGCCAATTGTTCCATATAGGCGGCGCCGTCTTTCGTGAGTATGCGCCTGGGGCCATCAACAGTTTCCTTTGAGGTATCGGGCTTGGGGATCCGGCCCAGCGCATCAAGGTGAGAGAAGGCGGCGATTGTTGCATGACCGCAATGAGCGATGCGCCGGTTCGGTGTGAAGAAATCCAGCTTGAAGCCTTCCGTCTCGGACAATCCAACTCGTGCCGCCACGGTTTGCATATCTTGCGCGCTCAGATCATCAGCGTCCACAACGACGCCTGCGGGATTTCCTCCGGTGCCGCCATCGACAAACCCGTGCACGATTTCAACCGTGACTTCCTTGGCAGTGTTTGCTTGCGTGTTCATTGATCGTCTCCAAACATGAGGCCGCGCCCTTGATCGAGGCGTGGCCAGTTGCGCATCAGTTGCCGGCAGCAGTGATGCGATTCAGGAATGCAGTCATCTGTTCCGCAATTTCAGGCCCATATTCTTCCAGCGCGAAGTGTCCGGTATCAAGCAGATGAAACTCAAGATCCTTCAGATCGCGTTGATAGGGCAGGGCGCCTTCGGCCGGAAAGATGTGATCATTCTTACCCCACATCAGCAGCGCAGGTGGTTGATGCTCACGAAACAACGCCTGCCATTTCGGGTACTCGGCAACGTTGGTGCCATAGTCCAGGAAAAGTTCAAGTTGCACCTCCTGATTGCCTTCGCGATCAAGCAGGTATTGGACGTGCCAATAGTTGTCAGGGCTGATCAGTTCCGGCCTCTGTACACCGTGGGTGAACTGCCACTTGGTCGCATCCAGAGTAAGAAACCCACGAAGCTGGTCGCCATTCTTTTTCGAGGGGTCGGCCCAATAGGCTTTGATCGGGTCCCAGAATTCGCGCAGCCCTTCCTCATACGCATTGCCGTTCTGAATGACGAAGCCGGTGACCCGTTCGGGCTGTTCCGCAAACATCCGGAATCCAACCGGGGCACCGTAGTCCATCAGATAGACCGCGTATTGATCGACACCCTTCCGATCCAGCAGGGACGTCATGATTTCGGCGATATTCGCAAAGGAATACTCGAAGTCTTCAGCTTGCGGCATGTCCGACGCCCCAAATCCGGGGAAATCGGGCGCGATCACGTGATAGTGCTTGGCCAGTTCGGGGATAAGGTTGCGGAACATATGTGACGAGGTCGGAAACCCATGAAGCAAAAGAACGGTTGGCCTGCTTGGGTCTCCGGCCTCACGATAGGCGATATTGACTTCGCCGATTTTTTCGGCGCGGAATTTGACCGCTTGGGTGGCCTCAATGGCGGTCTCACTTGCGATTGCAGGGGCCGGAGTCAAGGGCACCGCGATGGTAAGCGCGAGAAGACTGGCGCTCAGGATGGATTTCAGATTGCGCGACATGGGAATTTCCTTTCTTGGGATTTTGGGAGCGCGTCTGGACGCGCGAGGTTCAGCATCGGTCAGCGTTGCTGGCCGGGCTTTTCTTTGTGCTCTGGGTTTTGTGCTTTCAGTTCCGCCAGTTCATCGCGAAGCGGCGCCATATGCTCTTCAAACTCTTCCAGGGTCAGGCGTTGGGGGATGTGCTGCGGGCAGTTCCAGTCCATCGCTTCAAGCTTGATCACAATGGCCCGCTCTGGGTGGCCCCTGTAATTCGGGTCATGCAAACGTTGCATCAGGGCCGGATCATCCGCGCCATCAACAAGTTTCGCCCGGCCCCAGATCTTGAGGCGTCTCCGGTTGGGATAGTCCATCAGGATCAGAGAAATGCGGTCGTTGTTCAGCAGATTGCCTGCGCTCAGATATTGCCGGTTGCCGCGAAAATCCGCGTAGGCAAGCGTCCGTTCATCCAGCACTTTCAGAAAACCTGCCGGTCCGCCGCGGAATTGGACATAAGGCCAGCCGGTTTCAGAGACGGTCGCCTGATAGAAGCCGTCCCTTTGTGCGATGAAGCTGGCTTCGACCGGGCTGATGAGGTCTTCCTGAACGGCACCGGCCAGAAACTTTGCATAGCCTTCTGCCGATCCGTTCCTGGCCTGTGTTGCACGTACCGAAGGCGTAAAACTGATTTCTGCAAAAGGGCGTGACATTGAATTCTCCATCTCAGCCGGGCAGTGCCCTGGGGTTGAGATGAAGCTAGTCAAAGCTTTGGTGTTGCAGAATATCCCTATTTGGCAATATATTATTCCAAAATATGGAATAATTGTTTGGATAGATTTCACGCACTGAGCGTTTTTGTGAAGGTGGCCGAGCTGAACGGCTTCGCCGCCGCGGCGCGCCACCTCAATATGTCGCCACCAACGGTAACCCGACTGGTCTCCGTGCTGGAGGGCAGCCTGGGGCTTCGTCTTTTTGTGCGCACCACGCGATCAGTCATGCTGACGGACAGCGGGCGAAGGTTTTTTGAAGATGCCAGACGCATTCTGATGGATCTCGAGGAGGCAGAGCGTGCCGCTGTCGGATCCTATGCCGAACCGACCGGGGAACTCAGCGTAACCGCATCTGTGTTGTTCGGGCGTATGTTCGTCACTCCGATTCTGGGTGAATTTCTGGAACTGCATCCAAAGCTCTCTGCGCGCACTCTCTATGTGGACCGCGTGGTCAATCTGGTGGATGAGGGCCTCGACGTCGGCATCAGGATTGGAAATCTTGCAGACTCAAGCCTGATGGCGGTGAGATGCGGTGCGGTGAGGCAGGTCGTGTTTGCCGCTCCGGCATATCTTGATGCGCGCGGCGAACCAGACACACCCGACGACCTGGCCAATCACGCGATCATAAACTCAACCGCCCTGCACGCCTCGGTCCAATGGCATTTTCAAAAAAGCGAAACGGTCGTGACAAAGCGCGTGAACCCGCGCATCAGCATGAACACCAATGACGCGGTGATCGAGCTGGCGCTGCAAGGGCATGGCATCGGGCGGCTTTTATCCTATCAGGTTGCACCCTACGTTGCGGAGGGGCGGCTCAGGACCGTTCTGAATTCGTACGAACCACCCGAGGTCCCCATCCATCTTGTGCATCAAGAGGGCCGCACCGTGTCTGCAAAAGTGCGCGCCTTTGTCGATTTTGCGGCCAAGCGTCTCAAATCCGACCCCTATTTGGATGGATTCCAACACAGGCCTGTGAGTTAGGCCAAAAGATCCGCCGAACCACGCCATCCGGTCGCGGCCAGGGTCGCCAGGGTCCTGACCGACAGATCACTCTGGGCATGCCCTTTGAGGTGATACAGCGCGAGGCCTGCCCATATGCGAACATGTGCAACCAAGCTTGCCACCAACTGGATCTGCCGGCACAAAACTGAAATCTCAGGTTCCGGGTGCACACGCTTTTCGAAGCGATAGGGCCTGCATTAAGCATGCAATCACGTTTGACCCATGGTTTAGTCGGTCTTGCCCCAAGCATCGTGCGCGATCAGCGCGGCCTCGACCCTGTTTCGGGCGTGGAGCTTGGACAGGATTGCCGTCATATAGTGCTTTACGGTTTTTTCCTGAAGATCCAGTTGATCTGCGATCTCCCGATTGCTCATCCCCTTCGCCACACGTCGAAGTATTTCTTCCTCGCGATGCGTGAGATCATCCAGAACATCACCGTCTTTGGAAGCTTCTGCCTCTCTGTTGATCTGAAGCAGCACGCGCGAGGCCAACCCGGGTGACACGAATCCTTCACCTGCGGCGATGCTGCGCAGTGAAGCCGTCAGTTCGCTAGCCGTCACACCTTTGACGATGTAGCCGATTGCCCCTGCTTCCAAAGCATCCGCAACGTCACTGTTGTTTTCCGAGACCGTCAGTATCGCGATGAATGGCGGGTTTGCCATGGCCGCGATTTTTCGCGTCGCATTAATGCCGCCCCCGGGCATCGAAAGATCAAGGATGGCGATGTCAGGTTGATGAATGCCGACAAGTGAAATTGCCTCATCCGCGCTCGAGCCGGCAGCGAGAACTTCGAACCCATCGGCTTCGTCCAATGTCCGGTGCAAACCGTCCCTGAAAATCGGGTGATCATCCGCGATTACGACAGATGTTGTCATGACGTACTCATCTTTCTGGGAAATAGTGTCATTGTGACAGAGGTGCCTTTGCCAGGGCTTGACCTGACTTCGAACCTGCCGCCGATACTCTCAACCCGATCTCGCAAGCCCAAGAGCCCCTGGCCTCCATCGTCACGCAGTACTTTTCCGTCCGAGGGGTCAAATCCGGGCCCCTCATCGTTGACATGAATGACGACCCGATCGTTATGCGCCTCGCAAATGACGGTGCATCGAGAATTCGGAGCATACCTGGCGGCATTGGAAAGCGTTTCCTGAAGGAACCGGAAAACACACAGCTTGTCGGACACGGACAACTCGATCGTCTGGCTTCCCTGAAGTAAAATATCCGGCCGCAACGGGCTGTGTTCCGAGTGATCTTCTATCGCTCTTTTCACCACATCAATCAGCGCCAGATTGTCGATGTCCGGAGCGGACAACCCCCGCGACAACGCTCGAATTTCGGCCAAGGACTTCTGCAAAGACTGTTGAATCTCCTCGGCCTCCGCAGGCTTTTCAGGCCTGTCCGAGAATGCCGCCTCCAACCTGAGGGCCGCGAGGGACAGATATTGAGCGGGACCGTCATGAAGCTCGGAACCAAGCTTCTTCAGAAACCGGTCTGTTTGCGTGGCATATCGTTCCGACGCTTCGACCACGCGCGACCGCAGCCTGGCGTTCTGCTCTGCCATCTGCTCACTCTCTTTCAGACGCCGCTCCAACAGGAGCCCCTGGCGTCGAATGGTGTTGTCACCGATTGCCACGATGGAAAACAGCACGATTGTACTTGCTGTAAATGCTGACCCGACGACCAGCCAGCTTGTCCGACGGGCTTTGGCCATATCAACTTCCAGCTGTTCAGCTTGCTCGTAAAACTCTGCAACTGCAATAATATCTCCTGACCAGAGTTCGCGGATCGGGCTGTACACTTCAAGCAGCGGGATCCCAAGTGCTGCTTCTGCGGCGCTTTCGGCATGGTCGAGATCTTCGAAAGAACCCGAAATCTCTCCGCTCCAGGCTCGGCTCAGATCGTCAGTCGGGTCGAAACGGCGTCCAATGATGGTTGGATCCGACGCGTGCGCGATCACGCCGCCTTGTTTCCAAAACTTGAAGGACACAATGCGGTCCCGCATTGGCTGGGTCATGAATATTTCGTCCAGTGCCCGCCTTGCTTGATCGGAAAGACGATCCCCGTATGCAAGTTCCTGACTGAGAGGGGATACGATGCTCTCCATATACAGCGCCGCGGAATTGGCTGAATTTTGGACAACTGCATTCTCGATCCGATTTGACACCCATACGCCAACTATCGCGGTGGCCGTTCCCATCACGACAATGCAGGCCGCAAGAAAAACTCGCGACAATGACCAATTGCGAACTGACAGATCGGAAATCTCGGGTCTCATTTCGTGTTCAACTATGAACGACAATCCCTGACCGCGCCACCGACCTTGGTCTGAACTCATCAGCGTTCGGCTTCAGAATTTGGATCATGTCAACCCCTTGATCGCGCAGGCGGCGGACAGAAAGCACGCGTGGCCTTGCAGGAGGTGCACGGAGTTCGTTCAAAATTCCGTCCAGGCAATCAGCGCATCGGCCCAAAGCCGTTCTCGGAGGAGCCACACCTACGGGCAAGTTTTTTTGATTTGTCACCCCGGCAGAGCAATGGACAGGCGTTCAACCAAAGCTCTTTGCACGATGGCAAATCTCGGAGTGCGCGCTATCTCGTCCAGAGTCGCCACCCAGAGCGGAACATCTATTCCGGGATCAATTTCTGACGACCGATGAAGCCGAGGATCCGCGTTCCCGATAAACGAAGGCAGAAACGCTTTGCCGACCCCGGAGGCCGCCATCTGCTGAAGCACAAGGAAACTATCTGCTCCATTGGTCATCTCATCGGCGCTGACATGCTCGGCCAGCCATCTGGCGGGAAGCGAGCGGCTCAACGCCCCATCAAGCCTCATCCATTTTCGGTTTGGGGAACCGTCGTCAAAAACGCCGAATGACAACGTTCCCGCACGTTCGCTGACAAGCCCTTCCTCAAGTTTGATCGAGGGTCGCACGGCGATGTCTGCGGTCAGCCTCGACAGATCATGATGGCTGTTGCCGCTTAACAAAGTCAGTTCCAGGTCGGGGTAGAGCCGCGATATCTCGGTC
Source organism: Ruegeria sp. A4 (assembly GCF_056543025.1). Lineage (NCBI taxonomy): Bacteria > Pseudomonadati > Pseudomonadota > Alphaproteobacteria > Rhodobacterales > Roseobacteraceae > Ruegeria > Ruegeria sp. A4. Next base: position 311,199 of record NZ_JBQGAW010000002.1, on the reverse strand, counting down.
AGTATTTGGGGCAATACAAGCTGGCAAAGGCTGTCCGTGGACGCAATGCGGACCTGGCCCGCAGGGGACCGGTTTGCCCCCACTATCGCCCGCTCTACGGAAAGTACGGCCTCTTCAACGCTTTCCATCGCCGAAAGAATGGCTCTGGCCTCAGGCAGGGCGGTGTACCCTGACGGGTGTTTTTGAAAGATCACGCATCCAAATCGCTCTTCAAGCGCGGCTACTCTGCGCAGCACCGTTGCATGAGTGACACCCAGCGCCCCGGCCGCCGCATTCAGTGATCCGTGTTTCCTTACGGCCAGCGCGTATCGCAGATCATCCCAGTTTTGATTGTGCATAAATTAACAAGGAACGACGAATAACAAACAATTACAAGAAAATTTGTTCAGGCTAGTATTAGACGCATTGAACAGGGAGACGCACAATGATCAAGAAAATCCCGGCCGTTGCGGCAGGTTTGTTGTCGATAGCCATCATTGGATCAGCCATCGCCCATGAAAGCGAAAATCCTGCGGTGAAGGCTCGGACCTCAATCATGCAACTCTATGCCTTCAATCTTGGCACATTGGGCGGCATGGCCAAGGGAGAGGTTGAATATGATGCCGAAGCAGCAACACGGGCCGCAAACAACCTGGTTGTTCTGGCGCAGATCGATCAATCTGCGATGTGGCCTGCCGGATCCGACAATGCGTCCGACCCGTCCACCCGAGCCTTGCCAGCCATCTGGGAAAACTTCCCGGATGTAAGCGCAAAAGGTCAGGCCATGGCCGAAGCCGCGGTTGCGATGCAGGCGGCGGCAGGCCAGAATGTCGATGCCCTGAAGGCGGCGATGGGTGATCTGGGCGGATCGTGCTCGGCCTGTCACAAAGCTTACAGGGCGCCGAAAGACTAAAGGAGCGCTGGCCATGCGGCGTTTGTTCATTTTCGCCGCAGGTATTGCTGTACTGGTCGGGTTGGTCGGTTTGGTGCTGACCCGTCCGAAAACAGTTGACCAGACACAACTGAACGGAGTCGTCCCTGATCTCAGTCGAGGTGAGGCGGTGTTTTACGCGGCTGGATGCGCGTCCTGCCATTCTGCACCGAACGCAACGGGCGGGGAAAAGCTGGTGCTCGCTGGCGGTCGTCGGTTTGCGTCGGATTTCGGCACGTTCATAGCCCCGAACATATCCAGTGATCCGGTTGCCGGCATCGGATCGTGGTCCGCATTGGATCTGGCCAATGCTCTGCTTCACGGGACCGGGCCCGAAGGACAGCATTATTTCCCCGCATTTCCCTATACGTCCTACGCCAACATGTCAGCCGAGGACGTGGTTTCGCTGCATGCTTTCCTCGGCACTCTGCCCGCGGTTCCAACCCAAAGCGCAGCGCACGAGGTTGGCTTTCCTTTCAATATTCGACGCGGGCTGGGCGGGTGGAAGCTGTTGTATCTGAAACCGGGCTGGGTTGTGCAAGGTGATCTGACTGACCAGCAAATTCAAGGCCGATACCTGGTAGAGGCGTTGGGACATTGCGCAGAATGCCACACGCCGCGCAACGCGCTAGGGGGGCTGAAACGCGATCTCTGGCTGACAGGTGCGCCAAACCCCAGCGGAAAGGGACGCATCCCCGGGCTGACCTCTGCACAACTGGATTGGTCCGAGGCTGATATTGCCGAATATCTGAAATCCGGCTTCACGCCGGATTATGACAGCGCGGGTGGCGAGATGGTTGAAGTCATCGAAAACACATCCCGCCTTACGGATGACGACCGTCTGGCGATTGCGGCCTATCTCAAGGCCGTGCCCGCGTCACCGACAGGCTCGCCGTCAGAGTAACCCTCTTTGGCGCCATGTATCGGATGCCAGATGTCCTTGCCAGCCGTCAGCACGAAGCCGCAAGGCCTATTCCCTTTTCGCCAAACTCCTGTTTTACGTTCTGGGCACCGGAGCGCAGCAATCGCCCGGGTGTCCGTTCAAGATTGTTTGAGGGTCGTGGCCAAATGACACAAAAGATCGCGCTTTGGTCCATTCCGATATCCCTGGCGGTACTGGCCCTGAAGCTGCTGGCCTGGTGGCTGACAGGTTCGGTGGCGTTGTTGTCGGACGCGATGGAATCCACCGTCAACGTCGCAGCGGCCCTGCTGGCTTATTTCGCGGTTCGGGTTGCAAACAAGCCCCCTGATGAAAACCACCCCTTTGGTCACAAGAAAGCCGAGTATCTTTCCGCCGTCGTCGAGGGCGTATTGATTGTGTTGGCGGCGTTCTTGATCATCAGAGAGGCCGGGCTGGCCCTTCCCACCCCACATCTTGAGGATGCGCCTTTTCTTGGAATCGCCGTCAATGTCATTGCAACGGGTGTGAATGGCGCATGGGCCTACTTGTTGCTCAAAATCGGCAGGCGCGAAGGTTCACCTGCATTGGAGGCAAGCTCGCGGCACATATTTACAGATGTCATGACGTCAGCGGGTGTCATCGCGGGGCTCATACTTGCACTTGTCACAGGCTGGCTGATCCTTGACCCGATCCTAGCGATACTGGTCGCGCTGAACATCCTGTGGGAAGGTTGGAAAGTCATTCGTGCGTCCGTTGACGGGCTGATGGATGTAAGCCTTTCTGACCATGACTTGCAGGTAGTTTCCAGCACCATTGAAAGCAACCTAGGTGCTGCGCTGGAATATCACGACCTCAAGGGGCGCAGATCCGCGAATGTCATCTTCGTCGAGTTTCACCTCGTTGTGGACGGCGCAATGTCGGTCAGCGCAGCCCATGACATCTGCAATGAAATCGAACACGCATTGGAACGTCTTTATCCGGGTTCCGTCTTTTTCATTCATCTCGAACCCGATGATGAGTTGAAGGGCAACGGAGCAAAACCCAGCCAGGTTTCTTAAACCAATCGGTACAATCGAATACGACGCAAGTCGTGGTCATGGATAGGACGTTCGGCCTGCAATTCATCAGACCTAAGCCCGATGTCGGGACGCAAAGCCCCGGATAATCTGTCACCGACACCATGAGTTGGGTCGAACAGAACTGGAGGCGAAAAAATGAAACTTCAAGGAAAACTGGGCCAGCTTCTCAGCACAGCAGCACTGGCTTCGTTGATTGCCGCGACGCCTTACGTGCCGAAGTTTGACACGGAAGGTCGCCTGCACCTTGAACCAGCCTATGCCTTTGCCAAAAGCGGCAGCGGAAAAGATGGAGATGGTGGCGATGACGACCGGGGGGATGATCGTGGCGGCGAACGGGACGACAATTCGGGGTCGGGCAACAGTGGTCGCGGTGGTGATCGCGACGACGACAGGGACGATGATAGGGACGACGACAGGGATGATGACCGTGACGATGATCGGGACGACAATTCCGGATCCGGCAAAGGTGGTCGCGACGACGATGACGATGACGACGATGATGACTCGAAGCGTTCAAATCGAGGCAGCGGCAAAAAGGATCAATCCCGGTCAGGCGGCGGATCATCACGCTCTGCCGGCATAACGAAGGTTGAGACCAACGCCAACGGCATCGAAGTGCGCTATGCCGATGGAACCAAGGAAGAAATCGAAAACGGTCGGTATGAAAGAAAGAATGCTCAGAACCGCACTGTGGAAGAACGGCTGGCGACAGGCGCCGATGTCTCAAGGCTCCGGTCATTGGCTAATGGTATCTCCATCGACAACGTGCGCTCTTCAGGGCAAGGCGGCACTGCTGGAAGTCGACCCACAAAAATCGAACGCCAGGGCAACAACATCGAAGTAAACTATGCCAATGGCTGGAAAGAAGAGATCGAATTTGGCCGGTATGAGTTGAAAGACCCATACAACCGGACTGTCGTTGAGAGAAATGCAACCGCCGCTGACCGTCGGAGATTGCAGTCGGCAGGCAACTAGGCAACTGCGTCAGAACGAAAGACAAAGGGCGGCTTCTCATCGTCAGAGGCCGCCTTTCATTTACGTCATTGCCAGCGGTTATTGGCGTACTGCATTGGGATCAATGGCTTCTTGCCCAAGGTGTTGGCTCAAAGTCCCCCCAACATGAAAGGGACGGGCACCAACTCCGCAAACCGGCATGAGCGATGTGTCATGTAAGTCCTGCCCCTTTCTCGCTTGCAACGACCAGTCATCCACTGGTTGTGAACCCTGATCCTAACGTTCACCGCGCCGATAGGGTGCCATCAGCGCGGCAGGCACCTCGGCCCTGCGGGCGACGAGAACGAGCGCGACGATGGAAAGCACATAGGGCGCCATCAGGAAGAGTTGATATGGCACGCCTTCGATCGACGTTTGCAGCCGCAGCTGGTATGCATCGAAAAATGCAAACAGCACGGCACCGATCAACGCCTTGCCCGGTCGCCAACTTGCGAACACAACCAGCGCGATGCAGATCCAGCCGCGTCCTTGAACCATGCCCGGGAAAAAACTGTTGAACGCCGTTGTCGTCAGGAATGCACCACCCACTGCCATCAACGCCGATCCGACAACCACTGCACCAATGCGAATGCGAATGGGGTTCAGCCCCTGCGCCTCAACCGCGTGCGGGTTTTCACCAGTCATGCGAATGGCCAGCCCCAGCGGTGTCCGGGCAAGAACGTAAGCCATCACAGCCACCGCAAACAGCGCGAGGTAGGTCGGCAGAGCCTGGGAAAACAGGATCGGACCCAGAATGGGGATATCGGAAACACCCGGAACATCGAGTGGCTGAAAAGGTTCTATCGTCGGGGGCAGATCGCCCACTTCGACAAGCAACCGGTAAAGGTAGTAGGCCAGCGCGGATGCAAACAGCGTGATGCCAAGCCCCGAGACATGTTGCGACAATCCAAGCGGGACCGTTAGTATGGCGTGCAGCAATCCCAACATCGCGCCGCAAAGTGCCGCGATCATCAGGCCAACCAGCAAAGGCGCGCCCATGTAGACGGCAAGCCAACCGCTCATCGCGCCCATGGTCATGATCCCCTCGATCCCCAGATTGAGAACCCCCGAACGTTCACACAGCAACGCGCCGAGGACTCCGAAAATAAGCGGCGTTGCGATACGCAGCACGGACGCCCAGAGGCTGGTGTTCAGCAGCAGATCAATTGCATCACTCATCGGCGCACCCGGTACGTTGTGAAAAGAAGGGCCACGATCATGGTGAGCAGGCAGAGCGCCACGATCACGTCGGCAATGAAGCTGGGAACGCCGGTTGCGCGGCTCATGGCGTCGGCCCCGACAAAGACGGTGGCGACGAAAACCGCGGCGGCGACCACGCCCGCCGGATGCAATGCGGCCAGCATTGCGACGACGATGCCGGCATATCCGAATCCGGGGCTCATGGTCGTGGTGACCCCGGCTGTGACGCCCATGACTTCGACGGAACCTGCCAGACCTGCCAAAGCGCCTGAAAGCAGGGCCACACCCATGATCGTTTTGGGAAGGGAAATTCCGGCAAAGGCGGCGGCACCGGCGTTCAAGCCTGCGGCGCGTGTTTCAGCCCCAAAAACCGTGCGGGCCAGGATCAGCCAAACAACACCTGCTGCCGCGATGGCAAAAAGCAACCCGATATGAAGGCGCGTGCGGGGAATAAGATCCGGCAGGCGGTACTCTCCGCCCACGGGCACTGAGGAAGGCCAACCAAAGGCCATCGGATCGCGCATCGGACCCTCGATCATGAGGCCGACGAAAAGGATCACAATGAAGTTGAGCAGCAGGGTCGTCACCACCTCATCCACCCCGAAACGCAGGCGCAAATAAGCGGGGCCCGCCAACAGGGCCGCACCCGCCGCCATGCCCGCCAGCATCAAAATCGGTATACCGATCCACCCGGGAACCCCGAGAGAATGCCCGATCCAGGCGGTAATCAGTGCGCCGACAAAGAACTGCCCCTCGCCGCCGATGTTCCAAAGACGGGCCCGAAAGGCGACGGCCGCGGCAAGCCCGGTAAATATCAGCGGCGTGGCGCGGGTCAGCATCTCGGTGATCGAAAGGCGTGACCCAAGGGCGCCGGTCAGCATTTCACCATAGGCAGTCAATGGGTTCACACCTGCCGCTGCGATTAAACCCGCAGCCAATAACAACGCGGTAAAGATCGCGGCCAGCGGCGCAATGACCACAAGGTACAGCGGTACATATGTGCGTCGTTCAAGCCGCATCATAATCTTCCTTCCAGACGCCTGCCATCATCAGGCCAAGGCGTTGCGGGTCAGCATCATCAGCGGATATCGGTTTCGACAATCGACCCTTAACGATCGCCTGTATTCGGTCTGAAAGAGCTACGGCTTCTTCAAGTTCTTCTGAAATAAGCAGGATCGCAGCACCCTCGGCCCGTGCGGCCAGAAGCTCGGCATGAACTGCGGCAATTGCCCCTTCATCAAGGCCCCGCGTCGGCTGGTTGGCGAGCACGAAACGCGGTCCGTTGGTCAGGACCCGCCCCAGGATCAATTTTTGCATGTTGCCGCCAGACAGCAGCCGTGTGCGCGTGTCGGGACTGGCCCCTCGGATATCAAACCGTTCGATAAGCCCTGCGGTGTATTCTCGGGCGGCGCGTTGTCGGACAAAGCCTCGGCGCGAAAACTCCGGTGTGCGCAGACGTTCAAGAGCTGCATTTTCCCACAGGCTCAATTCACCCACGACACCTTCTGCATGGCGGTCTTCCGGTACCCTGCCGGCGCCAGCCTGGATCATGCCACGCGGGCCCAAATGGCCGATATCCTTGTTCAGCAGTGTCAACTGCCCGGCGTTAGGGTGGATCAGTCCAGACAACAGCCCGCCAAGCGAGGCCTGACCATTGCCTGATACGCCAACGATACCAAGGATCTCGCCTGCATGGACGGTGAATGATACGTCATCCAGCCGCAATTCACCGTCTTCTTTCACGCGCACATCGTTTGCGACCAGAACCGGCGCGCCAATCTCGTGGTCTTGACGAACGGGTCGTTCCACTTTGCGGCCAACCATCAGTTCCGCCAACTCTCCGGGGGTGGTTTCCGAAGTCCTGCGTTCCGCGACCAACCTACCGCCACGAAGAACGGCCACACGGTCAGAGGCCGCCATGACCTCATGCAGTTTGTGACTGATGAAGATAAGCGACAGGCCCTCTTTCGTCATGTCGCGCAGCGTCTCGAACAGGCGCATTGCCTCGGGCCGGGCCAGAACGGCCGTGGGTTCATCCAGGATCAGTATGCGCGCGTCTCGGTACAGCGCTTTCAGAATTTCGACGCGTTGACGTTCACCCACGGAAAGGGACTTGATCCTGTCGTCGGGGTTCACGGGCAGACCAAACCGATCCGCGATCTGCAACAACTTTGCGCGCGCCTCGCCACGTGCGGACCGTGCGCGTGTCAGGGGTTCTGAACCCAGCATGACGTTTTCAAGAACCGTGAGGTTGCCCGCAAGCGTAAAGTGCTGGTGTACCATGCCCACACCCACCTCGATCGCTGCGCGGGGCAGACCCGGAGGCAACGCTTTGCCAAACACCCTGACAGAGCCTTCGTCTGCCGCGTAATGGCCGAAAAGGATGTTCATCAGCGTCGTTTTGCCTGCGCCATTTTCACCCAACAATGCAAGGATTTCACCCTGGGCCAATGACAGTGTCACATCATCATTGGCGGTTAGCGTTCCAAAACGCTTTGTTATGCCGTGAAGTTCCAGAACCTTGTTCATGTGGGCAGGCCTGCGATTGGAGACGGAAAGGTAAGTTCGGGCGCACGCGCCTCGATCAGAGCACCAAGTTTCAGCAGCGCATCATCCGAGCCGGGTGGTCCCATCAGTTGCACACCGATTGGCAGGCCATTTGCCATGCCAAAAGGCAATGCCAAAGCCGGCAAGCCTGCAACATTGGCAAGTGCCGCGTTCGGGGCAAAGGCCTCCAGCCGCGCCATGTCTTCGTCCAGAAACACCACGGCGCCCAGATCCGCCTGCGCGTGGCAGGCGGAAAGGCTTGCTTCCATCGCATCGGTGGCAGTGATCTGCCCCGCAGAAACGGCAGCAGCAAGAGCCGTGGCATCGGTCACGTCAAAGCCGCCGGGATCAGGAGGGCTCGCTTTCGTCGATCGGAACGTCCCATTCGCCGGATTGGATCGCGGCCTGTTTGGCCTTCATCGCAGGGATGGCGTCGGCAGGCACCTCGTCGGCGACATAGATCAGCTCATTGCCGCCATGGGCCATGAAGGAATATTCGGTATAGTTGCGTCCGGTTGGATTGCCGGCCTTAACATCCGCCACGATGGCTTCGATGGTTGGCCCATAGTTCCATATCGCGTTGGCAAAGACCGTGCCGGGATAGCGCGGCGTATAATCTATCAGTGAACCGATGGCCTTCACGCCGCGCGCCTGAGCGGCATCTGCGGTGCCTATGCGTTCACCAAACAGGATGTCCGCGCCCGCGTCGATCTGGGCAATCGCGGCTTCCTGCGCGCGAGCCGGATCAAACCATGCTCCGATGAAACCGTTAAGGAAAGTGGCGTCAGGGTTCACTTCACTGACGCCCATCCGGAAAGCATTGATCAGCAGGTTCACCTCGGGGATCGGATAACCGCCGACCGAACCATAGACATTGCTTTCCGACATTCGGCCGGCAAGCATTCCGGCCAGATAGGCCGCCTCGTGGTTGCGGGTGCCGAAAACACCGAAATTGTCGCCCTCCGGTCCGCCGGAAGACCCCATCAGAAACGCGGTATCGGGGTAGTCACCCGCCACTTCGCGTGCTTCGCGTTCCACCGCGTAGGACTCGCCCCAAATGATTTGCGCACCGCCTTCGGCATATTCGCGCATCGCACGGGGATAGTCGGTCGGGGCCACACCCTCGGAAAACTCATATTCGATCAGACCAGCCTCGGCGGCTTCCTGCATCGCCACATGGATCCGGCTGTTCCATGCGTTTTCGACCGGAGACATATGCACGCCAGCGACGCGGATCGCAGATTGTGCATTGGCGCGGCGGACATAAGCCGGCAGGGCCAGCGTGGCCGCAGCGCCGACCATCAGTTGACGACGTGTTGTGGTGAGTTTCATCGGAGTATCCTCTTCTGTTGGTGGCAACTATTCTTGTTCTTGGTCTTCCTGAATATTGGGCCTGGGCGCGTAATCCGCGGGATCCAGGGTCGAGGGGCGGCCGGGCAAGGAAAGCGCGGCCAGTCTTGGTTCGGTGCGCGCCAGCACCTTGCCGTGTTTGATGACGGCAAGACGTGTGGCTTTCATGCGAACAGCTTCAATCGGGTCACGCGCTTGCAGCACAACCATGTTGGCTGGGCCGCCTTTGCGAATTGTCGGGTCGGGCAGACCCATGGTCTTGGCACCGTTCTGGGTAACGGATGTGAAAGCCCATTCCATCGCCTCGCGGGATGTCATCGGCACCGCATGCACGCCCATATGGGCCACTTCCAACATGTCGGCAGAGCCAAGAGAATACCATGGATCCATGGTGCAATCCTGCCCGAAGGAAACGTTCACACCTGCTGCACGCAATTCTGGTACGCGTGTCAGGCCACGGCGGCGCGGATAAGTGTCCGAGCGGCCTTGCAGCGTGATATTGATAAGCGGGTTCGGTACGACGTTCATGCCGCTTTCCGCGATCAGCGGAACAAGCTTCGAGGCATAGTAGTTGTCGTATGAATGCATCGCGGTGACGTGGCTTGCAGTCACACGACCCCCGAGCCCGAGGCGCGTGGTTTCATAGGCGAGGGTTTCCACATGGCGCGACATCGGATCGTCGCTTTCATCACAGTGCAGGTCCAGCATCAGGCCGCGATCCGCGGCAATTTCGGCCAGCCTGGTGACCGATCGGGCGCCTTCCGACATCGTGCGTTCAAAATGCGGGATGCCGCCCACCACATCGACCCCCATATCGAGCGCCCGGATCAGATTTTTCTCTGCATTTTCCGCGCGATACAGTCCATCTTGCGGGAATGCCACCAATTGCAGGTCAATATAGGGGGCAACCTGCTTGCGCACTTCCAGCAAAGCTTCGACACCCACCAACGGAGTTGACGAAACATCCACATGCGAACGGATGGCCAGCAATCCCTGCGACACGGCCAGATCGCAATATCGCATGGCCCGCTCGATCACCGCTTCGGGCGTCAGAAGGGGCTTCAGTTCTCCCCAAAGCGCGATGCCCTCCAAAAGCGTGCCCGAAACATTCATACGTGGCGACCCGAGGCTCAGCGTGGCGTCCATATGGAAGTGCGGGTCGACGAACGGAGGTGAAACCAGGCGGCCCGTTGCATCGATTTCTTCGCGCGCCTCACCCATGATGTCAGCGGCAATTTCCGCAACACGGTCGCCCTTGATCGCAATATCCAACGGTTCGCGGCCATCCGGCAAGCTGGCCTTTCTGATGATGATGTCAAACATTCATCCGCCCCCTAATTTGACCACATGGTAAAAGTATTCAAAAAAATTGCTATTTATTTTTACGGTGTTCTGGAACTGGTGCCTGTTTCAGCCTCTCAGCTGCTCATTATCAAAGCCCGACTGATTAAATTTTGGCCGTCTACAGCCCGGGATTTGGGGCACTGGCGGCCCGAGCCAAAAGAGCGCCCATTTCAGCCGCAAGATTGCTTGCTGACGCAAACAAAAGCTCTGGCCCGCCGACGCACAGCGATATTCGATGACCGGTGCGGCGAACAGGGGCGCCAGCCCACTGAAATAAGCTCAACCAAAGCGTTTTTTGGTGAAGGCATTGATAATCCGCCATCTGAAAGTGCCGTGTTTCATCTCGACCGGAATTGGTGATACCTCCTTGCACGTCATGACCAATGTCGCACCAACGATCCTTTCCACGGTTTCCAGCCAGTTTATCGATGACTGGCTGGCGGCATTGCGTACGCTATGCCCCGAGGCTCAGATGACGTCGCTTCTCGCCCGGTCTGGTTTGGTCGCGGATACGCGTCACCCACATGGTCGCGTCACGTTGGATCAAATCGTATGTCTCTATCAACTTGCCGCAGTTGAGACCGGTGATGAGATGATGGGGCTTTGGAGCCGCCCGATCCGGCCGAGAGCCCTGCAACATCTTTTGACGACAGTCCGGGAAGCTACGTCTCTTTCATCGGCACTTTATCGCTTTTCGACCTTCTGGAACTTGTTGCTGGATGACTATCGGTTTGATCTGGATGACGCCGACAACATGTTGGTGCTTACCCTGAAGCCACGGGGCGCGGCCCAGGTTCAGCGGTTCGGGCACATGCTGATACTCAAACTTGCCCACGGGCTCATGTCTTGGCTGGCGGGGCACGAAGTTCCGGTCAAGGCTGTCGATTTCGTGTTTGAGCGCCCCGACTTTGATCAGGATTACGCGGTCATCTTTCCGGCACCGCTGCGGTTCGGCCAAGGTGCCACAGCGATTTCGTTCGATCCGAATGCGCTGGGTCCGATGCAGGCGCGCAGCACAAATGACCTTGACAGATTTTTGCAAAACGCGCCCCGAGACTGGATCTTCACCAGTTCACGAGAGCACACTCAATCGCTGCGGGTGCGCACCTATCTGGTCCAATCGGGATGGGACGCGGCAACCCTGACCCAGACGGCATCCGCAATGCACATGACCCCCCGCACCCTGATCCGCAGGCTGCATGCGGATGGTACATCGTTTCAGGCCATCAAGGATGCCCTGCGGCGTGACATCGCTATCCGTGATCTTCAGGCGGGGCGCAAAAGCGTTGAAGCCATCGCACATGATGTCGGTTTTTCGTCGGCGGCCAATTTCCACCGGGCCTTTCAGCGTTGGACGGGAAGCACGCCAAGCTCATACCGCAGGGTGCAAATGTAGGGTGCCCGATTTGTCACTTTTGGACAATGATCTGTCATTGCACGAGATGGTCCCCAGCGGGCAGGCTCGCTAGATCTTGTTGTAGATAAAACTTCTTATCGGAAGTTTTGCCCTCCAAAACTCATCATCCCGCTCATCCATGGCTTCCCGGTTGTGGCGCCATCTGAGAATGACCGTCGTGAAAGGATCCGCCAATGTCAGACAAACTCGCCACCATACTCCAAGCCGCACGCGGCCACGCCGAGCAGGTGATCCTGCCCAATTTGGATGCCTGGAACGCCGCTAAGAAGTGGCCGCGCGATGCTTCGGACAAGGCCGGGTCCGCTGGTCTGACGGGGCTCTACGCCCCCGAAGAGTTTGGCGGGCAGGCCTTGCCGCTGGCAGAAGGCATACAGGTTTATGAACAACTGGGACAGGGCGATGGCGCATATGCTTTTGCGCTGTCGATGCACAACATCTGTACCTTCGCGGGCTGCGGCTATGGCACGGATGCCTTCAAGGAAAAGTGGGCGCGGGACCTGACATCTGGACGCAAGCTGGCGAACTTTGCACTGACCGAACCACAATCCGGATCGGACGCAACAAACATGTATTCACGCGCCGTGGTCAATGACGACGGCACATGGACGATCAACGGCGCGAAGGCATGGGTCAGCCTGGCGACCGAGGCGGATATCTATTTCACCGTGGTCAAGACCAGCGACGCACCCGGCCACAAGGACATGGCGATGATCGCCATTCCCGCCGGTGCACCGGGCCTCAGTTTTGGGCCGCTTTATGATACCCCGTCCTACAACTTCCTGCCCTTGGCCGAAATGTACATGGACAAGGTCGTGGTCGATGAAACCAACATCATCCTGCCCATTGGTCAGGGTTTACAGGGCGCGCTCATGGCCATCGACATTGCCCGTGTTTCGATTGCCTCGGGATGTTGTGGATTGATGCAATCCGCGCTGGATACGGCGTTGTCCTATTCCAAGAACCGCAAGATGTTTGGCGGCAGGAACCTTGATCTGGACGGGATCCAGTGGATGCTGGGCGAGGTTGCAACCGACCTTGAAGCCTCAAAGCTTCTCTACCGAAAGGCAGCAGAAGCCCTTGGCACGCCCGAAGGTCCATTGATGGCTGCCCATGCGAAAAGGTTTGTGCCTGATGCCGCCGTGAAAGCTACAAACACCTGTACGCAGGTTCTGGGAGGTGCGGGGTTGTTGCAACCCTACGGCCTGGATCGCTTGTCCCGCCTTGCGCAAATGCTGCGGATCGTGGACGGGACGACGGAAATCAGCCGTATGGTCATCGGGCGGGCCTTGCAAAAACGTGCGGCAACTCTGCCTGATCTGCCGGTACCGAAAGGTTTTGGCGAGACCGGCTGAATGTCCCGCACCGGTTCGATCGGCGCCAATTTGAGATTCTGCGCGGACATCAGCAAGATCAAAAGGCCGGCCGCATTATTGCGGCCGGTTGCCTGAATGGTTGACCGTGGTGCTAACTCGCCATGAACAAGGTCGCGCAAAGCGTATGAAGCTTTGCTTTCTGACGGCACTGACATTTGGGACGGTGACCAGCAAAGGGCAGGGGCACGGGGGTCGAGAACATCAATAATCCCGACCACTCAATCAACCCCCAAAACAAGCCAATCGCGATTGCGGAACATTGCAGTCTGACGAACCCGGGATCTGCCAAAGCAGATATGCTCCATTGGGCATTGCAGTACCCCAGTCAATTGGGTCCACCGGTATGTTTGGGAAACGAAGGGCTTGAAGGTGCCCACAATCTCTGAAGACGGGCGCACTCATAGTACGTATAATGATGATTATGGTAAATTCATTTGGTGCGGGTGGAGGGACTTGAACCCCCACGCCTTGCGGCGCCAGAACCTAAATCTGGTGCGTCTACCAATTTCGCCACACCCGCAACCAAGCGCGTTTGCGCTGGAATGAAGCGGTCAATAACAAAGCTTGCATCGGAGTGCGAGAGGGAAAATTCGAGGAACGCAAAGTTTGTGACTTGCCGGGCAGCACGGTTGAAAACGGCAACCTGTTTTCGGCCTGGTTGATACAGCAAGCAACGCAACGGCCGCAAAACCAGAAACGTCTGAAACGCCACCTGCAACCGGTTTTCAGGCAGCTATAGGATGCTGCATTTCGGCTTTTGGGTGACAGGTTGGCGCCCGGCATAATCGGGTCGTTCAAAAACGCGCTAACGTTGAATAGACGCCAGAACTACAGGTCGGAACTTGTGCCGCCAGACTTGGTGGAGAATCAAGCCACAACGGGCCAGAGTTGATGCAGTCTGACCCGGAAAACTGTTCCAGACTGTGCTGCTGGATCTGCCAAGGCACATAGCTTCATCCTACAAATCCGGTGTTTTCAGAAAAGCAACGAAACATAAATATGTGTTTTTATTCAAAAGTATGAAGCCAACAGGTTTTCGACCCTCCAATCACTCGAATGCACCGGAAAAGACGTCACCTCTGCCCCAATTGACTGCGCCGACTATGCATACATACAAGCTTGCCGGACGTTTCTCGGTCTGATCTGCCGCATCGAAATACTCGCATCGGTTGAGGCATTCTTATGAGAAATCGACCACATTGCCGCCACAATTCAACCGCTAAAAAATCTTATTCGCGCCAAAATAACACCGCCTTGAAGGTACTTGTTGTTTATCAGGAGTTAATGAGTCTTTTTGCCACTTTGGCGCCTGTACGAGTTTTTTTTGCTCAACTCCAATACAAGGCTTTCTGCTGTGACCGATTTGAATCCCTCCGCTGCCGCCGAGCAAGAAGCTGTCTTCTTCGCTCGTGAGAGTTTCCTTGGTGAGCTCAAGACTCTGAATCGCGACCACCCGACCACAGGCTTTGGTATTTCCCTTCGAACGCATTCCGGTGAACATTACCTGCTTGCGAACGCACGCATGCCGCTGCCAGCTGCAAAATCCGAAGGTTTCCCAACCGGGCGCCGCGTTGCTTGCCTCGAGAACGGCGACCGCTTCAGCTCGATCGAAGTTCTGGCCGATTCCAAATCGTACGAGACCATTTCACCTCGGGCCGAGGCCGAAATACTGGGCAACGCATTGGACCTGATCGCGCGGATCGACACTCTGACAAGCGTTCCGGCGGGGCGTGTCGCGCACGCACCCGAAATTGCTGCAACGGGAACCGGAGGTTAAGCATGGCGCGCAACGATCACCTTTTGTCTGTGGGCAACGAAGCACTGGCACCGATGACGGCAACCATGGCTTCACTGACGGCTCAGATTGATCAACTGACTGAGGTGGCTGATGCGCGCTCCTCGGCACGGCTGGCGACGCTCAAGACCCGGATGGAGAACTTTACCGCCAGCGTCACGATGGTGGGCCAGGTCAAGGCCGGAAAATCCTCGATCGTCAATATTCTTGCCGGGCACCCCGGCCTGCTTCCGTCAGACGTCAACCCGTGGACGTCGGTGGTTACGACCTTGAACATCAACACGCGCCCACCCGGTGATACAAAGGCCAAGTTCACGTTTTTCGAGCAGGAAGAATGGGACAACCTGATGGTCGGTGGCGGTCGTCTTGGCGAATTGGCCAATCGCGCCGGCGCTGATGACGAGATGGAAGACATCCGCCGCCAGATCGGTGAGATGAAGGCCAAGTCAGAGGAACGTCTTGGCAAACATTTCGACCTGATCCTAGGTCAAAGCCATCAGTATGATCATTTCGATGAGGAACTGATTCAGCGTTATGTCTGCCTGGGCGATGAAGACGATCCCGATATTGATCCCAAAACGGGCCGGTTTGCTGATGTTACCAAATCAGCCGAGCTGTATATGGACATTCCGCAATACCCCATCGCGCTGAAACTGTGCGACACGCCGGGTGTGAACGATACGTTCATGGTGCGTGAACAAATCACTCTGCGCAGCCTGCGCGGATCCGAAGTCTGCGTTGTGGTGTTGGCGGCAAGCCAGGCCCTGACGACAATGGACATGGCCCTGATGCGCATTATCGCGCAGTTCGAGAACCGGCAGATCATCCTGTTCGTCAACCGGATCGACGAGCTGTCCGATCCTGTGAACCAGGTTCCAGAGATCCGTGACCGCATTCAGGACACGCTGAAACAGAACAATATCGACACAAATACCAGCGTCGTTTTTGGCAGCGCACTGTGGGCCGAAGCGGCGTTGACCGGGAACCCGGATATTCTGACAGAAGAGTCGCGCCAGGCCTTGAATACGTTCTACCTGGCCGCCGGTTTCGGTGATCAGGCGGCCTCGCTCGACAAAATCTGGGCGCTGTCCGGTCTGCCCGATCTGCTGCTGGCCATGAATGAGCGCATTGCAGACGGTGCCGGAGCGCGCCTGATGGACCGCGTCCGCCATCGGGCGCGTAACATTGCCAGTCAGATCCGCGCGACTGCGGTTGCCAAGAATCTGTCCGAAGGCGAAGGCGTTGCACGGGATCTTGACGGCGTATCGCCCGAAGAGGCGATAAACACGGTGTCAGCCGAATACGAAAAGAAAGCCGCCGAATTGACAAATGCGCTGCGCGACAAAGTGTTGGAGCGTCTGAAGTCAGCAGAGGACAATTTCGTCAAACGCGCAACGGACTCTCTGATCGCGCATCTTGAAAAAAATGGCGAACAAGGCACGTGGCAATACGATCCCGCGGGCTTGCGGACGCTGCAAAAGGCTGCCTATTTCAGTTTCGCCCGCGCCATGCGAAAGGATGCCGGGGCGTTGTACGCAACCGCTGCTGCGGACGTCGAAGCGCTTTATCACAAGATACTCGGCAACCATCTGGGCGAATTCAGCATCGAAGCGCCCATTGTCCCCCGTGTTCCGCCGCCTCTCGGCATCGGCCGGACGATCGCACTGGACTTGCAAAGCACCTGGTGGCGACGTTGGTGGCAACGCCGAAAGGGGTTTGAGGCATATGCGGCGGATTACACGCGGTTGATCGCGTCCGAGGCAAATTCGATCACCAAGGATATCGAGGAAAACCAGATCGCGGCGGTTCTGGAAAACGTCCGCGCGATCCTGACGGATTTCCTGCGTGAGCAGAAGGAAACACTGCTGAGCATCTCGTCTTCTGCCGACAAGAACCCGGGTCAGACTGCGGCGGCGATGGCGGGCTTGCAGCCACAGAAATCCAAGGACGAGATTCTGGGTGACATACTGAAAGATCTAAGCAACGAAGCGGCATAAGTAGAAAAATGGCAAAAGATACACAAACACGCTTTGTTTCTCCGAAGGCATGGGAACGCATCGAGCAGTGGTCCCGTCGCAAACCGGTTTTCGCCCTGATGGGCGAGTTCAGCGCCGGTAAATCCACGTTGATGAACTTTTTGCTGCGAACGCAGACCTTGCCGACGCAGGTGACGGCAACCCAGTTG
The DNA here is from genome assembly GCF_056543025.1 of Ruegeria sp. A4. Lineage (NCBI taxonomy): Bacteria > Pseudomonadati > Pseudomonadota > Alphaproteobacteria > Rhodobacterales > Roseobacteraceae > Ruegeria > Ruegeria sp. A4. Next base: position 294,105 of record NZ_JBQGAW010000002.1, on the reverse strand, counting down.
CCACCGGTCTGGTTTAGCTGGGGCAATCAAGCGCCCTATATCAAACGCCATGACGGAAGCACTGAACTGATCGAGCTGGATCAGCTTGAAACCGTTGGCGTCAATGACGCACAGTTCATCCGCATCTTCCTTGAGGCCGATATTCTGGAGGCTGTCGACCTGATCGACACACCCGGCATTTCGGACCCCAAGATCTCGACGGATGTGTGGCAACGCGCGGTGGGTCAGGCAAACGGCGTTTTGTGGTGTACCCACGCGACACAAGCCTGGCGCGAAACCGAACGCGCGACATGGGTTTCCCTACCCGAGAGGTTGCAACACAACTCTTTGCTTTTGGTGACGCGGGCAGATGCCCTGAGCCTCAAAGACCGTCAAAAAGTACTGCGCCGCGTGAACCGCGAGGCGGGTCACCTGTTCAATCGGTCCATTCTGTTTTCCGCCCGCGACGCGATCACGGCCCGGGACAAGACAGGCGATGCCGAGATGTGGTCGCGCAGCGGCGGAGGCAAGATGATCGACAGTTTCCTGGAGATCACAGAACAGATTATGGACAACCGTGCCGATCAGCTGGCTCGCTACCAGATCGACAAGAGCCAGGCCGACGCACCCAAAGTCAAACCTTTGCGCCCTGCCCGTTCATCAAACGAGCCGACGGCCAAAGACGAAGCCACACCCTTGAGGTTGGTTAACCCGCTGGAGGACGCCGGGCAATCGAACGCTGTAGGCGAAACAGTTGTAACCAGCTTCCCGGTACGACCTGCCCGGGTCGAGCGGCGCTCGGATGAGGCCGAGCGGGTTCGGATCGATGCGGAAGAGGCTGAACGGCTGCGCGCAGAGATGACGGCAGAGCCGGTTCCGCTGCCCGTTGAACCCGACACAAGCGATGATCTGCGTTCCTTTTTCAAGGACACCTCGAACGACCCGCTGGAATTGACGAATGTCGCGGGCCTTGAGGATGACGAAGACGAATTCGAGCTGTCCGTTGACGCCGATCTGGAGGACGCATTGGATGACGACACGGGCGCTCTGGATGATGCTGAAATCAGCCCCGCGCCTCTTGCGGCTGTTGACAATTCCGATGATGTGCTTGCCTCGCTGAACACTTCGATGCAAGAGAACCCGATCGTGCCGGATGGCGAAGAAGAGGAATCCGAGCAGGCCGATTTGGCTGAAGATCGCGGCATAGAAGTTTCTGTTTCCTCGATTACGGCATTGATGGCCGCGCAAAACGGCAACACTGCGGATGAGTATGAGCCGGAACCCGAAACCAGCGGTTTGATCGAAGCGGCCACCACCGAACAGGTTGACGCAGTTGAAAGAAACGTTGCCACGCTGGGTGGCCTGCCCGAAGTTGCGGTCGGATCGCCTCTCAGCGCGTCGGATATGTGGCAGGAAGTTTCAAGAAATGAAGACCTGCCGCAGGATGCCGAAGGGTTGAAGAACGTATTCAAGGCTTTTCTGGCCGAGTTCGATCAGATCGCCATTGAGCACAACGAAAAGCAGACCAGAGAGGCACTTCGATCCATTCCGAAAGCCAAAGAAAATAGCGGCGCTGAATGGCATGTGTTGTAAGGGTATCCGAATCGAGCTAGTGAGAAACTCATAAATGAAAACAATGGATTAGATGTCTATTCAAACCGCACTGAACTCCGCCATGGAAACGATACCCGACTGTATAGCAGCCGGGTATATCGACATGGAGACAGGGATGCTTTTGGGCAGCTCTGTTTCAGATCCCGACTGCGCGGATTCGTTGGATGTTTTGGCGGTGGCTGTGGCCAATCTGTTTCAGGGGCGCGGGGTTGCAGCCTTTGAAGCGCTCTTGCGTCAGGCTGGCAGTGCAGACGAAGAAAGCGCTGGCTTTGGGGAAGTCGCCGTTTTTTCCAAGGACAGGCTAAACATCTTTCTGCGGACCAAGGAATATCCTGATCATGTGGTCTGCTATATCTGCCGCAACAGTGCGAATGTCGGACTGGCGCTTACCAAATCACATCTCAGTCTGGGGCCGGTTGCGGCTGCGGTTTGAACGGGACCAGAGGGGGTCACGGCATGATGGACACGGACATTCTCGACCTGCTTGAAGATATCAGGCGGACCTCGGTCGCACGGCTGTCTCCGACCGTGAGGATCGCAGGAGAAACAGCGGCCGCGCGCCGTTCTGCGGTATTGCGGGCAATCCGTGGCACAGTATTGCCGCGCCGGTTGGAATTCACCGCCGCAAACGGGGATTGTCTGGCAATCGAGGTGAACAGCTCCCGGATCACCGATGTCTTCAAGGTACCGTCAGGTGAGGTTCCGGACTTTGAAACGGAATCACGCGCCGAACTGATCGAGAAGCTGGCTGGATTGGTGTCGGAGATCTCGGCCTCGCCTGCCCCGCTTGAGTTGACGTCGGGCAGACCGGACACAGCGCTTGAAGTGGATGAGGTAGGTATCACCTTCAGCGAAATCGAGAAAGCCTGCGCCGCCATCGAGCTTCCGTCCGAGCCAATTGTTTCCGTCGTCCCGAGTGCTGAGAAACCTGTTGATGACTCTCTGCCCGCCGAGGCAACACCCGATGCAGCGGAAACACTTGCCCAACGTTTTTTTGAAGCGTCGAGCCGCTTCGCCTCGGGTCGTGTGTTTGTGGGCAGTTCGGACGAAGCCGCACCCCTTTTGGAAGGCGTTTGCAAGCCATCTGAGCCGATGCATCCCGACCAAGACACGCTGGCCCGTTTTGTGGCTGATCTTGCCGGCTGGGATGGCGACTCTCATCAAAAGAGTGAAGACCCGCAGTTGATTGTCATGCGGCCATCGGGCGGGAAAGGGGCCGGTCTGGCCGTTTTGAGTGACGGTGGTCAGATCGCGGTCGCCATCCACGAAGCCCGCAAACTGGGGGCGGTCGTCAACCTGTGGACCTCTTTGCAGGAGGCCGAAAAATGATTGCCTTCGTTGAATTCAAATTTTCGACTACTTCAATCTGTTTTTTATTGTAACCAGGGTAATGAGTAATGAGTGAAACACATCGTCGCGAACTTATTCGCATAGCAGAAGAAATGAACGGGGCAAGCAATGATGAAACGCGCCAGTTCATTTCGCGCATCATTGGTGATCTTAGCAATCTTAAACCATCAATTGCGTTTGTCGGCCAAATCAAGGCTGGAAAATCGCGTCTGATCAACGGCTTCACCGGTCAAGCCGAGTATTTGCCTTCGGATGTAAACCCCTGGACAACTGTTATCACCGATATGCATTTCGGGCACCCGTCCGGCAGGACCCAAGGTGCCGAATTCCATTTCTTCGACAATTACCAATGGCAATCGCTGATCGCCGAAGGTGAAGAACTGCGCAACATGTTTCCCGATGACGAGGACAGTTACAAGCGCGAGATGATCGAAGAACAGGTCGAGGCCATGAAGGTCCGGGCGCGTCGACGTCTGGGTGACAGCTATGAACAGCTGCTGGGCCAACAGCACGATCTGGACGAACTGACGTCAGATGACCTGGCCAGATATGTCTGTGCCGGGGATGATCCGTCCGAGGACGGGGCTTTGGATCCGGGCAGTGATCGCGGGCTTTACAGCGACATCACCCGCAAGGCCGAGGTCTATTTTGACCTGGGCCATTTTCCGTTTCCGCTGACGGTCACCGACACGCCCGGCGTGAATGACCCCCTGCTGATCCGCGAAGAAATTTCGCGACAGTATCTGAAGGAATCCGATTTCTTTGTGGTGGTACTGTCCGCGCATCAGGCATTGTCGCGCGCGGATCTGAAATTGTTCCGGTTGATGCAAGCGCTGGAACTTGGGCAGATCGTCGTCTTCATCAACCGTGTGGATGAACTGGGCGGCGGCGCCGAAGACGCGGCCAAGGTTCGTCTGGATGTGTTGGACGGGTTGGAAAAGGCGCTCGGCAACTCGAACATCGATGTCCTGATGGGCAGCGCGCAATGGGCGCACTATGCTCTGACCGGTGATGAAACCGGAGTGAACCACGACGACGTTCTGGCATGGCTGCGCGCCCACCCGGAACAGATGCAGCAATATCTCAACGGTGTGGCCGAGATCAAACAAGGCCCGGGACCGATCAGCCGCGAAGCGGTTCTGCGCTTTGCCGCAATGATCGCGTCGGGCCTGCCCGATCTGCGCCGTCATGTCACTCAGGCTTTGACCGACGGACCGATCAACGAACAGTTGCGGATGGCCTGGCAACATCTCGACAGCTTCGCACGCGGGGAGCTTGAGCGATCTCAGGTTCGCTTGCGGGCGCTGCAAGATGAAGACGGCTCGGATGTTCGAAATGCCGATGAAAGCGACACGACACTGGGCGACCTGCGCAAGCTGATTGCTGAAAAAACGCAGGAGATCACGCGTGACATGGATGATGTCCTGTCGAATCTGCGCGGGGTCATGGATGACACTGTCTCGGAATCGGTGGCTGTCGTTGTGCGCGGTCCGGACGGCCAGTCGCCTCTGCTGGCAAAGGGCGGAGAGACCGAGCTCAATTTTACACCATTGCGCGAGCGTATGCGTGAACTGGTACAGGGGGCGTCGCAAGTTGTTCGGCAGCGCATGCTCAGCGAGCTTTACGCGATCGACATGCATTGCAATGCCGCCTTGCGGGCATTGCCGGGATGGCAAGAACCGGTCGACAATCGCATGAATACCAGTGCTGTACGTTGGTTCCGGCCGGACACCACCGCCCTGACCCGTGGCATTACCGTTGAATTGCGTGTAAACTGGTTGTCGCGTCTGATCTCGCGCAATAGCGTTGTGGCGCGTGCAGAACGGCTGATCGTGCAGGAATTCGAACTGATCGGGGATGACCTGATCGACACGACCCGCGACGATCTGTTGGAACGGCTGAATACGGTTCTGGACCACTATATGGCCCTTCTGGCCGGTCATCTTGAACACCGGTCCAACTCAGGAGAACTGAACGCCCAGGCGGAAGCGCAAGGTGCATTCGACAAGGCGCGTCGCATTGCAGCCGAGTTGGAGACGGTTTTTGGAACACCCGATGCGGATGAAAGACAAGCAGAGGCTGCGGAATGATTGAATTTCCCGGAACTGAAAAGGAAGTACGCCAACTGGAGCGCTTCCTGACCGCAACTGAAAACCTGACGCCTGACGAGGCGTTGGAGGATATGCGTGCGCGGGCTCTGTCCCACGCTGAACGTCTGTCAAACGCGGTCAATATCGGTTTCGCCGGGGAATTCGGCGCAGGCAAGTCAAGTCTGGCGAACATGCTGGCTGGCGCGGACATTCTGCCAACTGGCCCGCAGCATCTGAAATTGCCGCTGGTGATCGTCGCCTACGCGGATGCGCCCGAAACGACTGTCGGTTGGTGGAACAGAGAACCAAAGACCTATTCCGGCATAGTGCTGGAAAAAGCGGCCGAGGAACAGCCCGATTTCATATCGGTCGGCATCAATACACCGGCTCTCAAGGAAATATCACTGTTTGATCTTCCGGGCTCGGGTGCTCTGGATGATACCTACAAGCCGACTTTGGATCTGCTGAAATTCGTCGATTGTGCCATCTGGTGCACAAATGGAACCAATGCCTGGCGCGAGACCGAGCGCCACTTGTGGTCTCAGGTACCCCCCGAACTGAGGGCCAACAGCCTGCTTGCCGTAACACATGCCGATCTGCCACCTGTGCAGGGTGCCCTGGACCGCGTCCTTGCGCGCCTGAACAAAGAAAAAGAAGGAATGTTCCGCGCCGTTGTCCCAATTGGTACGCCGGTCGCCGTGCGTGCCATGGCGCAAGAGCCCGAGCCCGACTTTGCGCTTTGGGAAACCTGCGGCGGGCAGAACCTTGCGGAACACGTGCTGGAAGCGGCATCCGACCGGCGCCGTGGCGATCTCGAGGCTGCGCGGAAAGATTTGCAACAGGACTTCCTGCCCTATCTTGAGGCGCTGAAGGGCGCAGAGCCAGAGCCTGTTTCGAATGACACCACATCGATGCAGTCAACACTTGGGTCTGCCCTGCCCCCGTTGAACAATCCCATTCTCGAGGACTGGCTGGCCGCAATAGCAAGCATCTATGAAGATCTACGTGAAACCTCTGACATCGAACCGGCCGCGTTTCTGAACAGCTGTCAGGAGATCGTCGAAGATTTTGCAGAGCGGCTGGAACAAGGTGGCGAAATCGACCCCGAAGCTGATTGGATTCCAGCAGAATTCGAAAAGGCGACAGACTTGCTTTTGTTGCTGCAATTCGAAAGCGGAGACGCACCATTGAAGGACGCAATCAGCATTCTGGCGCAGCTGGGCGACAACCTTGCCTGGGCTGGCAGCACGGTCGCAGCGGCGCAACCGAAAACCGGAACCTGACGCTTTCCCGTCAAGATTGAGCTGCATTGCAGCGATTCGAAGGGCCGAGGGATCGGCCCTTTATTGTTTCGAATTCGTGGACCAACACGCTTGATTTCGGGTTTAAGTTTTCAATCAGCTCATATTCGATGTCTATATTTTGTGCGATAGATGTCATTGGGCACAACATATGCCATCATGCGAAAAACGATCCATAGTGAAGCCATCAGGCGGCCCCAATAAAGTCAAATTTGAAACGTCTAACCGTTCTCAAGTGTCCTGCGGTTGTTTTTGGTTGTGAGTTCGTGGGCTGTCGGCCCGGTTTTTCTAAGCCGCAAAATGAATAGAACGGGCGGATTGAAATGAGCCACAACCAGGCTGTCGGCGCGACGCACGACGAACCGAAAATTGAAGGATTGCAGCCAGGCGCAAAGCTGTTGCGCGGGCAGTATGAAATCCTCCGCTATCTCAGCAACGGTGGATTTGGGATCACTTACCTGGCGCGCGACAGCCTGGAGCGCGACGTCGTGATCAAAGAGTGCTTCCCCGGAGCGCTGTGCCGACGCAACGGTGATCTGGTTGAGCCCAATGATCCATCCTACAAGGACGACCTGCGCTCGATCATTGACCTCTTTATTCAGGAGGCACGCAATCATGCGCGCCTGGTGCATCCCAATATCGTGGACGTACACCAGGTGTTCGAAGACAATGACACCGCATATATCGCAATGGACCTCATCCGTGGGTGCGACCTGCTGGATTACGTGGAAAACCCGGAGAATGACGGCGGTCCTGATTTCATCGTTCAGGTCACCGAAAAAATGTTGTCCGCGGTGTCTTTCATTCACCAGAGCGGCATGTTGCATCGGGACATTTCGCCGGACAACATTCTGATTGATGAAAACGGAGACCCCGTCCTGATCGATTTTGGCGCCGCACGTGAGCAAGCGGCGAACAAATCGGCAGCATTGCTGACCCTGCGCGTGATAAAGGATGGATACTCTCCGCACGAATTCTATGTCCGGGGCGCGGATCAAGGGCCCAGCAGCGACCTCTATGTTCTGGCCGCCACGCTTTATCACGCAATCAGCGGTGAACGCCCCATCGACGGCCAGAGCCGCCTGAACGCGTTCAACAACGGGCAGGATGACCCCTACACGCCATTGACCGGTCGTTTCGAAGGATACCCAGATGGGTTCCTCGAGGCGATTGACAAGGCGATGGAAGTTCACGCCACGGATCGTCTTCAATCTGCATTGGATTGGTTGCGCATGTTCCGCGGCCCCGGCGTCATGTTCGACACATTCGCCTATCGGCCCGTGTCCGTGATTGTCGGAATGGATCGCAAAGATAAAGAGGAAGAAAAGGCCCGGATCAAGGCCGAAAGCGAAAACGCCGAAGCCGTAGTTACGGCCCTGCTGGCCGGAAACTCGGACATCGTTCTTGGCAACGAAGACAAAAAAGATGTCGATCTTACCAAAATCTCTAAGAAAGAGGAAACCCCGGTCGCTGTCGATACAGTGGTTCAGAGCGGGTCCGGCGGCAGCGGCAAGCTGATTGCAGGCGCGGCTGTTGTTGCAGTTGCGTTGGCCGCGGGTGGTTTCTTTGCGATGTCCGGCGACAAGACGGAAGACCAGGCAGAAACACCGGTCGCGCAGCCCGCGGCAGACATACAATCCGCCGAGACAGAGGCGCCCGTTACAGATCCTTCTGTCACAGAGGCCACCGATCCCGAACCCGAAGTGGCCATCGCACCCGAACCCAAGCCGGAAGAGCCTGTCGAGCAGGCACAACCAGTACCTGCGGAGCCAGCTGCCACAGAAACAGCCTCCGCAGACACTGAACGTTCCGAAGTTCCGGCACAGTCGGAAGAAGCGTCTGATGTTGCAGCAGTGTCTGAGATCGAGACACCTGCGACTGATGCAATTGCCAACGCCGGTGTTCCGGCGGAACAGCAGGTGGCTTTTGCGCATTGGGATGTCGATATCCCCTTCCAGACATCCCGCCGCCGTGGCTCGACCGGAGCCACGATCGCAGTTACGGGGGTGGACGCCAATCAGGACATGAGCGTGATCGGCGATTGGGTACAGCGTGGCGCTGTCATCTATACCCTGAATGGCAGCCCGGTTCGTCAGGATGTTCCTTTTGCGGCTCAGGTTCTGGATAACCTGAAGGTTGACGCCGATGGGTACACAAGGGTTGCTGCCCGCTATCGCCCGCTGGGTCAGACCCGGGCGCAAAATGGTCTGTTGGCCCTTCCCGCCATACGATCCGTTGGTTTGGAAAATGGTTACACCTTTACCGTTAGCGCCGAAGGTAATAGCGGATGGCAAACCACGGTGAACGCAGTTCCGGCCGACGCGGCAGGAAGCCTGCAAAAAGACGATGTCCTGCTGAATGAAAGCCATTCCGGCGTCACATTTGACGGCTCGGAAAGCCTTGATGAGATGCTGGCCGCACTCGTTTCAAGCGAGCAGCCCGAGGCAAATCTGACAGTGTTGCGCAATGGGGCCGAGACGGCCGCAATCATGCAGCTTGCACAGGAGTAATCTGACCGGTTCAAAAGTGATCTGCCAGTGTGTGTTTGCTGAGGGTGGTATCAAGGTTTGCCACCCTGGCGGGAACCGGCCCGCCGCAGAATGTACCAGTTCCCTTGGGTATCCATTGAGTGGCTCTGCGCTGACGTGCAGGGAACAGTAGCAGCTTACGACGCGGCTTATCTGCGTCACTAACTTGAAGGTGTCGACACCATGTTCAAATACAAAAGCCCTCTGAGCCGGCTTCTCGAAGGTGCCGGCAAATCCAAAGAAGAAGACGTTGCCGAGAAACCGGCCGCAGTAGACGGCGCCGTAAGCGAAGAAGAAAAGCAGGAACCCATTGCGGATTTCAACGCTTTGCGCGCCGCCCTGGCCGGTGGAAACATGACATCCGAATCCTATGAGGAAACGGATGAACTGATCCCCGAAGAAAAGATGCCCGAGTTCGACGAAGCCGAGCCGGAGGCAGTGACCGACCCCGAGGAGTCGATCTTCGCCGAAGACAGTTCGGAAGAAGAAGACAATTTGGAAGAGGACGACGCTCCGAAAAACGTTCTGGTGGAAGAGCATGTCGAAGAACTGGTTGAGGTCGAGCAGGTTGTCACCCTGCATGTGACGGAAACACCCGCCGAGACTTCGCCAGAGGAAGCAACGGCCGAGGTCGTGTCCGAACCTGCCGAACCGGAAGTCGGCGAGGTTGAGGTTGCCGAAGCTCCGGCCCCAGAAGCAAAGCAGGTCGAAGAGACCGCTGAGCCGGTGATTGAGCAGGTTGCACCAGCCCCCGCCCCGGTCGAGGATCGCCGTTCACGGGTCAAGACGACATTTCTGGGATTTGAGCGCGCCGATACGCATGTTCAGGACCTGATCGAATCCTCCGAACCCGTAGCGAAAGCAGAAGCGGCGCAAGAGACATTCCCGGTGGGCTGGTTGGTAGTAACAGCCGGCCCGGGACGAGGTTCAAGCATTACGCTCACCGAAGGCCTGATGCAAATCGGACGCAACGATGACCAGGCCATTCAGTTGGATTTTGGCGATACCGGCATTTCGCGCTCGAACCATGCAGTCATCGCCTATGACCCCGAAGACCGGAAGTGTTACTTGGGCCATGGCGGCAAGGCCAATCTTGTACGTCTGAACGGCAAACCTGTTCTCAGCACCGTGGCCCTGTCCAGCGGAGACCTGATCCGCATCAGCGAAACCTCGATCCGGTTCATGGCCTTCTGTGACGACGGTTTTGATTGGCGGGATTCCTGATAAATGCTGGCTACTCCGGCATATGATGTTGCGCTGATCCTGAACCAGGGTCAGCGGGAAACGCAGGAAGACGCGATTGCAGCCCGCATGTTTGACGCGTCGGACGCGGGCTATGTTGTGATTGCGGACGGTATGGGTGGCCATGAGGCGGGTGAAATAGCTTCGGAAATGATAGTGGCCGCTTGGCGCGACGCGCTGGACGCGGAACTTGAGGCAGAAACCCTGAACGAAGGATCCGCGATAGATGCGCTTCCTTTGGCCGCCATGCAAGCCAATGCCGCGATCGCCAACTACACCGAGGCCCGGGGCCAGGGGTTCAACATGGGATCGACCATGTTGGGTGTCCTTCTTCTGGGGCGGCGTGTGTTCTGGATTTCGATCGGCGACAGCCCTCTTTATCTGTTTCGAGATGGGGCGTTGACGCAGGTCAACGAAGACCACTCGATGGCACCCGTGATTGCGTCGAAAGTGGCTTCGGGAGAGATCACTGAAGCAGAAGCCCGGGAAATAGACTGCAATCAATTGACGTCCGTGGTTACGGGCGGGGCCATTCCCAAAGTGGACTGCCCGGAAGATCCATTGATCGTGTCGCCCACCGATGTCCTCATCCTTGGAAGTGATGGGTTGCAGTACATCAGCGACACCGAAATTCAGGCCATTCTGCGGGATCATCAACAGGGGCTGGCACAAGACATTGCCGAAGCATTGCTGACGGCTGTGCAGGCCAAGGGTGACCCGGATCAGGACAATCTTTCTATCGCAGTGGCGAAACTTACAAGAACCTAAACAGGCAAAGCAACAGGACCCATGAAAAAGCACTTACTCATATCAAGCCTTGCCCTTGCTGCCGCGACGGGCGCGGCATCTGCGCAAGAGGCGTGTTCAAGTTATGAAATTCAACGCGGCGATAGCTTACGGGAATTGGCAATCGAAGTGTATGCGACGGAAGACTTTCGCATCATTTTCGACGCGAACCGGGATATTATCGGTTCCAACCCCAATATCATCCGTGTTGGCGACGTTCTGGAACTGCCATGTCTGGAAGATGTCGGGCGCGCTCCGGTGCTGGCTGATACCGAGGCAGAGCGGCTGGCTGCGGAAATGGCGGCTGAGCTGGTAAAAGCCGCAGAAGAACGCGCTGAAAAAGCTGTGGCCGAAGCAGAAGCACGTGTTGCCGCAGCGGAAGCCGAGGCAAAGAAAGCGAGTGAAGACGCGGTCGTTGCGGCACGGGCTGCTGCCAAGGAAGAGGTCGAAGCCGCCCGCGCCGAAGCTGCCGCTTTGATCCGGAATGCCGGAACAGGTGAACGGCCCGAGATTCGGGATCGTCAATTGCTGTTGATCACCGGTGGGAACTACGCTCCGTTCACCGATGAATCTCTGCCCAATCGGGGGCTCTATACCCATCTGGTTGAGACAGCGATGTTTCGTGCCGCTCCCGAACAGGCCTACAAGATTCAGTTCGTCAATGACTGGTCATCCCATCTGGACCTGTTGATGCCGACGCTTGCATTTGACGCCACCTTCCCCTGGTCGCGCCCCAATTGCGAAGAGGCCGTTGCGCTGTCGGAAGATGATCGCAACCGGTGCGAGACCTACAATTTCTCAAACCCGTTCTACGAGGTTGTGGATACGTTCTTCGCCCGGGAAGGTTCCGGCTATGAAGAGACATTAACCTATGCCGACTTTGCCGGTGCAACGATCTGCCGGCCGGAGGGTTGGTCCCTGTCTCACATGGACGCGGTAAGCCTGTACGAACCGGTCATCAAACTTCTGCGCCCAACGTCACCGGATGATTGCTTTCACTCTCTGATGGAAGGCACCGCAGATATCGTTGCCATCGAAGCACATCTGGCAGCCGAGGCAATAGATCGGCTTGGGTACAAGCACCGGATTATCGAAAACCCCAACCTTGCGGCCATCAAGTCGCTTAACGTCATGACCCACAAAGATAATCCTGATGGGGAAGCGATCCTTGAGACGCTGAATCAGGGTCTGGCAATCATGCAGCAATCGGGCGAATGGCGCGACATCGTGTCAACCGCCCTGCGTCATCAAATGGAAAATGGATAAGGCCCCGATCTGGCCTGACAAACTAAAGTCTGGAGGAAGTGGACATGTTTAACGAAAAGATAAAGAAGGTAGCGCTTTCAGCAACCGCGATCACTGCTCTGAGTGCGGGCGCCGCTGCGGCGCAGGAAGCTTGTACCAACTATACCGTCCAAGACGGTGACACCATGGCGACCATTGCAATCGCAGCTTATGGCACGTCGAACTATCAGCCGATCTTCAACGCGAACCGGAACGAAATCACCAACCCCAACGCTCTGGAGCCAGGTCTGGTTCTGGCCCTTCCCTGTGAAGACGGCAGCCTGCCCAATGGTCAGAGCGCGCAGGAAATCATAGCAGCTGAAGAACAACGCGCAGCCAGCGTCAAACGTTCGAGCGTCTACCAGCCGCCGATCAAGCTGGTGACCGGCAATGGCTGGGCACCTTTCGCAGATGAATCGCTGAACGGTGGCGGAGCAATCACCCGTCTGGGCACCACGGCTTTGCAGCGCGGCGGCAACGCGCGCGACTATTCCGTAAGCTTCGTGGATGACTGGAACTCGCACCTGGAAACTCTTCTGCCTCTTGGCGCCTTTGACGTGTCCATGGCGTGGAACATGCCGGATTGCACCAACCGCACTTACGAATGGTCCTGGGAAACCGAGGTGCGCTGCACACAGTTCGATTCATCTGTTCCGGTCTATGACATTGTCGTCGGGTTCTACACCATTCCGGAAAGCCAGTATGCGAATGCGACAACCTTTGAAGAACTGAAGGGCGCCACCATCTGCCGTATGGATGGCTGGTTCATCCATGATCTGGAACAGGAAGGTCTGCACAATGGTGAAACCATTACGCTGATGCAGCCGATCACCGCACGTGAATGCCTGGACGCGGTCCTTACCGGCACCGCAGATGTTGCAACTTTTGAAGTTCAGCTGTTCTCGGACACAATGGTTGAAATGGGACTGAACCAGAACGACCTGGTTGAGAACCCGTACGTGACCTCGCTGTCCTCGCTGCGCTTTATCAGCCACCGCAGCAATCCGTTCGGCAAGCAATACCTGGCGATGTTGAACAAAGGCCTGAACGAGATGCGCGAAACCGGGGAATGGTATGCGATCGTCTCCGACACGCTGCGCGAGCACAACGAGAAACTGATGGCAGCGTCGAACTGATCCCTCGGTTCAGCTGAAACTTTGGGGCCGGTTCTTCAATCGGCCCCTTTTTTGTCAGCGTTAAACACGAGGTTTTTCAGAATGACAAATTTTGGCCTCTTATCTGCTTCATAACAGCCTCAAATGCGCAGCACCTTCTAACCCCAAGCACGATCATCATTCAATTGATGCCAATGAAAGAGCGTGATTTTCATATGATACAGGGCGCCTTCAATATTCAGAATAACTCACCGTCGTCCGCGACCAGATCGGATTTGGACGTTGCAGTGATCTTGCCCTGCTACAACGAGGCCGTTGCCATAGGTGAAACCGTTCGGCAATTCCGTGCGGCCCTGCCCGACGCGACGATTTACGTATATGACAACAATTCCACCGACGACTCCGTCAAGGTCGCGCTTGAGGCAGGCGCGCGGGTCTATTCCGAAACATACCAGGGCAAAGGCAACGTGGTCCGTCGAATGTTTGCTGACGTTGATGCGGATGTATACGTTATGGCTGACGGAGATGCGACCTATGACAGCGCGGCGGCGCCGGAATTGATCGACCTGCTCGTTTCGCAGAATCTGGATATGGTCAACGGCGCCCGGGTGAATGAAGAAACCGAAGCGTATCGGCGCGGCCACAAATTTGGCAACGCGTTGTTCAGTTGGCTTGTGAAATTCTTCTTCAACAGCAAAATCAACGACCTGCTTTCGGGTTACCGCGTTTTCAGCAGACGCTTTGTCAAAAGCTTCCCCGCAGTATCAAACGGGTTCGAGATTGAAACAGAGCTAACAGTTCATGCGATGCAGATGCGCATGCCAATCGGTGAGGTTCAAACAAGGTATTCGTCACGCCTGCCAGAATCGAACTCCAAGCTGGCGACGTTTTCCGACGGATGGCGGATTCTCAAAATGATCGGCTTGCTGATCAAGGATGAAAAGCCCATTGCGTTTTTCCTGTCATTGGCCGTGTTTATGTTTTTGCCTTCGCTCTTTGTGTTTGTATCCGTATTCCGGGAATTCTTGGAAACAGGGCTTGTCGATAGAATTCCGTCTGTCGTCGTCGCAGTATCCGGTTTTGTTGCGACAATGCTGTCCATCGTCTGCGCTTTGATATTGGAATCTCTGGCTCTTGCCCGGAGGGAAGCACGTCGTCTGTCATATTTGCAGCACAAAGGTGTAGCTGCGTCAGGCGTTGACCAAATCAAGCCATCGCTTGTCGAGGCTCAAACCCGTCGATTTGGCTGATCAGAACCACCCCCCCCAGTTCAATGCTAGGCAAATGAACGGCCTGTTCGCGCGTAAGCGTCTGAACACGCTGGTTTGTTCAAGGATTTGGTGAACCAGATACGCAAATGGCCAGCACCCCAAATGCTGGCCATTTTTCTGAGTGAGTGATATAGCCCTAAGGCCTCACCAGTGAAATTCTTTGTCCCCAAATACCTAACGCGGACTGAAAACCGGCGCTATTGGGGGAATCCCGTAAATCTTAAATTTTTTCCAAAAATCAGGATCTTTCGATCCTTGCTGACCGCCCTGTTCGCAGTTTTGGGAAAGCGATCGAAATTTGCGCCTGGCGAGCGGACGGCCAAGCGCTGAAGTCCAAAGTGTTGCGCAAGTGTCTCCCGGGCACACATTGCGCAAGTCGTTCATAGAACCTGACAAGGTTGGTTTTAAAGGCGCAGCCACAGCAAGCTACAGATCGTCAGGCGCAAGCTTCGGCGCGGGTCTTTTGGCAATCCCGCGTTCCATGAAAAGGACCGCGCAAAGGCGGTCCCTTCGTGTTTTGATGTCGGACGAAACTCGCCCGCCTGTTCGACGGCGATCAGCCGATGATTGCGTTCAGTGTAGCGCTGGGGCGCATCACAGCGCCGGTTTTGACCGGGTCAGTGTGATAGTATCCGCCCAAATCCACCGACGGTCCTTGGACTGCGGCCAGCTCCGACAAGATCTGCTCTTCTTTGTCTGCCAGCTCTTTTGCAAGTGGTGCCATTTCAGCTGCCAGATCGGCATCGTCAGATTGGGCTGCCAAGGCTTCGGCCCAGTAGCGCGCGAACCAGTAGTGGCTGTCGCGGTTGTCCGGTTCGCCCACTTTTCGACTTGGCGACCGGTTGTTGTCCAGAATGCCCTGAGTTGCGGCCTCTGCCGCAGCGCCAAGAACACCTGCCTTCGCGTTTCCTTTGGCGTCGGCCAGGAAGTTCAGGGATTCCCCAAGCGCGCAGAATTCGCCCATCGAATCCCAGCGCAGGTGGTTTTCCTCGACCAATTGCTGCACGTGTTTCGGTGCCGAGCCCCCTGCCCCGGTTTCGAACAGGCCGCCGCCATTCATAAGCTTGACGATCGACAGCATCTTGGCCGAGGTGCCCAGTTCGAGGATTGGGAACAGGTCGGTCAGATAGTCACGCAGCACGTTGCCGGTGATGGCGATGCTGTCCTTTCCGGCGGTGATGGTTTCCAGCGTCTGGCGGGTTGCCTCGCGCGGGGCCAAGATCTGGAACTTGTCAGCCACGCCCGCAGCCTTGAGCGCCGGTTCCACGTATTTGATCAGCTCGGCGTCATGGGCGCGGTTCGCATCCAGCCAGAAGATCGCCTCGGATCCGGTCAGGCGCTGACGGTCCATCGCCAGTTGGATCCAGTTCTCGATCGGCGCCTTCTTGACGGTGCAGGCCCGCCAGATGTCACCCTTTTCGACCTCGTGCGAATGCAAGATCTCGCCATTGGCAAGAACGATGCGCATTGTGCCGTCGGCGGGTGCCTCGAAGGTGGTCGGGTGGCTGCCGTATTCCTCGGCTTTCTGCGCCATAAGACCAACGTTTGCGACCGCACCGGCACTGGCCGGATTCAATGCACCATTGGCTTTGAAGAACTTGATGCTTTCATCATAAACAGTTGCATAGCACCGGTCGGGGATGACGCAATTAGTATCACCCTTGGCGCCGGTCTCATCCCAACCCTTGCCGCCCGCGCGGATCACCGCTGGCATCGAAGCATCAATGATCACGTCGGAAGGAACATGCAGGTTGGTGATGCCCTTGTCGCTATCCACCATATACATGGATGGACGATCAGCCTTGATCGCGTTTATTGCGGCGACGATCTCGGCATTGTTTTGTACCCGCTCTAGCAAGTCGCCAAGACCCGAGTTCGGATTCACACCCAGCGCATCCAGTTCCGCACCGAATTTTTCGAAAACCGGCGCCAACCAGGCCTTGACCGCATAGCCAAAGATGATCGGGTCTGAGACCTTCATCATCGTGGCTTTCAGGTGCAACGAGAACATTGTGCCGTCTTTCTTGGTGTCCTCGATGGCCTCTGCAAGGAAGGATGACAGTGCTTTGACCGACATGAAGGTCGCATCAGCCACGGTGCCTTCTTCCAGCGGCCACGCGTCCTTCAGGACAGTCACACTGCCGTCTTTGCCGACAAACTCGATCCTTGCATCGCCCGCTTGGGCAGCGGTGATGGTGGCCGATTTCTCATTGGCGTAAAAATCGTTGCCCGACATGGACGAGACTTTGGTTTTGCTGTCCGAGGTCCATTCGCCCATGGAATGCGGGTTGTTGCGGGCATAGTTTTTGACAGCCCGCGCCGCGCGGCGGTCACTGTTACCTTCACGCAGAACCGGGTTCACGGCCGAGCCTTTGATGGCATCATAACGCGCACGGATCGCCTTTTCTTCGTCGGTCGAAGGTTCTTCGGGATAGGCCGGGATATCATAGCCTTGCGACTGCAACTCTTCGATGGCGGCAACCAGTTGCGGAACCGATGCCGAGATGTTCGGCAGCTTGATCACATTGGCGTCCGGGGTCTTTACCAGCTCACCCAATGCCGCCAGATCGTCCGAGACACGCTGCTCATCCGTCAGGTTCTCGGGGAAGGCTGCCAGAATGCGCCCGGCCAGTGAAATGTCCTTGGTGCCCACGCTGACGCCAGCAGCCGAAGCGAACTTGCGAATGATGGGCAGGAACGAGGCGCTGGCCAGTTCGGGCGCTTCGTCTACAATGGTATACAATATGTCGAAGTTCGATTTATCTGCCATATTCTTTTACCTTTTTAAGCCTTTCGGGGCGTGCGATCCAAGAGTTGAAGCCACTTCAGCGTGGCGCGGGAGGGGCGCGATCACGATACCGCCCCTGGGTGACTCTGTTTTGACAGGGCCTCCCTTAAATCACGTTGCGCTGGGAATCAATCATCTGTGCCCGCGCGTTTTGCCACGGGCGGGGCGTGGATGGCTTTTGATGTCATCAGCTCAACGTTTCACCCGCCTGTCTTTGACGTTTCCCTTCAGGTCACGCCAAGTGTTTTCCATGAAGCTGTACAGCTTGTCCCACGAAGTTTTTCGGGTTGCGGCCAAGGATTACCGAAATCTCTGTCCTGTCTCGGGATCAAATACCATGGCACGGTCAGGTTGAATGGATATGCCAATCCGGTCCCCGGTTTTGCTGCGCTGGTCATCCCTCTCTTCGACAATCAGTTTGTCACCATTTGGCGTCAGCAAATACGAGTAGGATACACCCCCGAGCGCTTCTGTCAGTTCCACGGTGCAGGTGTCCGCAGACCGGTCGATATGAATATGTTCAGGGCGCATCCCCAATGTCACCTTGTCCGTTCCGGCAGGAACAGCTGCCGAGACCGGCAATGGCTGGCCCAAAGCGGGATGGGTGACATGGCCGTCGGCATAATCGCAATCAAGAAAGTTCATCGCGGGCGAACCGATGAAACCTGCAACAAACCGGTTGTCAGGATCACGGTACAGATCCATCGGGGCGCCGACCTGTTCGATCCGGCCATCGCGCAGCACCACAATCTTGTCGGCCATCGTCATGGCTTCGACCTGATCATGGGTCACATAGATCATGGTTGCACCGATTTCCTGATGCAGACGCGCGATTTCGACGCGCATCTCGACACGCAATTCAGCGTCCAGGTTGGACAGGGGTTCGTCAAACAGAAAAACCTCGGGCCCGCGTACAATCGCCCGCCCGATCGCAACCCTTTGCCGTTGCCCCCCGGACAGGGCCTTGGGTTTGCGCTTGAGATAGGGATCAAGTTTCAGAATGCTCGAAGCCTCCTGAACCTTCTGGTCGATCTCGGCTTTTGGGACACCATTCATGCGCAGGCCAAATCCCATGTTTTCGGCCACTGACATGTGCGGGTAAAGCGCATAAGTCTGAAACACCATCGCCACGCCGCGCTTGGCTGGATCCATATGTGTCACCTCGCGCGATCCAATGTGAATCTCACCTTCCGAGGTTTCTTCCAGCCCTGCAATCATCCGCAATAACGTGGATTTTCCGCACCCTGAAGGCCCTACAAAAACGCAGAACTCTCCATCTTCGATTTGCAGATCGATCCCATGAATGACCTGTGTCTGACCATACCGTTTGATTGCCCGATTCAGAGTTACACCTGTCATGTCATCAGCATCCTGTCGTTTTTGGAACTTTGGCCTGTTTCGGGAAACCGCCAGGCTTGTGCCTCGGCTCCAATTTGTTCGGCCACACGCCGCAGGCGCGGCACCCAGGCTTCGAGTTGATCGAAATCCATACGTTCGGTGGACCCGGTTATCGAAATCGCGCCAAGCATCCGACCGTTTGACGTCAGAACTGGGCAGGCGATGCAAATGATGCCCGGCTCGTGCTCTTCATCATCGATGGCAAATCCCCGGCTGCGAATTCTGTCAAGATCAGCCCGCAACATCTTTTCGGATGTCAGCGTTTTGTCGGTGAAGCGGTGATAGCTTTGCTGCGACACCGCCTTGTTCAACGCATCTTCGTCCAAGAATGCCAGCATCGCCTTGCCGACCCCCGTGCAGTAGGCCGGTCCAACTTTTCCAGCCTGAGAGTACATCTCGATTGGTTGTGCGGCGTTGCGTTTGTCGACGTAAAGAACCTGACTGGAATCAAGCTGCGCCAGATGCACCGTTTCACCGGTTTCTCGGCTGAGGGCATCCAGAAAAGGCCGCGCTATCGGAGCCAGTGAGCTTTGCGTCCATGCCGCATGGGCCAACCGAACCAACCGCATACCGGGCGCATAGGTCTGCCTGTCGCGGTCATAAGACAGCATTCCTTGGTTGGTCAGGGATTGCAGAAATCGATACAGGGTTGCCTTCGGAAAATCGCTGTTTTCCAAGAGTTCAGCGAATCGAACAGGGCGCTCGAACGATGCCACGTGATCCAGTACATCACATGCTTTGCCTATAGTTCCGTCACCTGACACGGGCCATCATTCTCCTCCGATTATCCCTCGCCATCCTCACGAGGGTCTTGACAACAGTAACCGAGTCGATGTGTAGTTTTCAATATATAAAACAATGTTCCACTATTTGGAACTTTGCAGGAGACCAACAGGGAGGAAACCATGTATTCAACTTTCAAGCGCACGACGGCTGCGCTGGCTCTTGGTGTCGCGTTGGCGGCGCCAGCTGCTGCGGAACTCACCGGAGATCTGCGGATTTTTCTGGACACATCGAACCCGGCGCCACGCGCGACGATGGAGGCGATGATCGAACGGTTCGGCGCTCAGCATCCGGGGTTGGAAATCGAGACAACCGTCATCGACCGCGAAGCCTATAAAACGCAGATCCGGAATTTCCTGACGGCCGACACCCCGGACGTGGCCACGTGGTACGCGGCCAACCGTATGAAACCATATGTCGAGGCAGGTCTGTTCGAGGATGTTTCAGATTTGTGGGCCGAGCCCGAAATCGCCGACAACCTCGCTTCGACCAAGGGCGCGTTGACAATCGACGGCAAGCAATGGGGCGTGCCCTATACCTATTATCAGTGGGGTGTCTACTATCGCAAAGACATCTTTGACGAGCTGGGCCTGAGCGAGCCGACCACTTGGGAAGAAGAACTGTCCAACTGCCAGAAAATCGTCGATTCCGGGCGTGCCTGCTATACCATTGGCACCAAGTTCCTTTGGACCGCCGGTGGCTGGTTTGATTATCTAAACATGCGGACCAATGGTTTCGACTTCCACCAGCAACTCGCCAACGGCGAAGTCAGCTGGGAAGATGACCGGGTAAAACAGACTTTCGCCAACTGGAAACAGTTGATCGACATGGGCGCCTTCATCGACAATCACCAGACGTATAGCTGGCAAGAAGCCCTGCCCTTCATGGTCAATGGTGAGGCAGCAGCCTATCTGATGGGCAACTTCGCAGTGGCACCGTTGCGCGATGCGGGCCTGACGGATGACCAACTGGATTTCTACCAGTTCGTCGCGATCAATCCCGATGTCGAGCTGGCCGAAGACGCCCCGACCGACACGTTCCACATCCCGGCCAATGCTTCGAACAAGGAAGCTGCGCGCGAATTCCTGCGTTTCGTGGTCTCTGCTGATGAACAGACCGAAATCAACAACGGCGCGAATCTCGGCCAATTGCCGGTCAACGCGCAATCCGCCGTGGATGACGACAAGTTCCTGCAACAGGGCTTTGAAATGCTCTCGTCCAACAGCCCCGGTGGGGTAGCCCAGTTCTGGGACCGCGACGCGCCTGCGGAAATGGCCAAAGTGTCCATGGAGGGTTTCCAGGAATTCATGGTCAAACCCGACAACTTGGACCGGATACTGGCCAAACTCGAACGCGCGCGCGAGCGTATTTACGATAACTGACCAGTCCAGGGTCGGGCCAAAGCCCGGCCCACGCTCCTTTGAATCGTAGGGCGGGTTCCGACCCGCCTTGCTCCAACAGACCCGAGTTTCCCATGACAGTTGCTGCCGACGCCTCAGAACAGGAAAGCTGGTTCCATCGCAACCAACAACGCATCGCACCCTGGCTGTTTCTGGCCCCCGGGATGCTGTTCTTTTTGGTCTATGTGATTATCCCGGTATTCCAGTCCTTCAACCTGTCACTTTACGAGTGGGACGGCCTGGGCGCTGCGGAATACGTCGGCTTTCGTAACTACGAAGACCTCTATTGGGAATGGGTAGACCGGGATGCTTTCTACATCTCGATGAAAAACAACTTGATCTGGCTGATCCTTTACCTGGCTGCGATTCCGGCAGGTTTGTTCATCGCCCTGTTTCTGAATCAGACCGTTTGGGGCATCCGCCTGTATAAGTCCCTGTTTTTCTTTCCTTTCGTGATTTCTCAGGTCGTGGTGGGGCTGGTGTTCACCTGGTTCTACGATCCGACCTTCGGGTTGCTGAACGAATTCCTCGGCTTCTTCGGCCTTGGCCCGGTAAACGTGTTGGGCGATGAGCGTTTCGTGACCTACGGCATCATCTTCGCCGGCCTCTGGCCACAAACCGCCTATTGCATGATCCTGTACCTCACCGGCCTGAACGCTGTGGATCCGGAACAGATCGAGGCTGGACGCCTGGACGGGGCCAAGGGTTGGAAGATGCTTTGGCACATCATCATCCCACAATTGCGGCCCGCAACCTTTATCGCGTTTGTCGTAACCATCATAGGCGCATTACGGTCATTCGACCTGATCTCGATCATGACGCAAGGCGGACCTTTCGGATCCTCCCGCGTGCTGGCCTATTACATGTTCGAGGTCGCCTTGTCCGAGTATGGCTTCCGCATGGGTTATGGCGCGGCCATCGCCGTGATCCTTTTCCTGATCATGTTGTGCTTCATCGCCTACTTCCTGTGGTCGATGTACCGTGAAGAGAAGGGGCGCTGAGATGTTTCCCAAACCCATCGAAAAACAACCCCGCGCGGCGCAGATCACGTATCAAGCCATGCTTCCCTTAGCCCTTCTGTTGTGGCTGGGTCCCCTACTGGCGGTTGCACTTTTCTCGGTAAAACCCGCTGCTGACTTCACCAACGCGAATTACTGGGGGATGCCATCCAGCTTTGAGGGCGCCTTCAACTATGGGCAGGTGTTCTTCAATTCGGACATGCCGCGATACCTGCTGAATTCATTCATGATCACCGTCCCCACCGTGATCGGAGCGGTGGCGCTCAGTTGCATGACCGGCTTCGCGCTTGGCATCTACAAGTTCAAGTCGAACCTCTGGATATTTTTCATGTTCGTGGCCGGGAATTTCGTGCCCTTCCAGATCCTGATGGTGCCGGTTCGGGATCTGACCCTGCAACTTGGGCTCTACAACACCAAGACCGGGCTGGTCCTGTTCCACATTGCGTTCCAGACCGGGTTCTGCACCCTGTTCATGCGCAACTTCATCCGCGCCCTGCCCTTTGAACTGATCGAGGCCGCCCGGGTCGAAGGTATCAGCGAATGGCGCATCTTCTGGTACGTGGTCCTGCCGCTGATGAAGCCCGCGATCGCCGCGCTCAGCGTGCTGATCTTCACCTTCATCTGGAACGACTATTTCTGGGCCGTCGTCCTGACGCAAGGCGCAGAAAGCCAGCCTGTAACTGCCGGGATCACCAGTTTCAACGCACAATTCCGCGCCGCTTATCAATTGATGAGCGCGGGCTCCATCGTGGCGGCTCTGCCACCGGTGGCCATGTTCTTCCTGATGCAGAAACACTTCATTGCGGGTTTGACCCTCGGAGCTGTGAAATGACCAAAATTACCTTTATCGGTGCCGGGTCCACAATTTTCATGCAGAACATCGTTGGAGATGCTCTGTTGACCCCTGCGCTGGCCGACAGTCACTTTGCGCTTATGGATATCGACCCCCAGCGCCTTGCGGAAAGCGAAGCAGTTGCGCGCTCCATGATCCGCTCGGTCGGGGCCGGGGCGACCGTCTCGACCCATACCGACCGCCGCGCGGCGCTGGACGGGGCCGATTTCGTCATCACCGCGTTTCAGGTGGGGGGATACAATCCCTGCACGATCACCGATTTCGAGATCCCCAAGCAGTATGGCTTGCGTCAAACCATCGCTGATACGCTGGGCGTCGGAGGGATCATGCGAGGCCTGCGCACGGTTCCGGTGCTTTGGGATGTCGCAGGGGACATGATGCAACTCTGTCCGAACGCGACATTGCTGCAATACGTAAATCCGATGGCCATCAACACCTGGGCACTGGCCGAACGCTTCCCGACCCTGAAACATGTGGGTCTTTGTCACTCGGTTCAAAATACTGTCGAGGAACTGGCCCACGATCTGGATCTGCCAAAGGATGAGTTCCGCTACAAAGTCGCTGGCGTCAATCACGTCGCATTCTTTCTGAAACTGGAACATCAAGGCCGCGACCTGTATCCGGCACTGCGCCAGGGCTATCACTCGGGGAAATTCCCGAAGGCGCCGCTGCTGATGCCGCGCTGCCCCAACAAGGTGCGCTACGAGGTGATGGATCACCTGGGCTATTTCTGCACAGAAAGCTCGGAACACCTGGCCGAATACGTGCCGTGGTTCATCAAGGACGGGCGACAGGACCTGATCGAGGAATTTTCCATCCCGCTGGACGAATACCCCACCCGCTGCGTCGAGCAGGTCGAGATGTGGAAGGAACAGGCCAAGACCCTGACCGACGGGCGCAATATCGATGTCACGCGCAGCCACGAATTCGCCGCCGACCTGATGAACGCGATCGTTACGAACACGCCTTACATGGCCTATGGCAACCTGCCCAATACCGGCCAGATCCCGCAACTTCCCATGGGCGCGGCGGTCGAAACCCCCTGCCTGGTCGACAGCAACGGCGTACAGCCTTCTGTCGTGACCGACATCCCGCCGCAGTTGATTGCCCTGATGCGCACCCAGATCAATGTACAGGAACTGACTGTTCGGGCCCTGACAGAACAGAACCCCGAATATATCTATCACGCCGCGATGATGGATCCGCACACCGCCGCCGAACTGGACCTGCGCCAGATCCGCAACCTTGTCAAGGATCTGCTGACGGCCCACAACGATTGGCTGCCCGACTGGTGCCGGCCGGCCCGCGCCGCCTGATCTTCATCTTTTCACAAATACTCAGATCCAACTTCCGCCAAGAAAAACAAAGCCAGAAATGACAAAACGCCGCTCACAGCATTGGTATGGAAAACTCGACAAGGATGGCTTCATCCACCGGTCGTGGATGAAAAACCAGGGCTTTCCCGACCACGCTTTTGACGGGCGACCCATAATTGGCATCTGCAACACCTGGTCGGAACTGACCCCCTGCAACTCGGGCCTGCGCGATCTGGCCGAGGGCGTAAAACGCGGCGTGTGGGAGGCGGGCGGCTTTCCAGTAGAATTCCCCGTCATGTCGCTGGGTGAAACCCAGATGAAACCCACCGCGATGCTGTTCCGCAACCTGCTGGCCATGGATGTCGAAGAATCGATCCGCGCCTATGGTATTGACGGGGTCGTTCTGTTGGGCGGCTGCGACAAGACCACGCCAGGTCAGTTGATGGGGGCCGCGTCTGTCGATCTGCCTTCGATCGTCGTCAGTTCAGGCCCGATGCTGAACGGTAAATACCGCGGACAGGATATCGGGTCCGGCACCGATGTCTGGAAATTTTCCGAAGCGGTTCGGGCTGGCGAAATGACCTTGCAGGATTTCATGAACGCCGAATCCGGCATGTCGCGCAGCGCTGGCGTCTGCATGACCATGGGCACCGCGTCCACCATGGCGTCGCTGGTCGAGGCGATGGGCATGAGCCTGCCCACCAATGCCGCGCTTCCGGCGGTCGACGCCCGCCGCATGGCGCTGGCGCACATGACCGGCAAGCGCATCGTCGAGATGGTCGACGAAGACCTCAAGCCCTCGGACATCCTGACCAAAGAGGCGTTTGAGAACGCCATCCTCGCCAACGCGGCCGTAGGAGGCTCGACCAATGCGGTGGTTCACCTGCTGGCGCTGGCGGGACGTGTCGGGGTTGACCTGACCCTGAAAGACTTTGAAATCGGATCCGAAATCCCGCTGCTGGTCAACTGCATGCCGTCGGGCAAATACCTGATGGAAGACTTCTGCTACGCAGGCGGCATGCCGGTTGTACTGAATGAACTCAAATCGTTCCTGCGCCCGGCAAAGACGGTTCTGAACAAAGATATTTCAGCACATTACGAAGGGGCCGAGTGTTTCAATACCGACGTCATCCGTCCCTTCGATGATCCTGTAAAGCCCGCTGCGGGCCTGCGAGTCCTACGCGGCAACCTTGCGCCGAATGGGGCAATCGTCAAGCCTTCGGCGGCCACTGACGCGCTTCTTGAAACCGAGGGCGAGGCTTTCGTGTTCGACAACATCGAAGACCTGAAGGCCAATATCGACCGAGAAGACCTGCCAGTCACGGCCAAGAGCATCCTAGTGCTCAAAGGGTGTGGCCCCAAGGGGTATCCGGGCATGCCCGAGGTTGGCAACATGCCAATTCCGGCGAAACTGGTGAAAGAGGGTGTACGAGACATGATCCGGATCTCGGATGCCCGCATGTCGGGAACAGCCTATGGCACCGTCATTTTGCATGTCAGCCCCGAAGCACAGGCGGGTGGCACGCTGGCGCTGGTCAAAACCGGAGACCGCATCCGTGTTTCAGCCAGCAGCGGCGAACTGGAACTGCTTGTAGACGAAAACGAACTGGACGCCCGCCGCGCCGCGTGGCAACCGGATGATCCGCACTACACTCGCGGTTATGCAAAACTTTACATCGACCACGTGCTGCAAGCGGATCAGGGGGCGGATCTGGGTTTTCTTGTTGGCAAAGACACCCGCCTCGTGACCAGAGAGAGCCACTGATGACCCAACCAGCTACATTCCACGATCTCGACGGGGCCTCCGTCTATATCACCGGCGGCGGCTCGGGCGTTGGTGCGGCGCTGACAGATGGATTCATGACACAGGGGGCCAATGTGGCCTTCATTGGTCGGTCGGATGCCAGCGGGTTTGTCGAAGAGATGCGCGACAAGCACGGCCGCGCGCCGCTGTTCCTGCAAGGCGACATGACGGATACCGAACTGCTGCACGCGACGATGGTCAAAGCTGCCCAGGCTCATGGCCCTTTGAACGTCTTGGTGAACAATGCAGCCAACGACCAACGTCATACGCTTGAGGAAACCACGACGGAATTCTGGGACTGGATGATCGAGGTGAACCTGAAAGCCTATTATTTCGCGTGTCAGGAAGCCGCCCGGCAAATGAAAGATGGCGGGGCAATCATCAATTTCAGCTCGATCAGTTACATGATGGGCAATGCTGGCTATCCGATCTATACGACCTCGAATGCCGGGATCACGGGGATGACACGGTCATTGGCACGAGAACTGGGGCCCAGGAAAATCCGCGTAAACGCTCTGGCCCCCGGCTGGGTTCTGACGCAAAAACAGTTGGATAAATGGGCCACACCCGAGGATCTGGCGGCCCATTTGGACCGGCAATGTCTGAAAGAGCACCTGAAGCCCGAGGATATGATAGCACCAACACTTTTTCTGGCGTCCAGGGCCAGCCATGCGATGACCGGGCAATGTATGGCTGTTGATGGCGGCGTCGTGGTTTCGGGATGATGTTATGAATACTGAATGGATCGCCGTCGACTGGGGAACATCTCATTTACGGGCCTGGGCCATGCAGGGTTCGACCGCGCTGAACCATGCGCAATCCGACAAGGGCATGGCGCATGTCGGACCTGACGGGTTTCAAGCCGCCCTGCTGGATTTGATCGAAAACTGGCTGCCCGGCGCGCCGGTGGATGTGGTCGCTTGCGGAATGGTCGGCGCACGACAGGGCTGGGTGGAAGCCCCTTATTCGACCGTGCCGTCGGACCCCTTGCCGGATGTCCCGATCCGCGTACCTGGATCAGACCCGCGCATTCGGGCCTTTGTCATACCCGGTCTGAAACAGACAACCCCACCGGATGTGATGCGGGGTGAGGAAACCCAGATTGCCGGATTTCTGGGCGCGCGCCAGAATTGGGACGGCGTCATCTGCCTGCCCGGAACCCACACCAAATGGGTTCAGGTAAGCGCTGGCGAGGTTGTAAGCTTTCGTACCTTCATGACGGGTGAGTTGTTCGACCTGCTGTGTGGTCAGTCCGTGCTGCGGCACTCTGTAGGCCCGGGCTGGGACGAAGACGCCTTCGCCGAGGCGGTTGCGGACACGTTGTCAAAGCCCGAACAATTGGCTGCGCGTCTTTTCAACCTGCGAGCGGCGGACTTGCTGGAAGGTCAGGCCAAAGCCACCGCACGCGCGCGCCTTTCCGGAATGTTGATCGGGGCCGAACTGGCCGCGACACGGCCCTATTGGCTGGGGCAGCAACTGGCCGTTATCGGAGCAGAGGGCGTGTCGCAGACATATGCAACAGCCTTGCAACGGCAGGGCGCATTCGTGGAAACCGCAAACGCCACCGAGGCAACTCTGGCCGGGCTTGCGCTGGCCCGAAACATGACAAGGCAAACCGCATGAGCCGTCCCATCATCGCCATATTGCGTGGCTTGCAACCGCACGAAGCCAAAGCCGTTGGCCGCGCCATAATCGATGCCGGCATCGACCGGATCGAAGTGCCGCTCAATTCTCCGGATCCGCTCGACAGTATCAGCACTTTGGTTGATGCGTTTGGAAATCAGGCCCTGATCGGCGCGGGCACGGTTTTGACAGTCGATCAGGTGGACGCTGTGTCGACCGCCGGAGGCAAGTTGATCGTATCGCCCAACTATGACGCCGAGGTCATCAAGCGTTCCGTCGCGTTGGGCCTGCAAAACTGGCCGGGGGTTTACACCCCAACCGAAGCTTTTGCGGCCCTCAAGGCCGGGGCCACCGGGTTGAAGCTGTTCCCGGGGGTGATGGCTGGTCCGGCGGGTTTGGCCGCTTTACGACCGGTTTTGCCCATAGGCGCGCTTGTTTTTGCTGTTGGCGGTGCCGGACCCGACAATTTCGGGCAATGGATCAAAGCGGGCGCAGATGGCTTCGGGATAGGCTCTGCACTTTACAAACCCGGAATGGATGTCGCCGAAATCGCCGAGCGCGCCCGGCATATCGTTGCGGCCTATGACGAGGCCGCCGGATGAGCACCATTTTTGACGACCGCCCCTGCGAGTTGGGCGAAGGCCCGTTGTGGCATCCTGAAAGATGTCAGCTTTTCTGGTTCGATATCATCGGCAAACGCCTGATGACCCGCGAGCGGGACGCGCCAAAAAGCTGGAGCTTCGATGAACATGTCTCGGCCGCGGGCTGGGTGGATCGCGATACGCTTCTTATGGCGTCGGAAACGGGGCTGTGGCGTTTCGATTTGCAATCCGGAAAGCGGAACTTGATCACGCCTCTGGAAGCCGACAACCCCGTCACCCGTTCAAACGATGGCCGCGCCGATCCGTGGGGTGGGTTTTGGATCGGCACAATGGGCAAGCAGGCGGAACCTAGGGCCGGATCAATCTATCGCTTCTGGAAAGGTGAGTTGAGACGATTGGTTCCGGATGTAACAATCTCCAACGCGATCTGTTTTGCGCCCGATCGTTCGGTGGCCTATTTCTGTGACACCGCAACGAAACAAGTCAGGCGCTGGCGTCTGAACGCCGAAACCGGGTGGCCGGAAGGCGACAGCGCAGTTTTCTTGGATTTGCGCAAAGAAGGTCTGAACCCGGATGGTGCGGTCATCGATGCCCAGGGGAATATCTGGATTGCACAATGGGGTGCCAGCCGGATTGCGGCATACACGGCCGACGGCATGTTTCTGAAGGCCGTTGCATTTGACGCATCCCATACGTCATGTCCCGCTTTCGGGGGCGATGAACTGAATACGCTTTTCTGCACAACGGCCCGTCAGGGATTGAGCGCAGAAGCAATAGACAGCCAACCGACCAACGGCATGACCTTTGCCGCGCGAAACGCAGGTCAGGGTCAGGCAGAACACAAGGTCATCTTATGAAGCCGGAACTGGGCGTTTGTTATTATCCTGAACATTGGCCAGAGACGATGTGGGCCGACGATGCCGCGCAAATGGTCGAAACAGGCCTGACATGGGTGCGCATTGGCGAGTTCGCGTGGAGCCGCATCGAGCCGCAATCCGGCGTTTTTAAATTCGAATGGCTGGATCGCGCGATTGAGACACTCGGTGGAGCCGGATTGAAGGTCGTGCTGGGCACGCCAACCGCAACGCCGCCGCGCTGGATGTTGGACAAACACCCGGACATGCTGGCTGCCGATGAAAACGGCAACCCGCGCAAGTTCGGATCCCGGCGGCATTACTGCTTTAGCCATCAAGGCTATATCGACGAATCTACCCGTATCGCCCGGATATTGGGTGAACGGTACGGTAAGAACCCCCATGTGGTCGCGTGGCAGATTGACAATGAATATGGGTGTCACGACACCACTCTCAGTTACAGCGCAGCTGCCCAACAGGCGTTTCGCCATTGGCTGGTCGAACGGTATGGAACAATTGAAACGCTGAACCAAGCGTGGGGCAATGTGTTCTGGTCGATGGAATATCGCAACTTCAGCGAAATCGACCTGCCCAATCAAATCGTGACCGAGCCGAACCCGGCTCATGTACTGGCATTCCGGCGCTTCAGTTCGGATCAGGTCGCGGCCTTCAACAAAGCACAGGTGGATACGCTGCGACCGTTGACTGATGCGCCGCTCTTGCACAATTACATGGGCCGTATTCTGGACTTCGATCATTTCAAGGTTGGCGCGGATCTGGATATCGCCACCTGGGACAGTTATCCGATCGGTTTTCTGTCGGACCGGCTGGACGCCGACGACGCGCACAAGACCGCCTTTTTGCAACAGGGCGATCCGGACATGCAGGCGTTTCATCATGATCTCTACCGGGCGGTCGGGCGCGGCCGTTGGTGGGTGATGGAACAACAACCCGGCCCGGTGAATTGGGCACCGTATAATCCGGCGCCGCTGCCCGGAATGGTGCGGCTTTGGTCATTGGAGGCCGTTGCTCATGGCGCCGAGGTGGTGAGTTATTTCCGATGGCGGCAAGCCCCGTTTGCGCAAGAGCAAATGCATGCCGGCTTCATGACATCGAACAATCACCCTGCTGCTGCACTGGCAGAGGCCCGCCAGACCGCGGATGACCTGAACTTGTTGGGTGCGGTGCAACAGATACAGGCCAAAGTGGCCATTCTGTTCGATTACGCCTCGGACTGGGCGTGGTCCACACAACCACAAGGCGCGGGATTTGACTATTTCCGATTGGTTTTTTCGGCATATCGCGCGCTGCGACGGGCCGGTCTGTCGGTAGACTTTGTTTCGGCGAAGGACATTCCAGGCAATTACTCGGTGATCTTTGCCCCCGGTTTGGCCACAATGGATCCTGATGTGGAACAACGTCTGGCTGAGAGATGCGATCTTGCCATTCTGGGACCGCGCAGCGGCGCGATCACCCGCGATTTTCAAATCCCTGAAAAGGGCAGACCCGGTCTGAGCAGGATCGATTGCGATGTTGATCTGGTCGAAACTCTGCCGCCCACGGTTGAACGCGCGGTCAAGGGTGGCGGAACGGCGCAGCATTGGATCGACCGATTGTCAGGAACGGCCCAAGACCTGCTGAGTTTCGAAGACGGAACACCTGCTCTCAAGGCAGGGGACGGAATCTGGTACTTGGCAGGCTTCCCGGATGCAGACCTTTGGGATCGCGTGATAGCCATGGCGGCGGAAGAAGCCGAATTGACATTGCGCAGGATGCCGCAAGGCCTGCGACTGCGCGAGACGGCCAATCATGACTTCCTGATCAACTACAACGCGGGGCCGGTGGATTGGAACGGGCTCACCGTCGAAGGTTGTGACGTCAAAATCCTGAAACGCAATCCGCCCGAACCGACCTGAGGTCAGTCCGGGCGGGTGCCGAGGTTACGAAGCTGCGCCGCTAATCGTCGCTTTGCAGGCTATTGGGGTCAAACACCCCGCCGAAACCACTGTTGTTGGACGGAGCGCTTTCGGAGTCAGACCCACCATCTGCGCCTTCGTTTTCGTCACCCCCTAAAGAGTTCGGTGCAAAAACATTGCCAAAGCCGCTGTTGTTCGACGGTTTCGGGGTGGTTTGAACACCGCCCTGTTCCGCTTCTTCAGCTTCGCGTTGCTTGAGGCGTTCTTCACGCTGTTTGCGCAACTCCTGAATACGCTGTTCCGCTTCCAACTTCTTCTGCTCGCGGACATCAGCGATACACTGCGCCGGATTGTAGGTGGCCGCAGTGCCGACAACTGTGATCGTTGCGACGGCAAATACAACCAGCAGAACCGCTGCCATGTTGCCGGAAAAGAAGCTGGGCAGTTTGATCTTGCCGGCCAGCTCTTCAACCGTCGCGTTCTTGCGCGCCGCTGCCACCAGTTCCTGACGTTTCAGCTTGGCTTCGTTCAGCAGAGCGAAGAACACTGTCAGCGCCACGATGATGAAGGCCAGCGCCGAGATCGCGGGTGTGATGCCATAACGGACCTTTTGGGCCAGTTCGATCGTCAACGTCGGGTATTCACCGAAGGTAAAGGTGGTGGTGTTGTAGTTTTCGAACGATGCGAGGAACGCCAACACCGCTGCCGATGCAATCGCCGGGCGCATGAACGGCAACAGGATCTTGCGGAAGGCCTGGGCGTGGCTGGCGCCAAGGTCCAGCGCAGCCTCGGTCAAGGCCACGTCGTAGCGCTGCAAGCGTGCCACCAACACCAGCATGCAGTAGCTGGCGATAAAGGTTGATTGGCCGATCACCGTCAGAAAAATGCCATTTGACAGGAAGCTGTCCGCCCCCAGTCCCAGCATCCGGTTGATACGATCCCAGAACACCAGCGTCGAGATACCCAGAACAACACCCGGGATCAGGATCGGAGCGATAATGATCGTATAGTAAGTCGCCCGAAGTTTTG
Source organism: Ruegeria sp. A4 (assembly GCF_056543025.1). Taxonomy (NCBI): domain Bacteria; kingdom Pseudomonadati; phylum Pseudomonadota; class Alphaproteobacteria; order Rhodobacterales; family Roseobacteraceae; genus Ruegeria; species Ruegeria sp. A4. The sequence goes on along the minus strand of NZ_JBQGAW010000002.1, from coordinate 262,160 downwards.
GCCAGATCTGGGTCAGCATCAGTGCACCCGCCAGACCCATGGCCACTGACAGGATGACCGTGCCGATCCCGATGATCAGTGAGTTCTTGATGCCGTTCAGGATGCGCTGATCCTGAAACAGCTCGCCAAACCACTGGAAGGTCAGACATTCCCACGGGCTCATCCGCGGGAAGCCGGACGAGTTGAACGCGGTGATCGACATGATCACAAGCGGCCCCAGCAGATACAGGAAGAAGATCGCCAGATATACCCAGATGCTTATGCGGAGAAAGGAATTGTTCATTTCCCGATATCCCCCATGTTCACTTTGAACAGGCGCATCATGGCCAGCACGAACAGGATACAGGTCACCAGCAGGACGATCGCGTAAGCAGCCCCTTGCGGCCAGTCGTTGTTATCGTTGAACTGCTGATAGATCAGCTGTGTGAACCACAGCGACGACGGCCCGCCCAGGATCTGCGGTGCCGCCAGCGCGCCCGCAGACAGCATGAACACCATCGTACAGCCCGAACTGATCCCTGGCTTGGCATATGGAATGACCACACGCCAATGTATCCGCCACCACGGCGCACCAAGGTCGCGCGCGGCTTCGATCTGATTTTTGTCCAGGCTTTCTATGACGTTATACATTGGGAAGATCATCAGCAGAATATAGGCATAACCCAGCCCGGCATAGAGCGCGATATCGTTCCGGATGAAGTCGAACGGCGTATCCCAGACCCCCAGCCCCACGAACAACGTGTTCAGAACACCGGTTTCACCGAAGATAATGCGCAACGCAAAGGCGCGCAGGATTTCGTTGATCCAGTAAGGGATGATCAGCATGATCGCGAAGATGCGGATATGGCTGCCTTCGGACTGCCCCAGATAGTAGGCGATCGGATAGCAGATGATCAGGTTGAAAATCGTGACGCAAACGGCCGCCACGAGGGTGCGGAAGAACACCCGCAGGTCAACCGTGTTGTAATCCTGACTGCCGCCTTCAGGGCCGTATATCAGGTACTTGTAGTTTTCCAGCGTATAGACGTCCTTCGGCCCGCCAATCTCTGGAGGCGGGAGGTTTGGACGGAACGAGAAATCCAGCATCGACAGCTGCGGCAGGATGATAAGGCCGATGGTCCAGAACAGAACCAGACCCAGGATCGCCAAACCCATACCGGTGCCGTTGCGATTGAAGAATTCTTTCAGGAATCGGGGCATGAGATCGTCCCCCTATTCCGCTGCCAGTTCACCGGCAGGAACGATGACCGCGTTATGCGTCTCGTATTCCAGCGTGATGTTCTGTCCGGTGTGGTCCTCAAAAGATTGCCCATGGTTGGGGATCGAGACCTTGATTTCTTTTCCGCCTTCACCTTCTGTGAAGATGTTAAAGACGTTGCCCTCGAACTCTTCATGATTGACCCGGGCGGTGACGAAGTGATCGCCCGTTGCGCCATCGGGGGCAATCGCAAAGGCCTCGGGACGGATGAACATCATCGCGTCATCACCTTCTTTCATCTTGCCCTGATTGGCCGTCGAAATCCTTGCCACCAGATCACCCGAACGGTTGGTCGCGATCAAAGCTTCCTTGCCCATCACTTGCTTGATTTTCCCGCGGAACACATTGTTTTCGCCAACGAATGAAGCCGCGAAAGCCGTGTTGGGATCGTTGTAAATCGTCTTCCCGTCGGCGATTTGATCAATCACACCGGCACGCATGACGGCGATATTGTCTGACATGGTCAGCGCTTCGCCCTGGTCGTGCGTGATGTAGATGAAGGTAATGCCCACGCGCTGCTGAATTTCACGCAACTCGGTCCGCATGTGCTGGCGCAGCTTCAGGTCAAGTGCCGAAAGGGGCTCGTCCAGCAACAACACGTCTGGCTCAGCGCAGAGTGCCCGGGCAATAGCAACACGCTGACGTTGACCGCCTGATAATTCGCTTGGCAGCTTGTCCCCTTGCCCCGGTAACGCAATCATGTCCAGAAGCTCATCGGCGCGCCTGCGGCGTTCGGCAGCACTGGCCCCTTTGATTTCCATGGAAAACGTGATGTTTTCCCAGACCTTCATCAGCGGGAACAATGCGAGGTTCTGAAAGATCAGCGCCGTTGGACGCTTGTTGGGCCCGATGCCACGCATATTGTTGCCACCAATCAGGACGTTGCCTTCGCTTGGTTCAAGAAAGCCGGACACTGCCCTCAGAATGGTTGTTTTTCCGCAGCCCGATGGCCCGAGGAAAGAAAAGAAATCGCCCCCGTTGATGTTGACGTTTGCATCGCGCACGGCGACAAAGTCGCCGAAACGGATCCACAGGTTTTCCAGATCGACTCCGACCCCTGCACTCATTTTTGGTTTCTCCCTGAGGTGCGTGTTGTCACCACACAGTATTAGTGTCCGCCACGCCGGGACGGCGCGCAGATGGGTGCCCCCCGCAGGATGCGGAGGGCGAAGGTTCGGAACGCTTAAGCGCTCTTGAACTTGTTGACGAACTCAGTCCGGGTTTCAGCATACCACGGCGCTTCTGCAGGCCACGGATTGAGATTGGCCAGCGAGTCGCCCGGATAGGCCTCGGCAAAGTTCTTCTTGTAGGTGTCGCCGGAATACTGGTCGGCTCCCAATACCGGCGAGTTGTAGCCGTGGCTGTCAATCGCAACACCGGCCGGCTTGGCCTGATAGGCAAAGTCGATGAAAGCGTAAACCTGATCGATATTCGCGGCACCAGTCGGCATGGACATACCATCCACCCAAGCCATAGCACCTTCGACAGGCGCCTGATAGTGTACTGGCTCGCCTGCGGATTTCAGTGCAAGGGGTGGGCCGTCCCAAGTTTGGCCAACAATAACGCCTTCGTTCAGAAGACCGTTCTTCTGTGTGTCGGCGTCGTTCCAGATCAATTTGATGCGGTCCTTGCGTGCAACGCACCAGTCGGTGATCTGGCCCCAAACCTTGCGCATGGTGTCTTCATCACCATATGCCGCCCAGACCGAACCCGGCTCCATCTCGCCAGCGCGTTCCATGTAAAGGCCGGCACCCAGCATCATGGAATGCGCGCGGCCCATGGTTTTACCGGCGTTCGCTTCCGACCACACGTCGCCATAGGACGGCGCATCACCATCCGGCAGCCACAGGTCAGTACGGTAAGCGATACCTTCTGTACCCCAGATATGCGGCAGCCAGTGCGCACCTGAATCGCCAAAGTTCCACGCATCAGTGCCAATCTTGGCCATGGCAGGGTTCACCAGATCGATCGGAACCCGGTTCATGTCGAAGGGCTGGAGCAGCTCCAGCGGTTCCCACTGCAACGACCGGTTGTTGGTCGGTGAAACGATATCAAAACCCTGGCCCTTGGTGGCCTTCATCTTGTTGATGATCTCTTCGTTCGAGCCGATACCGGTATAGTTCACCTTGATTCCAGTAAGCGTCTCAAACTCTTCGATGAAGCTGGGCGGCAGGTAGTCCGACCACATCAGAATGTTGATTTCGCCCGACGACGCCAGAGCGCTCTTGCTGTAAAGGGGTGCCGCAAGTGCCGCGGCACCTGCGCCTTTCAACACAGAGCGTCTCGAAAATGAAGAATGTTTAGCCATAGGTGATCTCCCATTGTTGGATGAGTTTGTTTTTGTATTTTTATTCATAGGACTTTCTGTGCCCGTTCGTCAGTCCAAAAGTGACAGTTTACGGAATTCTTATGTCCAGTTTTTGTTCTTGACACGTTTCGGTTGAATTTCAGAGCGTTAGTTTACCTGCCATACGGTAAAATCGCGCGCGCCAACCGGATCCGAGCCGATCAAAATTCGTCGTGATCCACCACCAGGCAGGGGTTTGGACATGTCACCAAAATTGAAAGCAAACTGCAACGTACCGAGTCGGGTTACGCGTAGGTCTGGATCGCAGTCCAGAGGCTTCAGCCCTGCCCATTCCAAGACATCGCGCATAATCTCGTGCACGAGCGCACCGCCGGGTACCATGGCCAGATATGTCGCACGATCCGACCGGACGACCGCTGGGCTGGCGTCGCAATAGGCACTTTTGAAGCGCGCCAGGACATTTGCCTCGGTCTCGACGATTTCACGCCAACCGCCAAAGCCAAAAAGCTGACCGTTCTGCAACTGCACGGATTCCCTTGCAATATCCGGGAGCGATTCGACACGGACGACACGGACGCCGATCAGATCCGCCAACGCACCCGGCGCCAGACTCGAAGGGGTCTGCATTTGAGCTGTCTTGCTGCCGGATCGGGCACCAATCAAAAGCTTTGCCCCCGAAACCTCAAGTCTTGCGGCCAGATCCGGGGTCACGATCATGCTTTGCGGCAGCACGATCAGTGCGTAACCTTCCAAACCATCCTCGGGACCCACAAAATCAATGTCCACCCCCAGACAGCGCAAGGCGGTGTACCATTCGCGGAAGATATGGGAATTGGGGAAGTCATCATCATGCGGCAGAATATCGGCCGCCCAGATCGAAGCGTAATCCAGCATCATCGCCACCGAGGCTTTAACGCGCGTCGTTGACGGCAGGTTTTCGCGATCCTTCACAATCTGAGCCAGTTCGAGCGCGGCTTGATCCAGACTGTCATCCGAGCGCAGCAAGGCTGTATGGTATTGTTCCTGCGCGAACTTTGCCTGGCGCCATCGAAAAAACATCACAGCTTGCGCGCCGTGTGCATATGCGGCCCAGGTCCAAAGCCGAACCATCCCTTCGGCTGGGGAAGGGTTTTGTGCCGCCCAGTCCACCGGCCCCGGTTGCTGTTCCAACACCCATACCCGCCCCCGCCCCTGACTGCGATACAAGTCGCAATGAAATCCCTGATAATCAGGCGCGCCGGTTCGCAGATAACGGCGCTTTTCCTTCTCTGACAGGGTTGAGCCCATCAGATTACCCAGCGGGTAGCTGTCAAAGCCGACGATATCCAGATCGGCGGCCACTGCGTGGTGATCGAATTCGAAACTACCGGCCATGAAATTGTGCGTGATATCTCGACCCGGCGCATGTTCGCGCAGCACGTCCACCTGTGCCTTGTTGAACAACCGCACCCGGTCCGAAGAATAGCGCCTGAAATCAAGGGCATGGGTGGGGTTGGGTGCAGCGACCAAACCGTTGGGCAGTTCAATCTGGTCAAAGCCGGAATAGCGGCTCCCCCAAAACACGGTCCCCCAGACCTCGTTCAGTGCGTCGATTGTGCCGTATCGTTGTGCCAGCCAGCGCCGAAAGCCAGACCGCGCGGCATCGGAATAGCTGAGAACGGTGTCGTGGTCGTTGTACTCATTGTCGATTTGCCAGGCATGGACATGCGGGTTCTGGCCATATCGGCTGGCATATTCCGTCGCGATCCTTTTCGCCTCGGCCAGGTACACGTCACTGGAAAAACAATAATGTCTGCGGGAACCATAGCCCCTGACCCGGCCGTCAGGGCCAACCGGCAGAATTTCGGGATGCTCATCAATCAGCCATTTGGGTGGCGCAGCCGTTGGAGTCGACATCATGACCCGCAGGCCAGCCCGCCCCAGAATCTCGATGACGTCATCCAACCAGTCCCAGTGAAACCGGCCGCGTTCCGGTTCAATCAGACCCCAGGTGAACTCGGCGATCCGAACCCAATCCAAACCCATCTCGGCCATCCGCGCGGCGTCACTGCGCCACTGGGACGGGTCCCATTGTTCGGGGTAGTAGCAAACCCCAAGCTCCAGTTTGCTCATCGGTTGTCCTTTGCCGTGCGCCGTTCGATCCATTTCAGGAAGCTTGCGCAACAGAGGGTGAGTACCACGTACAGAATTGCTGCCGTATTGAACGGCGCAAAGGGCAGAAAGCTTGCTGCCTGAAACTCTCGCATCCTTTGGGTCATGTCGCGGACGGACAGAATGGACAGCAACGAGGTATCCTTGATCATCGCGATAAATTCGTTGCCCAATGGCGGGGTGACGATCCGCAGGGCTTGTGGCAGAACGATCAGCCGCGCCGTCTGCCAGCGCGACAAGCCCAGCGAACTGCCTGCTTCCAGCTGCCCTTTCGGGATGGCCTCGATCCCAGATCGGAATATTTCGGCCATATAGGCCGAATACCCGACCGAAATCGCGATGATCCCGCGTGTCATGTTGGTCATATCAATGCCGCCGCCCGTAGCATCCTTGACCGCGCCCGCCAAGGGCAGGCCGATGTAAAGAATGATAACCAACATCGGAATGCCGCGTATCGTGTCCACGAAAAATTCGGCCCCGACCGCCAAAGGATGCAGCTTGTGCTGTGCGCCGCCAATGGTCAGCGTCAGCAGCAGAAAGCCGAAAACAGCAAAAGCCAGAGCGGGATTCCGGTATTTGTCAGGCAGGAAACTGGTCTGCCACAGAACCGGATAGCCTTGTGAATGAGCATCCACGGGAACAAACGCTCCGGAAACGCTGTCGACGGTTTCAATCTGCTCGAGGGCGGCCGCCGCATCAGTGGCGCTGCGTATGCGGTATTGTTGGTCGCCGGCACCGTCGAACTCTCCAAACCGGATGATGTCAGCCTGCGCCTGTGGTGTGCCGCGCACAATGGCGATGCGCCCTTCGGTGCTTCCGACCAGAACGTAACTGACCTGCGGCTGCATGAAGAAAAAGGCTGATATCGCAAGCAATGCCAGGCTGATGGAACCATACAGAATCGTGGTGCGCGCCCGTGGTTTGAACGATTGCAGCCCCACCCAGATCAAGCCCAGAATGGCCGAGAAGATATAGGCGAAGATGGCTGCGCGAAACGTAATGGCAACGCCCGTCGCGAACTGCCAGTGGGCCATGAACATCAGATAGAACAAAACCGCACCGGTAAGGCATTCCAGCCCCAAAAGAACGCGCCTGCGCCAAGGGGGTTGCAACCGCGCCGACAGCAGGCTCAAGGCGACAACGGCCGTGTATGCGGCCAGAAGAACTTGCAGTCCTGTTTGAACCTGGGTCACGACTTCGGGATACAACACCCACGTCTGACTGGACCGGTCGATCAGGGTTGATGTGTTCTCGCTGAGCGCATGAAAGAAAACGGATTCCGCGAAGGGCATCAAAAGCTGTGGAGATACAAAGCTCATGATCAAAAGCGCAATTGATGTGGGCAGCGCCGCAAGGGCCGAAACGCGCAACCAACCTGGGGCGTGATTGGAAAAACGTACATGCCGGGCGCAGAGATATCCAAGGATTGCAACCGAGACGATCAGCAGAAAGCCGACGAAAATCGGCCCTGCATTGTTGCCGATCCCCAGAATTGCAATCAGAGATCGCAGATATTTCGAGGATGTGGCGAACAGATAGATGATGAAGGGGGCGGCTGCGAGCAATACAAGATTGCTCGGGCGGATCGTGCTGAGACGCGACATGGAACTTCTCCGCTGAAACATGGCCCGGCAACGGCTGCCTCCGGGCCCGGAAGGGCTTGAAGGATCAGTTTGTGCCCCAGTATTTGGCCTTCAGCGTGTCCAGCGTGCCGTCTTCCTGAATGGCGGCGAGACCGGCATTGATTGCATCCACCGTCGGGTCACCTTCCTGAAACACGATACCCAATGGATCCGATTGCAGGCCTGTGATGCCCACGGTCAGTTCTCCGGCAAACTCCTGCTCGTAGGCCGCGGCAGAGGTGCCATCAATGATCACCCCTTGCACGTCTGCGTTCTGAAGCGCCAGAATAGCCGCCGAGAAGTTGTCGTAGAGGCTGACATTCTCGCGCCCTACAAGCTCTTCCGCCAGTTGGGCGTTGGTCGTCGCGGTTTGTGCCGCCAGTTTCTGGCCACCCGCTTTGAAATCCTCAAGCGTCATATCCGCGTTGTCGACTTGCAGCAAAATGGCCTGACTGACAACGATGTACGGTTCGGAAAAGTCCATAGTTTCTTCACGTTCGGGCGTGATCGATACGCCCGAGATGACAAGGTCGAACTCACCCTGTTGAAGCGCCGCAAAGATGCCGTCCCAAGCGGTGTTTACGAAATTCGGAACGCAATTGATCTTTTCACAGATTGCATTCATCACATCGACATCAAAACCTACGATTTCACCGGTTGTTTCGTCGACGGTTTCCATCGGGGGATAGGTTGCATCCGTTCCGATCTTGAGAACGCGACCTTCCAGATCGGCGGCAAAAGCCGCCGGCGCTGTCAGCATTGCAAGCGTTGCAACGGCAAATAGATTTTTGAACATGTTCGGTTTCTCCTCTGATGGCTCAGTTGGTCTACGCCATGCCCGGCGCCGGGGTGTCAGGTTGCCGCTCGATCAATGTGGCCCTGATCTTTTTTTGCGTTTCCGACGGATCAACGCCGTCCAGTGCTTTAAGCATGAATTCCCCCAGCATGCGGCTGGTCTCGCCTATCGGCAAATAGTAGGTGCTGGGCGGGGGTATGAAATACTGGCTAAGCTTCAGATCGTCGTTTGAAATAACAACGACATCCCTGCCGACCTGAACGCCCATGTCGGCCGCAGCGGACAAGGCGCCAAGGGTCATCGCCTCGTTCGCGCAAATGATGGCGCTTGGCCGGTTGTGCATTCGCATGAGCGCCGCAAAGGCCCTTTGCCCGGTCTTCGCCGTGGTCGGGCCGGGATAAACAAGGGCCGGGTCAAACTCCATGCTACCTGCTGTCAGAGCATCTGAATACCCCTGGCGACGTTGACGGGCATAGATCAGGTCATCCGGCGGGTTGATAAGCGCAATCCGCTTATGCCCCAATGCCAGCAGCCGAGCCGTTGCATCAAAAGCAGCAGCCTGACTGTCGAGATCCACGTAAGGATGTGGTTGGGCACTGTCACTCATCCCGTATGTGACAAACGGAAAACCTTTATCTTGCAGATAGGCGATACGCGGGTCATTCACGCGAGTTCCGGAAAAGATCACGCCGTCTGCCAACCCTTCCTGCACGATGGAATGTAGGGTCTGCAATGCGGCTTCAACATCTCGTACACTGAAGACGCTCAACTCATAGCGTGACCCTTGAACCGCGTCGGATATTCCGGCCAGAATCCGGGTAAACTCCACACCCTCCCACTCTTCAGCGGCACTGCCCGAAACGCTGACCAATACCGCAATCCTGTAGGATTTATTGGTGCGCAGTTTCAGGCCATCCAGATTGACCCGATACCCAAGCTCGGACGCCGCCTTTTGGATCTCCTCCCGCGTTTCCCGTTTTACCGAAGAAGCGCCGCGCAGTGCGTTTGAAACCGTGCCGACTGAATAGCCGGTCATACGGGCGATCGATTTGATCGTTGCCCGCGCCATCAGCCGATACCCCCAAGCCGTTCAGTCAAAAACGACCGCCCCGTTTGCAAGGTGCGCCTGTGATCGGCGGTTTCATCATGCTCGACGAAAAGGTCGGTGCACTTGGTGGTTGAAAGGGCTCGTATCGTGGCGTCCCAATCGACAACACCCTCACCCGGATTGCGCCAGCGCCTGTCGCCTGATCCGCCCCGCGGATCCACGTCCTTTGCATGAACAGACAGGATGCGATCCGCATGGCGCGCCAGTAGGTCAGCCGCGTCCTGACCAGCCGCGACGATCCAACCTATATCAGGCTGCCAATAGATGTTTTCTTGCGCCAGAATCTGTTCAAGAGGCGTTTTTCCCGGCGCCCCGAACAGATCAAAATCGTGGTTGTGATAGGCCAGACTGATGCCGTGATCCCTCAGTCGATCCGCCCAATCGGACAACTGGCCCGACACTGCCTTCCATCCCTCGACAGTGCCGGGCCGCGCCTGTAGCGCCAGCCAAGGCATGACCGCCACCTGGCATTCCAAAAGGTGCAGTACTGCAACGATGTCGTCGAAACGCTCGTGGAACTCTTCCCAATCGAAATGTGCAGAACGAAGGTTAAGACCTGATTGATGGACGATGCGCGCCATCTCTTGCGGTGTCATGTCATGCAGACCGGTGGTTTCGATATCCGAAAACCCGCAAGCGGAAACCAACTTCAGTTGGTCCGAGAGGCCACCGCATTGCCGAACCGTGTAAAGCTGCGCCGATACCCGCATTTTTCACCATTGAAACGTTTCAATTATGGTGAAACACAAAACGCACTTCTGTCAAGAACTGCGTTTCGCTGCTATTTGCGCATGGACAATCCATTGTGGAACAGATGCACTTTGTCCGGTGCGGCCGTGACCGAGACCGTCTGGCCGCGCAGGTTCCGCTGAACCCCCGGCAGCTTTGCAATGACTGCATCCGCACCATCGGTTTTCTCAAAATACAGCAGCGTGACTTCGCCCAGGGCTTCGGTGAAATCCACCTTGCCGGACAGAATCGCGGAGTCTTCCGTCATGGCCAAGTCTTCGGGGCGCACCCCGATATTGACCTTTTTACCCAGGTCACTGTCTTCGGTTGGAACCGCGGATCTTGCAATCCCGCCTGATGACAGGTCAACGGTGGTCATTTCGCCGGTTCCGGTGATTGTGCCGGACAGCAGGTTCATGGACGGCGAACCGATGAACTGCGCAACAAACTCGTTATCAGGCGCCTCATACAGTTCAAGCGGTGTCCCGACCTGCGCGATGCCCTTGTTGGCCAATACCACGATCCGACTGGCCAGGGTCATCGCCTCGACCTGATCGTGGGTCACGTAGATCATGGTGCTGTCAGGCATGGCCTCTTTCAGGCGCGCGATCTCGATCCGCGTGGCCACCCGAAGTGCCGCGTCGAGGTTCGAGAGGGGTTCGTCGAACAGATACACCTTTGGGTCACGTACGATCGCGCGCCCGATGGCAACCCGTTGACGCTGCCCCCCGGAAAGAGCTTTTGGCAGGCGGTCCAGGAATGGTTCCAGCTGAAGGATTCGAGCGGCACGATCTACGGCAGCATCAATCTCGGCCGTGGGCATCTTCGCGATTTTCAGGGCAAAGGCCATGTTCTCGCGAACGGTCATGTGGGGATACAAAGCATAGCTTTGAAACACCATCGCGATGCCCCGCTGTGCAGGCGGAACATCGTTCATGACCTGCCCTTCGATTTCCAGCGTGCCGCCTGTAATCTTCTCCAACCCGGCGATCATCCGCAGCAGGGTGGACTTGCCGCATCCGGAAGGACCGACAAAAACGATCAGTTCGCCTTGTTCGATGTCGAGGTTGATGTTCTTCAAAACATCGACAGGGCCATAGGACTTGGCGACATCCGTTAGGTTGAGCTCAGACATGCTTTATCCCTTTTTCCTGTACATCAGGATGAACTGCGCCGCGTTCAGGACAACGTTGCCGCTTCCTTCGACACCGCCCAGGTCCTGACCCATGACCTGCCAACTGCCTTCGGGCAGATTGAACGCGGCAGAATCCGTGCCCAGATTGAACGCGCAGAATATCTGCTCATGAGAATCCTCACGCACAAAAGACAGAATCGAACCCGTTTCCGTCATGCCGGTCTGCGCCCCCGTTGCCAAAGCAGGATGCGCATGCCGCAAGGCAATGGCGCGACGGTAGTGGTTCAACATCGAGCTTGGATCCGCCTCCAATCGGTCCACCGCCTGCCCGGCCTGCTGTGCGCTTACCGGCAGCCAGGGCTCTGCGGTGCTGAAACCCGATTGTTCATCTTGTGCTGCCCAAACCATCGGTGTGCGGCAGCCGTCGCGGCCTTTGTATTCGGGCCAGAACTCGATGCCATAGGGGTCTTGCAGTTTCTCGAACGGCACATCCGCTTCGTGCAGGCCCAGCTCCTCGCCCTGATAGAGGCAGGCAGAGCCGCGCAGGCACATCATGAGAACCGCGTGCTGGCGGGTTGCGGCGTCATCCAAATTCCAGCGCGAGACGTGACGCTGCACGTCGTGGTTGGAAAATGCCCAACATGGCCACGCGTCACCTGCCTTCGCTTCCAGCTGGTCAAAAACGTGCTTGGTGTAAGTGGCGGTCAATGAACGTTTTTCCAGGAACTCGAAGGCATAGCACATGTGCATCCGCTTATCCCCGGATGTGTATTCGCCCATAATCTCGAGCCCACGCTGCGCATCTCCGACCTCGCCCAGACAAGCCCGGCCTTCATATTCGTCCGTCAAGGCCCGCAGTCTTTCGAGGAAGGCGATGTTCTCGGGCTGGCTTTTTGAAAACAGGTGGTCCTGATGGTTGTAGGGGTTCACGGCCGGTGCGATCGTGGCGTTGCGTTGATCCATCGGCAGCGCGGGATTGTCGCGCAGCGCCTTGTCGTGGAAATAGAAATTGATGGTATCCAGCCGAAAGCCATCCACCCCCAAATCAAGCCAGAACCGCGCCACGTCCAGCAACGCATCCTGAACATCCGGAGAGTGGAAATTCAGATCCGGCTGCGATGTCAGGAAGTTGTGCAAATAATATTGCAGGCGTCGGGCATCCCATTGCCAGGCCGAGCCGCCGAAGATCGAAAGCCAGTTGTTCGGTGGCGTGCCATCCGGTTTGGGATCCGCCCAAACATACCAGTCGGATTTCGGGTTTTCACGACTGCTGCGGCTTTCGATGAACCAAGGGTGCTGATCGGATGTATGCGACAGAACCAGATCAATCATGATCCTCAGACCCTTGGCATGGGCCTGATCCAAAAGCTCTTTGAAATCCGCCAGCGACCCGAACATGGGGTCGACATCGCGGTAATCGCTGACGTCGTAACCAAAATCCTTCATCGGCGATTTGAAAACCGGCGAGATCCAGATTGCATCAACGCCCAGCGAGGCGATGTAGTCCAGTCGCGCAGTGATGCCCTTCAGATCACCGATTCCATCCCCGTTGCTGTCCTGAAAACTGCGTGGATAGATCTGATAGATCACACCACCGCGCCACCAATCCGAAGACAGTTTCGTTGCATTGCTGCGTACAAAGTTGTTCTGCACGTTCATCAGACGCCTCTATTTGACAGATCCGGCCAGCAGGCCCCGGACCAGGTATTTTTGCATTGCGAAGAAGACGACCAGCGGCACGAAGATCGAGACAAAGGCAGCGGTCGCAAGGATTTCCCAATTGCCGCCACGTGTACCCAGCAGCTCGACGATGCGGTTCGTCATCACGGTTGTCTGGCCGGTCGCGTCGATCAGGAAAACCTTGGCAACAAGAAGGTCATTCCATGTCCACAGGAACTGGAAGATCGCGAAAGACGCCAGCGCCGGGAAGCTGAGTGGCAGGATCAGTTTGGTAAAGATCTGAAACTCGGTGGCGCCATCGACGCGGGCGTTTTCGATCAGATCACGCGGCAATCCGGCCATGTAGTTGCGCAGCAGGTAAATCGCCAGTGGCATCCCAAACCCTGTATGCGCAAGCCAGACTCCCAGATAGCCTTTGCCGATCCCGATATTGAGGTGAAATTTCAGCAACGGGATCAAGGCCAATTGAAGCGGAACGACCAAAAGGCCAACAACGGCCGCGATCAGCAGGGCGCGCCCGGGAAACTCCATCCATGCCAGCGCATAAGCCGCGAAGGCAGCAACCAGGATCGGGATGATTGTTGCAGGGATGGTCACCGTCAGCGTGTTGAAGAACGCCTTGGCCATGCTGTCCGTACTGCTTTGATCCAGAAGAACCTTTCGGTAGTTTTCCAAAGTGAACTCGGGTGGCAGTTCCGCTGTTACGAAGATGCGCGCGCCACGTTTCCCTGTGAATTCCTCGGTGTTTTCCATCCGATAGTTGCCCGTCGCATCCACCGTGATCGTACCACCTCGGCGCAGTTCGGCTGTTTGGCCCGGTTCAAATGCATCAACCTCGCGCGAACTGATACCCCATCTGGAAATCGTTGCTTGCTCATCCTCGCCGAACAACGCCCCCTGAATGACATACACTCCGTTTTCCAGCACCTGCGTCTCGGGCGCGGCACTGCGAAGCGTCAGGTTTTGTTCAGAGGGAAACAGCGACCGCCACCAGCCGCTGGACGAAATCTGATCTGCCGTCCGAAAGGACGAAATCAGCAAGCCAAGTGTAGGAATGACCCAAAGAGCCACCAGGAAGATGACTGACAGATGCACCACCCATCTGAGCGCGGGTTTGGTTCCGGCGATATCGCTCATGGCTTACTCCATCTCCTTGCGCGCGTTGCGCACGTTCCAGACGAGGATCGGCGTAACGAGCAACATGATCACCATGGCCGAGGCGGATCCGACGCCCCAGTCATTGGCGCGGAAAAGCTTGTCGTACATGTAGTTTGCCAGCACCTGTGTCTCCCACTGGCCGTTGGTCATGGCAAAGACGATGTCAAACACTTTAAGAACGGTGATCGTGATCGTCGTCCAAACAACAAGGATCGTGGTTTTGATCTGCGGCACCTTGATCTTGAAGAAGATCTGAAAGGGATTGGCCCCATCCAAAATGGCCGCCTCGATGGTTTCTTCGGGAATACCGCGCAAGGCCGCCGACAGGATGACCATCGCGAAACCCGTCTGTATCCAGATCAGGACAACCATCAGAAAGAAACTGTTCCAGAAAGGGATTGTTAACCACGTGTTGGGTTCGGTTCCGCCGAAGAAGATGTACAGCGCGTTCAGGATGCCTATCTGGTCTTGTTCCGCTGGTCGCGCATCATAAACCAGTTTCCAGATCACCGATGCACCAACAAATGAAATGGCCATCGGCATGAAAATCAGGGATTTGGCAAAGTTCCCCCAGCGGATGCGGTCGGTCAGTTGCGCCACAAGAAGACCAAAAGCCGTTGACATGGCCGGCACGACGATCAGCCAGAACATGTTGTTGCGCATGGCTTCCCAAAACTTCGGCTCAGCCGCCATTTGGGTATAATTGTCCAGGCCAACCCATCGGTATCCGCCACCGGGCACGCGTTCCGTTAACGAAAGGCGCAAGGTTTCAACCACCGGATACGCCAGATACAGCCCCAATGCAGCAAGCGCCGGGAACAGGAACAACCAAGGGCGGATCAAGTTCGCGCGGTTGATGTTTCGGCCCGCATTCGGACCGCGCGGCGGAAACAGGATTTTGTCCAGAAACTGGTTGGAAAGATAGAAGTAGCCCACGCAACCCGACACGCCGATGGCGATCGTCAGCAGGCCTTGAAGTGCGGGTGTCATGGTGCGCCCATCCGTTTGGCAAGTGGGGCGGCCCCGGGACCGCCCCATAAGTTGGTCACTTGGCTGCGTCCCAGGATGCCTGGATTTCACTGGCCACGGTGGCTGCATCTTTTGCACCCGAAGAGTAGTCGACCATCCCGGTCCAGAACGTACCTGCCCCAACCGCACCCGGCATCAGGTCGGACCCGTCAAAGCGGAAGGTCGTAGCGTTGGTCAGAATTTCGCCCTGTCCGCGCTGTGAATCATTCGAATAGTTATCCGGGTTTGCACCAAGGTGGGGCGTCAGGAAACCATCCTGCGACATCATGATCTCATGAGCGAAAGGTGTCTTGAGGAACTCCAGAAAGGCTTCGGCCGCGGGATTTGGGTTGGTGATCGTGAACAATGTCCCGGCCCCAAGCACCGGTGTACCCAGATCTTTTTCGGCGTAAGCCGGGAAATAGAAGAAGTCAGCATCCACCCCCAATTCCGTGCCCTCCGGAAAATAGGCGGGAATAAACGAAGCCTGACGATGCATCATGCAGGCCGGCGGGCTATCGAAAAGACCTTTGGGGCTGTCACGGAAATCAATTGCCGCCGTGTCGTCTGCGTCACCTACGACATAGTCGTCATTGCGGGTAAAGCTGCCATATTCCTCAATCGCGGCTATGACACGGGGATCATCGAACTTCATTTCGTTCGACACCCATTGGTCATAGACTTCAGGTGGTTGCGTACGCAGCATAAGATCCTCGACCCAGTCCGTCGCAGGCCAACCCGTTGCGCCGCCCGAGGCCAGACCGACGCACAAGGGCGTCTCGCCGTCCTCGACCATCTGATCCATCAGAGCTTTGAACTCTTCCATGGTTTCGGGCACTTCATACCCAAAGTCTTCGAAATTTTCGGGCACGTACCAAACCAGCGATTTGACGTTCACATTGAAGAAGAACCCGTAAAAATCGTCAGACCCTTCTGCGTTCTCAAACGTACCCAGATCGACCCAGGATTGACCCGCGGCGAAGTTTTCCTTGATCCAATCCGCAGTGCCTTCGGCCAACGGCGTCAGATAGCCTTGTTTTGCGAGGTTTGCCGCCAGACCAGGCTGCGGGAAAACAGTCAGATTCGGCGCCGAGCCTGCGGCCGCATCAATCAGGATCTGCTGTTCCAGAGAATCCGAACCCACATAGCTGGAATTCGCGCCTGTTGCCTCATCGAAATAGGCCACGAGGTTTTCGAAGGACTTGCCCTCGCCAGCCAGCCAGGGGCCGAAAATGGTCAGGCTTTCGCCGGACAGATCATTCGCTTCGGCAAAGGCCTGAAACCCATCCCAGTCAAAACTGCCCTCGCCGACGGCGTGGATCATCTCACCCTCTGCCTGAACTGATCCGGCCATCAGGGCGAGTGCCGCCGCACCTGCGTAAAGCCCGTGTTTCATCAAATCCTCCTCCCAAGCTTTCATGTATTCAAAGACTCGCTTTCAAAGCGCTTTGGATAGCCCGTGTTATCCGCCAACATCGGCGCCCTGTCAATATTTTGCTTCCCAGCGCCAAAATAAATTATATTTTCTGCTTTCAATGCAAAACAAGTTGACGGATGCCGTATTTGCTCACAAAACAAAAAAGAGCCACTCAATTTAAGGCGCTTTGAATCGTAAAATGAACCTGAAGCAGCTCTCGGAAGTTCTGGGCCTTTCGCAAACTACGGTCAGCCGGGCGCTGAACGGGTACCCCGAAGTGAGCGAGGATACACGTGCGCGCGTTCAAGCCGCGGCGCGCAAACACGGGTACCGGCCGAACAGTCGCGCCAAAGGGCTTGCGACCGGACGATCGATGGTGATCGGCCACGTCATTCCCAGCTCGTCCCGGCATGAAATGGTCAACCCGATCTTCGGGGATTTCGTCGCCGGTGCCGCAAAGAAATACGCTGAACATGGCTATGACATGATGTTCACCAATGCCGACGACACTTCGATTGAAGAAGCGTATCGGAGTCTTTTTCAGCGCGGCGCGGTGGACGGAGTCGTGCTGCAAGGCCCCAAAGTGAACGAACCACGGATCGAAGTCCTGACCCGCATGGGCGTCCCATTCATCGTGCACGGGCGCTCGACCGGCGTCGATGCTCAGTATGACTGGATCGACGTGAACAACAAAAGTTCGTTCATGCGCGCCACCCGCTTTCTGATTGACCTTGGCCATCGCCGGATCGCTCTGATCAACGGTCTGGAAGATATGGATTTTGCCCAACGCCGCCGCGACGGATATCTTGAGGCGCTTGGTCAGGCCGGGCTTGCGCCCGATGCCGATCTGATGCGCAGCGCTGAAATGACAGAGGTTTACGGCCATCACGAAACGCAGAACATGTTGCGCCTCGATTCCCCTCCGACCGCTATTTTGTGTTCATCGATGATCTCTGCCATCGGCGTACGGCGTGCGCTGTCCGAAAACGGGCTTGAGATGGGTAGGGATGTGTCAGTGATCGCCCATGACGACGACCTGTCCTATTTGAAGAACGGGCAGGATGTTCCGATTTTCACGGCAACGCGCTCATCCGTCCGTCAGGCGGGTGAAATGGCGGCTGACATGTTGATCCAGCGCATCAAATCCCCGAATGATCCCGTCAAAACCCGGCTGCTGGAGGCCGAGCTGGTCGTTGGCAGGTCAACCGGCCCTGCGCCTAACAGGGTGCAACCATGAAACACGCACGCGCTGATTTTCCCAAGGATTTTCTCTTTGGTGTTGCCACTTCTGCGTACCAGATTGAAGGCCACGCACAGGGCGGGGCGGGGCAAACTCATTGGGATACCTTTGCGGCGTCACCGGGCAACGTGGTGCGCGGGGAAAACGGAGACGTGGCCTGTGATCACCTGAACCGGTTCGAACAGGATTTCGATCTGGTGCGCGAGGCCGGGTTTGACTGTTATCGTTTTTCGACCAGCTGGGCACGCGTGCTGCCGGACGGGCGTGGTCAGGTCAATCAGGCAGGGTTGGATTATTATGACCGATTGGCGGACGCCCTGCTGGAACGCGGTATCCGCCCCTGCGTGACGCTTTATCACTGGGAATTGCCGTCGGCGCTTGCGGATCAGGGGGGATGGTGCAATCGCGATATCGCGGATTGGTTCGCGGATTATACGCAGGTCATCATGGGTCGGATCGGCGACCGGATGTTCAGTGCCGCGCCGATCAACGAACCCTGGTGTGTCAGTTGGCTGAGCCATTTTGAAGGCCACCATGCGCCCGGTCTGCGCGATATCCGCGCCGCAGCCCGGGCGATGCATCACGTTTTGTTGGCCCACGGGCGGGCGATTCAGGCCATGCGCAGTCTTGGGATGGGCAATCTGGGTGCCGTGTTCAACCTCGAATGGTCCGAGCCAGCAGATGACAGCACGGAAGCGCGGCTTGCGGCAGATCGCTACGATGCAATCTACAACCGGTTCTTCCTAGGCGGGGTTTTCAACAAAGAATATCCCCAAACCGCCTTGGAGGGGTTGGAGCCGCACCTGCCCAAGGGCTGGCAGAACGACTTTGAAACCATCGGCACACAGGTCGATTGGTGCGGGTTGAACTACTATACCCGAAAATTGATTGCCCCGGCGGACGCCGCCTGGCCCGGCCTGCAAGAGGTTCCCGGACCGTTACCCAAAACGCAGATGGGATGGGAAATCGATCCCTCTGCCCTTACCCGCTTTCTTGTCAGAACAAGGAAAGACTATACGGGCGCGTTGCCAATCTATATCACCGAAAACGGAATGGCGAGTGAGGCGCGCGTGCAGGACGATGATCGTATCGATTATCTCGACAAGCACCTTGCGGCCGTACTGGACGCTTTGGCACAAGGTGTTCCGGTGAATGGCTATTTTGTCTGGTCGCTGCTGGACAATTATGAATGGGCCTTCGGGTACGAAAAGAGGTTTGGACTGGTGGACGTGGATTTCGAAACACTTGCGAGAACGCCCAAAGCGTCTTTCATGGCGCTGAAATCCGCCCTGTCCGGTACTCAGAGCGTCTCTCAGCCGTTAGCGCAACCATTCGGTGCCGTGCATGAGCATTGGAACCTGGTTGCGGATATCGGCGGTACGAACACTCGTCTGGGCGTCGTCACGAACGGAGAATTGGCAGATCTTCGGAAACACCCGACGGGGACATTGGAAGACCTGCTCGAGGCGTTCCATGACCTCAGGGACGAGATCGGAACCAACCCACAGGCCGTCGTAGCAGCCGGAGCCGGGCCGGTCAGGGACGGAACAATTCAGTTGACCAACGCGAACCTGGATCTTTCGGAAACCGAGCTGACGAAAGCAACAGGAGCAGAGCGCACTTTTGTCATAAATGATTTCACCGCTGCGGCGTGGTCGGTGGCCGAGGTGACCAGGTCGGATGTTGCGGTCTTGCAGGGTCAGGAGGCGCCGCCCACAGGCACACGGCTGGTTGTAGGGCCCGGAACCGGGCTTGGCGTTGGTGCTTTGCTTTTTTCCGAAGGCAGGTATCACACGGTCTCCGGCGAAGGCGGGCACGTGGGCCTGTACCCGCGCCATCGCGACGAAGTTGAGATCTTTGAGGCGGCACGTCGCATCGCACCGGGCTGTTTCTTTGGGGACAGCCTGGCGCTGGAAGCAGAAATGTTCCTGAGCGGAACCGGCCTGCCGATCCTTTATCAGGCGGTTGAATTGGCATCCGGTCAAGCGCGAACTCAGGCGCGCTCCGCAAAGGACATTCTGAACGATGCCCGCAACGGCACCGATCTGGTCGCCGAAAAGGCGGCGCAGATTTTTACCACCCACTTAGGTGCTTTGATGGGTGATCTGGCGGTCACCTTGATGCCGGAGGGGGGCGTTTTCCTTGTCGGCGGCGTTGCCGAGAAAAACCGCTGGCTATTCAGTGACAACTTCAAGGATGCGTTCAACGGCGGCGGCCGCTTCAGCGACTTGCGCCGCTCCCTGAACCTTTACGTGTCTGAACAGGCAGAGTTCGGGATCATCGGCGCAAACAACTTCTGCAAGAACGCGCTGAGACAGCAACCAGACTAACCGAAGTTTCTTACCTAGAAGGACCAAGACATGATCCTGTGCTGTGGTGAAGCGCTGATAGATATGATTTCAGAACCGACCGCATCGGGCGCAATTGGTTTTGTGCCACATACTGGTGGTGCAGTTCTGAACACAGCCGTCGCGATGGGACGTCTGGGTATTCCGGTAGGGATGCTGACAGGTTTGTCATCGGACATGTTCGGCCAGCAATTGATTGATGCGCTGAAAGCGAGCCATGTGGACACGACACATGTGATCATCTCGGACCGTCCCACCACGCTTGCCTTTGTGCAGCTCTCGGATGGACACGCGACTTACAGCTTTGTCGATGAAAACACCGCGGGCCGGATGTTGCTGCCCGAAGACATGCCCGATCAGCTTCCTGCTGTCTCTGCCCTGTATCTCGGTGGAATCAGCCTTGCGTGTGAACCTTGCGCAGATGCCTATGCCGCCCTTCTGGACAGCCACGGTTCCGACCGGGCAGTGATGCTGGACCCGAATATCCGCCCGGATTTCATCAAGGATCAAACCCGGTTTCGGACGCGTTTGAACCGCATGATCTCGCGTGCGGATATCGTCAAGGTTTCAGACGAGGACCTGGACTGGATCATTCCGGGCGCTGAAGCCGAATCCGCAAAAGCGTCTGTGCTGTTGCAGGCGGGTCCTTCCGTTGTCATCGTCACCCGTGGCAGTGACGGGGCGCACGGTTACCTGGCGGATGGTTCCGAAGTCTCGGTTCCCGTGAAGCCCGTTGAGGTGGTCGATACGATCGGCGCAGGTGACACGTTCAACGCCGGCGTTCTGACCGAGCTCAGCCGCGCAGGGCATCTGACCAAGTCAGGTCTGCGCGGATTGACGGTTGAAAGCCTGCAAGCAGCCATGGAACTGGGCGCTGACGTGGCGGCCGTGACCGTTTCCCGAGCCGGGGCAGAACCCCCGTGGGCGCACGAACTTTGATCTGCGGGATGGCATGATGAAACGATCCGAAATCAACCACTTCAAGCCCTAAGCCCAGACGTTCATTCAATCTTTCGGAGCCGTGTTGCCACCCTTTGCGGATTGATCGCCCGAGAAAATGCGCATCTCTTTGGTCGAAACTGTCCGCAGCCGCAAGCTGGGATGGGACATTACCAATTACGCACAAGGCCATTTCGACGAACATTGCCTATTCCTGTTCACTCTAAACAATGGTGAGGTGAAGGATCTGAAATCCGGGCGTGGGATGCTCTGTGCAGAAAAACTGTTGATCTCGAAAGACGATCAGCTTTCTCCGATGCACCGGCATATCGTTAAGGCAGAAGACATCATCAACAGGGGCGGCGGCGATCTCGTTCTGGAAATTCATGCGTCGGATCCAAACGGTGGCGTCGACCGCGACAACCCGGTGACGGTCCCCAGCGATGCCTGCCCCGTAACCTTGCAACCCCAAGAATACGTGCGGCTGAAGCCGAGGCAAAGCGTAACTCTGATGCCCGGCATCTGGCACGCTTTTTGGGCCGAGCGCGGCGATTGCCTTATTGGCGAGGTATCGACCGTGAATAACGACCGCACCGACATTGGGTTTGAAAAGCCAATTCCACGGTTTTCAAAGGTCGAGAAAGATTCCGAACCGGATTTCCTTCTTGTATCAGACTATTGACACCGTTCGGTCCGGGCTGGCGCAGCAGGACAGCTGGGTCAGCTGTCGCAATTCCATCTACCAACGCCTTCGTCTGCCGCTTGACAAGTCTGGCATTGCCAGACTAGCTGAGCGGGATGGTTCCATAAGGGATGAAAATGGGAACACGGTGCGGCACTGGAATGTGCCAAGTCCGTGACTGCCCCCGCAACTGTAAGCGGTGAGCGACGCCACTTCACCACTGACCCGCATGGGTTGGGAAGGTCGGCCAAGCAACGACCCGCAAGTCAGGAGACCTGCCATCGCACTATAAACCAACCCGAGGCGGGGCGTCTCGGAAGGAGGCTTGATGGCGCGTTTGCGTAATATCCGGGTATGTGCCCTCTGTCTGCGTCTGGCAAACGACGGAGATGGCGATGACCTGCTATTCTGATCACTACGTTCTGATCTGTTCAACATGTCAGGGGGCGATGTCTGCCGAGGCTGCGCAAGACGTGCTGGATGCCCGGTTGCCTGACGGTTTTGAAACCCGAATGGTGGCCTGCATGGCAGGTTGTGAACGGGCCATGACCGTCGGATTTCAGGCCCCGGGCAAAGCGCAGTACCTGTTTGGCGATATCACGACATCACACGACCTGTCCGCCCTGGTCGAATTCGCGACCCAGTTCGGCGACAGTGACGATGGCTGGACCAGCGCCTCGGACCGCCCCCCGGCCCTTTTCGCAAAGACCTTGTCGCGCATGCCCGCATTGCCGTCCGGGGGGGGATCATGAGCTTTCTGGTTGCCGAGAATTTGGAGTACTACGCGCTCAATGGCGATGTCCTGTTGCAGGATGTATCCTTTCGTCTGGAAGAAGGATCAATTCTGGCAATCGCAGGGCCGAACGGCGCCGGCAAGACCACTCTGCTGAAACTGCTGTGTGGGATCGAACGGATTGCCTTGGGTGATGTTTGGATAGAAGGCCAAAGCCTTCGGACCCTGTCCGCCCGCCAACGTGCCCGCTCCATTGCTGTGGTCGGGCAGCAGGAAATGCCTGACGGGCGGATGCGCCTGCAAGACTATGTTGCGCTGGGGCAAATCCCGATTCAAGGCGAACGTTCGATGGCTCAGCACAAGGCTGATCTGGAACGGGTTCTGACGACGACCGAGCTGTCGCATTTTGCCAACAAAACGATGGGTCAGCTGTCCGGCGGAGAACGTCAGCGCGCACATATCGCGCGCGCGTTGGCCCAGAATCCGTCCTTGCTGTTTCTGGACGAGCCAACCAACCATCTGGACCCCGATGCCAAGGGGCACATGCTGTCTCTGGTCGCTGATCTGGGGGTAACTGTCGTCATGATCGTCCATGATCTGGTCATGATCCCGGAATTCGCCACCCATGTGGCGCTGATGAAAGCCACGCGTCTGACGGGGTTCGGGCCTGTTGTCGAAGTTCTGACCCCAGACCGGGTACGTGAGACATTCGGCGTGGATTATCTGTGCTTTCAGCACGAAGGCCGCATGATCCCCGCACTGGATATCCGAAAACGGAAACTGTCATAATAACAGGAACTTAAATATGATGCAGAAACTCTGGCCAGTGGTCGTCTTCGCTGGCTTGGCAAGTGGGGTGGCCGCAGAGGGCGTCACCGTGGACAATTGCGGCGAACCGCTGGCTTTTGACTCGGCGCCGGAACGTCTGGTCGTGCATGACATGAACATGACGGATATGGCCTTTGCGCTCGGCCTTCAGGACAAGATCGTGGGGCTTACCGGAATTACCGGCTGGTACAAAACAAGCCCTGATTTTGATGCTCAGCGTGGCGACATCCCAGAGCTTGCCCCCAAATACCCGACCATTGAAAACCTTGTGGCCGTCGAACCCGATCTGTTTTTTGCCGGTTGGTACTATGGCATGAAACCCGGCGGTGACGTCACGCCCGACACGCTGGAACCCTTTGGTATCAAGACCATGATCCTATCCGAAAGCTGCGTGCATCTGGACAAGGATCGCCCCGAGGCCAGCATGAACCTGTTGTTTGATGACGTTCTGCGTCTGGGCACGGTCATGCAGGTCGAGGACAAGGCCGAGGCGCTGGTTGCCCGCTGGAAGGACCAACTGTCCGCCATCGAAGCAAAAACAGCCGATCTGGCGAAGCCCCGCGTATTCCTGCTGGACGGGCCGGCCGATGCTCCGTTTACCGCGGGCAAGTTCGCCATTCCCGATGCAATGATCGCAGCCGCGGGTGGCGAGAACGTGACGCATGATCTGGATACCAGCTGGGGTCGCACGTCGTGGGAGGCCGTCGCCGCGGCTAACCCGGAATTTCTGGTGCTGCTCGACTATCAGTCCGGCAACGGCGCAGAGGACACTTTCCAGTTCCTCAAGGATCACCCGGTGATGTCACAAACGGACGCGGTAAAGAACGAGCGCTGGATTGGCCTGCGTTACGAGGAACTGACGCCCGGCCCGGCAAATATCGAGGCGATCGAGAAGATGGCGAAGGCGATGCACCCGGAGACCAACTGATATGGTCCGATTGGGCCGTTTGATTTTGCTGGGGGCGGTTGTTCTGACCGCCCTTTTGCTGTTGTCCATCGTCTACGGGACCACCCCAATCCCCGTGCGCGAAGTTTTTTCGGCCATCGGCCTTGGAACCGGTCTGGTGGACGGAGACATGACGCCTTTGCACCGGATCGTCTTCGACCTTCGCCTGCCCCGCGCCCTGTTTGCCGCCGTGATTGGTGCGGGACTGGGCGTCGTTGGTGTTGTTTTGCAAACAACGACGCGAAACGATCTGGCAGATCCGTTTCTGTTCGGTCTGTCCTCTGGTGCAGCTGCTGGCGCCGTTCTGGTGATCACCGTCACGGGTGATGTCCTGGGAATCTGGACGTTGCCGCTGGCGGCATTTTGCGGTGGTTTGATCGCGTCCGGCATTGTTCTGGCGCTGGTTCAGGGCTTGCGCACAAGCGCACCCGAAAAACTGATCCTGGCTGGCCTGGCGGTGTCCTTTCTGTTTTCCGCAATCACCAACTACCTGATTTTCTCTGGCGACAATCGCGCTGCTCATTCGGTGATATTCTGGATGCTTGGCGGTCTGGGACTGGCAAGATGGGAAACGTTCCCGCTTGTCCTGATCGGATTGGGCCTGATCCTGAGCTATTCACTTTACCGCAGCCGGTGGCTTGACGCGCTGCTGACCGGGGATTTCACAGCCTCGTCACTGGGTATTCCCGTTCAAGGACTGCGGTTCAGCATGTTTTTCGTTGCCGCGTTGGCGACGGCCAGTTTCGTTTCCGTTGCCGGTGTCATCGGCTTTGTCGGGCTGATGGTGCCTCATATTGCACGCGGCATCGCCGGAACTCTGCACCGAAACCTGCTGATCGTCTCGGCGATCGTGGGCGCGATTCTGCTGACATTGTCCGATATCTTGTCACGCCTTCTTCTGGCTCCGCAGGAGTTGCCCGTGGGAATCGTCACAACGTCGATAGGATCACTTTTTGTCTTTTTGTATTTGTTCAAATCTGATCGCGGGAGCTAGTTTTCCAGGGTTGCGCAACACTGTCATTTTTCGACATTGATTAGGTCAAGCAGTTCAGCATGCAGTTCAGGGGTTGCGGCGGAAACGACCGCGCCATCTGAATCGAGGGTTAACGCATGCCCGTGCCAATCGGTCATCACTCCGCCAGCAGCCGTGATCAGAGGTGAGAGCGCCAGATAGTCATAAGGTTGCAGATCGTAATCCACCACAGCATCGACATGGCCCGAAGCAAGCAAGGCATGGGGATAACAATCATAGGCAAATCGGCGCGTCTGCCCTGCATTCATCAGCCGACTGAACAGGTCAGGATGATCGCGATAAATTTTGTCGCCTTCATTCACGTACAAAACCGATTGATCCAGACGCGTGGTGTTCGACACCTCTATCGGTTGCCCGTTCAGGCTGGCCCCGTCACCAACCACACCCAAATAGGTCTCATGCAAGGCCGGCATTCCGACCAGGCCCAACCGAGGGCGCCCATCCACAAGGTGCGCCAAAAGGAACCCGAACAAAGGATGGCCGGACAGAAACGAACGGGTTCCGTCAATGGGGTCAATCACCCACATATGACGCCCGTCGCCTGCTTCTTGCCCGTGCTCTTCGCCAAAGATGCCGTGTCCGGGAAAATGCTGTTTCAGGTAGGTGCGTACTTCCGCCTCAACTGCCTTGTCGGCCTGCGTCACCGGGCTTTCATCCTGTTTGAATTCAATGCCCAAAGACCCCCGAAAAAACCGCATCGCGGACTCCGAGGTAATATCAGCAATCTTCATCGCATGCTCAGTCAACGCATCTGGGGTTACCATTTCCGGTCCTTTCGGCTGAAGTCATCCAATCTCCGACGGATGAAAGGTTGTTTGCCCTGAAAGCTGAATGAGAAGTCTTGCATTTCAGTTTTCGGATGGGCATGAGGTGTGATAATACTGAAACTTTATCAACGCTTTATGGGTCGCAAACAGCCAGATCGGACGACCTTTCGCACATTCGGGACGGACTTGCCCTGTTTGCATGCTTTCCCCATGTGTTCCGATCGCCGTGCGTGTGTCGGTAGAACTGCTCTTGCACCCTCGGGTTAGATCTTCACCCGGCTCATCTGCGGGTCGTAAAGCGGTTGCAGCGTCACTTCGCAAGGAACCCTCTGAGTGGCGACATCCAATTCATATGTCCCCGATGTGACGTATTGCGCGTCGACACCGTTGGCGTTTCGGATGTAACCGTAGCCGATCGACTTTCCGACGGTGTAACCATAACCGCCCGAAGTCAGCCATCCGACCCTTTCGCCATTCCGATAGATCGTTTCACGCCCCAGAAGAACAACCTCGGGGTCAACGGTGAAACATGCCAGCATCTTCTTTACGCCGCCGATTTTTTGCGCCTCAGATGCGGCGCGCCCTTTGAAATCAATATTTTTCCGGAGTTTCACGGCCCAGCCCAAGCCGCTTTCGAACGGCGTATGATCCGGCCCGATATCCGAGCCCCAGGCGCGATAGCCTTTTTCAAGACGCAGCGATTCAATCGCCCTGTAGCCTGCATTGATCAATCCATGCGGGCGCCCTGCCTTCATCAAGGCATCATACACGGTCTGTGCATATTCCTCCGGCAGGTGCAGCTCCCAGCCCAGTTCACCCACATAAGTCACGCGCAGCGCCTTGACCGGGCACCCCGCAATGCCGATGGTGCGGATCGTGCCAAACTTGAACCCGCTGTTCGAGACATCATCGCGCGTCACCGCCGCCAGAATCTCACGCGATTTTGGCCCCATCAATGACAGAACCGCATTCGATGAGGTGATATCGAAAAGCTGGCAATTCATGCCCTCGGGAATGCTGCGGTTGATCCAGTCGAAGTCATGGGTGGCATAGCCGGTGCCGGTGACGATATAGAACTCATCATGGGCCACGCGCCCAACGGTCAGGTCACACTCGATCCCGCCCTTGTCGTTCAGCATTTGGGTATAGACAAGCGCACCAACCGGCTTGTCCACATCATTGGCGCAGATCCAGTTCATCGCTGCCAAAGCATCCGGGCCCTTGAGGGCGAATTTGGCGAAAGAGGTCTGATCGAACAACACAGCCGCTTCGCGTGCCGCTTTATGTTCGCGCCCGACGGCATCGAACCAGTTCTGGCGGCCAAAGCTGTATTCATCCTTGGGCACCTCGCCCTTTGACACGTCCGCGTACCAGTTGGGGCGTTCCCAGCCCAGTTTCTCGCCAAAACACGCGCCCTGCTTTTTCAGCGTGTCATAAAGCGGCGATTTTCGGCAGGGGCGGCCCGAGTCATGTTCCTCATGCGGCCAACCCATTGTGTAGTGTTTGCCATACGCCTCGACGGTACGGGTGCGAACCCAGTCGGTGTCGAAATGCGGGCGGCCAAAGCGGCGGATATCGGCAGACCACAAATCGAAGGGCGGCTCACCCTTGTGCACCCATTCCGCCAGCGCCATGCCAGCACCACCGCCAGCCGCGATGCCAAAGGCATTGAAGCCGGCACCGACGAAGAAATTCCTCAACTCGGGCGCTTCACCGATGATGAAATTGCCGTCGGGCGTGAAGCTTTCCGGCCCGTTGGTCAGCGTCTTGACGCCAGCGTTTTCCAGCGCGGGCACGCGACCCAGCGCAAGTTCCATAAGCTGTTCGAAATGATCGAAGTTGCTGTCAAGAAGGGTATAGTGGAAACCTTGCGGAATACCCTTGGTGGCCCAGGGGATCGGGTTCGGCTCATAGCCGCCCATGACCAGACCTCCGACTTCTTCCTTGTAGTAAGTCAGCCGGTCGGGATCGCGCAAAGTGGGCAGATTGCCGGGCACGTCGAAAGGTTCAGTCACCATGTACTGGTGCTCCATCGGAACCAGAGGAACGTTGACGCCAAAACGGCTGGCAAAGGTGCGGGACCATTGCCCGGCGCAGCAGATCACTTTTTCACACTCGATCCGACCTTGCTCGGTGATTACCGCACGAATTTTGCCATCTTCGATCTCGATATCGGTGACTTTAGTATCTTCGAATATCTTCGCTCCGGCCATGCGGGCGCCCTTGGCCAATGCCTGCGTGATATCTGACGGGTTCGCCTGACCGTCTGTCGGCAGGTAAGCCGCGCCGATCACGTCAGAGACATCCATCAAGGGCCACAGCTCCTGCGCCTCGGATGGGGTCAGAAGCTGCATGTCCAGACCAAAGGAATGCGCCGTAGTGGCCTGGCGTTTCACCTCGGTCCAGCGCTCTTCGTTGCAGGCCAGACGCAAGCCGCCGTTCATCTTCCAGCCAGTGCCAAGCCCTGTTTCCTCTTCGATCTTGTTGTACAGATCAACGGAATAACCCAGCAATTGCGTGATGTTGGCGTTCGAACGCAACTGTCCCACCAGACCCGCTGCGTGGAAGGTGGTGCCCGAGGTCAGCTTCTTGCGCTCCAGCAGCACCGTATCCGTCCAGCCCAGCTTGGCCAGGTGATAGGCGGTCGAGCAGCCGATGATCCCGCCACCGATAATGACGGCTTTGGCTGTATTCGGAAGGTCGGTCATGTCTGTCCTCAGGTATTTTTGAAATCGGTAAGGGCTGCGCGGAACCGCGCCAGGTTTTCAGCTGTGTAGGCTGCGTAATCAAAGTCGATATCCGAGGTGATCTCGGACACCATGCTCCACATGGTTTCCCGCAGCAGCGAGGCACATTTCATCGCCGCATAGCGGTGGCGCAGATCGTCGGTGACCGGGGCTTCGAAATAGCTCTCCAACACCCAGTCTTCCTGTTCAGGCGACAAGCCGTTGTTCGACGCCAGCCCGCCCAGATCGAACAGCGGAGAATTGAACCCGGCATAGTCGAAATCGATCAGCCAAAGGCGGTTGCCGTCATCCAGAAAATTGCCGCAGAGCAGATCGTTATGGCCGAACACGATGTCATACGGCCCTGCCTCATGTTCCAGCAGCGTGCCTGCGTCGATCAGATCGGGGATCAGCTTTGCATGGGCGCTGCCCTTCTCGGTCAGCGTTGCGGCATAGTCCCGGATGACATGGAACACCCAGAACACCAGCGACGGCCCGCGCAGGTGTTTCGGCACTTCGACATGGCAGGCTTTCACCAATTCCAGAACTCGGGGCAGCATGTCCGGGTGGCGGACATCTTCTTCCGTCAATGTGCGGCTTTCGATGAACTCCAGCACTGTCAGATCGCCCGAGGAATGCAGCACGGCAGGCGACAGACCCGCCGCATTGGCTGCTTTGCTGGCGGCCAGCTCATTGAACCGCATCACCTGATGCAGGGGGATGTCGTCGCCCACACGAACCACATAAGACCCGCTGCCGTCCGTGACCTTGTAGTTCACATTGGTGATGCCGCCGGTCAGCGGAGTGGCCTCGATCTCTCCCTGCCAGATCGGCAGAGCGCGGATGCGGGTCATCAGGTCGGGATGGCTCATATCAACTCTCCAGTCCAAAGCGGATGCGGGCCTGGCGGGCACTGGCATTGATCAACCGATCGGCGATGATGGCGATGAAAGCAATCGACAGACCGGCCACCAGACCGCGGCCGGTATCGGCCTTGGTCAGGGCGATATAGACTTCCTGCCCCAGATCGCGGGTGCCGACGAGGGCGGTGATCACCAGCATCGACAGCGCCAGCATGATCGTCTGATTGACGCCCAGCAGGATTTCAGGCAACGCCATCGGCAGGCGGATATTGCGCAGCAGTTGTCTGCGGGTGCAGCCCGAAACCAGACCCGCCTCGATCAGTTCCTCACTGACCGAGCGCACACCATGGGCGGCATAACGGACCGCCGGGGCCAGCGCATAGAGAACGATGGCAATCAGGGCGGTGAAATCGCCGACCCGGAACAGCATGACAACAGGGATCAGATAAACAAAGCTGGGCAAGGTTTGCAGCGTGTCGATCAGCAGATTGATGGCCGTTCCAGCGCGTTTGTTCAGTGCCGCCAGAACACCCAGAGGCACCCCGATCAGCGTCGCCAGAATGACAGATGCGCCGCACAGATACACTGTCACCATCGCCTTTGACCACAGGCCCGACACAAGTATCAGCGAGGCCATTCCGCCACACAGAAACGCCAGACGCCAACCGCCTGCGTGCCAGCCCAGCAGGAACAGCATCGCGATGGCCCATGGCCACGGGATGCCCAGCAGAACCGTTTTGATCGGGATCATGAACCAGGTCAGGAAGAAAACCTTGATGGCCTCGAACGTGTCGAAATAGTTGACGTTCAGGTATTCGACCGTGTTGTCCCAGAACGCGCCGGTGGTGATGGTCTGGCTTTCAGGATATTCCAGCAACAGAGGCGAGAACTGTCCCAGCACCCAGGTCAGCAGCATCAGGACCACAACCAGAACCGTCCGGCGATGACGCGCGATCCACGAGCCGGGGACCTCATGATGCACCTGCCCCATCCGTTCGGCAAAGGCCTGGCTCAGACGGTCGACGGCGATGGCCAGTACCACGATGGCGATGCCGGCTTCGAACCCTGCCCCAATGTCCAGACGGCGCAGCGCGGCGAGGACGTCAAAGCCCAGCCCCCCAGCCCCGATCATCGAGGCGATGATGACCATGTTCAGGGTCAGCATGATCACCTGATTGACGCCCACCATCAGGCTGTGGCTGGCCGAGGGCACAAGCACGCGCCACATCAACTGCCGCCGGGTCGTGCCCGCCATGCGTCCGAAATCCAGAATCTCAGGATCCACGCCTTTCAGCGCCAGCGTTGTGATCCGCACCATCGGCGGGGTCGCATAGATGATCGTCGCAACCAAGGCAGAGATCGGACCAAAGCCAAACATGAACAGGATCGGCACCAGATAGGCAAAGATCGGGATCGTCTGCATCAGGTCCAGGATTGGTGAGATGATCTTTTCAAAAAGCGGATGGCGATAGGCGAGAATGCCCAACAGCAACCCGCCGCCCGCGCCAATCGGCACCGCGATCAGGACCGAGGCCAGCGTCACCATGGCGCTGTCCCATTGTCCGAAAACTGCAAGATAGACAAAGCAGGCCCCGACCAGAGCGGCCAATCCCCAGTCACGGCAATATTGACCCAAGGCGACAACGGCGGTGATGACCACGATCCAGCTGATCGCAGGCAGGATGACCTGCGCGTCATTCCCCTGACCGCTGACAAAGCCGTCGGCCAGCAGGGCCAATACCAGATTGTAGGGCTGCTCGATCACCCAAGCGATGGCGCGGGTGACATCGGTGAAGGACACCGGCCCGATGGCGGCATCCTCGATCAGCCATGTCATCGCCGAGGAAATGTAGGCTTTGAACGGGATCACCCAGGCCGAGGGGAACTTGGTCAACCAGCGCGCATCCAGCGCCTTGCTCAAATCACGGCCGAAATAGCCAAGCACGATGGTGACCAGCACAAGCAGCAGAATGGCCATCTGGCTGCGGGTCAGGCGGATCATGACGTGTCTCCGCCGCCGAACAGCACATGCGCAACGGCCTTGCGGTCAATCGCTCCGACGGGTTGGCCCTCTGCGTCCACGACGGAGATCGGCGCATCTGCCGCGATAATCCGTTCCGCCACGTCCGCGATGCGCGTGGTTTGAGAGATCGGATCGCCCTCGCCAACAGCGCCGGGGGCCATGACACCGCCGACGGTCAGGACCTTTGAGCGGGGAATATGTTTCGTGAATTCAGCCACATAATCGGTGGCCGGGTGCATCACCAGCTCTTCCGGCGTGGCGATCTGGATCACCTCTCCGTCCTTCATGATGGCGATGCGGTCGGCCAGGCGAACGGCCTCTTCGAAATCATGGGTGATGAAAACGATGGTCTTGTGCAACCGCTCCTGCAACCGCAGGAATTCATCCTGCATCTCGCGCCGGATCAGCGGATCGAGGGCCGAGAACGGCTCGTCCAGAAACCATAGATCAGGCTCGGTCACCAAGGAACGGGCAATGCCGACGCGCTGTTGCTGGCCGCCGGACAGCTCACGCGGGTAATAATCCTCGCGCCCCTTCAAACCGACCAGTTCCACCACCTCGCGGGCCTTGGCGTCGGCTTCGGGTTTGGGTGTGGCCTGAATCGTCAACGGAAACATCACATTCTGCAAAACGGTCAGATGCGGCAGCAACGCGAAATGCTGGAACACCATACCCATCTTGTGACGCCTAATTTCGATCAGCTCATTCTCGCTGGCGCGCAAGAGGTCAGCATCGTCGAACAGAACTTCTCCGGCGGTTGGCTCGATCAACCGGGACAAGCACCGAACCAAAGTGGATTTGCCGGACCCCGACAGGCCCATGATGACGAAGATCTCGCCTTCCGCGATCTCGATGTTGGCGTTGCGCACTGCGCCGATCACGCCTGCCTTGCGAATTTCTTCTGCCGTAGGTTCGGGGGTTGTCCGCAGCAACCGATCTGCATTGGGGCCATAAAGCTTCCAGACGTTTCGGCACGACAGTTTGGTCTTGGGGGGCATCAGGGTGGTCCGGTTCATTCGCGAAAAAGGCCAGAGCGGTCTGAGAGAGCGACAGGCCCGCTCTGGCCAGTGGATTACTTCGAGATCCAACCAGACCAGCGGTCTTTGTTGGTCTCCATCCACTCTGCAACAACGCTGTCGATTTCCACGCCGTCCAGGTCGGCCTTGCCAACCATGGCGCTCATTTCATCATTGTTGATTTTGTAGGCTTCGATGATGTCATAAGCGCCCGGCCATTTTTCTTGCAGGCCAGACCAGGCTGCTTTCCAGATCGGGCCACGCGGTTTGCCGCAATCATACGCCATGTTCGGGTTCACACCGACAGAAGGGTCGCTGTAACACCCTGGCGTATATGGTGGAAATTCGACGAACTCGCCTTCGTATTTCGCCGGCGCCCAATGCGGGACGTAGACCCACAGAACAATTGGATCCTGCCTTTGATAAGCGGATTCCAATTCTGCAAACAGGGCCGCGTCGGTGCCCGCATGGACGACTTCGAAATCCAGTTCAAGCGCTTCGACACGCTCGTCATCGAAGCCACCCCAGGTCACCGGGCCGCCGACATAACGCCCGTTCGGAGCAGTTTCCGCCGTCGCGAATTCCTCGGCGCAGTCTTTCAGCGCCTCCCAGTTCGGCAATCCCGGGCACCGTTCCTTCATGTAGCTGGGATACCACCATTCTTCGATCGCCATCAGGCCGGTTTCGCCGACATTGACGACCTTGCCGGTGCCGGTTGCCTCGTCCAGCGCTTCGCGTCCGGTGGTTTCCCAGATTTCCATTGCCAGATGCAGGTCACCCGTTTTCAGACCGGCGAACTGAGCAATGTAATCCGCCTGAACATATTCAACGTTGTACCCGGCTTCTTCCAGGATCGAACCCATGATCTTGGTATTGATCAACTGCCCCGACCAGTCGTGCAGCGTCAGTTTGATTGGGTCCGTGGACTCAACAGCCCATGCAGTTGTTGCGGCTCCGGCGGCCATGATGGCCAGCGCGGAAATTCCCATTTTACAATTCATAACACCTTCTCCCTGTCGTGATTTTTTTCGATGAATCGGTGGTATTGAGTACAGACGACCACATCGTGGGGTTTTGTGTCAATAAAAACCACGTAAAGCCACATAATTTCCTGTTTAAACCGAATTTCTACGGCCGCCCTTTTGCAAAACGTTGCTTTATGTGGGTATTGTGGTATGGCTTAACGTCCCTTATGACGATGCCATCAGAGCGCGAAACATGAACCTGCCAACCACAAACCAACGAGAAGAAGAAATCCTGCGCGCCCTTTTTCGCGCGGGCGGGTCGTGCCGGGTAAGCGTTCTGGCGAATGAACTTGAGGTTAGCCTGGAAACCATTCGGCGAAACGTCCGCAATCTGGAAGAACGCGGCATCGTACGCAAGGTCCATGGCGGGGTTCATCTTCTCGAAGACATTCTGGAACCGTCGCTGCAAAGCCGCCTGGACAAGAAGGTTGACGCGAAAGAGAAGCTGGCGAAGGCGGTTGCCGAGGTCATCAGTGACGGCGACTCCGTTTTCCTCGATATCGGCTCTACTACCGCTTATGTGGCGCAGGCGCTTGGCAACCACAGCGATCTCTTTGTCGTGACGAACTCGGTTTTTGTGGCGCAGGCATTGGCTTCACGAAACAACAACCGGGTGTTCATGGCTGGTGGCGAGCTGCGGTCGCACGATGGGGGCGCATTCGGCGTTGAAGCTCAGGACCTGATCAAACGTTTGAACGTCCGTTTCGCCGTTTTTTCAGTCGGGGCGGTCAACGCGGACCCGGGCTTTATGCTGCACGACCTGCAAGAAGCAAACTTGGCCCGCGTCGCCATTCAAAACGCACAGGTCCGCATTGTCGTGGCCGATGGCGAAAAGCTGGGAAAGCGCGCGCCGGTCACATTGGAACCTGCCGACAAGATCAATCTGTTCTTTACAGATGTGACCCCGCCCGAGGATATCTGCCAGATGCTGTCGGCGAATGAAATCGACCTTGTCGTCGCCGAATAAGCGCCTAACGCTTTTCGGCAATGACCCACACCGGGTGGTAAGTCAGAGGAACCCTGCCGTCAGTTCCGAACTTCTGAACGTAGTCAGCTTCGAACCGGGCCAAGGTGGACCGGCTCCATGCACCCTGAGCCCGGCCATTTACCCCTGTACTCCGCAAATGTTTCAGCACATCTCTGGGCGTGTCAAAATAGGATGGCCGAACACTTTGGCCAACCGTCAGAATCTTGAACTGCCCATCTATGGCGGTTGCAAAGGTGTCAGGCAGGCATAGGCCCGGTGCACGGGCTGTCGATCCGATTTGCGCAAGCTCTTGATATTGCAATGGACCAAACCCGGAAATCGCCAGCCACCCTCCGGGTTCAAGCGCCTCGGCAACCTGTTGCAGCAAACCAGCCGGATCCTCCATCCATTGGATCATCGAGGCCGATGCGACCAAATCCAGCTTTGCGGGCCATTCGACCAGGCGGACGTCTCCGGCAATGAAGGCCGCATTTTCCGCATCTGCCGTCGCCCGAGCCTGCGGCGCTATATCGTTCACGTGAAAATCGGGAAGGTCAAAGTTCTGCCGCAGCAACCGGGTCAGATGGCCAGTGCCGCATCCCAGCTCGAAGGCCACATCAAACCGGTTCGGCGCGCCAACCCGGTGCATCTCGGAAACCAGCTTGCGGGCAACCCAGGCCTGCTGGCTGGCTGTATCATTGTAAGTCTGGAAGCTTCGGCTGAAGCTTCGCTGCACCTTGTCCGCCAATTGCGCCGTCATGACATCCACTCCGCCCAGCTTTGGCCCGGTTCAAATGGCACGTGCGGAGCGGCAACGCCCTTGACCACATCAGGGGTTGCGGCCCAGGCCGTCCTCTGAGCATTGGTCGGAATGATCCGGTCCCGCTCTGATATCCAAACCCGATCAAAGCCGGGATCAGGCGCCGAGCCACGCTCGATGACCGCATGAAGTTCCTTTCTTGCCTGCTCGATGTCCAGTTCAGGTATGTCAGCAGACAGTCCGGCGCGTCGGCAAAATTTGACGAAACTTGCCGATGACAGCTGATCCGCCGTGGCCCGGACAATATCGGGCGCGATGCCCCGGTCTGCGCAGGCAGGATGCAACGTACCACTGACGGCAACCAGCCGGTCAGGGCGAAACCCTGTGCTGGCCAGCCAATGGGCCGCGGATGCGACACCGAAGGAAAACGCAAGCATTTCGACGCAGTCAAACCCGGCCAGATCGGGCAAGGGATCATCAAGCTGGTTATAGTCATCAACCAGCAGAACAGATCCGCCTCCGGTCAGCCCGCGGAACGGGGCAGCACCCAGCGCCCACCCCCCGAAGACCAGTGTCAGCTTGCTGTCATCCGATTGCGCCAGCCACTGGTGTTTCATTGCTGCCCCCCGGCCAAAGCGACCATCGCGCTGGTGATCCGGCCGAGCTCATCAGGAGAAACAATGTAAGGCGGCATGCAATAGATGTTGCGCGCAAAGGGGCGCAGCCACACTCCGGTTTCAGGGGCCAGCCGATGAGCAACCGAAGGATCAACCGTTTCCTTCATTTCGATAACGCCAACAGCGCCAAGAACCCTGACATCTGCAACGCCCGGCAAACTGCGCGCTGGCTCCAGCTCGGTCCGCATCTGGCCTTCGATATCAGCCACCTGGCGTTGCCAGTTCCCTTCGGCCAGCAGTCCGAGGCTGGCCGAACCAGCGGCACAGGCCAGAGGGTTGGCCATATAGGTCGGGCCGTGCATGAACACTCCGGCCTCACTGTTGCCAATGCCATACGCCACCTGCTTGCTGGTCACGGTAGCAGCAAACGAGATATGCCCCCCGGTCAATGCCTTGCCCAGACACATTATATCCGGGATGATGCCCGCATGATCGGTGGCGAACAGCTTGCCGGTTCGGCCAAATCCGGTTGCGATCTCGTCAAAAATGATCAGCACGTCATGGGCATCGCACATGGCGCGTGCCGCGCGCAGCCATTGGGGATGATAGAAATACATGCCCCCAGCGCCTTGAACCACGGGTTCAAGGATCAGGGCCGCGAGGTGATCGCCCTTGTCGGCCAACAGTCGCTCCAGCGCCTCCAATCCGTTCAGCGCCGAGTTTTCGGGCCAGTCATCCCCCAACCGAACCTGGGGACGCGGCAGGAAGTGCTGGATCGACAAAGCCCCTCGGAACAGCCCGTGCATACCCGTCACAGGGTCACAGACGCTCATCGCTTTCCACGTGTCACCGTGATAGCCGCCCCGAATTGTGGCAAATTCGAATTTGTCGGTGCGGCCATGCGCCATTTGATACTGCACCGCCATCTTCATCGACACTTCGACCGAGACAGACCCACTGTCGCAATAGAAAATGCGGTCCAGCCCCTCGGGCAACATGTCGACCATTCTGCGCCCCAAATCAATGGCCGGGTGGTGTGTCAGCCCTCCGAACATCACATGAGGCATCTTTTCCAGCTGGGACTGCATTGCGGACGTGATTTCGGGATGCTTGTGGCCGTGGATGGCGCACCACCATGACGACATGGCGTCTATCATCTTTGCGCCGTCCTCCCGGTAAAGATACACGCCCTCGGCCCGGTCAATCAGGTGCATCGCACCGGGATCGGCCACGTTGGTATAGGGATGCCAAAGGTGGTGGGCGTCAAACTCCAGCGGGGTCACAGAAACCTCCGTATGGTCGCCACGTCTATGGACGAGAAAGCTTCTGACAAACTTTGCTGCGTCAGGTCGCCAAGATAAGGCAGACGTCCGAGGTGTCGCACCTTGCTCATTTCGACGATGGTTTGTTCCACGTCGGGCTCCGGGTCTCCGACAAAGGCAACGCCGACCACTTCGCACCCAGCGCCTCGGAGCGCCATCAGGGACAACGTGGTATGGTTGATCGTTCCCAACGCCGTGCGCGCGACCAGAACGACCGGGGCCTGCCATTGGGCAATCAGATCCAGATAGTAGGATTTGCGGTTCAGAGGCACCATCAGCCCCCCTGCCCCTTCCACAACCAGCGGCCCGTCAACCTGCGGCAGCGCGAGCCGGGACAGATCGATCTCTATGCCCATATCCTCGGCAGAAAGATGGGGTGAGGCAGGCATGTTCAGGCGATACGCCTCGGGCAACACGTCCACACCGGACAAGGTGCAGACGGTTTCCGTGTCCGTCGCATCCTCGAGCCCCGATTGAACCGGCTTCCAGTAAGTGGCGTTCAGGGCCGCCGTCAGGCCAGCCGAAAAAACTGTTTTTCCGACGCCCGTATCGGTTCCGACAATGACCAGAGCGCTCATGCCGCCTCCGACTGATGGCTGGAGATGGTTGCAAACAGGGCCGAAATGTCCTCGGGACTGACATTCCCGGTGATCGAGACGCGCAGACGGGATGTGCCTTTTGGAACGGTAGGCGGGCGAATGCCGCGAATGTCAAACCCCTGATGTTGCAAAGCCTGTGCCATCGCCATCGTGCGGGCCTCATCCCCAAGAACGACGGGAATGATCTGGCTGTTCAAGGCCGCGTCAGGCAACCCTGTTTCACGGGCCACCTCATGTGCATGGCGCAGACGTTTGCGTGCAGCAGTGACCAAATCGTCATTCCCGGCCAATTCACGCAAGACAGCCCGTACCAGCGCAGCATTCAGAGGGGACGGCGCCGTTGCAAAGATAAAGGGCCTTGCGCGGTTGATCAGGGTATCGATCATCGCCGGTGGGCCACAGATCAGCCCGCCGGAAACTCCAAGCCCCT
Source organism: Ruegeria sp. A4 (assembly GCF_056543025.1). Classification (NCBI taxonomy): domain Bacteria; kingdom Pseudomonadati; phylum Pseudomonadota; class Alphaproteobacteria; order Rhodobacterales; family Roseobacteraceae; genus Ruegeria; species Ruegeria sp. A4. Next base: position 223,926 of record NZ_JBQGAW010000002.1, on the reverse strand, counting down.
TGCCGCAGGTGTGAAGGGTCAGAAGGTCAGCGTTCAGATCATGCGCCAGACCTTTCCCATTTGCCCCGAAAACGCCGGTGGCGTGCGCCTCATCCACGATCAGAACAGCTTGGGCTTCACGCGCCAGACATGACAAATCTTCCAGCGGAGCCAGATCGCCCTCCATGGAATAGACGCTTTCAACAGCGACCCATACCTGACCCTGCCCACCAGCGGATCGCCATTCGGTCAGAACGTTGCGCGCATCCGCGACGTCGTTGTGACGGAAAGCGCGCAGGTCCGCTCGGCTGGCGCGCATCCCCTCATGGGCGCTGGCGTGAACCAGTTCATCATACAAAACCAGATCCCCGGCCGCCGGCAGGGTGGAAAAGATTGCCTGATTGGCCTGAAACCCTCCACCCATGAACAATGCGGCCTCGGCCCCAAAGAACACAGCTGCTTCGTGTTCCAGCGCCTCATGCTCTGGGTGATTCCCCCGCAGCAGCCGCGAGCCGCCCGAGCCTACGGGCACGCCGCGGGCCAGCGCCGCCTGTGCGGCCTCTTGCAACAGGCTTGACCCGGCCAACCCCAAATAGTCGTTGGACGCAAAATCCAGCCCGCGCGCCGGGATCAAAACCCGGCGGCGGTGCCGGGCTTCCAGCGCACCCAGCATGGATTCCAGTCGTTCGACTGCTTTCATTCGGCGGCTTCCGTGCGCTTATGGTCTTCAGCCGTTTCGGCCTGAAGGCCAAGTTTTGCAAACAGGATCGAGTCGGTGTCTTCTTCGGGGTTTTCCGCCGTCAAAAGAGTTTCACCGACAAAGATGGAATTAGCTCCGGCGAAGAAGCACATCGCCTGCATCTCGTCGCTCATGTCGCTGCGCCCGGCGGACAACCGAACATAGGCTTTGGGCATCAGGATGCGAGCGGTTGCGATGATCCGCACAAAGTCGATTGGATCAACCGGTTCCGCATCAGCCAGCGGAGTATCCGCCTGTGGCATCAGCATGTTGATCGGCACCGAATCCGGCGGCGGGGTCATGTTGGCCAAAGTCAGCAACATATCGATACGGTCGCCGGTATGTTCACCCATCCCCAGAATACCACCCGAGCAGACCTTGATTCCGGCTTCCTGCACCCGGTTCATCGTGTCGATCCGGTCAGCGAAAGTACGGGTGGTGATCACTTCGGAATAATAGCGTTCGGACGTGTCGATGTTGTGGTTGTAATAGTCCAACCCGGCATCGCGCAGCTGAACGACCTGGGTGTCATCCAGCATGCCCAGCGTCATGCAGGTTTCCATGCCCATCGCCTTGACGCCTTCCACCATGGCAACCAAGGCAGGCATATCGCGCGGCTTGGGCTCGCGCCAGGCGGCGCCCATGCAGAACCGGGTCGCACCACCGTCGCGGGCCTTTTTGGCCTCGGCCAGTACACGCTGAACCTCGATCAGTTTAGATGCAGGCAGGGTGGATCCGTTGCGGGCCGATTGCGAGCAATAGGCGCAATCCTCGGCGCACCCGCCGGTTTTGATCGACAGCAGCTTAGAGGTCTGGATGTTGTTCGGATCAAAGTTCTCGCGGTGCACGGTCTGTGCCCGGAACAGAAGGTCCATCAACGGGAGGTCATGAACAGCTTGCGCAGACTTTCGGGTCCAGCCGGAATGAGGGATGATCATTTTATCTATAAAACTTCCTGCAGCTTGCGTTGCCGTGGATTTATTATCGATAAAATCTGAAGGCGCAACCGTGTTGGCGCAAACGATCCCAAATCAAGCGGAAATGCCGCGCTTTTCAGAAATCAAGCCCCAGATCAACGGTTCGGGCGGAATGCGTCAGCGCCCCGGACGAGATGTAATCGACCCCGGTCGCCGCAATTGATGCAACCCGATCCAACGTCACATTACCGCTGGCTTCGGTCTTCATCCGCCCGTCCACCATGGCAACCGCTTCGCGCAGCATCTCGTCATCCATGTTGTCCAGCAATACGACGGACGCGCCGCCAATCCTGAGGACTTCGGCCAGCTGGTCCAGTCGATCGACTTCGATCTCGACGGCCATCATGTGGCTGGCTTGCGTTTTGGCGGCCTCAAGAACCTGACGCACACCCCCGGCGGCGGCGATGTGGTTGTCCTTGATCAGGATCGCGTCGGACAAAGAGTAGCGATGATTGAAACCGCCGCCATGCAGCACGGCCTGTTTTTCGACGATGCGAAGTCCCGGCGTGGTTTTGCGGGTACAGGTCATGCGGGCATTCGTGCCCTTTGTCTGCTGAACAAAGCTGGCAGTTTTTGTGGCAATACCGGTCAGACGACCGGCAAAATTCAGCGCGACCCGCTCACCCGACAGGATCGAGGCCGCGGAACCTTTGATGGTCATCAGCGTGTCGCCGCGCCGACAAGGCTGGCCATCCTTGACAAGCACCTCAACCTCAAGCGTCGGGTCGACCAGCCGGAACGCAATCGTTGCCACCTGCATACCCGAAACGACGGCATCCTCACGCGCATTCAACCGGGCCGTATAAGTAGCGTTCGGCGGGATCACCGCGCGGGTGGTCACGTCACCGTATGCTCCCAGATCCTCCATCAGCGCCGCGCGGATGACGGGTTCGAGGATCAGATCGGGCAGGGTCGCAAAACTCATGATTTTTCCTTGCAGGCTTCGGCGCGAATGTGCAGCGCGTCGCTAAGATACATCCGGGATCGTTTGCCGGGGCCATCGGCAGTTTCCGGAAAGTCGGATCGCTCATGCGCGCCGCGGCTTTCTTCGCGCTGCAATGCCGCCGCGGCGATCAAGGTTGCTGTGGCACACATGTTTCTGAAGGACGGGCATGTGCCATACCGCTCTTCGAGCGTGGCAATCCTGTGCAATGCCCGGCATAACCCGGCGCGGTCCCGGACCACGCCAACATCGCGCGACATGGTCGTGCGCAACATACTGACCGCATCAGACGTATCAGGGATGTCAGCTTGATCAAATTGAAGGGCCACAGGTTCCGACGCAGAAGTGTCCGGTATCGAACGCGCAATGTCCTGGGCACAGATGCGTGCAAACACCAACGCTTCGAGCAAACCGTTCGAGGCCAACCGGTTGGCGCCGTGAAGGCCGGTCGAAGACGCCTCGCCGCACACCCACAACCGATCCAGCGTCGCGCGGCCATCAGTGCCTGTGGCAATCCCGCCCATGTGGTAATGCGCTGCCGGAGCAACCGGGATCGCATCCCGGACCGGATCGATTCCGTTGCGCGCGCAATATGCGGCAACCGCCGGGAAAAGTTCATTGATTTGCGGGCCCAAAGCCTTGCGGGTGTCCAGCATCGGTCGGTTGCCGGCCTGTACCTCGGCAAAAATCGCGCGGGCCACGACGTCGCGCGGAGCAAGCTCGGCATCAGGGTGAACGGCCTGCATGAAACGCTCGCCGTGCTTGTTTATCAGTATTGCCCCTTCTCCGCGCAGGGCCTCGGTCGCCAGCGGGGCCGGATCTTCACCCACGTCCATAGCCGTGGGGTGAAACTGCACGAATTCGGCATCGGCGATCAGCGCCCCCGCCCGTGCGGCCATTCCGATGACCTGCCCCCGGATGCGGGCCGGATTGGTCGTCAGGGCATAAAGCCCGCCAGAACCGCCACCCGCCAACAATACGGCAGGCGCACGAAGCGTCACGGGCGCGGATCCGCTTTCCGAGGCGTCCTGCAAAACCACGCCCACCACGCGCCCATCCGTCACTTTGAGCGCAACGGCAAGGACCCCTTCCAACACCTGCACCGACGGAGTTTCGCGCACTCGTTCGATCAGGGCGGCCATGATTTCACTGCCGGCCTGATCGCCCTTTACCCGCACGACACGGGCAAAACTGTGCGCGGCTTCTCGGGACAGGACGTACCCGCCACCCTCGGTGCGATCAAATGGTGTGCCCAAAGTGGTCAGGTCCAGAATATAGTCCCGCGCCTCTCGGGTCACCAAATCCGCAACGTCAGGCTCGACGGTGCCCGCCCCGGCATTGACGGTGTCAACGGCGTGGCTTTCCGGGCTATCGGCCAGGTCCATCGCCGCCGCCACGCCACCCTGCGCCCATGCCGAACTTGCACCTTCGCCCAAAGGATCAGGCGAGATGATCACCACCGGGCGCGGCGCCAGTTTCAGCGCAGCATAAAGCGCGCCGATCCCGGCCCCGACAATAACGACGCGATCCGTGGTGATGTCGGTCATTGCCGATCAGATGCCGAGCTTGCGGGACAGATCAATCATCGCCTGAACAGATTTGCGGGCCTTCTCTGCCACGTCTTCAGCGACCTCGACCTGGCCTTCCATCGTGTGCAGCGCATAGAGGATCTTTTCCAGCGTGATCTTTTTCATGTACGGGCACATATTGCACGGCCCTACGAAATCGACCTCGGGCAGTTCATCCGCGATATTCGACGCCATCGAACATTCGGTGATCAGCATCGCCTTTTCGGGTTTCTCATCGTGCACATATTTGATGATCCCGCTGGTCGAACCGGAATAATCCGCCTCGGCCACCACATCCGGCGGGCATTCCGCGTGCGCAATCAGGCGCGTTCCGGGGTTCCATTCCCGGAAGTCGCGCAGGTCCTGTGCGGTGTATTGTTCATGCACGATGCAGGAACCAGGCCAGAACACCACGTTCTTGTGGCTTTCATTGGCCACGTTTTGAGCCAGATACTGATCCGGCGTCATGATGACCGTGTCGCTCTCCATCGCATTCACGATCTGCAAGGCGTTCGACGAGGTGCAGCAGATGTCCGAGGCCGCTTTGACCTCGGCAGTGGTGTTCACGTAAGACACAACCGGCGCGCCGGGGTATTTGGCCCGCATTTCGTCGATTCCTTCGGCCGTAATCGATTCTGCCAACGAACACCCCGCATCCATGTCGGGCATCAGAACCGTTTTCCCGGGGCTCAGAATTTTCGATGTCTCGGCCATGAAATGAACCCCGGCCTGAACAATCACATCCTCTTCCACCTCGCTGGCCTTGATCGCCAGTTGCAGGCTGTCACCCACGAAATCGGACACACCATGATAGATTTCCGGTGTCATGTAATTGTGCCCAAGGATCACGGCGTTACGCTCTTTCTTAAGCGCGTTGATCGCCCGCACATAGGGCGCATAGATCGCCCAATCCGGCGGGCTGATCACACGATCCATACGGGCAAACGTGTCTTTCATCTCATTGGCCAACGTGGCCGATGGGGCGAGGTCATAGACGTCCGAAAGAACAGTGCGGACTTGTGTAATATCGAGCAACGGGCGAGCCACCTTTGTCAGTTGTCGTTAGCCTGGCGGGCTGCTTAACGGCTTAGCCCTAGCGGAAACATCCCCGGTTCGAAACCGGAAAATGAGACGTTAGCGCTAAGCCATGCAGACAAATTCAAAGATGAATGGCAAATCAGCCCAGAATCCCCGGCAGACGTAGCCCGTGTTCACGTGCGCAGGCCTGGGCGTCCTCATAACCCGCATCTGCGTGACGCCAGACACCAGAAGCCGGATCGTTCCACAGAACCCGTTCGAGACGTCTGGCCGCTGCATCGGTTCCGTCGGCACAAATCACGACACCCGCATGTTGGCTGAAGCCCATGCCAACGCCGCCTCCGTGGTGCAGCGAGACCCATGTCGCGCCCGAGGCGGTATTGACCAGCGCGTTCAGCAGCGGCCAATCCGAAACGGCGTCCGAGCCGTCCTTCATCGCCTCGGTTTCGCGGTTCGGCGACGCGACCGAGCCGCTGTCGAGGTGGTCACGACCAATGACGACCGGCGCCTTCAGTTCTCCGGATTTGACCATCTCGTTGAACGCCAGACCGGCCTTGTGGCGGTCGCCCAGTCCGATCCAGCAGATGCGCGCGGGAAGGCCCTGAAAGGCGATGCGCTCCTGCGCCATGTCGAGCCAGTTGTGCAGATGGGTGTTTTCGGGGAACAGTTCCTTCATCTTTGCGTCAGTTTTGTAGATATCCTCGGGATCGCCCGACAGTGCGCACCAGCGGAACGGGCCGATGCCGCGGCAGAACAACGGGCGGATATAGGCGGGCACGAAACCCGGGAAGGCAAAGGCGTTTTCCAAGCCTTCGTCCTGTGCCACCTGCCGGATGTTGTTGCCATAGTCCAGGGTTGGCACGCCCGCGTTCCAAAAATCGACCATGGCGGCCACGTGCTGCTTCATCGACGCTCGGGCTGCCTTTTCCACGGCCTTGGGGTCGCTTTCCCTCTTGTCTTTCCACTGCGCCATGCTCCAGCCCAATGGCAGATAGCCGTTGACCGGATCATGGGCGCTGGTCTGGTCGGTCACGATGTCAGGGCGCATCCTGCCCGCCTGCATCCGCCGGTAGATCTCGGGGAAAATCTCGGCCGCATTGCCCAGCAAACCGACCGATTTCGCTTCGCCCGCCCTGGTCCAGCGGTCGATCATTTCCAGCGCTTCGTCCAGCGTCTCGGCCTTTTCGTCGAGATACTTGGTGCGCAGGCGGAAATCGATGCTGTCTGGATTGCACTCGACGGCCAGGCAACACGCCCCTGCAAAGACCGCCGCCAGGGGTTGCGCGCCACCCATGCCGCCCAGACCGCCAGTCAGAATCCACTTGCCGGTCAGGTCCCCGTCATAGTGTTGGCGTCCCGCCTCGGCGAAGGTTTCGTAGGTGCCCTGAACGATGCCCTGCGTCCCGATATAGATCCACGAACCGGCCGTCATCTGGCCGTACATCATCAGGCCCTTCTTATCGAGCTCGTTGAAGTGGTCCCAGTTGGCCCAATGCGGCACGAGGTTCGAGTTCGCGATCAGCACCCGAGGTGCATCGGTATGCGTCCGAACGATGGCGACCGGTTTGCCGGATTGCACCACCAGCGTTTCATCTTCCTCGAGGTCCTTGAGGCTGGCAACGATGGTGTCAAAATCTTTCCACGTCCGCGCGGCACGGCCGATCCCGCCATAGACAACCAGTTCATGCGGATTCTCGGCCACATCCGGGTGCAGATTGTTCATCAGCATCCGCATCGGGGCTTCGGTCATCCAGCTTTTGGCGTTCAGTTCGGGCCCTGTCGGGGGATAGATGTCACGGGTATTTTTACGAGGATCGGTCATCGGGCAAGCTCCAATGCAGTGTCGTGGATAGCGTCAAGTATGTCTTTGAGCCACCGGCGCAGGCGGTCGGCTTTGTCGGTGTCAAAAGCCCAGGGCGGCGCTTCAGCTTTCAGGTAGGTCGACTGAGCCAGCTCCATCTGGATCGCGTGAACCCCTTCCGAGGGGCGCCCATAATGGCGCGTTGTCCATCCGCCCTTGAACCGCCCATTCAGAACAGCCGTATAGGGCGAGGACGCCGCGAATTCATGCGTTATGGCTTCGATTTCCGGCGCGCAGGTCGCCCCATTGTTCGTGCCGATGCTCATATCGGGCAGAGTACCTTCGAACAGAAAAGGAATATGGCTGCGGATCGAGTGGCAATCATACAGCACCGCAACCCCATGGGCCGCCTTCACGCGCTCCAGCTCGGCCTTCAGGGCGGCATGATACGGTGCATGAAAAGCTTCCCGTCGTTCGAGGATATCCTTTTCCGAAGGCGGGATGTCCCAGATGCCCTGGCCGTCAAAATCCGTCAGCGGCACAAGAGAGGTCGTGTTCTGGCCGGGATAAAGCGACACGCCCGACGGGTCCCGGTTGGCGTCGATCACATATCGGTGGAAGGTCGCCCGAACCGTGGTCGCACCGGGCAGAAGCCCTTCATACAAGGTATGAACATGCCAATCCGTATCCGCCAGAGCCTTGCCCCGCGTATTCAACTTTGCCTCGATCGTGGCCGGAACATGGGTGCCGGTATGCGGCAGACCCAGCACGATCGGACTGTCACCGCGCGAAATCTCGACCGGGCCGCTCATGCGCCAAGTTCCGGCATGGCGATGCCCGTGCCACGGGCAATCTCACCACTGGCAATCAGGGCCGAGGCTGCTTCGATCTCGGGTGCCATATAGCGATCGTCACCCAAGGCCGGCACCACGGCTCGCAGCCGTGCCATTACGGCCTGCAACGTATCGCTCGTAGGCAGCGGCGCGCGGAACTCGACCCCTTGCGTGGCACACAGCAGTTCGACCCCCAGAATACGTTCCAGATTGGCAACCATCTGCCCCAATCGCCGCGCGCCATGGGCCGCCATCGAAACGTGATCTTCCTGATTGGCCGATGTGGGCGTCGAGTCCGTCACGCATGGATTGGCCAGATGCTTGTTTTCGCTCATCAGTGCGGCGGTCGTCACCTCAGCGATCATATAGCCCGAATTCAGGCCCGGATTGGGCGTCAGAAAAGGCGGCAGATCAAAGCTGAGCGCCGGATCGACGATCAACGCAATGCGGCGTTGCGCAATTGCCCCGATCTCGGCCACGGCAAGCGCGATCATGTCTGCGGCAAACCCAACGGGTTCGGCGTGAAAATTCCCGCCCGAAACGATCAGGCCGGTTTCCGATAGAACCAGAGGATTGTCCGTCGCCGCGTTGGCCTCGATTTCCAGCGTTGTAGCGGCCTGCCTCAGCACATCCATCGCGGCCCCCACCACCTGAGGCTGGCAGCGGATACAATACGGATCCTGAACCCGGGTATCGCCATCCCGATGGCTTTCACGAATGACCGACCCGGCCAGCAGCGCTCGCATGGTCACGCCGGCCTCGATCTGCCCGCGATGCCCGCGCAACGTGTGGATTTCCGGTTGCAACGGGGCGGTCGAACCCATTATCGCATCCGTCGTCAGCACCGAGGTAACCAGCGCGCTTTGCGCCGCCTGCCACGCACCAAACAGGCCGGACAGCGCAAAGGCCGTCGAAAACTGGGTGCCATTGATCAGCGCCAGCCCTTCTTTGGGGCCCAGTTCGATCGGGTGCAGACCCGCTTTGGACAGCGCAGCGTCACCGGGCATCACATCGCCGCCAAACTCGGCCTCACCAGCGCCCATCATGACGGCAGCCATGTGGGACAAGGGCGCAAGATCACCCGAAGCCCCGACCGACCCCTGCGCCGGGATCACCGGGGTCACACCTTTGGACAACATCCCTTCCAGCAGGGTGATCACTTCTGGCCGAACCCCCGAGGCCCCGCGCCCCAGGCTCAGCAATTTCAGAACCATCATCAATCTGGCAAGGGCGCGCGGGATCGCAGGGCCCACGCCGCAGCAATGGCTGAGGATCAGGTTGCGCTGCAAGGTTGCCGTGTCCTCGGCCGCGATTTTGACGCTTGCCAGTTTCCCGAACCCTGTGTTCACGCCATATACGGCGGCCTCTCCCGCCGCCGCATCGGCGATGCGCTTGTGCGCTTCTTCGACGGCCGGGCGGCAGGCGGGGTCCAACCGAACTGCGCACTCTTCGCGAAAGACCTGTTCCAATTGCGACAGGGTAACGGTGCCCGGGGTAAGGGTGAGGGTCGTCAAAATATACCTCCGAATATGCGGGTATGAAGAGGGTTGAAGCCGATGCGATAGGCCAATTCCGCAGGGTGTTCGACATTCCAAACCGCCAGATCAGCGCGCCGCCCGACTGAGATCTGACCGCAGTCAGCCAACCCGAGAGCACGGGCCGCGTGAACCGTCACGCCTTGCAGGGCCTCTTCTGGCGTCAGGCGAAACAGGGTGCACCCCATGTTCATCGCCAGCAACAGCGAGGTCATCGGCGCCGAACCGGGGTTGCAATCCGTGGCAAGCGCCATGGGCACAGCATGCCGGCGCAACAGGTCAATCGGTGGCGCCTGTGTTTCGCGCAAGGTGTAGAACGCCCCCGGCAGAATAACGCCGACGGTACCGGCCTGCGCCATGCCCAAAACACCTGCTTCATCAAGATATTCTATATGATCTGCCGAAAGCGCGCCGTATCCGGCAGCCAGTTTTGCGCCACCCAAATTCGACAATTGTTCGGCGTGGATCTTGATCGGCAAGCCAAGATCTGTCGCGACATCAAAAAGCGGGATCAACTCTTCCGGTTGAAAGGCGATGCCTTCGCAGAAGGCATCAACCGCATCGACCAATCCCTCGGCATGTGCGGCGCGAAGCGTGGGAATGCAGACCTGATGAATGTAGTCCGACGCCCTGCCCTCATAGTCCCGAGGCACCGCATGAGCCCCCAAAAAGCTGGTCAGAACGCGGACGGGACGATGATCCGGCACCGCCCGAGCCGCGCGCAACATGTTCAATTCGGTATCGTCATCCAATCCGTAACCGGACTTCACTTCGATGACCGACACCCCTTCGGCCAGCATCGCATCAACTCGCGGCAATGCCTGTGCGACCAACTCCTCCACTCCGGCTGCACGCGTGGCCTTTACCGTCGAGATGATCCCACCCCCGGCGCGGGCGACCTCTTCATAGCTCGCGCCGTTCAGGCGCATTTCGAACTCTGCGGCGCGATGGCCACCGTGAACCACATGAGTGTGGCAATCGATCAACGCAGGCGTAACCAGGCGTCCACCGAGTCGAGTCCGCGGCTGGTCGGCGAATCTTGAAGGAAGGTCAGCGACAGCTCCGATCCATGCGATTTGTCCGTCCTGCAACGCGATCGCGGCATCCGGGACCAAACCGTATGGCGCGCCGCCTTCGGTCATCGTTGCGGCATCAAGATCCGTCAAAACCTGCGTTTGCGTCTGCATGTGACTCGCACCCTCCATGCATTTCCTGCTTTTCTAGTACATTTCTATCATTTATATGTCTATGCATAAAATGAGGTAAAAAATGGCTATCTTCGCTAATCGCGCATTACTGAGCACCGGTTGGGCTACGAACCTGCGGGTAGAAATCAGGCAAGGGCTGATAGTGTCGCTGCAACAGGGCGCGACGGCGCAAGAGGGTGACACTTGCGTCGACACTTTGCTGCCCGCATTGGCCAATCTGCACAGCCACGCATTTCAGCGCGCGATGGCAGGCATGACCGAATACCGAAAGGCCGGTCGCGACAGTTTCTGGACGTGGCGGGAACTGATGTATCGTTTCACCCAGCACCTGACGCCTGATCAGGTGCAGGCGATTGCCGCTCTGGTCTATATGGAGATGCAGGAAGCCGGTTACGCCTCGGTTGGTGAATTCCATTATTTGCATCACCAACCAGACGGCACACCTTATGGCAATCTTGCAGAGCTGTCCCAGCGGATCATGGCTGCTGCGGCCGAGACGGGAATCGGGCTGACGCATCTGCCCGTACTTTATTCTTACGCAGGGGTCGGCGAGCAACCGTTGGAAGCGGGACAGCAACGATTTGGCAATGATGTGGACCGCTATCTGGCGTTGGTCGAACAGGCGCAGGCGGCACTGGGCGATCTGCCGGATGACTGTCAGATAGGCATAGCCCCACATTCCTTGCGCGCGACATCACCGCAAGATCTTGCCCGGGTTCTGAACGCAAAAAAGACGGGACCTGTCCATATTCACATTGCGGAACAACCCATGGAAGTTGAGCAGGTTCACGAGGGTTTGGGCGCCCGCCCGGTGGAATGGCTGCTGAACAATGCAACGGTAAACCATCGCTGGTGTCTCATCCACGCCACTCATATGACGGAAAAGGAAACTTGCGATATGGCCGCAACGGGCGCGGTCGCGGGGCTTTGCCCAATCACCGAGGCCAATTTGGGGGATGGCCCTTTCAATGGGGCCGTCTTTCTTGAAGCCGGTGGTCGTTTCGGGGTTGGGTCGGATTCAAACGTGTTGGTTTCGATGACAGAGGAACTGCGTACGCTGGAGTATTCCCAACGCCTGCGAGACCTGTCGCGCAATGTCCTCGTGGAAGGGGACGGTTCGGTAGGACAGACACTGTATTGCAATGCGGCTTTGGGCGGTGCGCAGGCCCTGGGTCGCGCGGCGGGCCAGATCGCAGAAGGGATGCTGGCGGATCTTGTTGCCATTGACAGCCAGGATCCGGCACTTTGTGCCCTGCGTCCTGAACAGTTGCTCGACGGGTTGGTCTTTGCCGCGAAGGACCACGTAGTGACCGATCTGTGGTCGGCTGGCCGCCATCAGGTACGCCGGGGCCGTCATATTGCTCGGGATCGGATCGTATCCGACTATCGACAGGCCATGGCTGATCTCATGCCGAGGCTTTGAGCTTGCTGTCGCCTTTACGGGCTGACAAAAATGGCCTCATAATAATAATATGTTTGTACGTAATTGGATGAACACCACGTGACCGATCAAAAACCTCTCGGCTTTCAGGACATTCGGGACGAAGTCGTGAACCGCATTCAAACCCGTGTCTGGCCACAGGGCAGCCTGTTGCCCACCGAGATGGAACTGGCAGCCGAATTCGGCGTTGCACGGGCGACGGTCAATCGGGCGCTGCGGGAACTTGCCGAACAGGGAATTGTCACCCGCAAACGCAAGGGCGGCACGCGTGTCGTGACCACACCGGTAAAGCAGGCGAAATTGCCGATCACTGTCGTTCGGCAGACCATTGAAGAAATGAACGCCGAATACCGTTATGCTCTGGTCAGCCGGATACTAATCGATTGCCCCGCGTGGTTGCAGGCAAAGCTGAACATCCCGGAAGGTGCGCAGGTCGTCCATCTGCAATGTATGCACCACGCCGACAACCGTCCATTCCAGTTCGAGGAACGCTGGATCAACGTCAGCACCGTGCCTCAGGTTCTCGACGAAGATTTCCTGACCACCGGGCCGAATGAGTGGCTGCTGTCCGAGGTGCCGTTTTCAAACGCTGAAATTGCCTTCTCTGCCGTCCCGGCAACAGGGCATTTGCAGGAGTTTCTGGCGGTACCGCCCGGCACACCGTTGTTTCAGCTGGAACGTACGACATGGTTTCGAAGCGATCCGGTTACTTTCGTGCGCATGACTTTCCATCAGGGATACCAGATGCGCACCACGTATTGAGGCCAGAGCACCGAACAGGTTTTGACATAGGAGCAAAACCTTATCGCTTCGACCCCACCTTCCTGACTGTCGTGGCAGTCACCTTTGCCCGCTCAGCTTTCGAAGCAGCCGAGATTTGGTTCTCTTTGTTCAGCGGCCAGGGCAGAGACAATTGTACAATCGTCGGAACGGCAAATATGGCGGCAGATCGACTCGAACCTCAGCGTGGTCAGGTCGAAACCTTTGCTGATGCGGCTTGATCCATCTTGTTTGGGAAGCCTCACCTCAAGTTCGTATCCGAAACAGTGTGTAAGCCGGATGAAATCATACGGCGGAGCATCCTCTGGGGTGATGGATGGCAAGGTGCAAAGCGGGTGCCCTTTTCGAAGGGCCAGAAACAATGGTTCAGACCAGATTGAAGTGAAATCCAAAGTTGCGCTGCTGTTAATCTTCGCCGCAAGCGCCATGTCCAGCAAGTGATCATCGACCATACGCAACATGTTTTCAGGCAGACCCTCGACCAGCGTGACCCGCATCCACGGAAACAGCGAGCTGAAGGGTTCAGGGAGATACCCGGTCAGATAAGGGGCCAGAGTCGGATTCATTCCGACAGTCAAAGGAACTGTTTCGGGGTCGCGGAACTCGGTCGCGGTGTCACGGATTTTCTGCGCATTGTTCAGAAGGCGCCCAGCCCGTTCAACGACACGGGCACCGTACAGTGTCGGGCGCACCTCGTTGTTGAGGCGCAGGAACAGACCGGTTCCCAATTCCTGTTCAAGCTTTTCGATCTGGTTGGCCAAGGGTGACATTCTCACCGTCACCCTGAGCGGCAGCCTGAACGCGGAGCAAGAGCCGGGACCGACCTCGGACAGCAAAGCCACCGGCGACGCGACCGTAGTCATCACCCAGAATCTGGCGACCGAAGAAGTCTCGTATTCCAGCGAACTGAGCGTTGTCGGTCGGGCGGCTTTGAACTTGGTCCCCGGCCAGCCCGCAGACCTGTTCGTCAACACAAGCGAACGCGCGATGATTGCGTATCTGGCGCAGCCTGTCAGCGAGGGTCTGGCCAGAACTTTCATCGAGTAAAGGGTTTTACAAGACTTACAGCTTTAAACTGTTGTGTATCGAGTGTTTTGGTGAGTGAGCGGTGGTCTGCGCCCCTGTTCCGGGCGCGGGCCATCACTTTTGTGGGTCAGACCCCGTAACGGGCAAGAAACATGTCAACAGCCTGAGCAGCGACCTGATCTATTTCTTCCTGAGTGAACGTGTTCTGAATACCAAAAGCCGCCCGGGTCCAGATCCGCACTTTGCACAGTTCGGAAAACTGCTCGGCAGCGATATGTACATCATCAATGGCCAATTCGCCCTTTGCCACGGCTTTTTCCAGATACTCGGCCATCTGTCGCTGGCCGTTTTGCGGCCCTGCCTCATAGAACGCACGACCAAGCTCGGGAAACCGGTCGCGCTCGGCAACGCAGATCCTGAAAACCTGCTGCGCGAAATCCGACACAAGAAAGGCCGTCAATTGCGTCGCCGTGATCTGAAGCACTTCGCGGGCAGGCTTGGTTTCGTCGATCATCGAGATGACCCGCTCGGCCATCAGGCAGCATTCTGTCTGGGCCACTTCCATGAACAAAAGGCGCTTGTCCGGGAAATAGCTGTAAAGCGTTGCTTTTGACACGCCAGCCGCGCGGGCAATGTCATCCACACTTGCCCCTTCAAACCCATCCGCCATGAAAACCTCTCGAGCCCCGCGCAGAACCTGGTCGAATTTCCGGCCGGTGCGCAGAATGGTGGCGGTCTGGGTCATGTCTTCTCCTCGATCGATAGCCGCGCCAGTTTATAAACCGTTCGGTTTAGATACAACGATTCTCGAATATTTCAGCGAAGCGGAGGTTGCATTTGCTTTGATGCCTGGGACTTGCAGCGCGTTCAAACCGTGCTAGGACTGGGCCCATGGTCGAAATCTTTCTGCGCACCCTTCCGTTTTTCGCGATTATCGGCCTGGGCTTTTGGGCGGGGCGCACACGGTTCTTCTCGGCTGAAGCCACGGCATATCTGACCAAGTTCGTCTTTTTCTTTGCGCTGTCGGCGATGCTGTTTCGCTTTGCCGCCACCCTTCCATTTGCCGAGATTTTCAATGCCCGGCTCATCCTTGGATATTTGCTGGGAACCATGACCGTTTACGTTCTGGCGTCGACCATCGCCTGGCTTCGCGGGCTCGACATTCCGACCGCTGCAGTCGAGGCTCAGTGCGCGGCCATCGGCAATGTCGGGTTCCTCGGGCTGCCCATGCTTTCGCTTTTGTTTTCCGAGGCTGCGATCGGGCCTGTGATGCTGGTCCTGACCGTCGATCTGGTCGTGTTCTCTTCCCTGATCGTGATCCTGATCAACGGCGGCCGTGACGGCAGATTGACCCCGACCACCTTCAAGCTGATCGGAATGGGTTTGGTCCGCAATCCCATGATCGTGTCCATCTCGGCCGGTCTCATCTGGTCCTCGCTGCAATTGCCTGTTCCTGAACCTCTTGGCGATTTTCTGATCATTCTCGGTGGGGCAGCAACTCCGGGTGCATTGTTCGCCATTGGCGCGTCATTGGCGGACAAGTCGGCTGAACGTGTCCAGATCGCGGCTTGGTTGAGTTTCTGCAAATTGGTGATCCATCCGGCCTGCGTTGCGGTCGCACTGCTATGGCTGATACCGATTGAAACTTTTCCGGCAACTGTAGCCATCTCTGCCGCGGCTTTACCTGTTGCGGGCAATGTTTACATGCTGGCTGCGCATTACGGCATTGCCCCGCATCGCGCGTCGGCGGCAATCCTTCTATCCACGATCGTCAGTATTCTCACCGTGCCGATGGTGATCGCCTGGGTGGGCACTTTCTGACCTTCACCTTTTCGAAAAATACTCTCACCGAAGGCGCACAGACTTTACGCCGGGTCCGCGGATCGTTAGCCATGTTGCGACTCGAAAACAAGGACGGTGCCTGATGGAAACCCTTTCGGAAAATGCCTGTTTCGGTGGTGTGCAGGGCGTGTACCGCCACGCCTCCTCGTCGTGCAAGTGTGACATGACTTTTGGCCTGTTTCTTCCAGCCGAGGCCAAGGACGGCCCGGTCCCGGTTCTTTGGTATTTGTCGGGATTGACCTGCACCCATGAAAACGCGATGACCAAGGCCGGGGCTCAGGCGTGGGCTGCGGAACAAGGGATCGCCGTGGTTTTTCCGGATACCTCGCCGCGTGGTGACGGCGTCGCAGATCACGAAGATTATGATCTGGGTCAGGGCGCGGGATTCTATGTGAACGCGACACAGGAACCTTGGGCGCCGCATTTCCGGATGTGGGACTATGTTGCCGAAGAGCTGCCCGCCCTGCTGTTCGAAAACTTCGCCATCGACAGCGAACGTCAGGCCATTACGGGCCATTCCATGGGGGGGCACGGCGCCCTGACACTTGCCATGAACCTGCCGGGACGCTTCCGTTCGGTGTCAGCCTTTGCGCCGATCTCGAACCCGTCCGGAGCGGATTGGGGACGCAAACAGCTGAGTGCCTATCTCGGTGACGACGAAGCGCTTTGGGCAAAACACGATGCGTCCTTGTTGATGAAGAAAACCGGCTTTGACGGCCCGATCCTGATCGACACAGGTGCAAACGATCAGTTCATGGATCTTCTGCGCCCCGAAGCGTTGGCGCAAGCCATCGCCGAACGCCGCCAGCCAGCGACGTATCGCTTCCAGCCGGGTTACGATCATTCGTACTTCTTTGTGTCCACGTTTATGGAAGATCACGTCATCTTCCATGCCGAGGCCCTGTACGGAGACTGAGGGATGAGCAATTACGATTATGACCTGATCATCATAGGGTCGGGGCCTTCAGGGCGTTCTGCGGCGATTCAGGCAGGCAAACTGAAACGGCGTGTGCTGGTCATCGACCGCAAAGACCGTTTTGGTGGCGTCTCTGTCCACACCGGTACGATTCCGTCCAAGACCCTGCGCGAAACCGTTCTGAACCTGTCGGGCTGGCGCGAGCGCAGCTTTTACGGGCGTTCATACCGGGTAAAGGATCAGATCCGGGCGGAAGACTTGAAAGCCCGCCTGCATATGACCCTCGACCATGAAGTCGATGTGTTGGAGCATCAGTTCAACAGGAACCACGTCGAAACCCTGGACGGTCTGGCCAGATTTGTCGGGCCGCACGAAGTAGAGGTCGCAACCGATGCCGGGGAAACAACGCGCGTGACGGCCGCGAAGTTCCTGATTGCGACAGGCACGAAAACCTATCGCCCGGATTATGTCCCGTTCAACGGCAAGACGGTGGTGGATGGTGACGAATTTCTGGAAATGGCAGAGATTCCGCGCTCGCTGGTCGTTATCGGTGCCGGGGTCATTGGCGTGGAATATGCCACGATGTTTTCAGCCCTGGACGTGCGTGTAACGCTGATTGAACCGCGCGACACGTTTCTGGATTTCATCGACAGCCGGTTGATCCACGACTTTACCCATCAGATCCGGGAAAACGGTGTCGACCTGCGTTTGGGCTCGGCTGTCGAGAAGATTGAAGACGCCGGTGAACATGTGGAAGTGACCCTTGAAAACGGTCGCCACGTTCGCGCTGAAATGCTTCTGTTTGCGGCCGGACGCATGGGGGCGACGTCCAAACTCAATCTGGATGCCGTCGGACTGGAGACGGACCACCGCAACCGGATCAAGGTAGACCGCAAGACATATCAAACGGCGGTACCGCATATCTATGCCACGGGCGATGTCATCGGACATCCGTCGCTGGCATCGACCTCTTTGCAGCAGGGGCGCGTGGCTGCCTGTCACGCGCTTGAAACGCCCACGCTGCCGGAAAGCCCGTGGTACCCCTATGGCATCTATTCAGTGCCCGAAATATCAACCTGCGGAATGTCGGAAGAAGAATTGCAGGAGCGCAACATCCCCTACGAGGTCGGCGTCGCGCGATTCCGCGAGACCTCTCGCGGGCATATCATGGGGCTGGAACACGGCATGTTGAAGATGCTGTTCTCGCTCAAGACCCGCAGGGTGCTGGGTGTCCAGATCGTTGGCGAAGGCGCGACGGAGTTGATCCATATCGCGCAGGCCGTGCTGAACCTGAAAGGTACGGTGGACTACTTCGTTCAGAACACGTTCAACTACCCGACACTTGCCGAAGCGTATAAAATCGCGGGCCTGGATGCGTTCAACCGCATGCCTATACCCGAGGAATTCAAAGTCAAAAAGAAACCGGTGGAACCAGCAAAGAAAGAGGCAAAGAAGGCGTGACGACGTTGTATGTCGATGGCGATGCCTGTCCCGTAAAAGCCGAGGCCGAACGGGTCGCGACGCGGCACAAAGTGCCGATGGCGCTGGTGTCCAATGGCGGGCTTCGTCCATCGGCCAACCCGCTGGTACAGGTCATTGTCGTTTCCGAAGGCGCGGATGAGGCCGATAAATGGATTGCCGAACGCTGTGGACAAGGGGATGTCGTCATAACTTCCGACATCCCTTTGGCCGCAAAATGCGTCAAAGCGGGTGCACGCGTGCTGCGCCCGAATGGTGAAACCTTCACTGCGGCAAATATTGGCCAACAACTGGCAATGCGTGACTTGATGGCCGATCTGCGCGCGGCCAATCCGTTGGGAACCGGCGGCGGTGGGCGACCCTTCGGCAAAGCCGACCGCTCGCGGTTTCTGGACGCCTTGGAACGAGAAATACGTGCCGCCAGAAAGGGATGACCATTCCTTTTGCCAGATCAAATACTAACCCGAATACCGAAACGCCCGTTTACAAGTACCTCATTAGAACGCACCCTGTGCTTGAATTCCGATCAGGCTTTTCGAATACGGAGACTGCGTTATGAAAGTACAAGGCACCCATTATCGGTCTATTTGGTGGGACAAACCGGAAGGCGTGGTTCGGATCATAGACCAAAGGTGGTTGCCGCATGATTTTCGGGTCGTAACCCTGAAAACGCTTGATGAATTTGCAGCTGCGATACGGGATATGTGGGTCAGGGGCGCACCCTTGATAGGCGCGACCGCTGCGTTTGGAATTGCCGAGCAGATGTCTCGGGACAGCTCCGAAGCCTCCTTTGACGCCGCGTATGACGTTTTGCATGCAACCCGACCCACGGCAATCAACCTGCGCTGGGCATTGGACAGATGCCGAGAAGCGCTGATGCCGCTTGCTCCGGGTGACCGTGCCGAGCGCGCCTGGTCGCTGGCGCAGGAGATTGCAGACGAAGATGTCGAGATCAACGCCGCAATCGGCCGGCACGGGTTGGAACTGATCAAGGATATCGCGGCCCGAAAACCCGCCGGTGAACCGGTTCGGTTGCTGACGCATTGCAATGCGGGATGGCTGGCGACCGTGGATTGGGGCACGGCCACAAGCCCGATGTATCACGCACATGACGCGGGCATCCCCTTGCACGTCTGGGTGGATGAAACCAGACCGCGCAACCAGGGCGCGCTGACATCCTGGGAATTGGGCGAACATGGCATTCCCCACCGTTACATCGTGGACAATGCCGGCGGTCATTTGATGCAGCACGGCCTGGTTGATTTGGTGATTACAGGCACGGACCGAACTACGGCCCAAGGTGATGTTTGCAACAAGATCGGGACCTATCTGAAAGCTTTGGCTGCGCGGGACAACGGTGTGCCATTTTACGTCGCCCTGCCCTCTCCTACGATTGACTGGACCGTTCGCGACGGTGTGGCCGAAATCCCGATCGAAGAACGTAATGCCAGGGAAGTCACCCATGTCATGGGGGTTGATGGGCAGGGGAACATCTCGGATGTACGCGTGACACCAGACGGCACGGAAGGTGGCAATCCTGCCTTTGATGTCACCCCAAACCGGCTGGTGACGGGGCTTATCACCGAGCGAGGCGTCAGCGAGGCGTCTGCCGACGGGCTTGCCCGGTTGTTTCCCGAACGGGCTGGTTAACACTTTGTTTAGCACAGTCCTGAATTGTGCAATCGCCCCCGCAGATCATGCACCCGCTTAACTTGCTGAGAATGAATGATGATTGAAAACTGGTACAGGGCCGACGAGGCACGGAAATGGCGTGATCGGGCCGGAACAGACCCCGCAGATCAGGAACTGGGCGAACGTGTCTATACCTCGCGGCTGATCGGTCAGAACCCGGACCTCCTGATGCACGGAGGAGGCAACACGTCGGTCAAACTGGAACGCCCTGATCTGTTCGGCGATCCACAGCGCGTTCTGCACGTCAAGGGATCTGGGTGGGATCTGGACAGCATCGAGGCACCGGGCCTGCCGGGCGTGTGGCTTGATCCTTTGATGAAACTGCGCGCACTGGACCATCTGTCAGATGCGCAGATGGTCAATGTTCAGCGCGCCAATCTGTTGGATTCGGGTTCTCCGAACCCCTCTGTGGAAACTCTGTTGCATGCATTTCTGCCGCACAAATATGTGGATCATACGCATGCGACACCCTTTCTGGTGCTTGCCAATCTGCCAAATGCCGAGGACGTCTGCCGCGAGATTTTTGGCGACCGACTGGGCATTGTGCCCTATATCATGCCTGGCTTCGGGTTGGCCAAAAAGGCGGCCGAGGTATTTGACGAAAACCCGAATGTCGAAGGGCTTCTGCTGCTTCAGCACGGGCATTTCACGTTCGGTGCGACGGCGCAGGAAAGCTATGACCGGATCGTGGCGCATACCAACGAGGTTGCTGCCTATTTCGGAATGAAGGACCTGACGACAATTGGCCGTCGCGATCCGGCTGAAAATCTTGAGGCATTGCCGATCCTGCGCGGGGTCATCGCCGAAGTGGCGGCCCAACGGGATGACCCGATGCCGGTTTTTGACCTCCGCAACGGGCCGGATGTCATGCAGTTTTTCGATCGTCCGGATATTGATTCATTGGCCCAGCGGGGCATGGCGTCGCCGGATCACGTGTTGCGGACAAAAGGCTGCCCGCTTGTATTGCGCGCGCCGGATTTGTCTGGGGGGCGGTCGCGGATCAAGGCAAAGGTCGAAGAATTTGCCAAAGACTATCGGGCGTATTTTGAACGGCAGGCGCCGCAGGCTGACGAACCCAAGAAACTGCTGCCCCAAGACCCCAAGCATGCCTGGATCGAGGGCGTGGGGATCCTGGGAATGGGCCCGAACGCAAAGGCTGCCTCGGCAGCGGCAGATCTTGCGGAACAAAACCTGCGGGTTCGAACAGTGGGCGAAGACGCGGGCGGTTTTTTTCCCATCAATGAAAAAGATCGCTTTGATTGTGAATACTGGTCCTTGGAACAGGCGAAGCTGGGCAAAAGCTCACCACCTCCGCTTCAGGGCAGGATTGTGATGGTGACCGGCGGTGCAGGGGCGATAGGTCTGGCCACCGCCAGGGCCTTTGCTGACGCCGGTGCAAATGTCGTTCTGGTGGACCAGGATGAACGTGCGTTGGCCGAAGCCAAATCGACACTTGGCACATGGCATTCGACATATGCCTGCGACGTAACCGAGAGAGGCGCCGCAGATGCCGCGATTGCGGCGGCGATACACCGGTTTGGTGGAATCGATGTAATGGTATCGAATGCCGGGTCGGCGACTTCGGGCGCTTTGCTGGATCTTGGCGACGACGAATTCCGTGCGGCTTTTGAACTGAATTTCTTCGCGCACAAGGCATTTGCGACACAGGCTGCCCGAGTGATGCAAGCTCAGGGCCGCGGCGGTCAGATCTTGTTCAATATCTCTAAACAGGCGATCAACCCGGGGCGGAACATGGGGGCCTATGGCACGCCAAAAGCCGCCACCCTGTTCCTATCGCGCCAGTTGACGCTTGAATTGGCCGAATATGGAATCCGTGTGAACGGGGTGAATGCAGACCGAATTCGCTCTGGCCTGCTGACGGATGGGTTCATTCAGGAACGCGCTGCCGCACGTGGCGTTTCCGAGGAGACCTATATGTCAGGCAACCTGCTGGGCCGCGAAGTCGAGGCGAAGCATGTCGCGGACGCCTTTGTTGCGCTGGCGCTGATGGAACGCACCACCGGTCATGTCGTGACTGTGGATGGCGGCAACACCGAGGCCGAACTTCGGTAACACCTTTGCCCGATTGGTTCCCTGCCTGTGGCGTATTGATGTTCCTCAGGCAGGAACTGCTGTTCGGTTCTCGCGGATCGGCAGGTGGACTATGGCGCTGAAGGCACCGATCGCGACCCCGATCCACCAAACCATGTTGTAGTCGCCATACTGGTCATACATGCGTCCGCCAAGCCAGACGCCCAGGAAGCTGCCGATCTGGTGGCTCAAGAAGATAAAGCCATAGAGCGTTCCCATGTAGCGCAGACCGTATAGATGCGCGACGAGCCCCGAAGTCAGCGGCACGGTGGCCAGCCAAAGCGATCCCATCACCAGCGAGAACACGATGACCGTAAGGGGTGTGATCGGGAACACGATGAACAAAGCCGCCGCAATCGTCCGGCCCGTATAAACCGCTGCCAGAAGGTATTTTTTCGGAAAGTGGTTGCCGGCCCAACCCGCCAGTAGCGTGCCGCCGATATTGGCCAGACCGATCAAGGAAATCGACACCGCACCAAGTGCGGATGTGGAGGTGATCCCGATGGAGTGCAGTACGCCTCCGGGTTGGATTGGTCCACACATCTCGGTCACGAAAGCCGGGAAATGCGCGGTGATGAAGCCCAGCTGGTATCCGCAGCTGAAAAAACCCAGAAATATCAGCGCATAGGAAGGATCGCGGAACGCTTTGCCCAGAATCTCGCTCATGCTTTCTTGCATCTCTGCTTTCGAAACGGGCTGGGGTGCGCGCATGAAGGGCAAGGTCAGCACAAGGGCAAGAATTGCCGCGGCGAACAGGACAAAAACCTGCTGCCAAGGCAGGAAAGTCAGCAGCCATTCGGCGGTCGGCGCCCCCAGAACCTGCCCAAAGCTGCCCGCGGCGGTAACAATGGCCAGCGACATGGACCGGTTTTCATCGGTGGACGCGCGTCCGACAACCGCCAGAACCACACCAAACCCGGTCCCGGCGATGCCGAAACCCACCAGCCACGCGTATATCTGATGCTCGAACGGCGTAACGGACCACGCCGTCAGCACCATGCCGGCCGCGTAGGTGAGAGCGCCGAGGATGATGGCTCGGCGGTCGCCCACCTTTTCGGCAATCGCGGCAAAGATCGGCTGCCCGATGCCCCAGGCCAGATTCTGAATTGCAATCGCCATCGAGAAATCGGTCCGAAGCCAGCCGAACTCATCGGCTATCGGAATCTGGAATACACCGAACGACGCACGAACGGCGAAGCTGACCGTTATGATGATACATCCGACAATCAGAATCGGATTCAACAAGCGGGCGGATCGGGACATGGGACCTCAGGCGTTACGTCCGAAGGACCGTATTACTTTTGGTGTCACCGTCAATTCAGCAGATTTGCGGTCACGGATAAACAAAATTGATGTGTCGCCAAAAATGGCTTCTTTTCAACGGCCGAGGCGACGGGTAAGGCTCGGATTCATGACGGATCTTATTTCGCTTTACGAGGCCCGCATCGCGGACGGAACGCTGACACGCGACGGCGCGCAAGAGGCCGTTCTGCCCCAATTCGAACGTATCCGGGCGGCGCTGTCCAAGCCGGTAAAACGCGGGCTCTTCCGCAAGGCGCCTCCGCCACCCAAAGGACTGTACCTGTGGGGCGGTGTCGGGCGTGGGAAATCCATGCTGATGGACATGTTCGTCGACACACTGGACAATATCCCGGCACGACGCGTGCATTTTCACGCTTTCATGCAGGAAATTCACGCTGGAATGCACAAGGCCCGGCAACAGAATGTCGAGGATGCCCTGGCACCGGTGGCGCAGGAGGTGGTCAATTCAGTTCGCCTGCTCGCGTTTGACGAAATGCAGATCACCGACATTACGGACGCAATGATTGTCGGGAGGCTGTTTGACTTGCTGCACGAGGGCGGCGTGGTCGTGGTTACCACGTCGAACAGGCATCCCGACGATCTGTACAAGGATGGGCTAAACCGGCAGCTGTTCCTGCCCTTCATCGCCCATATCAAAGAGCAGTTGCAGGTGTGGGAATTGGTGTCGCCCACGGACTATCGGCAGAACCGGTTGGAGGGTGCCCCGGTCTATTTCACTCCGATTGGCCCAGAAGCCCGGCAGAAGATCAGAGAGGTCTGGACAGATCTTGCCGGCGGACCCGCTGATCCGCTTGTGTTGCACGTCAAAGGCCGGGCCGTCGAATTGCCCGCCTTTCGCAACGGGGTGGCGCGGGCTTCATTCTATGATCTGTGTGGCCGCATGCTTGGGCCGGGTGATTATCTGGCGATCGCTGAAGAGGTAAAGGTGCTGGTGCTTGAGGACATCCCGCGCCTGTCGCGCAACAATTTCAACGAGGCCAAGCGTTTCGTCACCCTGATTGATGCGCTTTACGAAGCCAGGGTGCGTTTGATCTGTTCGGCTGCGGCGGAACCCGAGATGCTGTATGTCGAAGGTGAAGGAACCTTCGAATTTGAACGCACGGCATCACGCCTGCGGGAAATGCAGGATCAGGATTGGGGGCGACAGGGGCGCTGATCCGCCCGTATCGCCCGCGCCGCATCCAAGACAGTGCCAGCCAGATCATGAGGCCGGAACGCGCCTACCCGTTTTCTTGCAGAATTTTTCCAGCCAGATAGAGCGAGCCGCAGATCAGAACCCGCGCCTGCGGGTCAGTGTCCGTGATCACTTTCAATGCGTCTGCTACGCTGTCTGCGGTGGTTGCGGGAAGGTTGACCCTGGCCGCAGCCGCAGCGGTTTCTTCCGCGCTGAGCGTTGCGGTCTCACCCGGAATGGACACGGCTGTCAGACTTGTCGCCTTTTCTGCCAGAGGTGCCAGATACCCTGTCACATCCTTGGTGTTGAGCATGCCGCAGATCATGTGCGTGGGTTTTTGCGGCAGGTTCGTCAGCACGTCCGCCAACGCGATTCCGGCGGCGGCGTTGTGACCACCATCCAGCCAAATCTCGGCCTGCGGGGCCTGATCGACGAGCGGGCCGGATTTCAGACGCTGCATTCGCGCCGGCCATTCGGCCTTGGTCACGGCAGCTTCGTATGCGTCGTCGCCCATGTTCAGATGGCGCAGAACAGCCAACGCTGCGCCCGCATTCTGAATCTGATGTGCGCCCAGAAGGTTGGGCAGAGGCACATCCCGCAAACCGGTTTCGTCCTGATAGATCAGACGCCCGTTTTCTTCCTGCACGTGCCAGTGCTGACCATGAACCAACAAAGGCGCACCCAATCGGGCGGCCGTGTATTCGATGACCTCAAGCGCTTCGTCCTGTTGCGGGCCGACAATGCACGGAACGCCGGGCTTGATGATGCCCGCTTTTTCCGCCGCGATCTTGCCCAAAGTATCACCCAGGAACTGTTCATGGTCGATGGATACGGGGGTAATAACCGTGACGGCCGGGTTTTCAATCACGTTTGTGGCGTCCAGACGCCCGCCCAGCCCGACCTCGAGCAATGTGAAATCTGCCTTGGCGCGGGCAAAGGCCAACAGGGCGGCGCATGTGGTGATCTCGAAATAAGTGATGTTTTCGCCGCCATTGGCAGAGTAGCATTCATCCAGAACCGCCGTCAGCTCTGGCTCCGAGATCAGCACTCCGGCCAATCGAATACGTTCATGAAAACGGGCCAGATGCGGCGAGGTATAGGCGTGTACCAAGCGCCCCGCCCCTTCCAGCCCCGCTCTGATCATCGCCTGAGTTGAGCCCTTGCCGTTGGTCCCGGCAATATGGATGACCGGCGGCAATTTCAGCTGCGGATTGTCCAGTGCTTCCAGCAGACGCCAGACACGGTCCAAGGTCAGATCAATGATCTTGGGGTGCAGCGCCATCATCCGGTCGAGGATGGCGTCGGACGTCTTGGCCGTCATTTCTGATCTGTCTCTTCGGCGGGGGCCTCGATTGCGTCGGTTGGTTCCGGTGCAGGCAGATCGCCCTTGATCGCCGGCGGCAGATTCATCAGCATCCGCGTGATGGTAATCAGTTCATCGCGCATTTCGGTACGTCTGGTGACACGGTCCAGCATCCCGTGATCCAGCAGGTATTCGGCGCGTTGAAAGCCTTCGGGCAGTTTTTCGCGGATCGTCTGCTCGATCACGCGAGGCCCGGCAAAACAGATCAGCGCGTTGGGTTCCGAGATATGGACATCGCCCAGCATCGCATAAGACGCAGTAACGCCACCGGTTGTCGGATGAGTCAGTACCACGATATATGGCAGGTTGGCTTCTTTCAGCATCTCGACTGCCACGGTGGTGCGCGGCATCTGCATCAGGCTGAGGATACCTTCCTGCATACGGGCGCCACCGGCTGCCGAGAAAAGGATAAGCGGCCGTTTGAGTTTCACCGCCTCCTGCGCGGCGGCGATGATCGCGTTGCCGACATACATGCCCATCGATCCGCCCATGAACGAAAAATCCTGCGCGGCGGCCACAATGGGGGTGCGGCCAATTTCACCCAAGGCGACCAGCATGGCTTCCTTTTCGCCGGTCTTCTTCTGCGCTGCTTTCATGCGGTCGGGGTATTTCTTCTGATCGCGGAATTGCAACGGGTCGTCTTTTGGCGCGGGTACTTCAAGTTCGGTAAAGATGCCGCCGTCAAACAAGTGCTTGAACCGCTCTCGCGGTGTGATCGCCATGTGGTGGTCGCACTGTGTGCAGACATTCTGGTTTTCCGCCAGCTCGCGATGGAACAGCATCGTTCCGCATTCGTCGCATTTGTGCCAGAGGTTTTCAGGCACTTCGCGGCGTGAGAAGATCGAGTTGATCCGGGGGCGGACGTAGTTTGTGATCCAGTTCATGTCGGAACCTTGGCTTGTGCGGTGTTGACGTCAAATAGGACGCCACGGAAGGAATTGCAATCAACGCCTGAGCGCAAGTCGCGCGGCCAGCCAGCAAACGAACATCACGGCAAGGTCCACCAGAAGCCAGGGGCGAAGCTGTTCGGCGTCGGATGCATCGAACGGAAGGGTGAACAGCGCCAGCCCGTTCAGATTGTCGGGCAACGAGATGAACAGCAACGCAATGATGTTGTTGAAAAAATGCAAGGCGATAGCTGGCCCCAATGTTCCCGCCCGTGCCGTTAGGTCCGATGTCAGCAGACCGAAAACGCAAGCCCACAGCGCAATCAGCAACGCGTTGTCGCCAGCCATGTCCGGTGTGTAATGTCCAACTGCAAACAGGATGGATGGTACCCCCATCCAGATGACAGGCGATTGGAATCTGGCTGCCAGGGTTTGCTGAATATAGCCTCTGAACAACAGCTCTTCGGCGCTGGTCTGCACCAGAACAACCAAGGCCGAAACCGGCAAAAGAAGAAGCCAGGTTGACAATGGCAGGTTCTGCGACAGAGATCCGCCAAAGCCATAAGGCGGCAGCAGGAACCCGACAGCGCCCAAAATAAGCAGTGCTTTCAACACTTTGAGGAATTGGCCCGCAGCCAATCGGTACCCGCCCACGATGGACACCAAAGACCTGTGCTGAACCTGCCGCGCGGCGACGGCCACGCCCAGAATGATGAATCCGAAACTGGCCAACAGCAACAGCAACGCGAGGGGTGAACCGCCCAACAGAAGCGTCTGCGCCCAGCTTTCCGGACCCATCCCGGCAACCACGGTAAAAAACACCATGTTCAGAACGCTGACCAGCACGGCAACCAGCAAGAGCCCCAGCAACAGGCGCCAGATTTCCGGTTTGCCGCGCGCGGTTTCGACCAGATGGTCATGAGCGGAATATGCTTTAGGCATTATAATCCGTGCTTTCCTGAATCGCCTGATCCGTAATCGTCGGGAGCAGCTCTTCGGGGTTCTGCGCCGCATTGATTCTTGTGGACAACGTAGTCAGATATCCCGCAACAGTCTGTAGCAATTGCGTAGCAACCGAAGCGTCGCTTTCGACCACGGCACGCAGTTCCTCGGCGCCGATACGCAGGAACCTGCAATCTTCGGTGGCGACCAGATCCAGTTGTCTGGGCTCTCCTGTTATGATCGAGAGATCACCGATCAGTCGCCCGGGCTCGATTATCGAGATCGGGCGTTTTTGTCCATCATCCGTGGGCCAGTCCAGCCTGGCCTGCCCTGAGACGCACAGATACGCCGCGTCGGGCGCCTGACCACGCGAGAAGATGACTTGCCCCGCTGCTGCTTCGTACCATTGCGCTGAGAAAGCCAGCAGCCGCTGGTTGCGGCCATCCACGCCGGAAAACAACTCGGTCGCCGAAATGATCTCGAGCTTGCGGCTCAGATCGTCCGACGTGCTGTCTTCTTGCGGGGATTTGGATCGTGACACACCATCGATACGGCCATCCTTGATTTCCACAAACAGATCATACGCTTCGGGATGTGCAAAGTGATCTTCCATAAATATCATAATGGAATCCGGCAACAATTCCCGCAGTTTCAGGCGGGTGCGCAACCGGCTTTCGGAATCGTGACTTGCCAGGGCCCTGTCCAGAATCAGGACGTCAGGCCGTTTGATACCCGCGCGAGAGAATGCGGCACGCTCCTGAAAGACGGTCGGCAGATTGTTCCCGCCCAGGCCTGCTGGCAGATCGTAGATGATGGCAGCTGCACGGCGTCGCAGGCCGGCTTCGTTCATGGCTTCGGCCACAACGTCTTCTATTTCGTCCGCGTGTGCACCGGCCATCAACGAAACCCGGCCGTAGATCGCATTTTCCATCACGGTCAGACGTGGCACATAGATGTCCGGCGCAACTGACATGAACATGCCGCCCATCGCATCCCGCAGCCGCTTGGCCTGACTTTTGCGGATGGAAAGAATCTTTTCCTTGTATTCTTCCGGGAAGTTTGGGCCGATCTGCTCCGCCGTCAACAGGAACGGCACCGTCAATAGCAATGCGCGCTCCTGGTCGCTCACGGCCATATCACCTTTGGCTTTGCGCCGTTCTTCGATATCCAGCAATTTGTGATACATGTCCTTGGACATGCCAAGCCTAAGGAAAAGCGGGTGATCCGCCCCGTCCCGCCCGAAGGTCTTGCTGAGCGTGTCCATGACGGCCTGAGAGATGCTGATCACGTCGTCAACCAGATCATGGGATCTGAGCATCTGAACGAACCGTTCGTCACCCGCCAAAATATCCGGAGAAATGTCCTTGGATGGCGCCGCGAACAACAGGTTTCCGCCCAGCGGAACTGCCGGGTTAAAGCGATCAGGGTCGAACCGGTACACATATCGATCAAGCCCCTTTTCTGCCAGGCGCTCGGCGATGGTCCCTCGTAAATTGACAACTTCCTGTGCCAGGATCGGGTGAATTTCCGGGTCGAACTGCGTACGCAAAGTGCGGCGGAACATGAACTCGTCGATACCCATCGCTTCCACCAGCTGGAACCACCAGTCACGTATGTCGTCGATATCGTCAAGACCGGCAAGGCCCGGGTCAATCCACTCATCGTCCAGTGAATCCGGTGAATTGCCTGCACGAACAGCTTCGATCTGCCACCGCGTCGGGGCCTTGAGCGAATCTACTTGGTGTCGTGGATGCGTGCGCAAAGGCATCATGAGGTTGTCGCCCAATGTCCCGTCAAACAGATAAGGGCGCGAATAGGCATAGCCGATCCGGGCCGCGATGACGGCCTGATGCAGACCGCGCAGATTATGCCCGGCTATGATCACCTCACCCTGAGCCGGCAACACCTCACGAGTCAGAAGCTGTCCCAACGCACTGCGTTCCGACGCCTGTCCAGACTGAATTGCGACGCGCGCGCCGCGCGGAATGGTCAGATCGAGATCTTCGAGAACGGTTTTACCATCGCTGTCGCGAACCGTCACATTTCGCAGCTCTATGTCGCCAGTCAGACGCGGAATGGTTTCAGGCTCACCCTCGAAAAGCTCTTCCGGCATCATGTTGTCCGGCGCAAATCTCTCGGTGACGATTTCCCACCGCAAAGACATGTCCTGTACCTGATTGTAATAGGTCAGCAGATCCTTCCATGGGCCGCTCAGATCCTTGTAGGCGCCCAACGCGGCAACCAGCGCACCTACGGTCACCTCACCGGTAATCGCCAGATATCCACCCACTGAATAAAACAGGAAGGGTGTCATCTGAGTTATCAGGTTGTTGAGGAACTTCATGAAGAATTTTTTGTTGTAGATCTTGAAGCGGATCTCGAACAGCTTCCCCAGCCGATGGCTGAATTGCGCAAGGCGATAGCGCCACCCTCCGTTGGTCCGCAGATCGCTGATACCCGCCGCAGTTTCGCCGATCTCCGAGCTCAGACGTCGAACTTCCTGAATGCGGTCCTTGTTCAGAAGGTTGATTTGCCGCTGAAGCTTGGGGATCAGCCAGGCCTGAAGCGGGATCAGCGCGATACTGGCAAGTCCGAACCAAACGCTTTGCATGAACAGGAAGGTGACGATCGTCATCATCTGGCCGAACTGGAAAACCGGCTGCGCGATGGCATCCCCCATCAGGCCACCCATCGGTTCGGCCTCGGACGTGATCATCGATACCAGCTCACCCTGGCTGGTGGTCGCAAAATAGGATTTCGGAAACCGCATCGACCGTTGGATCAACGTATAGCGCAGGCGCCGCAGCATGCGCTCGGCAAGGACGCCCTTCATCGTGTTGATGCGCATCTTCATGACACCGCTCACGATCACCGTCGCCAGGAACGCAACACACAGTATCATCAGATACTGAACCTGCGTCACGGTGAAGTTCCATATGGTTACCGTGTCACCCGGCGCGCCAATTGCGTCGTTGATGATTTGTTTGGGCAGTTCCAGCGAGGCGTAAAGAAACGGGAACGACAGGACCGTCAGCAGAAGAAGAACAAGTTGCTGTTTCTTCGAATACTTCCAAATGAAGGCAAATAAAGTGGACTCCATAACCTGGCCTTGTCATGCGCTAAACTGTTGTGTGGCTGTTCTTGGGATGACCCACTTTGCAGGAGCCAAACGGTAAGCACTGACCCGGTACATTGCAAGAATAGACCGGTTCAGTTTCAGCATGTTGCGCCTAACCAAATTATGGAGGGACCCCAACAGGAAAACACAAGGCTTCGATAGCAATTCCGTTATTGCGGCTTTGTTCATGCTGTTGTCCTTGACTAAGGCCGGGCATTATCGGACGACGTGGCCATGGGCAGGATTCTGGATCGCTATTTTCATCGCAAGATTCTGGGGCGCTGGCGTCGAGCCGCGCATCAGGCGCCGTATGCCAGCCAGGCAGATTTGCGCTTGCAACGGGATCAGGCCCGCGGCTTGCGCAGGCATCTTGATCATCTGATTCAGCAGGCGGACAGTCGCCTGATCCGGCCAACGATTGGGTCAACGCAGTTTCCCAAACCCGTCGGAACAGACTGGAGCTGCCGCCCCGACCTATGGCGTGCGCCCCTGACGCAACCGGGTGTGGCTTCGGCCCCGCGAAAGACCGTTCTGGACAGTCAGGTCAGCGTGTTCCACGACTGCCCGCTTTCTGAAATTGCCGTTCGGCAAGTCCGGAATAGAGGGGACAGAGATCTGGCTCCGTTCAGTCTCGTGATCGAGGTTTTCAGCTTTGGGGGGTCCTTCCTGTCCGTTTCGGTTGAATTGCCTGTGGATGCTGCAATTCATCTAACGCGCGAGCATCTTGTGAGGCTGGAAACCCTGATCGAGTGTGAAAAGCCATCGGGCGTTTTCGCGCGCCTCAACATTCAGCACGGGCCCAATATGGAACAGGTGTTGCGAAGCCTTGATCCCAGCGAGGTATCAAAGGCCGTGGATTTTGATCTGGCGCATCTCCCCCTGAATGAGCGCAGGATCGAAAAAATCTGGCTGGATTTGATTTTTGAAACGCCCGAGATGAACCGCACGGTGGTGCGGGATCTTACGTTTTGCCGTTTTCATCGTGCCGATTTGTGAGAAGATCAGTCATGACGCAGACCAAGCTAACCTTCATACGGTTCGAAAACGGAGTCTGGCAAGGCCACATTCAAGCCAGCAGTACGCCTAACCCCGAGGTAAGCTATCAGGGCGAAACCCTGAGCGATGTTGACCTGTCGCCCGCAGAAGACGGATGGGACTTGCGCATACAGGTGCCTGTTGCAGCCCTATCCGAAGGCGTGCACACGTTCGTCGTTGCAGATGCAGCCACAACCGAAAAACTGGGAAGCTTCACGGTGATTGCCGGTGAGCCCGCCGCAGATGATCTAAGGGCCGAAATTGATTTGCTGCGGGCTGAACTGGATATGCTGAAACGCGCTTTCCGCCGGATTTGCCGAGACGACCCCTAATCCGTTCCTGCTAGTTTTCCTGTCAATCTTGCCAGATTCGTGCATCATTGGCGTTTTCAGAGCGGATCGCGCCTTGTCATGGATCGCAGCAGCATAGTCAAAGTCATCGCTTTGATGGTTACCGGATTTGGCATCGGTATTGATTTTACCGGCGCCCTGATGCTGGTGCCTGCGATCGAAAGCAGCTTTGACGCCGACATCACCAGCACCCAATGGGTTCTGAACATCTATGCCTTGTTTTTCGCCATGACCATGGTCGCAGGCGGACGGCTTGGCGACATGTATGGCCACCGCAGAATGATGCTTTTTGGCCTGTCGATCTTTCTGTTTTCCTCGGTCATGTGCTTTGTTTCGCCCAGTCTTGATTTTCTTGTCATTGCGCGTGCGCTGCAAGGCATCGGCGCGGGTTGTGTGTGGCCCTGCACGCTGGCCTTCGGGGCAACCAAAGTATCAAAGCCAGAACATCGAGCCTTGGTGATGGGGCTAATTCTAGCAGGTGTGACCACCGGAAACGTGTTTGGTCCGATGCTCAGCGGATTGGCCGTGAACTTGGGAGAGTGGCGCTACTTTTTCCTCGCCAATGTGGTCTTTTCCTGCATTTCGATGGCCACCGCGCTGATCCTGATGGAGCGCGAAACACAGCACAAACCGGATGAACACCTCGACCTCGCCGGAATGGGTGTGTTGTCCTTTGCCGTTTTGCTGCTGCTTTACGGTTTGGATGTGGGCGCGGACTGGGGGTGGACGTCCGTTCCGTTGTTGATGCTGTTTTTCACCAGCGCTGCGCTTTTCATTCTGTTCCCCAAAGTCGAGAAACGCGTGACAGAGCCGCTGCTTTTGCCGCAGATGATGCAAAACCGCGAGTTTCGCATCACCCTTGGCCTGAACATGTTCAACGTGTCCGCGGCATTTGTGGGGCTGCTGTATTTTCCCCAATACATGCAAAAGGTGCTGGGCTGGTCGACGTTTGAATCGGCACTGGGCTTGGCGCCGCTGACCGTGTTGCTTGCCGTGGGATCAATTGTTTCGGGCACGCTTTACAATGATTTCGGCCCCAAGCGGCTGCTGTTTTGGGGATATCTGATCGCAACGATCGGCGCTGCGACCATTGTCGTGCTGCCCGGTGATCTGGGGTACTTTCGCATCCTGCCCGGCATGGCGATGATCGGGCTGGGCGCAACATTGACGGTTGGGCCGTCCGGAACTGCTGCAATGTGTGCCGTAAAGCCGGAACGGGCTGGGCTGGTTGGCGGCCTGAGCTTCATGACCCACCTGGTTTACGGCGCAATCTCTGTCGCCTGTGCCACCGCCATTATGTACGTCGTCAGCCTGTCTGAGCTTCGCCAGTATGTGGCCGCTTCGGGCATCAAGTTGACCGAAGCAGAGCTTCGCACGATCAACGGCGGAACACTTGATACGCCGTCCGCCCATGCGGTTATCAGCCGGTTGTCATCCAGCGAAGCAGAGACGGTTCAACGGGCATTGTCGGCGGCGTTTGACAGCGGGATGAGTATGGCTTTCGTCTTTTCGGCCTTGTCCGTCTCGGTCGGTCTCGTTCTGGCGCTGCTTCTCGACGAAAAAAAACTGCACCGGATCGAAAGCTGAAGCCGGGAGCCAAGGGCTGCGACATCCGCAGCCCTTACCGTTTTACTGTGACGGCCCGTTGGGGTTGAAGGCCGACAGCCCCTTCAGGATATCGATGGCATAGGCCAGCTGGTAATCCTCTTCCCTCAGCTCTGCGGTTGCCTCGGCCTTGGCGCGATCTTCCTCGATCTGGCGGATCTCATCTTCGCTCAGACTGTCATTGTTGAGGCTACCGCGCAGATCGGCCTCGGAGCGCGAACGGGCGTTGGCTTCTTCCTCTTCCGGTTCTGGCGCCGGACGGGGTTGTTCCACGATAATATCAGGGCTGACACCCAGAGCCTGAATCGACCGCCCTGATGGGGTGTAATACCGGGACGTGGTCAGGCGCATCGCACCATCACCCCGAAGCGGCATCACCGTCTGAACCGACCCTTTGCCGAAGCTTTTGGTGCCGACGACGATGGCCCGGCGATGATCCTGAAGTGCGCCCGCGACGATTTCAGATGCCGAGGCCGAACCACCATTGATCAACACGACAATGGGTTTGCCTTCCGCCAGATCGCCGGGGGTGGCGTTGAAACGCTCACCCTCTTCCGGGTCCCGTCCACGGGTCGAGACGATTTCCCCTTCGTTCAGGAACGCATCCGAAACTTTGATGGCCTGTGTTAACAGACCGCCCGGGTTGTTGCGCAGGTCCAGTACGACACCATTGACCTTGTCGATGCCACCAGCTTCTTCGATCTGTTCCTTCAACCCTTCCTGTAGGTTGGGGAAAGTCTGATCATTAAAGGTCGTTACCCGCAGCACGACACTTGTGCCCTCGGTGCGGGCGCGAACGGCGGTCAGTTTGATCGTGTCACGGATAATGGTGACATCGAAGGGATCAGGTTCGCCTTCGCGCACGACGGTAATAACAATCTCGGAGCCGACCGGACCCCGCATCAGATCCACCGCCTTGTCCAGCGTCAGGCCCAGAATGCTTTCGCCATCCACATGCGTGATGAAATCTCCGGCTTCGATCCCGGCCTCGTCAGCGGGCGTGTCGTCGATGGGAGACACGACTTTGACAAAACCGTCTTCCTGCGTGACCTCAATACCCAGTCCACCGAACTCGCCCCGGGTCTGCACGCGCATCTGCTCGGCATCATCAGGCGAAAGATAACTGGAATGCGGATCAAGAGAGGTCAGCATACCATCGATTGCCGCTTCGATAAGTTCTTCGGGCTCGACCTCTTCGACATATTGCGCACGGATGCGTTCGAAAATGTCACCAAACAGGTCAAGCTGTTCATAGACGCTAGCCTTGTTCACAGCCTCTTGCGCCAGCAGGGGGCCTGCGATCTGTGTTGTCGCAAGAATGCCTGCCACAGTTCCGGCCAAACCGGCCATCACAAATTTCTTCATACTCGTTTATCCATCCTTGTCGGTCCGAAACCAAGTTTCCGGGTCCACCGGGGTGTTATCTTCTCTTACCTCTATATAGAGCGTTTCTGGGCGATCAGTTCCAGTGCCATCACCGCTTGTTGACAATATTGCGCCGATTTCCGGCGTTTCACCCGGCATCAGGCCAACCGGAGTGCCTTTGGGGATCACCTGCCCGGGTTGACCATAGACCTCTTGCAAGCCCGAAAACACGAACAACAGGCCCGGTTGCGGCTCCAGAATGACAAGGTTTCCCAAATCCAGCAGTGGCCCGCGATAGCGGATCGTGGCCGCAGTGGGGGATGTTACAAGCGCACGGGAACGGGTGCCGATGACCAGACCAGCGCGGGCGACCCCAGCAGCGTCCGGTTCACCGGCCTTGTGCAGCAAAACGCCCTGCACCGGCAAAGGAATCTGTCCTTTCTGATCCAGGATGCTTGCGTCGGTTTCAATGATCTCGCCTTCTGAAATCTCTGACAGACCGCTTGCAAAGCCATCCAGAGTCTCGGTCGAAGAAATCAGAATGGCCGTGCGCACCGGGTCTTCGACAAACCGACGCGGCAAATCAGTTCGGTCGGCAATCGCTTCGCTCAACCGCGTGCGGGCATCCTGCACACCGCGCAGCCCTTCGGTCAAAGTTTCCGAGGCACTTTGTTGCAGCAGACGCAGGGTCTGAACCTCTTGCAGGTCCTGTGCCAGCGCTTGCGCTTTTGCGTTAAGACCAGGCGTGACCTCGGACAGCATCATTCCGGCCCGCGCCGCGCCCAATGGGCCTGACGGGTGCAGCATCAGCACTGGCGGTGCGGTCGTTTCAATGGTCTGCAATATGCCAAGCAACTGCCTGACGTCCTTTTCACGCGCGCTCAATTGCGCGCTCAGTTGCGCTTCGCGTGTTGCAGCCTTGCGCAGACCAGTCCGCATCGCGCTCAGCCCGGCCTCATAGGCTTGTATCGTTTCGGTCAGCGCCCGCACCCGATCCCTTGCGCCGTCTGCTTCGCTCAGCGAGATCGACGCCTGTTCCAGCATCCTTGCCGCATCCAGTGCCGCCCGAGAAGCGTCGTCCTGGGCAAAGGCCTGACAAGTTGAAAGCAGCATAATCGCTAGGGCGGTCAGCCTCATGACAGCAGGCTTTCTCCGGTCATTTCCGGCGGTTTGGGCAGGTTCATCAAATCAAGCAGAGTCGGCGCCAGATCAGATAACCGCCCCTGACGCACCTGCGCGCCCTCTGGCCCTCCGACCAAAGCTATGGGCACCGGGTTCAGCGTGTGCGCCGTATGCGGACCGCCGGTTTCCGGATCAACCATCACTTCACAGTTACCGTGATCGGCAGTGAGGATCATTGCGCCGCCTGCTTTCTCCACGGCAGCAACGACCTGAGCCAATCCTGCATCAACGGCCTCGCATGCCTTGATCGCAGCTTGAAGGTCGCCGGTATGCCCGACCATATCAGGGTTGGCATAATTGGTTACGATGAGGTCGTAACCTTGTTCGATCGCCTCGACAAACTTGGCTGTGACCTCGGCCGAGGACATCTCGGGTTGCAAATCATAGGTCGCAACCTTGGGTGATTTGGGCATATAGCGGTCTTCACCTTTTTCGGGGGTCTCCTTGCCCCCGTTCAGGAAAAAAGTGACATGGGGGTATTTTTCGGTTTCAGCCAGCCGGAACTGACGCAACCCCTGCTTGGCGACCCATTCCCCGAGCGTGTTCACAATCGCCCGTTTCGGAAAAACCGCGGTCATATATTCGTTGTGACCGTCCGAATACTCTACCATGCCCAGCAGCGCCGACAGTTTCGGCCGCGGCCCGGTTTCGAACTCGGCAAAGCCCGGTTCACCAATCGCGCGCAGGATTTCGCGAGCACGATCTGCGCGGAAATTTAGACAGAAAAAACCATCGCCGTCGGTGACGCCCTTGTAACCTTGCAACACGGTCGGCGTAATGAATTCGTCAGACTCAGACTGGTTGTAGGCGTGGTCCACGGCATCAAGTGCGGTGCTGGCCGCCCTGCCCTTGCCGTTGATCATCGCGTCATAAGCTTCTGCGATCCGTTCCCAACGATTGTCGCGATCCATGGCGAAATAGCGACCGCTTACCGTGACGACACGTGCCCCCTCGGGCAGCCGTTCTTCCAACTGGGAAAAATAGGTCAGCGCAGATTTTGGGGCCACGTCGCGCCCGTCCGTGACCGAATGAAGGGCGACCGGAACACCGGCATCCGTAATGGCCTTGGCTGCAGCGATGATGTGATTCAGGTGCCCGTGAACACCACCATCCGAGACCAACCCCATGAGATGAGCCGTCCCCTCTGAGGATTTGACCTTGGAAATGAATGCCTGCAATGCCTCATTGCCAAAGAACGAACCGTCTTCGATGGCTAGGTCGATCTGCCCCAGATCCATGGCAACAACGCGGCCCGCACCTATATTTGTATGACCGACTTCGGAATTACCCATCTGCCCACTGGGCAGACCTACGTCCGGGCCATGCGTTGTCAGCGTGGCGTGCGGGCATTTGGCCATGATCGCGTCAAAGGTCGGCGTGTTCGCCAGATAGGGCGCATTCGCCTGTGTGTCGTCTGACACGCCCCACCCATCAAGAATGCACAGAACAACGGGTTTGGGGGTTGGCATTGAAAATCTCCGATTACTGCTCTTGGGTCTTCTTCTAGCGTCTGGCCGGCAAGGGGTGAACCATCTTTGCGGCAATTTACGCAGAATTAATCAAACGGCCTGGCGGCTTCGGCCCATCGCCGGAGGACAATGAGCCGCTGCATTTTTCGACGCAAAGCCATCATGGTTTTATCGGTGAAAAACCCGGACAAGACTAGTCTTTGAGGTAACGCGTGTATGGCTTCGCCTTGCGGTTGCGATATTTGACCGTCAGTTCCAGCGGCGTGTCGTTTTCGTCGTAGATGCCGATCATGATGCCCGTGCCCCCGCTTCGGGTCCGCATATCGATCAACTGCTGTTCGGACCGGGTGGTGCGCTGTGACGGGCGGCGCGCCCAGGCAAACAGGTGATCGTACATTTGCGCGATGACATCCGAATGATCCGCACTGTCACCCAGATCCACCAGTTCATCGGGGTCGTTTTCCAGATCGAACAGGATCGGCCTGTACCCGCCCTCGCAATGGATGAGCTTCCACTTTTCATTCGCGACCATGAACATGACCGCATCGCGAACCGATGCATTCAACCGCTGCGCGATGGGAGACGCGGAATAGTCATATTCGCAGATCGCGACCTTTCGGGGCGTTTTGTCGGACTGGCCATGCAGGATCGGCAGCAAAGAATGCCCCTCGAGAATATGCCCGGCCTTTTCGCCGCCTGCCAGTTCCAGAAACGTCGGCGCCAGATCGATCGACTCGACCAGCGCGTCGCAGGTGGTACCGCGCGTGACGTCCGCTTGGGGAGACGGGTCATAAATGATCAGCGGCATTTTGGTTGACACATCGTGGAAGAAAGTCTTCTCACCCATCCAGTGGTCACCCAGAAAATCACCGTGATCCGAGGTCAGCACGATCATCGTGTCGTCCATCCTCCCGGTTTTCTCCATCCAGTCGAACAGACGACCCATCTGGTCATCCGCTTGTTTGATCAGCCCCATATAAGCCGGGATCACCGCCTCGCGGACATCCTCCTGCGAAAATGCCTGCCCGACCTTGGTGTCCATGAAGGCCTTCAGGACGGGATGGGCATTCTTTCGCTCAGCTTCCGAGCGGACCACGGGCACGACAAGTTCGGGCCCGTACATCGAAGCGTAAGGTTCCGGCACGATGTAAGGCCAGTGAGGCTTGATGTAGCTGAGGTGACAGCACCACGGTCCGTCATGGCTGTCCATGAACTCGATTCCACGGGTGGTCAGATATGGTGTTTCACTGTCCTCTTCCGCGATATTTGCAGGTTCGGATGAATTCTTCAGGAACCACCCTGACAGCACGTTGCCATCGGCATCCAGACCGGAATTGGCAAAATCATGCCACGGATTGTCGCTCTCGTATCCCTTGTCTGCTAGGTAATGGTTGTATTTCTTTGCCCCGTCTGGGTCATAGAAACCGTCCGGACCCTCTGCGCGCAACCCGTCATCGCGTTCGAACACGTCAAACCCGCATTCCGCGACGCGGGCCCCGATGATGCTGTCGGGCTCCAGCCCAAGACGGGCCATCCCCTCGGCATCGGCGGCCATATGTGTCTTGCCGACCAGCCAGCAATCCATTCCCGCCTTGCGCAGGTGGTCGCCCAACGTGATCTCACCCACTTTGAGGGGAATGTTGTTCCATGAGGCTCCATGGGAATGCACATAGCGCCCGGTATAGGTCGACATGCGGGAACTGCCGCATATCGGCGACTGGATATAGGCCCGGTCAAAGCGGACACCGCGGGCGGCCAGACGATCGATATTCGGAGTATGCAGATGTGGGTGCCCGTAACAGCTCAGATAATCCCAGCGCAGCTGGTCGAACATGATAAACAGGATGTTCTTTGCCTTGGCCAACGCGGTGCCTCCCCGAAAGTCATAGGGACCTAGTTAGCCACTTCCGTCCGCAGAGCGAAGCAAAACTTGCTTCAGGCCTGATGTTCCATCCGTTCCAGCATCTTCCTGGCACGTTTGCACTGCAACTGATCGCGTAGCGGGCTGTCCGGATCGACATCCTTTTGACACACAACGCATTTATCGGCGCCCGAGATCGCATTCAGGCCACCGCAGCTGCCTTTGATGGTCTTGCCCATCAGCATGACACCCAATGACATACCGACCATGACAAGCGCCAAAAGAATAAAGGCCAGAATAAAAGTGCTCATCTCGGTTCCTGCCTGTCAGTTGGTTCCCAAAGCGTCTTTGAACGCGGTGCTGTGCGACGTAATATAGGCATCTTCGCCGCCTGTCACATCCCGCGAAATGAAGTACACGGCAAGTTTATGCTTTTCCGCGATGTCCATTCCCTTTTCCTGACCCAAAGCCAGCATGGCCGTTGCCCAGGCATCCGCCAACATTGCGTTTTCCGCCAGGACCGTGACAGAGGTCGTGCGATGTGTGATCGGGCGTCCCGTTGTCGGATCGATGATATGCGAATACCGCACACCGTCCTGTTCGAAGAAATTCTTGTAATCGCCCGAGCTGGCCATGCCGCGATCATCCAGGGAAACGATCAATTGAATGCTCTGAGCACCCGTTTCAGGCTTTTCGATGCCAATGCGCCAGGCTTCGCCCTGCTCGTTTTTGCCTTTGGCAACAAGATCACCGCCGATCTCGACAAGGTAATCGTCGATACCGGCATCCTGCAAAGCGCCGGCAACCGCATCGATGCCATAGCCCTTTGCAATCGCCGACAGGTTGATGCCCACCTGCGGATCAGCCTTCGACAGCGTGCCGGCTTCGGTGTCGAGCGTCAGCAAACGGGCTTGCCCGACGCCGCTCAACGCGGCCTCGATTTCGGCATCCGATGGCACCGGATCCTCGGGCTTGCGTGGGCCAAAGCCCCAAAGTTCGATCAGCGGGCCCAGAGTTACATCAAAGGTCCCACCGGTTTTTTCGTGCACGTCATTGGCGGCCGAAAGGACCAATGCGAGTTCGTCCGAGACCGGAACGGGGGCCGTGCTGGTTGAAGCCGAAAAAACGGACACCTCGGATTCTGGATCCCAGTTGGACATTTTGCCGTTCACCTCGGCCAGCGTCTCTTCGACGGCCGCGGCCAATGCGGCCTCATCAAGATCTTCACCGATCGCGGTTATGTTGAAGGTCGTGCCCATCGTTTCGCCCGACAGACGAACCACCTCGGGTTCTTTGTCGAACAAACAGCCGGAAAGAAGGGTGGCAATGGCCAGTAAAGGCATAAGACGCATCGGGCGATCTCCGGGAAATTCTGTGCCCGGCATATGCCAGTGCCCCCCGCCAGAGTCAAACTGCGATCACATCTTCAGCGGCAGGAAACCCAGCACCAAAAGGCCGACCCCCGCCGGCACGCCGAACAACCACGCACGTTTTTGCCAACCCGGCGGCTGCTGCTTCCACGCCATGCGGAAATTGTGGCCACAAACAACAACGGCAAAGAAGATCAATGCCGCTATGGGTGGCGTAAGATAGAGTTCACTCAATGGCTTGAACGTCCTTTCCGGGCCCGCGTTTTTGCCGATCGGCGCAATTGCACCCTATACAGGTCGTTTAGCTGCGCTAAGGTAAAAGGGAAAGACTTTGCAAGAACCACAAGGAGATTGCCCATGGCTCCAACCTCTTACCAGTCGCCTTCGCGTGGCGACAAGTCAGACAAGACGACGTACAGCCAGTCAGCGGAATCGAACCTGTCGCATTCGCAGACAACCGTGGCCAAGCTGCTGGAAGGTAAAGGGGACGCGGTGTTTTCGGTGCGGCCAAATGACACCATCCATTCTGTGGTCAACACGCTGAAGGAAAAGCGGATCGGCGCTGTTCTCGTGACGGATCAGAACGGGGCATTGCAGGGGATTTTGTCAGAGCGCGACATCGTTCGGCGCATGGCAGATACACCCGGCCAGACCCTTCCGCAATCGGTCGAAGACCTCATGACCAGGGATGTTAAGACCTGCACACCGGATGATCTGCTGAATGAAGTTCTGAAAACAATGACCGAGGGCCGTTTTCGCCATATGCCGGTGCTGCGCGACGGTAACTTGTGCGGCGTCATC
Source organism: Ruegeria sp. A4 (assembly GCF_056543025.1). Classification (NCBI taxonomy): domain Bacteria; kingdom Pseudomonadati; phylum Pseudomonadota; class Alphaproteobacteria; order Rhodobacterales; family Roseobacteraceae; genus Ruegeria; species Ruegeria sp. A4. The sequence goes on along the minus strand of NZ_JBQGAW010000002.1, from coordinate 182,193 downwards.
ACGATCGGAGACGTTGTCCACTTCCGTCTCAAAGAGTTGGAATATGAAGCGCTTCGCATGAAGCAAATGATCGTCGGCTAAAGGCCCACTGTTCATCCGGTCGAGGTGAACCGAACACTTCCGACGTTGATCTCGGCGGCTGTCAATCGACCCGAAGCGAAAGCGCCCGTGTCAATCGATACCACCCGGTTCCTGATCCGGGGCAGGTCCACGATGGTGTGGCCATGCACCACCCATTGGCCATCGCTGCGAGCCAGCCTGGGAAACATGGGATGTCCCCAGAGGCAAATCTGGCGATCCTGGGCCTCAATCGGAAGTCGGGGGTCCAGCGCCGCATGAACGAAAGTGACGTTGCCGGTAGTCCAGGTCAAAGGCCGGTCGGCAAGCCAGTTGATCAGGCTTTCCCCCATCTTCAGGCGAAGATCATCCGCCAGTTTTCGAACCTGCTGGTTGTTGTCGATATCCCCGGGCGGTTTCAACCCGAAAGACGCCAGCGTATGTACACCCCCATTTTGAAACCAGAGCCGGGCGTTGCGTTCCGGCGCCTCCAGGAATTGCAACAGAAACTCTTCGTGGTTTCCAAGAAGACATTGAACGCGTCCTCCTGACGTCTCGCTCAGGTGAAACAGGTGGCGCAGGACCTGCGCGCTGTATGGCCCTCGGTCGATGTAATCTCCGACAAACACCAGCAAGCTCTGATCGTCCAGTCTGGGCAACAACGCCTGCAACAAGTCCAGACGACCGTGGATATCGCCCACGGCCGTCACTTTCTCGGCCGGAGCGATGTCGCAAGACACCGCGTTCGTTGTCCGCCCCGCCCTGCGGTCGAACCATCGTCTGATCCAGTTCGTAATCATACATGGTGATCCCTATCCTTCTCGTCCATTGGCGGCAATGAGCATCTGATTGAATCAGCAAAGAGTTGACCAATGACGTCTGGATGTTCGATATGACCTTCGGCGCAGTTCAAAATGTTTGACCCGGCATCAGGGGCAGAACCTTTTGTTCGGCGATGATCGTGCAGGGCGTTTTGAGGGTTCTATGAAACGGGTTTTGATTACGGGCTCTGCGGGGTTCATCGGGTTCCATCTGGCAAAGCTGCTGTTAGAGGAAGGGTTCCGCGTGCATGGATACGACGGGATGACGGATTACTATGATGTGGTCTTGAAACAGCGTCGGCATCAAATTCTGCTTCAGACACCCGGGTTCACGGCAGCCGAGGATCGGTTGGAAAATTTTGATCGGTTGATGCAGGTCGCCGAGGAATTTCAGCCGGAAGTCATCGTTCATCTGGCGGCTCAGGCCGGTGTGAGACACAGTTTGGAACATCCCCGCAGCTATGTTGAATCGAATGTCGTTGGAACATTCAACGTGATGGAAATTGCACGTCAGCATAAGGTGGATCACCTTTTGATGGCATCGACCTCATCCATTTACGGTGCCAACGAAGACATGCCGTTTACCGAGACGGAAAAAGCCGGCACTCAGCTGACCATCTATTCCGCGACCAAAAAGGCGAATGAGGCGATGGGGCATTCCTATGCGCATCTGTGGGATTTGCCGACGACCATGTTCCGCTTCTTTACCGTCTACGGCACCTGGGGACGACCGGATCTGGCGTATTTCAAGTTTGTCGCCGCCATCCTGGATGGTCGCCCGATCGACATTTACAATCACGGCGACATGTACCGGGATTTCACCCATGTCCAAGACCTTGTACGCGGCATCAGATTGCTGATCGACGTGCCTCCGGTGCGGCCAGCCAGCCGTGAGGATATCGAGGACGGAGACAGCCTGTCCCCCGTCGCGCCCTACCGCATCGTGAATATCGGCAACGGAGAAAAAGTGCGCCTGATGGATTTCATCGAAGCCATCGAACAGGCCGTGGGGCAGAAGGCGATCAAGAACTTCATGCCGATGCAGATGGGTGATGTTCATGCCACCTGGGCGGACAATCGGCTGCTACAAAGACTGACGAACTATCGTCCCCGGACAGACCTGAAAGACGGCATCACCCAGTTCGTTGCGTGGTACCGAGATTATTACGGAAAATAACGTAGGCCTATCGCCAAATGAAAGAACCGGCGTCTTCAACGCCGGTTCTTTTTTGTTCCTTACCCGCCGAAATCGTCGAGCATGATGTCTTCGCGGTCCACGCCCAGATCCAGCAGCATGTTGATGACCGACTGGTTCATGATCGGCGGGCCACACATGTAGAACTCGCAATCCTCGGGCGAGGGGTGGTTCTTGAGGTATTCTTCGTACAGAACGTTGTGGATGAAGCCGGTATAGCCTTTCCAATTGTCCTCGGGCTGTGCATCCGACAGGGCCACGTGCCATTCGAAATTGTCGAATTCTTCAGCCAGACTGTCGAAGTCTTCGACAAAGAACATCTCTTTCTTCGACCGCGCACCGTACCAGAAGCTGATCTTGCGGTTGCGGTTCTGAAGACGCTTGAGCTGATCAAAGATATGGCTGCGCATGGGCGCCATACCGGCGCCGCCGCCAATGAAGACCATCTCTTTGTCAGTTTCACGGGCAAAGAACTCGCCGAATGGGCCTGAAATGGTGACCTTGTCACCCGGCTTCAGGTTGAAGATGTAGGACGACATCTGACCCGGCGGAATGCCTTCGGACCCCGGCGGCGGCGAGGCCACGCGGACGTTCAGCATGATCATGCCCTTTTCGTCCGGGTAGTTGGCCATCGAATAGGCGCGCTCGATGGGCTCGGTCACCACCGATTCATATTGCCACAGATTGAAGCGATCCCAATCCTCGCGATATTCCTCTTCAATGTCGAAATCCGTGTATTTCAACTGGTGTGCAGGTGCTTCGATCTGGATGTAGCCGCCGGCGCGGAAGTTCACATCCTCGCCCTCGGGCAGGTCCAGGATCAACGCCTTGATGAAGGTCGCTACGTTTTCGTTCGACCGAACGGTACATTCCCATTTCTTGACGCCGAAGACTTCTTCCGGAACTTCGATATCCATGTCCTGCTTGACGGCCACCTGGCAAGACAGGCGATCACCACATGACGCTTCACGTTTCGTGATATGGCTTTCTTCGGTTGGCAGGATCGATCCGCCCCCCGAATGCACCCGCACCCGGCACTGCGCACAGGTGCCGCCGCCACCGCAGGCTGAAGGAACGAACAACTTCTCGGCAGCCAGTGTCTGTAGCAGCTTGCCACCTGCCGGAACGGAAATCGTCTTTTCGCCGTTGATCGTAATGTTGACGTTTCCAGTCGATACCAGCTTGGATCGGGCGGCCATGATGATGGCCACCAATGCCAGAACGATTACGGTGAAAAGAGCTACGCCTAAGGTAAAGGTTTCCATTAACGCCCCCTTACAGTTTCACGCCCGAGAAGGACATGAAGGCCATAGCCATCAGACCTGCGGTAATGAAAGTAATGCCCAGACCTTGCAGACCATCGGGAATGTCCGAATATTTCAGCTTTTCCCGTACTCCGGCCATTGCGGTGATTGCCAGTGCCCAGCCAAAACCGGAAGACAAGCCATAAGTCGCTGCTTCGGCAAAGTTATAGTCACGCTCCACCATGAACAGCGACCCGCCAAGGATGGCGCAGTTCACCGTGATCAGTGGCAGAAAGATCCCCAGCGCGTTGTAAAGCGGTGGGAAATACTTGTCCAAAACCATCTCGAGTATCTGCACCATCGCCGCGATCACGCCGATATAGGAAATCAGGCCAAGGAAGGTCAGGTCCACATCCGGGAACCCGGCCCAGGCCAGCGCGCCCGGTTTCAGCAGATAGTTCAGCAGCAGGTTGTTGGCAGGCACGGTGATGGCCTGCACGACCATGACCGAAATCCCCAGCCCCAGCGCTGTCGAAATCTTCTTGGACACGGCGATGAAAGTGCACATGCCAAGGAAAAAGCTGAGCGCAAGGTTTTCGACAAAGATGGCCTTTACGGCCAGTGAGATCAGACCTTCCATCAGTGGGCCTCTACCTGCTGAATTTTGTATTCACGCTCTTCCACCTGGTTCGGCTTCCATGTGCGGAAAGCCCAAATGATAAGACCGATGATGAAGAACGCCGAGGGCGGCAGCAGCAACATGCCGTTGGGCACGTACCAGCCGCCATTGTTGACGGTTTCCAGAATGGTGACGCCGAACAGCGACCCCGCGCCAAACAGCTCACGAATGAAGCCGACAAGCAGCAGGATAAGACCATAGCCCATGCCGTTGCCCATTCCGTCGATGAAGGACGCAACCGGAGGGTTCTTCATCGCAAACGCCTCGGCGCGGCCCATCACGATGCAGTTGGTGATGATCAGGCCGACGAAAACCGACAGGGTTTTCGAAATCTCGAAAGCATAGGCTTTCAGGATCTGGTCCACCAGGATCACCAACGACGCGATGATCACCATCTGAACGATGATCCGGATCGAACCGGGGATCTGGTTGCGCAGGCATGAAATGAAGAAGGACGAAAACGAGGTCACGAAGATCACCGCCAGCGCCATTACCATCGACACTTGCAGCGATGATGTCACCGCAAGCGCCGAACAGATGCCCAGCACCTGCAATGTGATCGGATTGTTGTCGACAAGCGGGTCGACCAGCATCTCTTTCTTGGTCTGGGACATCAAATCTCTCCTGCTTGAAGTTTGGCCAGGAAGGGACCATAGCCCGCATCGCCCATCCAGAATTTCACAAGGTTATCGACGCCGACCGAGGTCAGCGTGGCCCCCGCCAACGCATCCACATAGAAATCTGGCCCGGCTGCGGGCTGCGATTTGGCAACGGTAATTTGCAGATCACCTGCTTCGTCGCGCAGCTTTTTCCCGTTCCACAAGGCTTTCCAGCGCGGGTTGTCCACCTCGGCCCCGAGACCCGGTGTTTCACCATGCTGATAGAATTGCAGGCCGTAGATATCGTTGCCGTTGTTTTCAAGCGCGATAAATCCATAGAGCGTCGACCACAGGCCGTATCCGTGCAGAGGCAGGATCACCTTGTCCAGATCCCCCGCATCATCGCGCAGCAGATAGATAACACGGTACTTGGATTTGCGTCCGATACCGGCTGGGTCATTGTCCAGCGCGACGCTCAGCTCTGGATCGCTGGCGGCGGCGATGTCGTCAAACGTGGTCGGATCAAACTGATCATCGACGAAGGTGCCTGTGGACAGCTCCAGCACATGTGGTTCGAAGGCGGCAAAAGCCTCTGTCACGTCGATGCCCGGCTCGAACACGCCCGCAACTTGCAGAACGTTTACCTGTTTGTCCTTCAGGCGGTTGGCCTCTTGCACCGGGCGCAGGCTGACTGCGGCCGCGGACACAACCATCGAGGCGACCAGACAGACGGCAACGGCGATGAAGATCGTCTTGCCAACAGAATCCGGCGAGGCCGCCAGGAACTTGGCCAATGCGCCCTTGGGTGCCTCGTTTTGATCTGGGGATTGCGTATCAGACATGGCGACGCGCCCTCCGTTTGATGTTGGCTTGCACGACGAAATAATCGATCAGCGGTGCAAAGACGTTGCCGAACAGGATGGCCAGCATCATGCCTTCGGGGAAAGCCGGGTTGATCACGCGGATCATCACGACCATGACACCGATCAGAGCGCCGTAGATATAACGCCCTACATTGGTGTGGCTGGCCGAAACCGGTTCCGTCACCATAAAGGCCAGCCCGAAGGCGTAACCGCCCAACACGATGTGCCAGTACCATGGCATCGCGAACATCGGGTTGGTATCCGATCCGATCAGGTTCAACAGCAGGGTAAAGCCGATGGTGCCCGCCAGACAGCCCACAATCAGGCGGTAGTTGGCGATCTTGGTCATCAACAGGAAAGCCAGACCGATCATGCAGGCCAATGTCGATGTTTCGCCAAAGCTGCCCTGAATGGTGCCGAAAAACGCGCTCGACCAAGTGATGCCTTCGGCGGCCAGTGCCTGCACACCTTCGGCCGCAGACACGCCCAATGCAGTTGCGCCCGAGAACCCGTCAACGGGTGTCCAGACTGCATCCCCCGACATCTGCGCCGGATAGGCGAAGTACAAAAACGCCCGCCCCACAAGCGCGGGGTTGAGAAAGTTCTTGCCGGTGCCCCCGAACACTTCCTTACCGATCACAACACCGAAGATGATGCCCAAAGCCACCTGCCACAGGGGCGTCGAAGCAGGCATGATCAGCGTGTAAAGCATTGATGTAACAAGGAAGCCTTCGTTCACCTCATGGCCGCGAACGGTGGCAAAGATGACCTCGAAGATACCGCCCGCGACCAGCGTGACGATGTAGATCGGAAGGAAATACATCAGACCATGCATGACGTTGGCAAAGATGCTGGACGGGTCCAGCGAAATCCCGAACATCTGCAACAAAGCAATCCGCCAGCCGGTGGCCGATTCCGGACCCAGCAAAGCAATCGCCGAGTTCGCCTGATAGCCGGTGTTCCACATCCCCCACAGGATGCAGGGGATCGTCGCGATCACGACATAGGTCATGATCCGCTTCATATCCACATAGGACCGCGCGTGCGGCGCCACCGTGGTCACGGTTTTTGGAGTGTAGATAAAGCTTTCCACCATCTCGTAGATGGGGAAGTACTTTTCGTACTTGCCGCCCTTGGTAAAGTTCGGCTCGATCCTGTCAAAGAAGCTGCGCAAACCCATTCGGCTCAGCCCTCCTTTTCAATTTTGCTCAGGCAGTCGCGCAGCGCCAGCCCGTATTCATATTTTGCCGGACAGGCAAAGCCCACAAGGCCCAGATCCTCTTCGTCCAGCTCCAGCGCACCCAGGGCTTGGGCAGTGTCCGTATCCATTACCAGCAGCGCCCGCAGCAACTGAGTGGGCAGATAGTCCTGCGGCATAAGGTCTTCGAAGACACCTGTGGGCACCATGGCCCGACGCCCTCCGTTCAGGTTGGATGTGAAGGCATACAGCTTCTTGGCGAATGCCGAACCCAATACAGGCTGGACCGCGTATTTCGACGGCATCGGACGAATCCAGCCCAACGGGATTTGATCGGGATCTTCACGGATGATGCTGATCTGGCGCGCGAACCGGCCCAGAAAAGCGGTCGGGCCTTCTGCGTGCCGGCCCGACAGGATCGATCCCGAAATGATACGGGGCGTGCCGTCCACATCGACTTCGTCACGGGTCAGATCGTCAGTTGATGCGCCCATCACGGTACGGATCAAACGCGGTTGACGCGCACCCGGCCCCGTCAGGGCAATCACGACATTCGGATCCAGATGGCCGGTCTGCATCAGGCGGCCAATGGCGATGACATCCTGATACCCGATGGTCCAGACCTGCTTGTCGCCTGCAAGGGGTTCGAGGAAGTGAATATGCGTTCCGGCCAGCCCCGATGGGTGCGGGCCTGCGAAAGATGCAGTTTCGACACCGGCGACATCTGCGCCGGGTATCGTGTCACCCTCTTTCTGGCAAAGATAGGTTTTGCCCTCGGTCAATGTGCTGACTGCCGCCAAACCGGCGGCAAATTCTTCGGCCGCCTCGGCAATGATCGTGGCAGCGTCAGCGGCCAGCGGGTCACTGTCCATGGCGGTGACAAAGATCGCATCCGGCTTGACGCCGGGATTCGGCATTTTCGAATAGGGACGCGTGCGGAACGACGTCCACAGGCCGGCGGCGCACAGCTTGGCCGTCACGCCTTCGGCGCTGTCGGCATCCCCTATGCCCGAGAAATCAACACCGGCGTCATTGGCATCTGTCACTTCGATCACGACGCTTTGCAGCACCCGACGGGCACCACGGTTGATCGCGACGACCCTGCCACTTACCGGTGCGACCATCATCGCGTCAGGCGCGTCCTTGTGACAGAACAGCGGCGCGCCACGTACGACGCTGTCGCCTTCCTGCACCAGCATCTTGGGTTTCAAGCCGATGTAGTCACCGCCCAAAACGCCTACGGTCGAGTATTCCGGGCCCGGGTGAATGGTCTGGTCAGGAGCGCCTTCCACCGGCAGATCCAGCCCCTTTTTCAGTTTGAAAGTTTGCATGTTGCTACGTTCTTCCAAGCCTCTTTTCTGCGCCAGCTCTGCCAACGCCCTTTCGGGGTCATGCAATAGCGCGGTTTTTTCGAGCCTCCGTCGCAAAAGCGTCGAAAACGGTCCAAAATCCGCAGGCGTATTTCCGATCAAGGACCCTTTACGCGGGGAAGGTCACAAACGCAAACCTGTTACCGCCAAAACTTGAGGATGAACCACACAAACCTGCGATTGATCGGTCATTTCTTCTGAATCCATGGCGTATAATTGCATATCGCGCCCACCAAGGTTCCAGTGTAAGCAAACGGAATGGAAAAAGACACAGATTTGGAAATCTTTCTGGTTGCCACGCCGGGCCTCGAAGCGCCTCTTGCTGACGAGGCGCGATTCAACGGATTCGCACAGGTCAGAACTGTACCGGGCGGCGTGACATGCCGGGGTTCATGGCCCGAGGTCTGGCGCGTCAACCTGACACTGCGCGGCGCCAACAAGGTTCTGGTGCGGCTGGGCAGTTTCCCCGCCGTGCACCTTGCCCAATTGGACAAACGTGCCCGGAAATTTCCCTGGGGCACCGTTTTGCGTCCTGACGTGCCGGTCAAGGTCGAAGCCATCAGCCGCAAATCCAGAATTTATCACGCCAGCGCAGCGCGTCAGAGGATCGAGCGGGCAATATCCGAGACATTGGGCGCCTCGATTTCCTCCGAGGCAAACCTTCGGGTCTTGCTTCGAATCGAGAAAGACATCTGCACGATCTCGGTCGACAGTTCCGGCGAGCTGCTGCACAAACGCGGTCACAAGGAAGCCATTGCCAAGGCCCCAATGCGCGAAACAATGGCCGCCATGTTCCTCAGAGAGTGTGGCTACTCGGGTGATGAACCCGTACTGGACCCGATGTGCGGATCGGGTACCTTCGTGATCGAGGCCGCCGAGATCGCTCTGGGTCTGCGCCCTGGCCGCTCCCGCAGTTTTGCATTCGAGGACCTGGCGGGCTTTGACCCTGATCAGTGGCAGGAAATGCGGCAGGAAACGAAGACGGCGGAATGCGCGCTTACCTTCTACGGCTCGGATCGCAATTCGGGCGCGGTCGACGCGGCGGTCGCCAATGCCGAAAGGGCGCAAGTCGGCGCTGTGACGCGGTTTCAACAGCGTTCCGTCAGTGACATAAAACCCCCCGAAGGTCCTGCGGGGCTGGTCATTGTGAATCCGCCCTACGGGGCGCGGATTGGTGACGAAAAACGCTTGCGTTCGGTCTATGGTGCAATGGGCAAGACCTTGATGAACCGGTTCCGGGGGTGGCGGGTCGGCGTGATCACCAGCGCTCCGGGGCTTGCCCGGGCCACACGCCTGCCTTTGCTGGCGCCAGGGCCGGTCGTCGACCATGGTGGAACCAAAATTCGTCTGTACCGAACAGACCCCTTGCCGTGATTGCCTGGGACGCTTCACAACCAATTCATGACGATGGCTGCGCGGGCGAGAGCGGACAAGAAAACCACAGGGTTTCCGCCGCAAAGGGGGCGATTCCCTTGTTTCTCAACGTGCCTGTGAACCTCTCGACATCTTGGCACCGGTGCAATCGTGACCCGTCCGGCAGGGGCGAACAGGTTGGCGGACACTCTTGCGCGTTGGTCAACCAGAAGAACGCGTACATGCAAACGCTCGTTTTTTCGAGGCGTGAAGACCTGTTCAAATTACCGGGTTCCGAACTCATCGGTGCGCGGCCCTTTATTGGTTATTGCGTTCGAAAGATTCGGGTGATCGCAATACAGAATCCTCTTGCGCATCAGACGCGCCGCGTATAGATCACCCGCCACGGTCGGAGTGTAGCTCAGCCTGGTAGAGCACTGTCTTCGGGAGGCAGGGGTCGGAGGTTCGAATCCTCTCACTCCGACCAATAAAACAAGGCGCCCAAGGGCGCTTTTTTGCTTTCAGTGTATTTCACGCAACGATTTCCGCAACGTTTCGCGGGTTGTTTTTGCTCAGTTCATCCCAACCGGCAGAAATCTACCACAGCAGGGGACCCTGATATCTTCTAGCCCCTAGTAACCGCAGCTTTCTTGGGCGCAACCAGGCTTTAGGAACGGTAGAAATTCTACAGGGTCTCGCGCAAGATCGCAGAAAAGGCAGTGGCGTTTACCAGGGTCATGCCGCGCATGCCCAAGCTGAAAACAATATGCCGGAGGCGGCGGACAGAAGAATTGGCACGTCGGGATCGAGGAAGAGACCCAGACAATCAAAAGCACCAACTTTGTCGTACATTCGGTGTTCCAAACCTTTGCCGCCCGCGAAGGCAACCTCATCACGAGGCTACAACAGGGCCTTGGCGCGGCCACAGCGGAACGGATTGTCGACACACTGCGCAGCCAGGGCTCCGAAATTCAGCCGGTGGTGCCTCCTCAATGCGCTGTCACGAATGTGCAGCGTTCAAGTGTTCGATTCTAGTCGAATGCTTTTGAGGGATTTTTGCATGGCAACAATAAGCGCATCTCGCTCGGCCGCGAGTGTCTGCGGGGATCGACCGTTTGCTTCTTCGTTTATGCCCTGAACCAACGTTTCGATAACGTCGTCGTTCAAGTATGGCTGACCCAACCCGTCCCACCATCCGTTAAACGTATCCCGGAAGTGATCGCAAAAGGCGCGCAGACCGCCCTCTCCCGCGCCTAGATTGAACAACATCGTCGGCCCCATCGCCGCCCATCGCAGACCGGGGCCCGCCCACATAGCCTTGTCAATGTCTTCGACCGAAGCAACGCCCTCGACAGCCATATGGACCGCTTCGCGCCAGACGGCTGCCTGAAGGCGGTTCGCCACATGGCCAGGCATGCCTTTCCTGATGCGGATCGTGACCTTGCCGATGTCGTGATAAAACGCTTCAGTTCGTTCGAGAACGCCATCACCTGTTTGCGCGTTCGCGGTGAGCTCCACCAAGGGGATAAGATGAGGCGGGTTGAACGGGTGTCCGAGGATGAAAGGCGTAGGGTCTTGCCAACCAGCTTGCAAAGCCTCCAGCGTCATGCCTGATGTGGAACTGGAAACGATCGCCTCCTCGCTCAGGGCTGGTTCGACTTCAGAATAGAGTGCGTGTTTGATCGCTTCTCTTTCTGGAACATTCTCCTGCACGAAGTCTGCACCATCGACCGCAGATGCTGCTGTTTCTGCAAACGCCAATGCGTTCGGAGAGGCTCTGCCGGTCAGGCCGAGTTCTTCAAGCGTGGGCCAAGCTGTTTCAATGAAAGCGCGGGTTTGCTCTTCAGAGTTTGGTGCCGGATCGTAGACAGTAACTGATCGACCAGCCGCGAGAAACAGCGCAGCCCAGCTTGCACCAATAACGCCGGCACCAAGAATTGCAGTATGTGAGATCTCCGACATCAGAACACTCCGGGGTTGAGTGGCGACGCGGCCGTCATGCCGCCGTCGACGGTAAAGAACTGACCCGTTGCGAAGCTTGCCTCGTCAGAGGCGAGCCAGACAGCCATGGATGCAATATCATCCGGCTCGCCAAACCGACGAACGGGATGACGGGCCAGTGCGTCTTGCCTTGCCGCGACAGGATCCTTTGCAAGTTCGAACGCGGCCTCAAGCATGCCGGTATTGATCCATCCCGGACAAATCGCATTGCACCGCAGGCTTGGGCCATGATCCACGGCGATAGATCGCGTGAGCCCATGCACGAAAGCTTTGGACGCATTGTAGAGAGCCATCGAAGGGTCCGCGACCTTGCCAGAGATTGAGCCGATATTGATGATGCTCCCGCCGGATTTCATGGTCGGAATAAAGGCACGGCAGCAGTTGAACACCCCTCGACAGTTGGCGCCGATCACAAGATCCCAATCCGCGTCGGTGCTTTCCGTCACGGTCTTTTCCACCTGGACCCCGGCATTGTTGACGAGAATGTCCAACGCACCCACAGCCTCGGCTACCATTTGGACGTTCACCGGATCACTGACGTCCAGATCGTGCCATTCACAGGGCAGGCCGTCAGGGGCTCCACCCCGCCCGCAGGTCACTACCTCGGCGCCTTCCTTTAGGAAAGCACCGACGATGGCGCGTCCAATTCCCTGGCGTCCGCCAGTAACAAACGCTTTTTTTCCCGCAAGCCGCATCAGTGCGCCACCATCACATGACGGATCGACGTATAGGCGTCGAGCGCATAGACGCTCATATCACAGCCCGTGCCGGAGCCTTTCATCGCGGCCCAAGGCATTTCAGGTGTGCCGACACCATGCGTATTGACCCATGTGAACCCGTAGCGCAGGCGAGATGTAATCGACATCGCCCGTCCCACGTCGGTCGTCCAGACCGAGGATGCCAGTCCGTATCGACCTGCATTCGCCACCTTTACGGCATGATCCGCGTCCGAGAAACGGGAAAGCGTCACAACGGGCCCAAAGACCTCATCCGTTGCGATCTCTGCTGAATTATCGACGTTTGCTAACACCGTCGGTTGATAGAAGAACCCGTTTCCATCTCCGCTTGCGCCACCTGTGACGATCTCGCATCCAGGGCGTGCGCGATCGACAAAGGCGGAAACGCGGTCGCGCTGACCTGCGGAAACCATCGGACCCATTTCGGTGCCTTCGGCCTTGGGTGCGCCAACTTTTATTTCTTTTACTTGCGCTTCGACCATGGCCGTGAATTTTTCATACACACTGTCTTGGACCAGGATCCGGCACGGTTGCGCGCAATCCTGCCCGGCATTGAAAAAGCTCCCATAGCGGATCGTTTCGGCCACAGCGTCCAGGTCGGCATCATCAAAAACAATGACGGGGGCCTTGCCACCCAGTTCCAGATGCACATGGCGAATTTGCTCGCTGGCGGCGCGCATGGCGGCCATGCCGGTGGCCGGGGACCCCGTGACAGTGATCGCTTCCATTTGAGGGCTGTTGATCAATTGATCCCCGATCGTGGGACCACGCCCGTGAATCACATTCAGCACCCCTTTGGGCAAGACGTCGTGCAAAAGTTCAGCAAGGCGCAGTGTGGACAAAGGTGTGATCTCGGAAGGCTTCAGAACAACTGTACAGCCGGCTGCAAGAGGGGCTGCAAGTTTCCAGGCGGCCATCATCAACGGATAATTCCAAGGGGCAATCGCCGCCACGGGGCCAACGGGGTCGCGGCGGATCATGCTTGTGTGGCCTGCGACATACTCGCCCGCGGCCGATCCCGTCATGGTCCGGGCCGCCCCTGCAAAGAAGCGGAATGTGTCGATGGTAAGAGGGAACTCATCATTGCGTGCCGATGGCCAGGGTTTGCCGACATCAAGGCTTTCAAGCTCCGCCAACTCATCCTGATTGGCTTCGATAATATCGGCGATTTGCATCAGCAGCGCGGCCCGTTCGGCCGGCGGGACATGTCGGAAGGTTTCGAACGCCTCTTCAGATGACCTTACTGCGGCCTCTACCTGGTCCGAACTTGCCTCTGCGACCTGACCAATCTTCTCTCCAGTCGCGGGATTCAAAATGGCCAGGGCCTCACCCTCCCCTTCCACCATCTCCCCATTGATAAGCAATTTGCCTTGCATGCCCGTTCCCTTCTATCAGAAATTCACCCGGTCCGCGCCCTTGAGCGCGAGCCGCTCTCTGGCTTCGGCAGGTGCTGCAACCTCAAGCCCGAGGTTTTCCACGATGTCTCGAATTTTCCGGACCTGCTGGGCATTGGATGTCGCCAGTTCGCCCTTGCCGATGAACAGGCTGTCTTCGAGCCCCACACGAAGGTTGCCCCCCAACAGGGCCGCCTGAGTCGCAAATGGCATCTGATGGCGCCCCGCAGCCAGCACCGACCATTCGTAGTTCTCCGGCCCGAACAGCCGGTCGGCTATGGTGTGCATATGCATCAGGTTGTCGAGATCAGCGCCCACACCGCCGAGGATTCCGAACACCATCTGAATAAAAAACGGTGGCTTGATCAGACCCTGATCAACGAACCACTTTACATTGTAGAGATGGCCAAGATCGTAGCACTCGAATTCGAACCGTGTGCCATGTTCACCCCCAAGCTTTTCGATGGCATAGCGAATTGTCCCGAACGTGTTGGGAAAGATGAAATCCTCGGTCATTTCGAGGAAAGGGCGTTCCCAATCATGCTGAAACTCGGTGTATTTCTGAAGCATCGGGAAGATTCCGAAATTCAGCGACCCCACATTGAGGGATGCCATTTCGGGGCTTGTTGTCGTGGCCGCCAACATGCGTTCGTCCATGGACATACCAAGACCACCGCCGGTTGAAACGTTGATCACGGCATCTGTGGATTGTTTGATGACAGGCATAAATTGCTGGAACAATTCTGGCCTGGGATCGGGTTTGCCGGTCTCGGGATGGCGGGCATGCAAATGGATAATGGAGGCCCCGGCCTCGGCGGCTTCTATGCTGGCCGTTGCGATCTCGGTTGGTGTAATGGGCAGATGAGGGCTCATTGTCGGGGTGTGGATGCCCCCGGTCGGTGCGCATGTGATGATTACGGATTTTGGCATTCCGGGGCCTCCTGCGAAACAACACGGCGCAAATGGTAACGCACCTCTTTGGGTCGGTAGATCAGGTGAATCTCGGGGGGTTCACCAAGCGCATAGCGTGGCCGTAAAGCACCCTTGTCGGCGACCTTCCTGGGGTTGACGGCGCATTTCATAGCCGCATCTGCTGGACTTGAGCGCTAAGGCCTCCATCCAGCACCCAAAGCTGTCCGCTTGCATATCGGGCCTCATCGCTGGCGAGCCAGTTCACGAGGTTTGCGATATCGTCTGGCGTTCCATAAGTGCGCATCGGGTGCACATCGCGCACAGCTTGCTGAAGCTGGTCAATCGTCTTGCCGCCGCCACCCGAGCCGTCGCCGGTGAAAAAGCTTTGCAGCATCGGTGTGTCGATGTAGCCAGGGCAAATCGCGTTGACCCGGATGCCTTCGGGCCCGTGATCGCAGGCCATCGCGCGGGTCAGGGCATGAACCGCACCTTTCGTTGCACAATACGCCGCCAGTCCCGGATCTGCGATGAAACCGTCATATGATCCGAAGTTAATGACAGAGGCAGAACTGCCGCTCTTTGCCGCCTTGCGCATCAAAGGTAGCGCATATTTGGACGTCAGGAATGTGCCTGTCACGTTCACCGCAAACGAGCGGTTCCATTCTTCAAGGCTTGTATCCTCAATCGTTTTTTCGATCTCGATGCCCGCAGCGTTCACGAGAATATCGAGTTTGCCGTGCTCAGTCTTTATCCTCTCCATAGCTGCAATGGCCTCGGGTTCTGAGGTGACATCAAGTCGGAGAAAATGGCTATCGGCCCCTGCTGGGTTGGACACGGATCCGCTTTCACTGAGATCGGCTGCGTAGACAACGGCACCTTCTCGGGTCAGCCGATCCACGATCGCACGGCCGATGCCGCCCCGTCCGCCCGTCACAAGGGCCACCTTGCCGTCTTGAATATCCATCAGTTTGTTTCCCCCATCGGTGGAAAGCGATAGCGCGCGGCTGCCGCAGTCCAATCCATGTGATTGCGAACATATTCCTGACTGGCGTCGCGCGGCGGGTTGTAATCCCATGGCTCGCTTGCCCCGGCCTCCATCGCGGCATGAAGCGCACGCCTCGATTTCTGGGTGCGCATAACATCAGCCCGGAGCCTTTCGCTGTCCCATCTCTCAGCGACTTCGCATGCAAAGGCAGCGGCTGCATCACTGTAGGCCGGGTCATCCGCCAAGTTGACACGCTCATCCGGGTCCCGAGACAGGTCATAGAGCTGCGGTGGATCCACATCGCAGTGAATATACTTCAGTGTCCCGCGCCGGATCATGAAGACAGGCCAAGGTGTCATCTCTGCGCAGTATTCGCCGATGGCAATGTCCTCTGGTGCATCCTCCCCACGCGTCAAGGGCATCAGGGACCGACCGTCAACTGGCTCGCCCAGCATGTCAGGTGTCCCTCCGGCAACTTCCAGGAAGGTTGGAAGCAAGTCTACGAGAGAGCACGCGTGAGGCGCCGCGCCTTCGGCCACATCCGGGCCTGCGAAGATTAAGGGCACACGGGCAGAGTGTTCGAAGAACGTCATCTTGTACCAAAGACCCCGTTCACCCAGCATGTCTCCATGATCCGCGGTCACAATGATCAATGTGTTGTCAATCTGACCCGTTTCTTCCAGCGCCTTGACGATCGCGCCGACTTTACTGTCGAAATAGCTCACATTTGCCAGATAGGCGCGACGTGCGCGGCGGATTTCTTCATCCGAAAGCGGCACAGTGGAGGCTTCGATCCCATCCATCACACGGCGTGAGAACGGGTCGTGCTCTTCCAGAGAGAGGCCTTGCGGCAAGTCGATTTCATAATCGGCGTAGAGATCCCAGAATTCTGGCTTCGCCACATATGGATCGTGAGGATGGATGAAACTCGCCACCAAGCAGAACGGAGAGACGTCGCCGGCTGCGTGATCCCGTCCGCGCTCGATCAGCCACCGGCGCGCTGCGAACTCGACCTCGTCATCGTAATCCGTTTGGTATGTCGCGATTGCCACACCGCTTTCCTTGACGGTCTGCATGTTGTGGTACCACTTGTCGATCCGCTCATCATGGGCTTCCCAGTCCGGCGTCCAAGCGAAATCGGCGGGATAGATATCGGTCGTAATCCGATCTTGAAACCCATGCATCTGGTCAGGTCCGACGAAGTGCATCTTGCCTGACAGGCACGTGCGATATCCCAGAGCCTTGAGATAGTGTGCAAAGGTAGGCACGCTGGCACGGAATTCCGACGCGTTGTCATAAGCCGCAATTCGGCTGACATATTGCCCGGACATGAAAGCAAATCGCGACGGCGCACAGAGCGGCGAGTTGCAATAAGCGGCGTCAAATCGCATCCCGCGTGCCGCGAGTTTGTCCATGTGCGGGGTTTTGGCGCCCTTGTGCCCATAAGCACCAATGAAATGTGGTGCCAACTGATCGGCCATCACCACAACAATATTCGGCTGCGTCATGGAGCGGCCTTTGCGTAAGCATCAAGTACCAGCCCGTGGAAGTGATGAACGGCATGTTCGGATTTGCCGGATCCTGAAGGGTCCGACACGATTCGACCTTGCGTAAAGGCCGGCGTTTTCATTCCTCGCTGTACACTTTCGACCAGATTGATGTCTTCAACCTGAAGCACTTCATCCAGATAGCGCATCGCGTCGATTTCCATCGGATCAGGCTCGGGCGTCTCAAGAAAAAAGTCATAGGTCTCCAACGTACGATCTGGTCCGACCGGAATGACATTCAGCACGATCATGCTGGATCGGCCCGGGTATCGCATCAGACAAGTTGTGGGCCACAGCCACCAGACCGCATGGGTCTTTACAGTCGCGTTGGAGACGTCGTAGGCGGAATTGGCGTTCTGCCCCGCCTCTGCCATGTGGCTGGAATAAATACCGTAGGTCGTGACTTTGTACGTGTCCATATCCACAAGATCACAAAAGTCCTTGTGGGCGGTCGGGCAATGGTAGCATTCAAGGAAATTGTCGACGACATTCTTCCAGTTCGACTTGATGTCGTATGTCAGTCTTTTCCCGAAGGTAAGTTGTTCGATATCAGGGGCCCAGTGGCGGATTTCGGTCTCCAGATTGCCGGATTGATCCGACAGCGAGGCGGCTTGCGTGTCGAGGTTGACGAAAACGAAACCGGCAAACTCTTCCACTTGAACAGCATCCAGGCAGATATCGCGTGGCGTGAAGTCCTCCAGGTGATCTGTTTCAGGTGCACGGACAAGTTGACCGTCAAGCTTGTAGACCCAAGCATGGTAGGGACACATGATACGGGTCGTCTCGCCTTCGCCACTCAACAGTTCATGGGCGCGGTGTTTGCAGACGTTGTAGAAGGCGCGCAAGACCCCTTCCCTATCCCTGACGACAGCGATTGGGTGCCCCGCGATATGTGTGGCGACGTATGACCCTGGCGTACGCAGCTTTTCGACGTGACAAACCCATTGCCAAGACTTGGCAAGGATCTCCGTACGGTCGACCTCAAACCAGTTTGCGTCAATGTAAGCCTCTTTGCGCAACGAAAGCGCACGATTTGGATCTGGGTCGAAGCCAGACTTGATTGCTTCGAACGCGTTTTGATCTGGAAACTGCGTCATGGCTGTCCTCACGACTGGAATCAGGAACTCACTGCACCAGCATTTCGCGGATCAAACCACAAGACTTACCATGAATCGCCGACTACTTAACCTTTTTCGCCTTAGGCTTTGGTGCGCGGTGCATTGGCCATGCTCGGAACTCGAATGGAATGCGTCCCTGCACACGATCCTTGCTCGGCGGGAGACCGAAGCGGTCCTTGTAGGCCCGACTAAAGTGGACCTGGCTTGAAAATCCGCTCGCAAAGGCAATCTCCGACATGGTCAGGTCAGTTTGGGTTACAAGGCCGCGGGCCCGGTCGAGGCGGATATCGCGGTAGTAAAGTGCTGGCGTTTTTCGCACGCATTGCGCAAAGAGCCGATCAAGTTGCCTATGTGATAACCCAACATGCCTGCAAACCTCCGCAATGGAGAGTGGCGTTTCAAGGTTTGCCTCCATGACACGAATTGCGGCACGCACATTTGTTGGAACAGAGTTGCCCAAAGGCTCGATATTCTCGGGGTACTGCAATGCCCCGTGGGCGCGTATCGGGGGGGCAAACACATAGCGTGCAGCGGCATTTGCAAGAGCGCTACCATGAGACTGCTGGATCAGATGCAGGGCAAGATCGAGCGAAGCCGCACCCCCACTGCAAGTCACACGACGGCGATCAATAACCCAAAGCGCTTCACTGATGCCCGTCTTGGGGAACAATTCTTGAAACGCATCAATATGTTCGTAATGGACTGTTGCCGTATAGTTTTCCAGCAACCCGGCATAGGCCAGAACAAAGGCACCTGTATCTAGCCCGCCCAAGATTGCCTGACGTTTCGCGGCATTTCTGAGGTTCGCGCGCAACGCAGCAGAAACATGGCGCTCCGGCTCCCAACTTGACGAGACGAAAAGCATGTCCGCTTTGTTCATTCCAGCCTCTGAGAACCTGGCAGTGTTGACTTCGACGCCATTGCTGGCCGTCACCATTCCGCCCGCCTCGGACACAAGTTGCCATCGGAACAGTGTTGTTCCCTCGAGATAGTTGGCGGCACGAAAGGGATCGATAAATGACATCGTGGCCGCCAGGTTGAAAAATGGCGTTATAGCGATTCTCAGTTCGGTTGTTCTGTCCGGCCCGCCGCCCTCGACCATGTCGCCAACTCCCTTCTGTTCATTCTCAACGGTAGACAGTGCGGCCAGACAAGTAAAATCGACGACCAACTCAAGGCTGAATCAGGCGCGAAGCGCAACGTGCATTGCAGCGACTCAAGCTTATCTTTCGCCTCGAACTGCGACGAAGGATCTTCCAGTTTTGGCTGTCTGACTTAAGCACCCACCGGGTAGATTTAGGGATCTGTGTAGCGGAGGGGTTCGAGTTCATTGAACCTACTAGCAAGCTAAGATGAACAAGAAATACGGAACTTAGAAAGACGCAGATTAAAAGCTGGTCAGGAACATCAAACGCAAGACCCGCAAACATTACTGGGCCGAATAGAATGTCGGTAATGTCCCGGCCGGTCTGCGCGATGAGGATAGCATTGCGGCGCTGTGTCTCCGCGAGGGCATTACCGAAAGCTTTTATTACTTCTGGTCGAAGGAGTTCCCGGAAGCTTGGAGAGCCCGTCTTGCGGGCGACACGGCTCGGTAGGTGACCGCCCCTGAGACCTCGGACTGAGATCACGTCATGGTCGCACACGAGCCAAGGCTGCTCAGCGAAAACGGCTCGACATACGCCGCGGGTGATTTGGCGGACTGTCTCGGATCACGTGCACGGTGCGCCGCACCACACACAAACCCCACTCCAGTTCGAGCGTTGGTACCAAACTAAGAAGCACTGGGTTCTCTTGGAAATTTACTTCCTACCCGGAGGTTTTGAGCGACAGATCGGCACCTTTGTCGATCACAACAACTACTGTTACCCCAAGACCCCGGCCAACTTGACGCCCGCCGACGTCTACCATGGCCGAGGCGCCGAATTCCTGAACATAAGAGTGGAGATCAAGAAGCAAACAATCAGAAACCGAAGGTTTCAGAACCAAGCCGCTGCCACTTTAACTCAAACGTAAACCGAACCAGAGCCTCCGTTACAAAGAGACCAACGCCAAAAAACTCTGAAAACGGGTGGTCGAGATCCATCTCGCATTACTTGTGCCAAAGAACAGCGCACAGCTCACTTTCAATCGGTGACCTGCCCCGCGCCGATTATTGTTCCGAGAACAAATTGTGTCGCGGGATCAATTTCACCCCTCACGATAAGCGCTTGAAATTGGTGATTCAGGGCGGTCTCGCCCCAGTTCCGCATGGCAACTGCGATCCGCGGCGCTAGATTTCGGTCCTTTTCGAGTTCACTCGCGAAAATGCCAATAATCTGAGCGCGAAGTTCAGGCAAAACCGTGCCGCCTTCGGTCAAAGCCCGGATCAGGGATTGCTTTTCGGGCGGTTGCCAGCCGGGGCGCTGCAGTGCTCGCTCAATTGCAGCGATTGCAAGGGCGCCGTCGATTTCGATACCTGCGAGAGCCCATTCATAAAGGTTTTGACCATTGCTCTTCAAAACCTGTTCAAATCGCGAACGCACAACAGAGGCTGCCTGTTCATCAGATTGCAAGCCAAGCAGACGCACCGCGACGGGTATGTAACTGATCCTGTTCAGACTACGAAATTCTTGCAGGAGCTGCTCAGTGGGCACCGTGTTCCGAAGTGGATGAACAAATTCATATGGGGCACGGTAGATTTCAACCATAGCGATATTTCTCAGCACATGATCTTCGTGGCTTAGATAGCCCGCAAAGAACATAACACGCTCCGAGCCGTCATTGTCGCCGTACGCCCACGATCCTCCAACAGCTGTCAAAACCTCAACAAACCGAGATCTATCTGGCGTCATCATGAATAAGCGCTTCCAGCTTCGTGAAATGCTACGCCCTGCACCATCCTTGTCGGTTGCGCCATAGGTGAAGAGAACCGTCTTTTCTGGATTGGACCGGAAAGCTGCGCGGGTCTTGCTGTCGATCAGAAACGGTATTTCCGGCAGCGTTGAGATTTTCTGTTCTGTCCCTCTCAGAATGTGAACCGGAGAAAACCGGAACGGGTTGTCCGGTGTGGGACCGGCCAGAACGATAATGTCCGCGGAAATAATGTGATCAGCCGACGAAGCCTCAGGCAAAGTCACGCAGACTGAGCAAGCTTGCAAAGGTCTAGAGGTCACCAAGAAGATGGCCAGAATACAAAGCAGTGAGAGAGAATTCGTTATTAAGCGCATAAGATACTGATATTCTTTAGTTTATGTGTTCCTTTTTACCTGTCGGCACTTGAGTTGGCACAATAATCTGTAACTCAACTTAGTTTAGAATGCGAATCTTCGACAGTGACTAAGCTAAGAACCCCGTGACGCGCTTGACCAGACAGAAAAGCAAAGACCAGACATTCCAGAAGCGCCGCGCTCTGCATAAACACAGCGCGCTGCAGATTGAAGTTTCAGCGAGCTTGACCCTCTCAAACCAATCAAGCGATCGTGGTCCTAGTCATACGATGAAAGACATTGCCAGCAACAGTCTAAGGCGTCTTTTAGCGATCGCAAAACGCACCTGCGACTCCGGCCCCGATCAGTCGGCCAAGTAAACCGTTTCACCGGTTTCAATTGCCTGTTGCGCCGCTTGCCCCATCCTGACAGCCCAGAGGCCGTCCTTCAAACTCACATCCGGTTTCGCCTTTTCGCCACGAAGAACGGCCAGGAATCCTTTGTGCTGATAGTAGGTCGACCCATTGTGATCCCCAGCCGCCAAAAGGGTGGGGTCCACCGGAACGTCCATTGATACCGGACCTTTGGGATTGCGCGGGCTCAAAATCACCTGAGGCAATGGCGGGGCTCCCAAGTGATCGGGCCAGAATCGTCCGGGTCCGGGGACAAACGCCTCGATCTTGGCGTCCGGTCCGACGGCCGATATTTCTTCTTGATAGCGTGAGCCTTCGGCAAACATGCAAAGTTCCAACATCGCGCGCGCACCCGAAGCAAAGTCGACCAGAACATAGCCGTGATCCAGAATATCCGGGGTTTGACCGTCGTAACTTTCATCAAGATGGTTCACCGCCTGCCCGCCGCTTGCCGTGATGCGCACCGGATCGGATTGCAATATCAGACGCATCAGGTCGAAGAAGTGGCAGCATTTCTCGACGAAAGTGCCACCAGTATTTCGGTTGAACCGGTTCCAGTGACCGACCTTGTCGAGGAAGGGAAAACGATGCTCGCGGATCGACAGCATTTTTACCCCACCTGTCGCCTCGGCCTTGTCGATCAAAGCAGCGATAGGGGGCATGTACCGGTATTCCATTGCAACCCAAATCGGGCAGGGGTAGTCGCGCTGCAACTGTTCGAGCCGGGGCGCGTCCTGCGGGTCGGTGAACAATGGTTTTTCTACCAGAAGCGGCAGAGGACGTGTTTCTGCGATTTCGCAGATCTGGTCCACATGAAGATGGTTCGGGCTGACGATGACGACGCAGTCCAGTTCCTCTACCGCCAGTAGCTCTTGCACGGAACCTACCATGGTAGCAGTTGGCGCAATTGCCTTGGCGGCTTTTGCCATCTCCTGATCGAGTTCAAAGATCGCAGCCACACTGGTACCTTCCAGCAATCCGATATTGTGCAGGTGCTCTTGCCCCATCATTCCGCATCCAATCAGCCCGTATTTGATGGTCCGGGTCATGCGCAATTCCTTTTACTTCAGACGTTGTACGTAGTTGGCCCGATCCGGGTCGAACCAAGTTTTTGAGAATTCGACGGGTTCGGCGCTTTCCGACCAGCTGAACCGCTCGATATAACCGACTGCTTGGCCGGCTGGCTTGGTGAAGTCAGAAGGCGTCCAGTCCGGTAGAGGCCGGACCGAAACCCTGTCTTCGGCTCTTGCGATCCAAAAGCCCAACTGGCGCTGATAGTAGCGATAGAGCGAGTCGGACAGCAGGCTCTGGTCGATTAGGCCCGCTGATTCGTCCAGCCAGATTTCTTCGACAGCGATGATTGTATCATTCAGGTAGCGCATCCGCCGGACACGCGAACCGGCGTCAGAAGCACCGAATTTCGGCAGATTGATCGGCTTTTTCAGATGGTCAACCGACAGGATATCCGCACGAGGCAGGCCACCCCCTTCCGGCAGTTCCAGCCTGAACATTGCATAGACGCTGTTTTGCGTACCGGTCTCGCGTATGTAGTTGCCCGAGCCCTGGATACGCTCCAACATCCCCTTTTTTTCTAGCTCTGAGAGCGATTTTCGCAGCGTTCCAACCGAGACATTCAGCTCTGCGGCCATCTCGCGCTCGGGCGGCAATCGTTCACCGTCAATAAGGCGACCAGCCGCGATGTCACGGATCAGAAGTTCCGCGATCTGAATATATACCGGCAGGGCATTGGGGTTTCGGTTGGATGCAGGCACGGCAGACGCTTCACTCGGTCGCAGGAAAAATTGATACACTATTGATCTACATCAAAGCGATTGCTACGCAAGAGGAAAGTCAAAGATGTACGGAGCGTGAATCAAATGAGCATCGTCCCCATCACATCCCCCGATCTGGATGCGGCCGAAGTTTCGTGGTTCGCTGCGCTGTGTTCCGATGATTACCAGTTCCTTGGCGTTCCCGATGGTGCCCTGCGGTCGAGTTGGGAGCATTGCTCGAACATTGTGAAAGAGGCCGAGGCGCAGGGTTTTCGCAACATCCTCTGCCCGTCCTCTTATCAGGTCGGTCAAGACACGCTGAGCTTTGTCGCCGGCTGCGCCCCGATCACCGAGCGGATCAACCTGCTGGCCGCCGTGCGCTGTGGCGAGATGCAACCGATCATGCTGGCCCGCACCATCGCAACGCTGGACCACATGCTGAAGGGGCGTTTGACGGTCAACATCATCTCATCCGACTTTCCCGGTGAGAAGGCCGACAGCGCGTTCCGCTATCAGCGCTCGCGCGAAGTGGTGGAGATTCTGAAACAAGCCTGGACGCAGGATGAGATCAATCATGCAGGCGAGGTCTATAACTTCTCGGACCTGACCACCGACCCGGCCAAGCCATATCAGACCGGCGGGCCGCTGCTTTATTTCGGCGGCTATTCTCCCTCTGCTTTGGATCTGTGCGGCGAGCATTGCGACGTCTACCTGATGTGGCCTGAAACCAAGGATCAACTGGCCGAACGGATGAAGGCCGTTCACGCCGTCGCTGAAAACTACGACCGCACGCTGGATTACGGGTTGCGTGTCCATATGATCGTTCGCGATACCGAGGCTGAGGCACAGGAATACGCGGACTACATCGTCTCGAAGCTGGACGACGAATACGGTCGCGCCATCCGCGAACGGGCGCTGGATTCGACCTCGCTGGGGGTGGCGCATCAGGCCAGGAACCGCGATCTGGCGGATGAGTACGGCTATGTCGAACCCGGTCTCTGGACCGGTGTTGGCCGGGCACGGTCTGGTTGCGGTGCCGCTCTGGTCGGATCGACGGATCAGGTTATGTCGAAGATCGAGGAATACCAGAAGATGGGCATCCGCGCTTTCATCTTCTCGGGCTACCCGCATCTGGACGAAGCCCGCCATTTCGGCGCCCGCGTGTTGCCGAATTTGAAAACCTGTTCCCTTCCCGAAGCTTACGGAAGGGTTCCCAAAACGACCCCGGCCACACCGCTGGGCAACGGAGAACGCCGCTAATGCAACGTGTGAAACTATCTGACTCGCTGGAGATGAGCCGCCTTGTCTATGGCATGTGGCGGTTGGGCGATGACAGTGACACGTCCGCGGGCCATGTCGAGGCCAAGATTCAGACCTGTCTGGATCAGGGTATCACCACCTTCGATCAGGCCGACATCTATGGCGGCTACCAGGCCGAGGCCGTGCTGGGTGCCGCCCTGCGCGCCAATCCAAACCTGCGTCAGAAGATGGAGATCGTCACCAAATGCGACATCGTCGCGCCGGTTGGCCGTTACGCGGATGCGAAGGTAAAATACTACGACACCTCACGTGCCCACATTCTGAAATCAGTCGACACGTCGCTGTCGGAAATGGCGATTGACCACATCGATCTGCTGTTGATCCACCGCCCGGACCCCATGATGAGCCACTATGAAACCGGAGCCGCCCTGGATGAGGTTGTCGCCAGCGGCAAGGTCGGCGCGGTGGGCGTGTCCAACTTCCGCCCGTGGGATTGGTCGTTGCTGCAATCGGCGATGAATACGCCGTTGGTCACCAACCAGATCGAAATTTCGCTGGGTCAGATCAGCCCTTTCACCAACGGTGATCTGGCCTTTCACCAACAGCATGGCCATCCGTTGATGGCATGGTCGCCGCTGGGTGGAGGCCTGTTGATGGCCGGAAACCCGCCGATTGGGGTCGTCGCCGATGAAATCGCAGCCGGGTTTGGCGTGGATCGCGCCGCCGTCGCAGTGGCGTTCCTGTTGGCCCACCCGGCCAACATCCTGCCGGTTCTGGGCACCAACAATCTGGACCGGATTAAACGCGCCTCTGACGCATTGAAAGTCAAACTGGATCGCGAAAGCTGGTTCCGCCTGTACGAGGCGGCGCTGGGGCACGAGGTACCATGATGAACGCAATCTCAAAGGACATGACCCGCACCTTTATTCCACATAAGGACGACACACGTACCCTGCGCGACGCCTTCGGCCGATTTGCAACCGGTGTCACCATCGTGACCTGCGACAGCGCGGATGGGCCTGTCTGCATCACCGCCAACAGCTTTTCGTCCCTGTCGCTTGACCCACCGCTGATCATGTGGGCCGGAGACCGAAACTCGCGTCGCTTCCCCTATTTCCACAAGGCCCGTCATTTCAGCGTGCATGTGCTGTCTTCGGACCAGGCCGAGCTGTGTTTCGGCTGCTCGAAAGACGCCTTTGCACTGCGGGACATCAGCCACGAGCGCTGTGAGAATGGGACACCGGTGTTGGCAGATTGCCTTGCGCGGTTCGAATGCGAACAGCACGCGTATCACGATGCAGGCGATCACGTTATTGTGGTTGGAAAAGTTCTACGGGCCAGCATGTCGGATGGAGACGCGCTGACCTTTTATGCCGGGAAACTCGGCCAATTCGCGAAAGTCTAAGCGCGATTTGATGACCGTGGGGGACACCCGCGGCTGACCAAGGGAGGATCCGCATGGGCGGACTGGCATCGGTGCTTGCACCGATTGCATTCGTGAACGAAACCGTGCTGCGTCTGGGGCGCGCGGTTGGTGTTGTTGCGATTGCGCTCATGGTGATCGCAATTCTGATCCAGGTGTTTTTCCGATACGTTCTGGGCAATGCGCTGCCGTGGCCGGATGAGGCCGCGCGGTTCTGCATGCTGTGGATGACCGGTCTTATGGCGCCCACCGCGTTTCGGCGCGGCGGTTTTGTGGCCATCGACATGCTGGAACGCCTCCTTCCCCGCATCATCGGCCAGACGCTGAATCTGTTCCTGCTTTTGATCGCGCTCGCAGTCCTGCTGGTCGCCGTCAATATCGGCTGGTCCGAGGTCACCGGCTTTGGCGGCAAGTTCGCCACTGCCGCGCTGTATCTGCCCACCTCTTTCGGGTTCGACGAATGGTATCGCATTCCTCGCAGTTGGATGATGGCATCGCTGCTGGTGGGGATCATCCTGCTGATCTCGGTGAATATCGAGCTGATCCTGCGATCCTTCATCACTCTGCTGGGCGGCGGCCACCTGTTGCCTGAAATTCCTGATGCGGCAGTGGGGGCCGAATAAATGCTGATCTGGTTCCTGCCCACCTTCCTGATTTTCCTGCTGATCGGCCTGCCGGTCTTTTTCGCTTTGCTGGCGGCGCCCGGAATCCTGCTGTGGCTGAACGGCCAGACGAACGACATCACGCTGCTGTATCGCAATGTCTATAACGGTATGGACAGCTTCCCTCTGATGGCGATCCCCTTCTTCATGCTGGCCGGAGAGCTCATGAACCGAGGCGGCATCACCATCCGCCTTGTCGAGTTTTCGCAGGCCCTGATGGGGCACCTGCGCGGTGGTCTGGCGCATGTGAACGTGCTGAGTTCGATTCTGTTTGCGGGCCTCTCGGGGTCCGCCGTGGCGGACACCTCGGCGCTAGGGTCGATGCTGATCCCGGCGATGGAGAAACAGGGCTATACCCGCAAATTCGCCGCCGCGATCACGGCGGCGAGTTCGGTGATCGGGCCGATCATTCCGCCCTCGGGCATCATGATCATCTACGCCTATGTGATGGGCGAAAGCGTGGCCGCGTTGTTTCTGGCGGGGATCGTTCCGGGCGTGATGGTCGGTGTCGGTCTGATGCTGATGATCAAACTGATGGCCGACCGCTATGACTTCCCCATCGCCAGCCGCAAATACACATGGCCCGAGCGGCGTCAGGCCAGTTTGAAGGCCTTTTTCCCATTGATGACACCGGTCATCATTCTGGGCGGTATTCTGGGTGGTATCTTCACACCGACCGAGGCTGCGGCAGTCGCCGTGGGCTATGCCTTCATCATCGGGTTCTTCATCCTGCGGACATTGACATGGAAAGAGGTCCCCGAGGTGCTCAGCAATGCAGGCATGACTTCAGCCGTTGTTCTGCTGCTGGTTGGTGCTGCGATGGCGTTCAAGACGGTCGTCAGCCTCAGCCATGCGCCGGAACAACTGGCCTCGCTGATCCTCAGCCTGTCGGAAAACCCGCTGATCCTTTTGTTCCTGATCAACCTGCTACTGTTCATCGTTGGCATGTTCCTGGACGCAGGCCCTGCGATCATCATCCTTGGTCCCATCCTTGGCCCGATCTTCACCAGCCTCGGTGTTGACCCGATCCACTTCGCCATCATCATGAGCGTCAACCTGACCGTCGGCCTCGCCACCCCGCCAATGGGCCTGGTCTTGTTTGTCGCTGCTGCTGTCTCGCGCGAACGGGTCGAAACCATCGCCAAAGCGATCCTGCCGTTCCTGGCGGTCGAAATCATCGTGATCTTCCTGATCACCTATATCCCCGCACTATCCATGACGATCCCGAGGATAACGGGATTTGCCAACTAACTGAGTTCCACAGGGAGGAAACGCATGCTCAGAAACTTCATCAAAACCGCAGCGGTGGCCACTTCGCTTGTGGCCGCGTCTGCCATCGCGGCAACAGCTGCCGACTACACGCTGCGCGCCACTGCCAATTCGAACGAAAACGACGAGGACTATGACGGCCTGATCGTCTTCAAGAACTATGTCGAGGCCGCCTCGAACGGCGCGATTGAAGTCGAATTGTTCATCGGTACACAACTGTGCTCGAACGGGGCCGAGTGCTTGCAGGGTGTGGCAGACGGTACCATCGACATCTACATCTCGACCTCGGGCGGTGCCTCAGGCATCTTTCCTTACGTGCAGGTTCTGGACCTGCCTTATCTGATGGCCGATGACCGCATTGCCGAGCATGTCCTGTCGGGCGATTTCACCCGCACAATGCGCGACATGGCGCTTGAGGACTCGGGCGGCGCGATCCGTCTGATGACCATCGGCAACACCGGCGGCTGGCGCAACTTTGCCAACACACAGCGCCGCATTGCCGAGCCTGCGGATATGGAAGGTCTGAAAATCCGCACCGTCGTCGCCGACCTGCCGCAGGAACTGGTCAAGGCGCTAGGTGCGTCGCCCACCCCAATCCCGTGGCCGGAACTGTTCACCAGCTTCCAGACCGGTGTCGTTGAAGGATCCAAGAACGGCATCACCGACATCATGGGCATGAAATTCCCGGATGCGGGCCTGCAATACGTAACGCTGGACGGCCACGCCTATATGGGCGCATTGTGGTGGATGAACAACGCCAAGTTCCAGGAGATGCCCGAGGATCTGCGCCGCGTCGTGGTCGACGGGTTCTATGCCCTGCAACAGGCCACTTTCGCCTCCCCCAAGCGCAAGTCGATCCAAGCCTATGAGGATTTCGTCGCCGGTGGCGGAGACCTCTATGTGCTGACACCCGATCAGAAGGCTGCGTTCAAAGAGGCCGCAACGCCAGTCTATGATTGGTTCCAGTCCAACGTTGCGCGAGGCGACGAGATCTTTGCTGCACTGACCGAGGCGGTCGCGGCGGCTGAGGCGGACGTCAACGCTGCTCGTGATGCGGACCTGAAGTGAACGGTTGGGCCGGGCTTTGCGGCCTGGCCCTCACCGAAACGGGTACATCCACCCTTTGTAGTCGTTGACCAGAACATGCGCCTTTTCAATCTGCTCCGGCGACATTTTCTTGACCACTTCCTCAAGGCTGATTGCCGCATCGGGGTCGCCGCCAATAGCGCTGAGCGTGTACCACATATACGCGCGCACCAGATCGGGCGCAGGCATGCCCAGACCCAATTCGTAATACCAGCCAACGCCCGACTGCGCCCCCGGATGCCCCTTCATCGAGGCGCGCAGATACCATTCAAAGGCCCGTTCGTAATCCTGCTCGACCCCCAAACCCAGCCCGTACATCACGCCGATCAACTCTTCAGCCTCGGCGTTGCCCGAGCGCGCGGCTGGAAGAAGTTCCTCACGCGCGGCAGCAAACTGTCCGGCTTCCATCATATCGCGGGCTTGTTCCAGTTCAGCCAGAGCCGGAGACGCAAATACGCAAAGGGCAAAAACAAGCTGGCGCATGGGATGGTTGCCTTCTTCTGGGTCGGGCCCGCTGTGGCACAGGATTTGCCGCGCCCGCTGACCGATGATGACTTTATCCCCTTTGATATGGAACAGGCCGCCATCGGTCATCAACTGTTTTACGACCCGATCCTGTCAGGCAACCGCAACATCGCCTGCGCCCATTGTCACCACCCGGATTTCGGCACTTCGGACGGGTTTTCGCTGGGCATAGGAGAAGGCGGACAGGGGTTGGGGCCGGACCGCACACCCGGCACCGGGGCCAACAGAATACGCAAACGCATCCCTCGTAACTCTCCGGGCCTGTGGAATCTTGGGGCCAAGGACATACACACCGTCTTTCACGACGGCAGGCTGAGCATTTCCGACGTCTACGGCAACGGCTTCAATTCCCCGGCGCAGGAGTGGCTGCCCGAGGGTCTGAACTCCCTGCTGGCAGCACAGGCTCTGTTTCCCCTGACCTCACAATTCGAGATGGCGGGCAATGTGGCCGAAAATGAAGTCACAGGCGCGGTGCATGATCGTATCGACAAGGGCTGGCCCATTCTGGCGAAACGCGTCCGCACCGATTCGCGCTATGGTCCGGCCATCGTCGCCGTCTTTGATGAGGTCGAGACGACCGAGGACATCACGATCGCGCAAGTCGCCAACGCTCTGGCCGCTTTCATGGCGATCGAGTGGCGCAGCACCGACAGCCCGTTTGACCACTATCTTGCGGGCGACATGAATGCCCTTTCACCTGCGCAAATCGAGGGGATGAAGCTGTTCTACGGCAAAGCCCGCTGCTCCGCCTGCCACACCGGTCCGCTCATGTCAGATCAGAAGTTCCATGCACTGGGCTTGCCTCCCTTTGGGCCGGGTCGCACCCGGCAGTGGGATCCCTTCGTCCGGGATGTCGGCCGCATGGGTGAAAGCAACCGCCTTGAGGATGCCTACAGGTTCCGCACCCCGATGCTCCGTAACGTTGCCCTGACCGCACCATACGGTCACAATGGCGCCTTCCCCGATCTTGAAAGCGTCATTCGCCATCATTTGGATCCGCAGGCCAGCCTGGACAAATGGACCCCCCAAATGGCTGCCTTACCCGAGGTGCCATGGTTGCAAAAAACGGATTTCCTAGTTTGGCAGGACCGATATGAAATGGCACGTCAACGCAAGAAAATTGATATCGATCCGATCCAACTCACGGAATTAGAAATAGAAAACCTGATTGCTTTTCTGAATTCGTTGACAGGTCGCAGCGTGGACTCGCCGATATTCGGTGTGCCGAAAGGATTTACTCCTTAGCCATCTCTCACATCATTTAGCTCATGTTGACTAATGGCTGAGCCAGAGACGGGTTGATGCGAAATCGACGAATCCGAAGAGCTTTCGGTGGGCACGTCGCAGCGTGTTGCAACTCGGCTGGCATTCTTCAACTTGTTGAAGCATTTCTCGACTGGATAGCCTCATCTGGCCCCGCCCATCTCTGAAACTTATCAATCACTTTCAAACAAATACTCTCTGCAGTCTTCGCTTGCATTCTAAATTTGGCACCTGCTTTTTTTCACTGCATGGCCAGAAGACCACAACCAGGCTAACGAAGCTTTGATTGGTCCAAGCGGACCAATGCGGTTTGGCACCCGCCAACTTTATCGGGAGCGTGCTAAAGCGCTGACAACTCTCTCGACACAATCCAAATCAAAAAAAGCCAGCACCTCGAAACGCGATGGCAAAGTTCTGGTGGTCAACGATGCAGTTTGAGCTGGTTAAATTGCAGGCTGTTGCTGGTTTTCACAGCGAAACCCCACCCCCCGTCTCAGCCACATTTCGAATGCCCGCAGCTGCGGCAGGTCATGCAGCCCTCGATCATCACCATGTCATACTGGCCGCAGGACGGGCAGGCCTTCCCGCGGGGGGCGTCCATGTTGACCACTTGCGCTTGCGGGTCGGATTTCAGCCCCATCCCTTCGCCCTCAAGAAACCCAATCGCGATCATGTGCTGCTCGATCACACCACCGATCGCCGCCAGGATCGAGGGGATATACTTGCCCTGCACCCAAGCCCCGCCGCGCGGATCGAACACGGCCTTGAGCTCCTCGACCACGAAAGACACGTCACCACCGCGCCGGAACACGGCCGAGATCATCCGGGTCAAGGCCAGCGTCCAGGCGTAATGCTCCATGTTCTTCGAGTTGATGAACACCTCGAACGGACGACGCCGGCCGCCGATGACGATATCGTTGATGGTCAGATAGATCGCGTGTTCGCTGTCGGGCCATTTCAGCTTGTAGGTCGAACCCTCAAGCGATTGCGGCCGGTCCAGCGGTTCGGACATGTAGATGACATCGCCGCCATCCACCTCGTGCGGCGCATCCGCACTTTCACCCGGCACCTTGTCGTCGCTTTCCGAGACGGTCAGCACCGAGCCGGTCACGTCGTTCGGGCGATAGGTGGTGCAGCCTTTGCAGCCCTGATCCCAGGCCTGCATATACACGTCCTTGAAGGCGTCGAACGAGATGTCCTCGGGGCAGTTGATGGTTTTCGAGATCGAGCTGTCGATCCATTTCTGCGCAGCCGCCTGCATCTTGACATGCTCGGCCGGCGTCAGGGTCTGGGCGTTCACGAAATAGTCGGGCAGCTCGACATCGCCGAACTTGTCGCGCCACATCTGAACGGCATAGTCCACCACCTCTTCCTCGGTGCGCGAGCCGTCCTTCTGCAAGACCTTGCGGGTGTAAGCATAGGCAAAAACCGGCTCGATCCCCGACGACACGTTGCCCGCGTACAGCGAGATCGTCCCCGTGGGTGCAATCGAGGTCAGCAGAGCATTGCGGATGCCATGCTCGCGAATGGCCTCGCGAACATCGTCATCCATCTGCTGCATGGTGCCGCTGGCCAGGTATTTCTCGGCATCGAACAGGGGAAACGCCCCTTTTTCCTTGGCCAAGTCGACCGACGCCAGATACGCGGCGCGGGCGATCGCGTGCAACCAGCGATCGGTCTGACGCGCCGCCTCGTCGGACCCGTAACGCAGACCCAGCATCAACAGCGCATCCGCCAGTCCGGTCACGCCCAGCCCGATGCGGCGTTTGTCCTGCGCTTCAGCCTCTTGTTCGGCCAGTGGGAATTTTGACACATCAACGACATTGTCCATCATCCGGACAGCCGTGGCGACAAGTTCTTGCAGGGCCTCTTCATTCAAACGGGCTTTTGCCTCAAACGGTTCAACCACCAAACGCGCCAGATTGATCGAACCCAACAGGCAGGCGCCATAGGGCGGCAATGGCTGTTCGCCGCACGGGTTCGTGGCCGCGATTGTTTCAACATAGCTCAGGTTGTTGGCCTGGTTGATACGGTCGATGAAGATCACGCCCGGTTCGGCATAGTCATAGGTGGCCTGCATGATCTTGTTCCACAGATCACGTGCCTGAACCGTGTGATAGACCTTGCCGTCAAAGATCAGATCCCACGAGGCATCGGCCTTGACCGCTTCCATGAACGGATCGGTCACCAGAACCGACATGTTGAACATGCGCAGGCGGGCCGGGTCAGATTTGGCGGTGATGAACTGTTCGATATCCGGGTGGTCACAGCGCATGGTCGCCATCATCGCGCCCCGGCGCGAGCCCGCCGACATGATCGTGCGGCACATGGCGTCCCAGACATCCATAAAGCTCAGCGGCCCCGACGCATCCGCCGCGACGCCTTTCACGTCAGCGCCACGCGGGCGGATGGTCGAGAAATCATAGCCGATCCCCCCGCCCTGCTGCATGGTCAGCGCGGCCTCTTTCAGCATGTCGAAAATGCCGCCCATGCTGTCGGGTATCGTGCCCATGACAAAACAGTTGAACAAGGTCACCTGACGCGCGGTGCCGGCACCTGCTGTGATCCGCCCGGCAGGCAGGTATTTGAAATCTTCCAGCGCCTCATAGAATTTCTCTTCCCAGTGCCCCGGGTTGTTTTCCGCCCGCGCCAGATCACGGGCGATGCGCCGCCAACTGTCTTCAACCGTTTGATCGATGGGGGTGCCATCCGCCTGTTTAAAGCGGTACTTCATATCCCAGATCTGCTCGGCGATGGGGGCGGCAAAGCGGCTCATTGGTGATTCCCTGTGCTGAAAGAGGTATCCAGACTACCTCAAATCACATGCGCACCACAACACCTTGATGACAACTGGAACCAAGCTACAATATAAAGATGATCCTCGGGACGACTCTGTGGGAAAGCTGTGGATAATTACGTAAACCTCATAAAACTTTCGGTCGGGTCGGAAAGCGTCGACACGCTGATGGCTTGGCAGGACAGCTATCGCCAGCGGTTCGCAGATGGCCTGCCACGCCACGTCACCCGCATGTGGCCCAAGCGCGAAGCCGAAATTCTGAACGGCGGATCGATCTATTGGGTCATCAAGGGCGTAATCCAGTGCCGCCAGCGGATCCTGCGGCTGGATGAAGTGATCGGAGACGATGGCATCCGCCGCTGTGCCATTGTACTGGACCCCAAGCCGCACCGCACACAGAACGCCCTGAAACGCCCGTTTCAGGGATGGCGTTATCTCAAGCCTGAAGATACTCCTGCCGATTTGCCCAAAAACCGCGAGCAGGACGATGCCCTGCCCGATGATCTGAACCGCGCCCTGGCAGAAATAGGTGTGCTGTAGTTACCGCAACCGATCCAGCAGTTCGGATAGAACCGCTTTTTCTGTCGGATCATATTTTGCCACCCGACTGCGCCACAGCGTGGCCTGTGATTGCAGGATCAGACCGTCCGAGAGGATCTTCAGGTGATTCGCGCGCAGGGTCTCTCCGGTCGAGGTGATGTCGGCAATTGCTTCAGCGGTTTCATTCATCACCGTGCCTTCAGTCGCGCCCTGACTGTCGACCAGCGTGTAATCGGCCACGCCCGCGTCTGTCAGGAATTCCCGAACCAGACGGTGGTACTTGGTGGCGATCCGCAGCCGGTGGCCATGGGTTTTGCGAAACGCAGCTGCTGCCGCGTCCAGATCATCAAGCGTATCGACATCGACCCAACATGCCGGGATTGCGATGATCAGATCAGCCTTGCCGAATCCAAGCTGCGAAACCTCTTCAACCTGCTGTTCCCAGCGCGGCAGTTTCTCGTGCACCAGATCGATCCCGGTGACGCCCAGATGAATCCGCCCCGCCGCCAGTTCACGCGGGATTTCCCCCGCCGACAGCAAGATCAGAGAGACACCGTCGATCCCTTCGACCTTGCCCGCATATTCCCGGTCCGACCCGCTGCGTGACAAGGTGATGCCGCGTTTTTCGAACCACGAGAAGGTCTTTTCCATCAACCGGCCCTTCGAGGGCACACCCAGTTTCAGGCTCATACAGCACCCTCCTCGATCTCCAGCATCAGGTCGGGGCGCAACACGCCGCCGACAGCCGGGATTTCGTCTCCGCGGCCCAATTGCCGTGTCAGCGCGTCATAGCGCCCGCCCGTGGCGATCGGAGGCAGGTCAGGCCGACCTTCCGCGTAAAACCCAAAAACGAAACCATCGTAATATTCCATTGATGTCCGGCCATAGGCGGCCTCGAAATCCAACCGCTCGACATCGACGCCGCGCGCTTGCAGCGCAGCCACGCGCGCCTCCAGCCGGTCCAGGGCGGGCGTGATCTGCGGCAGATCCACCGCCACGTCGCGCAGCTGTTCCAGCGCAAATGGCATGGTCTCGCGCACATTCAGCAACGTTTCCAGCCCGGCCAGCTCATTGTCGGAAATCGGCGGCGTATCGCGGTCTTCGCGCAGGGCTTCGATGCGCGCTGCGATTTCGGCCTTGCGGCGCTTGCCGATCATGGGGGCGTCAAAGGCCATCGGGTCAGCTGCGTCCAGCAGCGCGGCGCGCCCTTCCGAGGGCGCCTTGCGACCTGCAAACCGATCCAGCAAGATACGGAACCGGCGCGGTCTCCACAGATGCCGCATCAGGGCGGCCTTGCGGCGCTCGGTCGTGCGCAGCCCTTCGACCGCGGCGGTGAGGATACCGATATCCCCGGTCGCCGCACGCAGGGGCAACCCACGCAGCTGAAGCGCCATCAGCGAAAACACCTCGGCATCGGCGCCTGCCGGATCGTCGCGGTCAAAGACCTCATAGCCCACCTGGATGTATTCATTGGCGCGGTCGGGGTCATGCTCTTGACGGCGGAAGACCTCTCCCGAATAGGTATAGCGCGCCGGTTCGGCCCCGTCGCGCATGTGCATCTGCACCACCGGCAGGGTGAAATCCGGGCGCAGCATCTGTTCGCCGCGCAGCGCGTCCGAGGTGACATAGGCGCGCGCGCGGATATCCTCGCCGTAGAGGTCCAGCAGCGTCTCGGCCGATTGCAGCAGCGGCGGGTCGACGACCTGCGCTCCGGCGGCCTCGAAGCGCACGCGCATCATCGCGGCCCGGGCCTGAATCTGGGATCGGTTGGGCATGACTCAGTCCTGACTGTCCAGAATCTCGCGCACCTTGGCGACCAGATCGCCGCGCGGCACCTCGAACTGGCTGGGGCGTTCCTTCCATTCCTCGAGCGTGGCGCTTTCGGCGATCTTGGCACCCAGGATCAGGTCCTTGATCTGTACGATGCCTTTGGCTTTTTCGTCGCCGCCCTCGATCACCGCAATCGGAGAATTCCGCTTGTCCGCATATTTCAGCTGGTTGCCAAAATTCTTGGGATTGCCCAGATAGACCTCGGCCCGGATGCCGGCATTGCGCAGCTCGGCCACCATCGCCTGATAATCGGCCATGCGGTCGCGGTCCATGACAGTGACGACGACCGGGCCAGTTGCCTGCGCACTGATCCGGCCCTTTTCGCGCAAAGCGGCCAGCAGACGGTCAACGCCGATAGAAATGCCTGTCGCGGGCACTTCCTGCCCGGTGAAGCGCTTGACCAGATCATCATAGCGCCCGCCGCCCGAGACGGACCCGAACTGCCGCTTTCGGCCCTTTTCGTCGAAGATCTCGAAGGTCAGCTCGGCCTCATAGACCGGCCCGGTGTAGTATCCCAGCCCCCGCACAACCGAGGGGTCAAGAGTTATTCTATCGGTGTTGTAGCCCTGCCGCTCAAGTAGCTCTGCAATCTGCTCCAACTCCTGAACACCTTCGAGCCCCACAGCCGAATTCAGTACCAATCGTCGAAGATTTTTAGTTACCGCTGAATTGATGGCATTTGGCGTGCCTGCTTTGCCTGCCTTTATGAAATCCTGTTGGAATTCTACAGCATTCGCTAGCATTGCTTTCGTTGTCAGAAACTGAATACAAATCTCTGCCTGATCGTCACTCAGACCAACGCCATCGATGAACGCGCCCGAGGCATCCAGCCGGCCCTTGGTCAGCAACTCGCGCACGCCCTGCTCACCCACCTTGTCGAACTTGTCGATGGTGCGCAGAACGTCGTCGCGGGCGGCTGCGTCTTCGCCCAAACCCATCACTTCGAGCACGCCGTTCAGAACCTTGCGGTTGTTGACCCGCACCAGATAGTCGCCGCGCGGGATGCCCACGGTTTCCAGCGTATCCGACAGCATCGCGCAGATCTCGGCATCGGCGGCCATGCTGGCCGTCCCCACCGTATCCGCATCACATTGATAGAACTGACGGTACCGCCCCGGCCCCGGCTTTTCGTTGCGCCAGACCGGACCCATCGCATAGCGGCGATAGGGCGTGGGCAGATCGTTGCGGTGCTGGGCATAGACCCGGGCCAAAGGTGCTGTCAGATCATAGCGCAGCGCCATCCAATCGCCGTTGCCGCCCTCGTCAAACTCCTGCCAGGCGAACACGCCTTCGTTCGGGCGATCCACGTCGGGCAGAAACTTGCCCAGCGCCTCGACGGTCTCGACCGCACTGCTTTCCAGCGCGTCGAACCCGTAACGATGATACACGCCCGCAATCGTCCGCAGCATCTCGGTGCGCTGCGTGACTTCCTCGCCGAAATAGTCACGGAACCCTTTCGGCGTGACGGCCTTGGGGCGGGGCTGTTTCTTGGGCTTGGCCATGTGGGGCGTCCTTGGGAGTGTCCTTGTTCCGCGCGCGGTCTATCCCATGGTCCGCATCGGGGCAAGGCGCGCTTTCTCTGGCCTTGGGCCGACTGTGTCGCTATGACCAGCGCAAGACAGGAGTCCCCCATGCAGCATCTGGAAGAAGAGATCGCCCATCTGACCCGCACCGTGGACGAGCTGAACACGGTCGTCACCAGACAACAGTCGGAAATCGACCGGCTGACCCAACGGGTTGAAATGCTGTTGCAGCGCGAAGCAGAACGGGCGCAGGAAGGTTCAGGCGGCGTTGTCTTTGGTGACGAACGACCGCCTCACTATTGATGAATTAAAGCCCAAGCGTCGATTTTACCGCGTTGTCCACAACACCTCCCAACAGGGCGTTTTCGTCCCCGGTGCAGCCCTCTTTCAAGGCGGCCACAAATGTTTCTCTCAGAGCCGCCTTTTGCTCATCCGAAGTCGCGTGGGCTTCGATGTCAACCTGACGGTTGTAAAGCGAAAGGGCCGTCATCTTCCCAACGACGTCCAGAATGTACTCTTCGTTACCATCAGCCTCTTCGATAACAGAGGTGCAGGTGTGATACATCAGCGGCAGCGCGTCCTGCATCATCTGCTCGGCTTCCTCGTCGGCAAGGGCCAATCCGGGCGCTGCAAGCATTAAGGCGGTGGCGGCTGGCATAAGCAAATTCGTCCTCATCCGGGTGCTCCTCCGCTTACTTGGAATTCGCGCCGATCAGCGCACCGGCCACCGCTCCGGCGGCGGCACCTTTGCCGTCGCCGATCAGCGCGCCGACACCCGCGCCAATCACGGCGCCTTTGATCGTGTTTTCTTTTTTCTTGTCATCCGCCAGACCAGCTGAGGCCGAAACCAAAGCCAGCGTCGCTGCTGCGCCGAATAATATCTTTCTGGACTTGAGACCTGCTATTGTCATAACAACGCCCTCCCGTGGCATGACCTAAAGACATCTCTGTCAAGTCAGCCTAGCGGGCCACCAACAGTCTGGCAACAAAGTGGCATCATATCTCTTCGACGGTCATGACGCCTTCCAGGGATTTGATCGCGCCCTTGATCTGCGGGTTGATTGGGAATTCACGTCCCAGCTCCATCTCAACATCGCCGGGCAGGCTGGGGTCCAGCAACATGAACTGGACTGGTCCCCGTGCAGCCCCTTTCGCGGCAGAGGCGGCGTCCTCGAGCACCTTGGCGACCGTTGGTACGACCTGCGCTTCGTCCACAAAGATGCGCAACCCGGTCGCACCGGCCTCGGCCACGAGGGAATCCGCAGGGCCAACCGAGCGGCCCAGCAGCTTGAGCTGATCGGCTTCCATCGTTGCCTCGGCGTTCAGAACCACCTGCGCGCCGGTTTCCAGAAACTCGCGACACTTCTCCAGCGTGTCTGAAAACAGCGTGACCTCATAGGCGCCAGTGGGATCAGACATTTGAACGAAAGCAAAGCGGTTGCCCTTGGCCGATTTCCGCTCCTGCCGCCCGGCGACCACACCGGCCATCTTGGCGATGAACGGGCCAGACCGGGCCCTTTCCGTCACCTCGTCCAGCGTCATCACCTGTTTGCGTTTCAGCGCAGGCATGTAATCGTCCAGCGGGTGGCCGGACAGGTAGAAGCCGATGGCCTTGAATTCTTCGCTGAGGCGCTCCGCCGGCAGCCAGTCGGGTGTCGGCGACAGGCGCGGTTCGGGCAGGTCGTCGCCTGCCTCGCCGAACAGAGACACCTGATTGGAGTTCTTCTGTTCATGGATCGCCGCCGAATACTGTACCAGACGGTCAAGGCTTTCGAACACGCGGCGACGGTTCTTGTCGAGCTCATCAAAAGCGCCCGCACGCGCCAGCATTTCCAGCGGACGTTTGCCGACCTTTTTCAGATCGACCCGGCGGGCGAAGTCAAAGAGGTTGACGAAAGGCTTGTCGCCCCTGCCCTGCACGACCAGATTCATCGCCTCGACGCCGACATTCTTGAGCGCGCCCAGCGCATAGACCAGTTGGCCGTCCACCACGTCGAAGGTCGCCAGCGAGCGGTTCACGCAGGGCGGCACGTAAGGCAGGCCCAGACCCTTTCGTACCTCTTCGAAATACACCGCCAGCTTGTCGGTCAGGTGGATATCGCAGTTCATGACGCCCGCCATGAATTCGACCGGGTGGTTCGCCTTGAGCCAGCCGGTCTGGTAGCTGACCACCGCGTAGGCCGCCGCGTGGGACTTGTTGAAGCCGTAGTTGGCGAATTTTTCCAAGAGGTCGAACACTTCGGAGGCCTTCTTGGCGTCCACCCCGTTCTTGGCCGCGCCGGCCTCGAATTTCGGGCGTTCGGCGTCCATCGCCTCTTTGATCTTCTTGCCCATCGCACGGCGCAGCAGGTCGGCGCCGCCAAGGCTGTAGCCCGCCATGACCTGCGCGATCTGCATCACCTGCTCCTGGTAGACGATGATGCCCTGGGTTTCCTCGAGGATATGGTCGATCAGCGGGTGGACCGAGGTGATCTCGCGCTGGCCGTTCTTGACCTCGCAATAGGTGGGGATGTTCTCCATCGGGCCGGGGCGGTAGAGCGCCACGAGAGCCACGATATCCTCGATGCAGGTGGGTTTCATGCGCTTGAGCGCGTCCATCATGCCCGAGCTTTCAACCTGGAACACCGCCACGGTCTTGGCCGCGGAATAAAGCTTGTACGTCGCCTCATCATCCAGCGGGATGGCGTTGATCTGGTTCTCAGCCCCCTCGGCGGGCTCATAAAGTTCGGTGCCATCGGCGGCGATGTGCAACGGGCGCCCGGATTTGAAAATCAGGTCCATCGCGTTCTGGATCACGGTCAGGGTCTTCAGGCCCAGAAAGTCGAACTTTACCAACCCGGCCTGTTCCACCCATTTCATGTTGAACTGGGTCGCGGGCATGTCCGAACGCGGGTCCTGATAGATCGGCACCAGCGCGTCCAGAGGCCGGTCGCCGATCACCACCCCCGCCGCGTGGGTCGAAGCATTCCGCAACAGCCCCTCGACCTGCTGGCCATAGGTCAGCAGGCGGTTGACCACCTCTTCCTCGCGCGCGGCCTCGCGCAGGCGGGGTTCGTCTTTCAGCGCCTTTTCGATGGAAACAGGTTTCACCCCCTCAACCGGGATCATCTTGGACAGGCGGTCCACCTGCCCATAGGGCATTTGCAGCACCCGCCCGATGTCGCGCACGGCGGCCTTGGACAGCAAGGCACCGAAGGTGATGATCTGACCCACCTTGTCGCGGCCGTATTTCTGCTGAACATAGCGGATCACCTCTTCGCGGCGGTCCATGCAAAAGTCGATGTCGAAGTCGGGCATCGAGACCCGTTCGGGGTTCAGGAACCGTTCGAACAGCAGGCTGTAGCGCAGCGGGTCAAGGTCGGTGATCGTCAGCGCATAGGCCACCAGCGAGCCCGCGCCCGAGCCCCGCCCCGGCCCGACCGGAATGTCGTGATCCTTGGCCCATTGGATGAAATCCGCGACGATCAGAAAGTAGCCGGGGAAACCCATGCTTTCGATGATGCCCAGTTCGAAATCCAGACGTTCCTGGTATTCCTCGGGCGTCACGGCATGCGGGATCACGGCCAGACGTTTCTGCAAGCCTTCATTGGCGATGCGCCGCAGCTCGGCCACCTCGTCATCCGCAAATTTTGGCAGGATCGGGTCGCGTCGATAGGCCATGAACGCGCAGCGTCTGGCGATCTCGACGGTGTTTTCGATGGCCTCGGGCAAGTCGGCGAACAGGGTCGCCATCTCTTGTTGTGACTTGAAGTAGTGCTGAGCCGTCAGCCGACGGCGGCCTTCCTGCTGGTCGACATAGGCCCCTTCCGATATGCAGATCAGCGCGTCATGCGCTTCGTACATGTCCGGCGTCGGGAAATAGACGTCATTCGTTGCGACCAGCGGCAGGTTCTTGGCATAGGCCATCTCGACATGGCCGCGTTCTGTCAGGCGCTCGGCCTCGGGTTGGCCATCTTCACCCGGATGGCGCTGAAGCTCGATATAAAACCGGTTGGGGAACATTGCCGCCAGCCGATCGACCAACGCTTCGGCCGCCGGGCGCTGACCCTGTTGCAACAGCATTCCGACCGGGCCGTCAGGTCCACCGGACAGGCAGATCAACCCTTCAGATCGGTCGGCCAGTTCTTCCAAAGTGACCTGAGGCAGTTGCCCGCCCTTGTCCACGTAGAGACACGTACTGAGTTTCATCAGGTTTTCGTACCCGGTCTCGGACTGCGCCAGCAGCACCAGAGGCACGGGCATCTTCGGCTTCTCGCCCGGCTGGGCCTGGACATAGGTCAGATCGACCTGGCACCCCATGATCGGCTGTACCCCGGCGCCGCTTGCGGTGACCGAGAATTCCAGCGCCGAAAACATCGAATTGGTATCCGTCACGGCGACCGCCGGCATTTCCATCTTCTCGCACAGGCCCGGCAGCTTTTTCAGCCGCACGGCGCCTTCCAGAAGGGAATATTCAGTGTGAACGCGGAGGTGGATGAATCGTGGAGAACTGCTCATGACGCCCAAGCTACCCCAGCCGGCTGCGCGGCAAAAGGCTGAACCGCGTCGCGTTTGCCGCAAAAAAATCGCCATTGATTATTCGGCTTTTTCAGAAGGTGCTTCGGGATTAACTGGGCGTCGCAATCAAAAACCGCTTTATTTACAAGTGGCTGCTCATTAATCAGAAAAGACGGTCACAGGCCGTATACGTCTAATGGTGTATAACAGAGGCGGTTTTTCTTGCCAGACAAGCCGCGCTGTTTCTAACATCTCATGGCAAGCAATTCGCCCGCCACTCTTTCTACGTCGCATCGAAGGAGGGCCACAAGGGCGCAACCGGGTAAGGCGATGGGTTTCTCTAATGAACATCACGTTTCTTCTGAACGGAGAGACAGTGGAGTTGGCTGATATCGATCCGACAGCCACCCTGCTGGATTGGCTGCGCGAAGATCGCGGCCTGACCGGCACCAAGGAAGGCTGCAACGAAGGCGATTGCGGGGCTTGCACCGTGATGGTGACGGATGACGAAGGCGCCAAGGCACTGAACTCGTGCATTCTGTTTCTGCCGCAACTGCATGGCAAAGCGGTGCGCACGGTCGAAGGTGCCAGCGGCCCGAATGGCGAAGCGCACCCGGTTCAGCAGGCAATGGTTGATCTGCACGGCTCGCAATGCGGCTTCTGCACACCCGGTTTCGTGATGTCGATGGTGGCCGGGCACACGAACGGTGCAACGGACCATGACACTTTGCTTGCAGGCAACCTGTGCCGCTGCACCGGCTATGCGCCGATCATTCGCGCGGCGAAAGCGGCCGAGGAACAGCCCGTTCCGGTTTGGGTCAAAGATAAACCACCTGCAACGATTGCCGCTTCGCGCATGCTGCCAACTTCATCCGACGAATTGGCCGCCGTGTATGCCGAGAACCCGAATGCGACTCTGGTCGCTGGTGCGACCGATGTGGGCCTTTGGGTCACCAAGCAACTGCGCGAACTGGACCCGGTGATCTTCCTCAACCGCTGTGATGATTTGAAGAAGATTACGCTCGGCAGTGAAGAAGTCCGCTTTGGCGCAATGGTCGACATGAATCGCATGGCAGAAGCATTGGCCGATCTGCATCCGTCCTATGCCGAGATGATCCGCCGCTATGCCAGCGTTCAGGTCCGCCATGCGGCCACCGTGGGCGGCAATATCGCAAACGGTTCGCCTATCGGGGACAACCCGCCCGTGCTGATCGCATTGAACGCGACACTGCACCTGCGCAAGGGCGACGAGCGGCGGTCGATCCCGCTGGAAGAGTTCTTCATCGACTACGGCAAACAGGATCGGGTTCCGGGCGAGTTTGTGGAAGCCGTCAGCTTCCCCCGCCAGCCAGATCGCCTGAAGGCTTACAAGCTCAGCAAACGGTTCGATCAGGATATCTCGGCCGTCTGCGGCTGTTTCAACATAACCGTTTCGGAGGGCAGCGTCACACAGGCGCGCATCGCCTATGGTGGCATGGCTGCTGTTCCGAAACGGGCAACCCATGTCGAGGCCGCTTTGATCGGCAAACCGTGGACGCGCAAGACCGTTGACGCCGCGCTGCCATCCTTTGCCGACGACTTTTCGCCACTCACGGATATGCGCGCCTCGGCCCTGTATCGACTGGAAACCGCCAAGGCGATGCTTCAACGGTATTTCCTGGAAGATCAGGGCGAGATCACCAATGTGCTGG
Source organism: Ruegeria sp. A4 (assembly GCF_056543025.1). Taxonomy (NCBI): domain Bacteria; kingdom Pseudomonadati; phylum Pseudomonadota; class Alphaproteobacteria; order Rhodobacterales; family Roseobacteraceae; genus Ruegeria; species Ruegeria sp. A4. Next base: position 138,381 of record NZ_JBQGAW010000002.1, on the reverse strand, counting down.
AGGTGTCAGCATGAGTGTGACGCAAGCCCTGCCCCACGACGCCGCCCCTTTGCACGTTTCGGGCGCGGCACGGTACGTGGATGACATCCCGACACCCAAGGGCACGCTGCACCTGGCCTTTGGCCTGAGCCAGATCGCCAAGGGCAAGATCACCGCAATGGATCTGTCGGCTGTCAAAAACGCCGAGGGTGTCGTGATGGTCATGACGGCAGAGGATCTGCCGTTTGCCAACGATGTCTCGCCCTCGATCCACGATGAGCCGCTGCTGTCGGACGGCACGGTGCATTATATCGGTCAGCCCGTGTTCCTGGTCGTTGCCACCAGCCATCTGGCCGCCCGCAAAGCGGCGCGATTGGGCAAGGTCGACTATGCCGAGGAAACGCCGATCCTGACGATCGAAGAAGCGCTGGCTGCCAACAGCCGGTTTGAAGATGGTCCACGCATCTATGCCAAGGGCGATGCGGATGCGGCCATTGCCAGTGCGCCGCATGTGATCGAAGGTTCGTTTGAATTGGGCGGGCAGGAGCATTTCTATCTGGAAGGTCAGGCCGCGCTGGCCGTGCCGAATGAAGGTGCGGATATGCTGGTGCACAGCTCGACCCAGCACCCGACCGAGATTCAGCACAAAGTGGCCGACGCTCTGGGTGTTCCGATGCACGCCGTCCGGGTCGAGACCCGCCGCATGGGCGGAGGGTTTGGCGGCAAGGAAAGTCAGGGCAACGCTTTGGCAGTGGCCTGCGCCGTGGCCGCCCGCGCAACCGGCAAGGCCTGCAAGATGCGCTATGACCGTGACGATGACATGATCATCACGGGCAAACGCCACGCTTTCCGCATTTCGTACAAGGCCGGGTTCGATGAGCATGGCCATATACAGGGCGTCTCATTCCTCCACTATGCGATCTGCGGCTGGGCGCAGGACCTGTCCTTGCCCGTGGCCGACCGGGCGATGCTGCACTCGGACAACGCCTACCTTTTGCCGAACGCCCGGATCGAAAGCCACCGCTTGAAGACCAACACCCAATCTGCCACCGCCTATCGCGGGTTCGGCGGCCCGCAGGGCATGGTCGGCATCGAACGGGTCATGTACCATGCCGCGCATGCGCTGGGTTTGGATCCCGTCGAGCTGCGCCGCCGGAATTACTACGCACCCGCGCACGCCGTGACCGAGAGCACACCGACAGAAAAACCACTGGGGCATCCCGATCCGCACGAAGACCTGACCAGCCGCGGCGCCGTTGAAATGGGTGACGCACCGGTGCGTCCTCTGCCCGCCGGCGGGAACACCACACCCTATGGGATGGAGGTCAGCGATTTCGAACTGCACGGCATGACCGAGGCGTTGCTGAAATCCAGCGACTATGCCGCGCGCAAGACGGCTGTCGCGAAATGGAATGCCGAGAACAGTGTAATCAAAAAGGGCATCGCCTTTTCCCCGGTCAAGTTTGGTATCTCGTTCACGCTGACCCACCTCAATCAGGCGGGTGCGCTGGTGCATGTCTATCAGGACGGATCAGTCCACTTGAATCATGGCGGCACCGAGATGGGCCAGGGCCTGTTCCAGAAGGTCGCACAGGTCGCCGCGTCGCGCTTTGGCATACCGCTGGAGATGGTGAAAATCACCGCAACCGACACGGCGAAAGTACCGAACACGTCTGCGACGGCGGCATCTTCGGGCAGTGACCTGAACGGTATGGCGGTGAAGGCCGCTTGCGACACGATCCGCGACCGGATGGCCGCCTATCTTGCGGAACGTCATCAGGCCGATCCATCGACGGTCACGTTCTCGGATGGGCAGGTCTCGGTTTCAGAAGAACGCTACACCTTCGCCGAAGCCGCCGCACTGGCCTATCAGGGGCGCGTCAGCCTGTCGGCGACCGGGTTCTACAAGACGCCCAAGATCGAATGGGACCGGATCGCCGGGCGCGGTCGCCCTTTCTTCTACTTTGCCTACGGCGCTTCCGTTACCGAGGTGGCGGTGGACACTCTGACCGGTGAAAACCGCATTCTGCGAACGGATATCCTGCATGACGCGGGCGCGTCGCTGAATCCGGCTTTGGACATAGGTCAGGTTGAGGGCGGCTATGTACAGGGTGCAGGGTGGCTGACGACCGAAGAGCTGGTCTGGGATGACACGGGCAACCTGCGCACGCACACGCCCTCGACCTACAAGATTCCGGCCTGCTCGGACCGGCCGGACATCTTCAACGTCACGCTTTGGGATGGCGAAAATCGCGAGGACACCATCTATCGTTCGAAAGCTGTGGGCGAGCCGCCTTTCATGCTGGGGATCTCGGCCTGGCTGGCGCTGTCGAACGCAGTTGCCGCCTGCGGAGACAGATACCCGGCCCTGAACGCTCCGGCCACGGCCGAAGAGGTTTGGCGCGGTGTCCAGAGGATGAAGGGAGGCATCTGATGGGAGTTGACCTTGAGGCTTTGAGGGAGACGGTCAAAACCCACGGGAAAGTGGTTCGGGTGGTCATCGCCGGGATCAAAGGATCGTCCCCTCGCGAGGTGGGTGCTGCGATGCTGGTCTGGAAGGACGGGCAAAGCGGAACCATCGGCGGTGGTACGCTGGAATACCAGGCCGCAGAGGCCGCACGATCGCAAACAGTGGCCACGCGCCTGACGCATCACACGCTGGGACCGGACATGGGCCAATGTTGCGGTGGAGCGGTCTCGTTGTTCAGCGAAGTCTATGATCTCATGAAGGTTGAAACGCTGGATGATACGATCATTGCACGATCAGCATCCGGTGGCACCATGCCTCTTTCGGTCAAGCGAGTGCTGACGGCAGTACGCAATCAAGGCATCGCGCCCGAACCACGCCTGATCGACGGCTGGATGATCGAACCGGTGCATAAACCGGCACGAAACCTGTGGATCTGGGGCGCAGGTCACGTCGGACGGGCGCTGGTGGATGTTCTGTCCCCCCTGCCCGATCTTGCGATCACTTGGGTCGATACCGGCCCCGAGCGCTTTCCGGACGTGATTCCCGCAGGCGTGACCGATCTGCCCGCGACGAAACCGGCCGAACTTGTGCGACATGCACCGCCCAATGCCGAGCACCTTGTGCTGACTTATTCACACAATCTGGATTTAGAACTGTGCAACAGGCTGCTTTTGCACGATTTCCGCTTTGCGGGACTGATCGGCTCGGCTACCAAATGGGCGCGGTTCCGATCGCGGCTGGCGGCCCTTGGGCATCCGCCCGACCGGATAAGCCGGATTACCTGCCCGATTGGTGACCCGTCGCTGGGCAAACACCCGCAGATGATCGCCGTGGGCGTCGCAGCGCACCTGCTGCGTCCGGCCCGGCAGAATGAGTTGAAGAAGGACCTGAGCGCGTGACCACTCCATTGCTGAGCCTGCAAGGGTTGACCAAAGCCTATCCCGGTGTCGTGGCCAATGATCAGGTGTCCTTTGACATCGGAGAGGGCGAAGTTCACGCCCTGTTGGGGGAAAACGGGGCCGGGAAATCCACACTGGTCAAGATGATCTATGGGCTGGTGAAACCTGACAGTGGCACCATGCTGTTGCGCGGTCAGCCTTTTGCGCCGCCCGAGCCCCGCGCCGCGCGGGCCGACGGGATTGCGATGGTGTTCCAGCATTTTTCGCTGTTTGACGCGCTGAACGTGGCCGAGAACATCGCCTTGGGGATGGAAAACCCGCCCGCCATGGGTGATCTGGCCTCGCGCATCCGCGAAGTGTCGGAAACCTACGGCCTGCCGCTGGATCCGTTCCGCACTGTCGGCGATCTGTCCGCCGGGGAACGCCAGCGTGTTGAAATCATCCGTTGCCTGCTGCAAGACCCGAAACTGCTGATCATGGACGAACCGACCTCGGTACTGACCCCGCAGGAGGTCGAGATCCTGTTCGAGACGCTGAACAAGTTGCGGTCCGAGGGCACATCGATCCTGTATATCTCGCACAAGCTGGAAGAGATACGGACCCTGTGTGATCACGCCACGATCCTGCGTCTGGGCAAGAATGTGGGCGAGTGTGTCCCCTCTGAGACCTCGGCCCGCGACATGGCCGAACTGATGGTGGGAACGACCCTGCAAACCCCGGAACGTTCGGGGCGTGATTTTGGCGCAGTGACGCTGGATGTCAGCGGGCTGTCGGTGCCTTCTCCGTCAGAATTCGGTACTGCATTGCGCAACGTGCATTTGACTGTCCGCAAGGGCGAGGTTCTGGGCATTGGCGGCGTTGCGGGCAACGGGCAGGATGAGTTGCTGGGCGTTCTGTCCGGTGAAATCCTGACATCTGCCGACGCGATCAAGTTCAACGGTCAGGCGATCGGCAAGCTGGGTCCGACCGCGCGACGCAAACTTGGCGTGTTGACCGCGCCCGAAGAGCGGCTGGGCCATGCCGCTGCCCCGAACATGAGCCTGACCGAAAACGCCCTGTTGACCGGGTCGGTTCGAGAGGGTCTGGAAAGCAACGGCTTTCTCAAATGGACCGAGACCAAGAGCTTTGCGGAGAAGATCATCGAGATTTTTGACGTCAGGACACCCGGCCCGGACAACGCGGCGCGGTCCTTGTCCGGGGGGAACCTGCAGAAATTCGTGATCGGACGCGAAGTGCTGCAAAACCCGGATGTGCTGGTGGTGAACCAGCCAACCTGGGGCGTGGATGCTGCGGCGGCGGCGGCCATCCGGCAGGCAATCCTCGACCTGGCGGCAAAGGGAACGGCAGTTGTCTGCATCTCTCAGGATCTGGATGAGTTGATGGAAATCTCGGACAGCTTTGCTGCGCTGAACGAGGGCCGCCTGAGCGCGCCACGTCCGACAACCGGACTGACAGTGGACGAAATCGGGCTGATGATGGGCGGTGCCCACGGAATGGAGGTGGCGCATGTGTGATCTGTTGGGCCGCCTTCGGCGAGAGCATTTGAAAAAAGATGAAGAAGTCAGGGGAACGAGCTGATGATTTTGCTGGAGAAACGTCCTCAGCCTTCCAGGGTCTGGTCTTATGCGACGCCGTTGGTTGCAGTTTTGGCGACGATGTTTTTTGGCGGGTTATTGTTTGCCATACTGGGCAAGAATCCGGTTGAGGCCATCGGCACCATCTTCTGGGAACCTCTTTTTGGTGAATTCGCCTTTTATTATCGCCCACAGCTGCTGGTGAAAGGCGCTCCGCTGGTGCTTATCGCCATCGGTCTGTCGCTGGGCTTTCGTGCAGGCATCTGGAACATCGGGGCCGAGGGACAGTATATCATGGGCGCCATCTTCGGTGCGGGTGCCGGGCTGGCCTTTTATCCTTTGGATGCCTTCTATATCTTTCCGATTATGGTGATTGCCGGCGCCTTCGGCGGCTGGTTGTGGGCCATGATCCCCGCCTTCCTGAAGGTGCGTTTCGGCACCAACGAGATTCTCGTCTCGTTGATGCTGGTCTATGTGGCCGAGCAGATGCTGGCCTCGGTTTCTCTGGGTTTGCTGAAAAACCCCGAGGGGTTCGGCTTTCCGGGGTCCCGCAATTTGCAATCCTATGACAGTGCGCACAATGCCGAACTGATCGCCGGATCCGGTATGCACTGGGGTGTTGTGACCGCGTTGATAGCAGTGATCTCTGCCTATGTCCTGCTGAACCGGCACATGCTGGGCTTTCACATCCGCCTGACCGGTGAAGCACCACGCGCCGCGAAATTTGCGGGTGTGAACCCGGCCCGGTTGATCCTGTTCTGTCTGGGTCTGTCCGGCGCGCTTGCAGGACTTGCAGGCATGTTCGAGGTTTCCGGCCCTTCAGGCGTTGTCAGCATCGATTTCAACGTGGGCTACGGTTTCACTGCCATCATCGTGGCCTTTTTGGGCCGTCTGCACCCTGTGGGCATTCTGCTGGCCGGTGGCCTGATGGCGCTGACCTATATCGGCGGTGAAATCGCGCAGTCGCAGCTGGGCCTGCCTGCCGCTGCCATTCAGGTGTTCCAGGGCATGCTGCTGTTCTTCCTGCTGGCCTTCGACCTATTGACCAACTACCGCATCCGTGCGGCCCGTAACGAGGTGGCGTGACCCATGGACCTTGGTGAAATCAATCCCGTACTTCTGGTCGCTTCACTGATGGTGGCCGCGACCCCCTTGCTGCTGGCCGCGATCGGAGAGCTAGTCGTAGAGAAAGCAGGCGTTCTGAACCTCGGCGTCGAAGGCATGATGATTGTCGGTGCGATCAGCGGCTTCGCGATTTCGGTCGAGACCGGCTCGCCCTGGCTGGGCTTTGTTGCTGCCGCGATCGGCGGCGCTGTTCTATCGCTGCTGTTCGTCCTGCTGACGCAGTTTGCGCTGGCCAATCAGGTGGCCAGTGGTCTGGCGCTGACCCTGTTTGGTCTGGGGTTCAGCGCGTTGATGGGGCAAAGCTATGTGGGGATCAAACCCCCCAGTATGGGCGACATCCATATTCCGCTGATCAGCGATATTCCGGTTGTCGGTCCGATCCTGTTTCAACATGACCCGATCCTGTACGTGGGCATCGCGATCACGGCGGCCGTCTGGGCGGTGCTGAAATACACCCGTCTTGGTCTGATCCTGCGGGCAGTCGGTGAAAACCACGATGCCGCGCATGCGCTGGGCTACAAGGTGATCAAGATCCGCATTCTGGCCATCATGTTCGGCGGCGCCTGCGCTGGTCTGGGCGGGGCCTATATCAGCCTGATCCGCGTGCCGCAGTGGACCGAGGGCATGACCGCCGGTGTCGGCTGGATCGCATTGGCCCTTGTTGTCTTTGCAAGCTGGAAGCCGTGGCGTGTCCTGCTGGGTGCCTATTTGTTCGGCGGCATTACCGTTTTGCAGCTTAATTTGCAGGCAGCGGGCGTTGCCATTCCCGTCGAGTATCTGGCAATGTCGCCCTATATCATCACGATCCTTGTGCTTGTGATCCTTTCGGCCGACAAGAGCAGCGCACCTGCCTCGCTGGGCCGGACCTTCCATGCCTCACACTAGGGGCCAACAGTACCAACTTGGGGAGTAACACATGAAATTCACTACACTTCTGACGAGCGCCGCCATGGCGCTGGGTCTGGCCTCGGGGGCCATGGCCGAAGACAAGACCAAGGTCGGTTTCGTCTATGTCGGCCCGGTCGGCGATGGCGGCTGGACCTATGAACATGACAAGGGCCGGCAGGCCGTTGAAAAAGAGTTTGGCGACAAGGTTGAAACCGTATTCGTTGAATCCGTTCCCGAAGGCCCGGATGCCGAGCGCGTGATGACTCAGATGGCGCTGGAAGGCGCGGATCTGATCTTTACCACCTCGTTTGGCTACATGGACCCGACCATCAACGTGGCCAAGAAATTCCCGGACGTGAAGTTCGAGCACGCAACCGGCTATAAAACCGCCGACAACGTCTCGGTCTACTCGGCCCGTTTCTACGAAGGTCGCGCGGTTCAGGGCCACATCGCCGGTAAAATGACCAAGTCGAACATCATCGGCTATATCGGCTCCTACCCGATCCCTGAGGTGATCCGCGGCATCAACTCGGCCTATATCCACGCCAAGAAGGTGAACCCGGATGTCGAGTTCAAGATCGTCTGGGCCTATACGTGGTTCGACCCGGCGAAAGAAGCTGACGCCGCCACCGTTTTGATCGAACAGGGTGCGGACGTAATCCTGCAACACACCGATTCGACAGCGCCGCAAGCAGCAGCGCAAGAGGCCGGCAATGTGATCACCTTCGGTCAGGCGTCGGACATGAGCGAGTACGCACCGCTTCCGCGTGTGTCATCGATCATCGACAACTGGGCCCCCTATTACATCGCGCGTACAAAAGCGGTAATGGACGGAACCTGGACGTCTTCCAACACCTGGGACGGTATCGGAGCAGGAATGGTTGAAATCGGCGAGATTTCGGACGCGGTTCCCGCAGATGTCAAGGAAGAGGCTCTGGCCCTGAAGGCGGCGCTTGCAGATGGCAGCTATCACGCGTTCACCGGTCCGCTGAAGAAGCAGGACGGCAGCGACTGGCTGGCTGAAGGCGAAACCGCTGACGATGGCACGCTGGCAGGCATGAACTTCTATGTTGAAGGGCTGGAAGGCGAAATTCCGCAGTAAGCTGTATCGTCAAGGAACGGAAAGGGCCCGCAATCCGTGTGCGGGCCCTTTTTTGTGCTGTGCTCACCTGAGGTGCCGAACAACGAATGAGTTTACCTGGTCAGCGCAATCAAGCTCAGATCCATCACGCCCTGCCCTGTCTTCGCCACCCCACCACGCTGAGACAGGCAAACAAGACTGCGGCGACGCAGACAATTGATGGCCCCGCCGGAGTATCGAACACATAAGCTGCCCGTAACCCCGCAATCGAGGACATCGCGCCTATTGCTGCCGCTATCAACGCCATTGATTCGGGCGAGCGGGCCAGATTTCGTGCCGCCGCCGCGGGAATGATCAGCATCGCCGCGATCAGCAATACCCCCACGACCTTGATCGCAACAGCCACGGTCACCGCCAGAGACAGAGTCAGAATCAACTGTTCCCGCCTCGGGTCGAACCCACTGGCATAGGCCAGTTCCTCGTTCAATGTAGCCGTCAAAAGCTGAGCCCATCGCCAGGCGATCAGCGCCACGACAAGCGCCGCGCCGCCCCAGATCACAAGCAGATCCGAACGGGATACCGCAAGAATATCGCCGAACAGATATGCCATCAAATCAATGCGGACGCCGGACAAAAACGAAACGGCAACCAGACCGAAAGCCAAAGCGGAATGCGCCAGGACCCCCAGCAGCGTGTCCATCGCATAGCCACGACCCGCCAACAAAGTGACCGTCAGCGCCATAATCAACGCAACAGCCAGCGCACCGGTGAAGATCGACATCTGAAAGGTCAGTGACAGGGCCACGCCCAGAATCGCGGCATGTGCGGTTGCGTCACCGAAATACGCCATGCGGCGCCACACCACGAAACATCCAAGAGGCGCCGCCGCAAACGCAACGCCAATACCTGCAAGCGTTGCACGCATCATGAAATCGTCAAGCATCATTCCGCCGCTTCCTGAGGATTTGCATCATGGTCGTGATGGTGATCATGCTCGTGCCGGTACAGGGCAAGCGCTCCGCCTGTTCCCGTTCCGAACAAGGCCCGGTATTCCGGTGCCGAAGCGACCACCGCCGGCGATCCTTCACAGCACACATGGCCGTTCAGACAAATCACCCGGTCCGAGGCGCTCATGACCACGTGCAATTCGTGACTGATCATCAGGATTGCACATCCGGTTTCGCGGCGCACGGCCTCAATCTGCTGATAGAAACTCGCTGATCCGCGCTGGTCCAGCCCCTGGGTTGCCTCATCCAGCAGCAGAAGGTCAGGCTGGTTGATCAGCGCCCGCGCCAGCAACACACGCTGAAACTGCCCGCCGGACAGTTGCGACATCTGACGTTTCAACAGATCCGGGACGCCCGCTTTTTCCAATGCCTCGACACACTGACGGCCGGAGACACGGTCGGTCAGTCGCATGAATCGCTCGACCGAGATTGGCAACGTGGGATCCACGTGCAGTTTCTGCGGCACGTACCCGATCTTCAATCCGGGTTTCAGCGATACATGCCCGGCACTTGGCCTGGTCGCACCGATGATGGCGCGCAACAGGCTGGTTTTGCCCGACCCGTTCGGCCCGACGATGGTGACGATCTCGCCGGGTTCGACAGCCATGTCCACATGGCTCAGAACAGTGTTTGAACCATAGCGAACACTGAGATTCTCGACCGAGACGAGCGTCATTTTCAGGCCTTTTCGGTGCAGTCGGGGCAAAGTCCCTCGGCTTCTACAACCGTTCGCTCGATCTCGAAACCCGCTGCGCGCGCAGCGGCACCCAGAACACCTTTGGCCGGCATGGACTGCGCCTCGGCAACGGCATCGCACTTTCTGCAAATCATGAATGCCGGCGAATGCGACGCGCCGGGGTGAGAGCAGGCAACGAATGCATTCAGCCGCTCGATCTTGTGAACGAAGCCGTTTTGAACAAGGAAATCAAGCGCCCGATAGGCGACCGGAGGTTGAGACCCGAACCCTTCCTCTCGCAGGCGGTCAAGAATTGCATAGGCACCAAGGGCCCGATGCTCTTGCAGCAGCATTTCCAAGACCTTGCGGCGAACCGGCGTCAGGCGCAGCCCCTCGCCCTTGCAGCGCGCCTCGGCGGATACCAACGCAGTTTTGACGCAACTCTGATGGTCATGTTCCTGAAACCCGACCGGGGCCGCCTCATCGCCAGAGACAGGGTTCGTATCGCTTGTCATGTTATTTCATATCATGTATTGCCACTCGTAACGTTATAAAATCACACAGAGGGTCTGATGTCCAGAAAGCTTCTTCCAGTTTCGATCACGGTTGCATTGATGGGAGGAACGGCCATCGCAGACGTTCCGAACGTCGCGGTCGATATCGCGCCGATCCACTCGCTCGTTTCCCGGGTTATGGACGGCGTCGGAACACCGGCCCTGATCGTCGCACCCGGTGCCTCGCCCCATGAATACAACCTGCGCCCGTCCGAGGCGGCCGCATTGCAGGATGCCGATCTGGTGTTCTGGGTAGGAGAAGACCTGACACCTTGGATGGAAAGTGCCATCGAAACCCTTGCCGACGGTGCGACTGTCACGTCCCTTCTTGATGCGGATGGAACCGTTCTTCTGGAGTTCCGCGAAAGCGCTGTTTTCGAGGCACACGATCATGGCGGCGAAGACGAACATGATCATGATGATGAGCACATCGAAGACGACGGGCACGATCACGATGATCATGAACATGGTCACGACGACCATGCAAAGGATGATGACCACGAGCATGATCACGAAGACCACGCCAAGGATGATGATCACGAGCATGATCACGACGACCACGCCAAGGATGATGATCACGATCACGAAGAACATGCCGATCAAGACAAGCATGATGAGCATCATGATCACGCGCATGGCGCGCACGACCCACATGCGTGGCTTTCACCGGCAAATGCAGAAACCTGGCTGAATCTGATCGCCGCGCAGCTGTCGTCTGCCGACCCGGACAATGCAGGTGCATATTTTGCCAATGCCGCAGCCGCGCGCGCTGAAATGGCCGCGCTGTCTGAACATGTGGCCGAGACACTTGGACCGGTTCGCGGAGGAAGCTTCGTCGTGTTCCACGACGCCTACCAGTATTTCGAGGATGCATTTGACTTTCCGGCCGCAGGTGCGATTTCCATCGCCGACGCCTCGGACCCGAGCCCGGCTCGTATCGCCGAGATTCAAACCCGTATCCGCGAAGAAGGTATCAACTGCGTTCTCGCCGAGCCGCAATTCAACCCCGGTATCGTCAAAACCGTGCTGGACGGGACCGAGGCGAAAACGGGCGTAATCGATCCGCTGGGCTCTGATCTGGAACCCGGAGCCGGTCTCTACCCGCAAGTTATTCTCAACATGGCAAAAACTCTGGCCGAGTGTCTCTAACCCTGTCGCAAGCCCGGTTCAGTTTGAGAAACTGGCCGGGTTCAATCATCCAGAAGACAGGGCGGATCAACTCGCAGACCGAAAAAATCGGCAGCTACTTCACATATAATGCCATGAAGCATCCGTATTCACTGCGCGGCACGGTTCACGGCTTGAAAAACGAAGCGGTGACACACGTCATTTTTTCTGGTTGACCGGCGCGCAGATGGCTAGGCACGCCCCCTTCTTCGTGAAGTCGCACGGCAAGCCTCGGGTTGATGACAAACCGGTGTTACGCGGGATTATCTTCATCAACTGCAATGTTTCGCGGTGGCGCGACACTCCCGAGGAATACAGAACTCACAAGACGCTTAACAGCCGGTGGAAGCGTCGGTGCAAGAAGGGTATCTCCGCCCGGATGTTGGCCGAACTGGTTGCCGGGCACGGCGAAAGGAAGACCACGATCCCCTGCCGGGCAATGGACGCGACCTATCTCATGGCAAACGGCACCGAGACCAGTATGGCCGAAAAAAGGGGGGCGTGGCCGCCTGATCGGGCGCACCAAGGGCGGCATGAATACCAAGCTGATGCCCGCCTGCGATGGCCAGGGTCGCCCGCTCAACCTGTTCGTGACCGGCGGGAGCGACAGTGATTGCATCGACGCCCGGGCTCTGCTCAGTAGCATCCCAACTGTGGATTGGCTGCTTGGGGAACGTGGCCGTGATGCCAGGTCAAGGAAGACAAGCGCCGCAACTGCATCGAGACTATGTTTGGCGGGCTTAAGAATTGGAGGCGTGCGGCAACCCGCCATCACCGTTGATCCGGGGTCTTCCAATCAGCGACCGCACTCAAAGAAACCGTCATCCACTGACTGGGAATCTTCGCCCATGTACATTAGCTCTTTTTCGAAACCTTTCCGCCGGAATAGAGATGCGAAGCGCTGTGCTCTTAAATCCTCGCGCTACGTCAGTCACATTGTTTTTTTGTTTTCAATATAGTTAGTCACTGTATCTTGATCGGAACGACCCTGAAGAGAGACGCAGGAGATTTCAAAATGGAATTGATTTCTGAGCAGCTTCGTACCTTCCCGATTATGGCGCTGTTTCTTTGTCTGGGCTTAGGTTATGGCGTTGGAAAGTTCAGGGTCGGCAAGTTCGAACTTGGTGGCATCGCCGGAACCCTTTTGGTGGCCGTTCTTGTAGGTCAAATCGGGGGCATTAACCTAAGCACCGATGTCCAGAATATTTTCTTCTCTCTCTTCATTTTTATGGTCGGCTATAATGGTGGCCCTCAATTTTTTGCAGCTCTGAACCGAACCGCACTTACCAAGTTACTGGCTGCATTTATGATGACTGTCTGGGGACTTTTCTTTGTGGTGGTCGTCGCCCGTTTGGCTGGGTTGGACAAAGGGTTGGCCGCTGGGCTGGCTGCAGGAGGGCTTACGCAATCCGCAATCATTGGTACCGCTGGAAATGCCATCGACCTGCTTGGGCTGGCCGCTGACGAAGCGGAAAAGCTCAAAACCAACATCGCCGTGGGATATTCAGTCACTTACATCTTCGGCTCGATCGGGCCAATTTTGGCGGTGAGTGTTATTCCAATCATAATGCGCGTGGATCTGCGCAAAGAGGCGATTAAGCTGGCCCAAAAACTCAGCGGAGGTGGCCGCAAACTGGAAGAAGGTGAGTTCCTCCCAATGAACCGCTTTAACGCCCGCGCCTATCAGGTAGGTTCCGACGCCTCGATTGCAGGAAAGTCAGTTAAATCCATCGAAAACACTTACGACGGCGACCTGATCGTCGAGAAAATTCTGCATGAAGGTGCCCCGTTAGATCCGAAACCGGACATGGTTATCAGCCCAGGAGACGTCATCGTTGTATCGGGGCTTGTTACAACCCTGACCCGGTTCGAAGGTAGTGCAAGCGGAGAAATTGGTGAGTACCCACCTGAATTGACGGTGGTGGAAGAACGTCGAAATGTTGTTGTCACTAATCGGAAACTGACAGGTAAAACTCTTGCCGAATTACGCGAATCCCTGACAGACGATCAACGACGCGGCGTTCACATCTCAAAGATTACCCGAATGGGTCACGAAGTGCCGGTGTTGCAAAATACCGAAATTCATGCAGGCGATGAGATCTGCATCGTCGGCCACAAAGACGATTTGAACCGTGCGGCAAAAGAGGCGGGATACGTACCGCCATTGGCTTCGGCCACAAATTTCATCGCGCTGGGGATTGGTGTGGCAATTGGCTATTTGATTGGCGAAATCAGCTTCGTGATCGCTGGAACCAAAGTGTCGCTCGGCTCGGGCCTTGGGTGCCTCGTGACAGGGTTGATAATCGGGTATTTGCGTATTCGCCGACCAAAGATCGGCGGGATCAACCATGGGGCCGCAAATTTTCTGCAGAGTTTCGGATTGGCGGTATTCGTCGGGGTTGTTGGTTTGAATGCCGGTAAACCTGCTCTGGAAGCAATTCAACAGTACGGCGTTACCCTGCTTCTGTTGGGAGTCCTGGTCACAATGATGCCAATGATTGTTCAATTCCCTATTAACTACTATGTCTTGCGCATCAAAAACCCGGTCGAAGCCTGCGCGGTTGTTACCGGGTCCCGGTCCGGGAACCCGGGGTTTGCCACGTTGCTTGAAAAGGCAGGGAACTCCACCCCCACGCCAGCGTTCACCATGACCTATGCGGTTGCAAATATCTTTTTGACGCTCTGGGGCCCGCTCGTTGTGGCGTTCGTACCGTAAGTCGCTTCAGAATTACCTCAACTTTCGATCGCGACTATGTGGCATGCGGCTAGGGCATGACCCGCTGAGAAGACAGGCTGATAGTTTGGGTCGCCTGCGTCCTCAGCGGCCATGTTTTTAACCGTGCAACGGCAATCCTTTTGACGCGCGATAAGCCTGCACATATCCAACGGCCACAGCCCGTACAGCGCGACCGATCTGGCGATAGGCACTGTCGTCCAAATTGGCGAAAGACACGCGTGCAGACCAGTTGGGCGCATCAAAACCGGACCCGTTCAACAGCACGATTCCGTGGTCCTGCGCCAGTTTGAACGAGATATCCAACGGGTGAACGTTTTCCTTGATCCATTCGACCACATCTTCGCCGACGTATTTCCGCAGCCAGAACTCGAAATCTATGATGCCATAATACTTGTCGAACAACGGGTTGTCGGCGACTTCAACGCCCAATCCGTCGACCAGTTCATCAAAACGGTGCTTCAAGATACCCCAACAGAATTTCTGATAAACTTTCTCTTGGTCCATCAATTCAACAAGCGAGAACAATGTCATCATCACTTGTTGTGGCACCGACAGACCCGCAGTGTGATTTAGTGCGACATCCCGGCTGTCGGCGACAATCCGATCAATGAACTTGAACGAGGACGGGTCGGGGGTCAGCGATTCATACCGGGCGTTCACCACAGCTTTGGTCTCGTCCGGTGCCTCAGCAATCATCTTGTCGAAGATGTTGTTCTCGGCCACCAGAATTGCGCCCAGACGCCAGCCCGTGCAACCGAAATACTTCGAGTAGGAGTAAACCCCGATCGTGTTTTCAGGAAGATGCCCCATCACCGATTGAAAGTCAGGTACGAAGGTGCCGTAGACATCATCTGTCAATATGATCAGGTCAGGACGGCGGGTTTTAACGAAGTCCACAAGTCGGGTCATGACTTCGGGGCTGATCGCGACAGAGGATGGATTCCCTGGGTTGACCAAGAACAGCGCTTTGACTTTGGGATCGGCCAACAGTTCAAAATCGTTGTCGTTAAGTTGAAAATGATCTTCTTCAGCAGAAGACACATCCACAGTATTCAACCCGTAATCTTCAAGCACTGGCATCTCCAGATAAGGCGTGAAGATCGGCGTGCCCAATGCAATTGTGTCGCCTGCATTAAGCAGCCGCTGGTTCTTGAGCGCCTTGAAAATATAGCACATCGCAGCAGTTCCGCCCTCTACTGCGTAGATATCGAACTTTGCGTCGGGCCGATGGCCTGCGCACATCGCCCACATCACGTATTCGTGGACGATCGCCTCATTGTGTTCCAAGCACCTGTCCGGCATCGGGTAGTGGTCGCCAATGATACCGTCGGTCAATTCGAGTACGAAATCGTCTGCTGTGAAACCAAATTTTTCAATCGCAAAATCCACCACGGCCACCAAAGTATCTGCGCCTGGAGGACCGTTTTTTTTCGACGTGTCGGCGCAGTATGCCTTGAGCCGTTCGTAACATCCCGGCCCTTGTGGCATACCGGCTAGTCCAACTTGTGGTTCATTGCGATGTCGCTGTGCCTCGGTCATCGCGAACTGACCCAAAAGGAAGAACGCCTCTCGTGCCTTGGTAGCGATCCAATTCGGGTTGCCGCGCCCTGCGTTCAAATATGGCAGTGCCATTTGGCGCGACTCCCTCTGCGCCAGCTTTATGAGTTCGTCTTTGATCTGGAAAGGACTTAGGTTCTCGAACTTATGCAGGTCCAGCGTTTCTGCCATGGCATCAAACCTTTGCGTTAGAACAATCGAAAGAATTCAACCGGATCGTATGCAAGGTGATGCGCAAATGTAAACAGAACTATCAGAATGGAGCGACCGACGAAAAGAAAACCATGAACTTCAAAACAGGCTCTGGGGTCGCGATTCCTAACCAGTAAACGACTGTTGCTGCGGGTGCGATCGCTGATTGAAAGATCCTGGAACAGGTCGCGCCTATTGCCCAACAGGGTAGCACGCCAATGATGTCACGAGAGGGATCATCACAGTCTTCTTCTCGCCCTGCCCGGCAACAAGGTCGGCCAGCATTCCGGCGAAGATACCTTTCTCGCACCAACGCTTTCTCCGGCTGTGAAGCGCGTAGTGCGCTCTGTATTTATCGGGAACGTTGCGCCACCGCGAACCATTGCGGTTGATGGAAATAATCCCGCTTAATACCCGTTTGTCATCAACCCGAGGCGTGCCAAGCGACTCCGCTAAGAAGGGAGCGAGCCTGGCCACCTGCTCGTCGGTCAACCAGAAAGGATCACCCGTTTCACCGCTCTGTTTTCTAGGACGTGTACCCTGAAGTGCCGTGAAAATGGATGCATCGTGGCTCTATGAAGGTGATTTCAAACCCAGCCTATTCAGAGCTTTGTCCGCTGACCGAGCCCAACGTTCCCGAAGGGCAGCGTTGGTACTATGGCGCAAACCAAGTGATCTCAGATGCTCAAATCGGTTCGGGTCATCCCTCCCGAAAGACACTGCTACGCGTGGCCACCAATAGTCCACAGCGTCTTGCATGTCTTGCGACGCTCCGTTTTCAACCAGCTTCACAGCGCCTTCCAACGCCAGTTCGCCGTGATGCGCCTCGATCGGTGCGATCTGCCGGAAAGCCTCGGCCAGTGGCTGGTAAGAGACGGTCGAGAACTCCG
This sequence comes from Ruegeria sp. A4, assembly GCF_056543025.1. Taxonomy (NCBI): domain Bacteria; kingdom Pseudomonadati; phylum Pseudomonadota; class Alphaproteobacteria; order Rhodobacterales; family Roseobacteraceae; genus Ruegeria; species Ruegeria sp. A4. Next base: position 121,585 of record NZ_JBQGAW010000002.1, on the reverse strand, counting down.
CCAGTTGCTCTGCCACGGCACGGCTCATCAGCAGGTTCATGACGACGGCATCAGTCCAACCGGAAATCGGATAATTGAACACCGCAAGCCGCATGTCATGTTCGCTGCGGGTCGCGCCGATATCCGCTTTTCGATCCAACCGGGCAGTCCACGGGTGATGCGTGGCATAACGATCCGTGTCGGCGCCGAACTCACCCATGATTTTCAGAACCCGATCCGCATGGTCCGTCTTTTCCAACACGATCTTCGCCGCCGCGATGCGTTCCTTTATGCCGGGGCCCTGGTTGATGACATCAGCAAAGCCCGCGGCACCTGCGAGTTCGCTGTCCACAAACGTAGCCATCAGTTTCATCAGTTCGGCGCGGTAACGCGGCGGTACGTTGGTCGGATTGGTCAGCACTCCGCCTGCGGCCAGGTAGCTGTCAAGTGTCATGGCGTCGGTCATTGATCCTCTCCCTTTACTGGTCGTAGTCCACGACCACGCGGTCGGTAACCGGGTAAGCCTGACAACTCAGCACGTAACCTTTTTCGACCTCGTAGTCTTCCAGCGCGTGATTGGCGAGCATCTCGACTTCGCCCTCAAGAACACGGCAGCGGCAGGTTGAACAGACCCCGGCCTTGCAGGCGTAAGGCGCGTCCATGGCATTTTCCAGGGCGGCATCCAGAATGGACTGATCCTTCGGCAAGGTGACGGTCTGCGTCGCGCCGTCCAGTGTGATCGAAGCACTGGTCTGGTTTGCCTGCGTGCCTGCGTCGGCGGCGTCTGTCTTGCGCCTGGCCCGACCCGGCTGGGCGCTTGCGAAGAGTTCGAACTTGATCTGGCTGTCCTCAAGTCCGTGTTCCCGCAGAGCGGCGGCAATACCCAGCATCATCGGCTCTGGTCCGCAGATGAATGCGGTGTCTGCATTCTTGACATCGATCCAGTGCTTGAACAGCTCGCGGCATTTTTCCTGCGTTACCAGACCGGTAAACAGGTCAATCTCCTGCGCGTCGGTTTCCAGAATGTGGATGACGTTCAGCCGACCCATATATAGGTTCTTCAGATCCTCCAGTTCCTCGCGGAACATGATCGTGTTGATGCCCTTGTTGGCATAGATCAGCGTAAATCGGGATTTGGGTTCGCGCGCCAATGTGGTTTTGAGGATCGACAGAACAGGCGTGATCCCCGATCCGCCGGCGAAGCCAAGGTATTGTTTTTCCGCATCCGCATCGATGGGTACGTGGAAATTGCCCATTGGCGGCATCGCCTGCACGACGTCACCTATGTTGAGCTCTTCATTTGCCCAGCTTGAGAATGCGCCACCCTCGACACGTTTTATGCCAACCTGAAGAACACCGTCATCCTTGCCGGCACAGATGGAGTAGGAGCGGCGCAGTTCTTCACCGTCGAATTCGCGCCGGAACGTCAGGTACTGGCCGGCGGCGAAGTCGAACTGTTCCGCTGCGCCGTTAACGGGCTCAAGCGTAACGACAACCGCATCGCGGATGGTTTTGTGGATGTCGGTGACTTTCAGGTCGTGAAAACGTGCCATCCGGTGCTCCTCCTCAGATGCACTTGAAATAGTCAAAGGGTTCCAGACAGTCCGCGCAGCGCCAATGGGCCTTGCACGGGGTCGAGCCGAACTGGCTGACCTTTTCGACTGCTTTACTGCCGCAATGGGGACAGCGATCCGGGCCGCCCGCGGGTTGCGGCGGCGCAATGCCATAATCTTCCAGCTTGGCGCGGCCTTTTTCGCTGAGCCAATCGGTGGTCCAGGCGGGTGAAATGCTGGTTTCTATGAGCAGATCCCCGATGCCGTGATCGCGCAGGGCGGTTTCGATATCCATACTAATGATGGATGTCGCCGGGCAACCGGAATACGTTGGCGTGACGGTTACGACCAGCGTGTCAGCGTCCCAGCGCACATCGCGCACAATGCCCAAATCCACGACGGAGATCACCGGGATTTCGGGATCGGGCACGGCATCCAGCCAGCTCCATATCTGGTCAGTCGAGACCCGCATCCGCTTTTACCACTTTGCTCCGGGATAGGCGCGTTGCAGCCATTGCATCTGCGTCAGCAGATGGCCCAGATGTTCGGTATGCATGCGCCCGTCGCGGCCGCCTTTATGGGCAAAACGGCTTTCCGGAATGGTCAGAGTTGCCTGATTGAGGACCCGCTCAACCAGAGCGTCGTATTCCTCTCGCAAATCCGCCGGATTCGGAGCGATCCCTGCGGCGACCATCTGGGCGTCCACCTCGTCGCTGGCAAACATCTCGCCCACATAGGGCCACAGGTAATCCAGAGCATCCTGCATCCGGGCATGGCTTTCCTCGGTTCCATCACCAAGCCCGACAACCGTGTCGCCCGAACGTTCCAGATGGTAGGTCACTTCCTTGCTGGCCTTGGCGGCGATTGCCGCGACCCGCTCGTCCGAGGAAGCCATCAGGCGCCCCAGCATGATCGAGTGCCACGCATCGAACAGGAATTGACGCATCAGCGTACGGCCGAAATCGCCGTTCGGCACTTCGACCAGCAACACGTTGCGGAAATCCCAGGCGTCGCGCAGGAAAGCCAGCTCGTCGGCGCTTTTGCCACCATCGGCCTCTCCCGCAAGGCCCAGCCACATCTGGGTCTGGCCAATCAGGTCCAGCGCGGTGTTGGCCAGCGCTATGTCTTCTTCCAGAACCGGCGCATGGCCGCACCACTCACTGACACGATGGCCGAGGATCAGGGTGTTGTCCCCCATCCGCAGCAGGAATTGCAGAAATGCCTCGTCCCGGGTCATCACATTGCCCCCACTTCATCGGGAATGTCGAAGAAAGTCGGGTGGCGGTAAACTTTGCTTTGGCTCGGTTCGTACAGCGGGCCTTTGTCGCTGGGCGACGACGCCGAGATGTTGTTGGCTTCGACCACCCAGATCGAGACGCCTTCGTTGCGGCGGGTGTAGACATCGCGCGCGTTCTTGATTGCCATTTCCGCGTCAGGGGCATGTAGCGAACCGACATGTCGGTGGCTCATCCCATGCTGACCGCGGATGAAGATTTCCCACAGGGGCCATTCGGTATTCATCGGGTATCCTCCTCAGGGTAAGCTTATTCAGCAGCCAGATTGCCGGCCTGTTTCTTGCGGGCGTGGGCCAGCAGCCCGTCACGGACCCACTTGCCGTCGTCCCAAGCCTTGTTGCGCGCGGCCAGCCGATCCACGTTGCAGGGGCCGTTGCCCTTGATCACGTCAAAGAATTCCGACCAGTCGGGTTCCGTAAAGTCGTAATGCCCCCGCTCTTCGTTCCACTTCAGATCCGGATCAGGGATTGTCAGACCCAGATACTCAGCCTGCGGCACGGTCTGGTCGACGAATTTCTGGCGCAGCTCGTCATTGGTGTTGATCTTGATCTTCCACGCCATCGACTGGGCCGAATGCACCGAGTCCTTGTCGGAGGGGCCGAACATCATCAGTGACGGGTACCAGAAGCGGTTCATCGCATCCTGCGCCATCTTGCGTTGCTCGGGCGTACCTTCGGCCATTTTGCGAATGGCATCGTAACCCTGACGCTGGTGAAAGCTTTCTTCCTTGCAGATGCGGATCATGGCGCGCGAATACGGCCCGTAGGACGTTCTTTGCAGCGGCACCTGGTTCATGATCGCCGCCCCGTCAACCAGCCACCCGACGGCACCGATATCGGCCCAGTTCAAGGTCGGGTAATTGAAGATCGACGAATATTTCATGCGGCCATCCAGCAGCATCTCGGTCAGTTCATCGCGGCTGACACCCAACGTTTCGGCGGCACAATACAGGTAAAGACCGTGCCCGGCCTCGTCCTGCACCTTGGCGAGAAGGATCGCCTTCCGCTCCAGCGTCGGCGCGCGCGTGATCCAGTTGCCTTCGGGCAATTGGCCCACAATCTCGGAATGAGCGTGCTGTCCAATCTGACGGATCAGCGTCTTCCGATACCCGTGCGGCATCCAGTCCTTTGGCTCGATCTTGATATCCGCGTCGATCCGCGCCTGGAATTCAGCTAGCTTGTCCGGATCTTCATTCGACGCTTCGGATTCTACCATCTGAGCATACATGTCCCGTCTCCTCCGTTACACGCGTTCAAGTATAAGGGCCGCACCCTGCCCGACACCCACACACATGGTGCACAGGGCATAGCGCCCGCCGGTACGTTTCAATTGATAGGCCGCAGTCAGCACAAGACGCGCACCGCTCATGCCAAGGGGATGGCCCAGCGCTATTGCGCCACCGTTGGGGTTCACGTGAGGCGCGTCGTCGGGAAGACCCAGCTCGCGCAAGGTGGCAAGGCCCTGAGACGCAAACGCCTCGTTCAGTTCGATCACGTCCATCTGATCCACGCTCAGCCCTGCCCGGGCCAACACCTTGCGGCTGGCCGGCACCGGGCCGATGCCCATCACACGTGGCGCAACACCCGCAACCGACATGCCGACCACACGGGCCATCGGGGTCAGACCGTTCTGGGCTGTCGTGGCCTCATTCGCCATCAGGATCGCCGCCGCGCCATCATTCACACCGGACGCATTTCCCGCCGTCACGGTTTTGTCGGGCCCGTTCACACCTTTCAGACCCGCGAGTTTTTCTGCCGTAGTTCCCGGGCGCGGGTGCTCGTCCGTATCAACGACAATCGGATCGCCCTTGCGCTGGGGAACCGAAACCGGGGTGATTTCATCCTTGAACACTCCAGCCGCATGCGCGGCGGCCCAGCGGGACTGGCTGCGCGCGGCAAAGGCATCCTGGTCTTCCCGGCTGATACCATAATCTTCGGCGACATTGTCGGCCGTTTGCGGCATGGAGTCGACGCCGTATGCCTGCTTCATCTTCGGGTTCACGAAACGCCATCCGATCGTCGTGTCGTACACCGCGTTGCTGCGGGTGAACGCCGAACTTGCCTTGGGCATCACGAACGGCGCGCGTGACATGCTTTCCACGCCACCCGCAATGACCAAATCATAGTCGCCCGCCTTGATGCCGCGCGCCGCCATTCCCACGGCATCCATGCCGCTGGCACACAGACGGTTCACCGTCGTTCCCGGCACATCAATCGGCAAACCCGCCAGCAGTGCCGCCATACGCGCAACGTTTCGGTTGCTCTCGCCCGCCTGATTGGCATCGCCATAGATCACGTCGTCAACACTGGCCCAGTCGACCTGAGGGTTGCGCGCCTTCAATGCCGCCAACGGCAGAGCAGCCAGATCATCAGTGCGGACCGACGATAGCGCCCCTCCGTAGCGTCCGATCGGAGTGCGCGTCGCGTCACAAATGAAAGCGTCCATCTTAGAGTACTCCTGTTCCCGTGGAACAATATCAACCGTCTGGTCGGTTAATAAATCTTCCCCTGATTCGATGCAAGTCTTATGTTACTCAATCTTCCCATGCGCCGCACATCTTGTAACATTAAAGGTGACTGCTGACCAAAGAGGTTTTCTTGACCGCAAAAAAGACGACGCAGCCCTTCGCGATGGCAGGACATCCAACAGCTCGCCCGAACTTTGCCCCGCTGTGGGTCAGTCCATCAGCTCGGCTTCCAAGCTCGATAGCGAAGGGCGCGGCAGCCTGTCCAACAAGTGCGAGACAGCTTCTCTGCATGCGGCGCCTTTCCAGTCGTCCGGCAGGAAAACCGGCGGCAGGCTTGGATGGCGCAGAACGATACGTCGCCAGGCATGCACCACCAGTACGCGCAGAACCGCCGACCGCATCGGATCGCCCGCCCCCTCTGCGGGCAAAAGCCGCTCAACCACCTGAATGGCATCCCAGAACTGATCATAGGCGGTTTTCAACGGCTCCGGCCCGCACAGGTCGCGAAGCCAGTTCGGGACGGACATCGTGTCGCTCTCGAAACCCAGAAGCTCCTCAAGATCATCCGGCATCGGCCCGGGCGCCATGGCCGTAGTCGCATTCAACGAGAAGTAATCCCCTGTCAGCATCAGGTCCGACAGTTCCTTTCGGGAACTTTCCGAGTTGCTCGCGATGAGGACATGCCAGATATCCGGCATGTTCGGGTCGCGGGAATAGATACGCGGTGCGGCTGCAACGCTTTGACGGCGGCCAAAGCTGGTCAGCCTGTGCACACTGTTCCGACCAACCCGCGTGCTTTCAATCCAGCCTTCCTTGCGCAACCGATGCAACGCAACCCGCGTGGCCTCGGCCCTGATCCCCGCCAGACGCGTAAGCGCGGTGATGAGTGATCCGCTGATCTGATCTGATCCATCCTGCGCCAGATCGCCGAAAATCGTGACCAGAACAGACCACACCCGCTGGGTGCTTGTCGTGGTCAGCCGGCTGACACAGGTTTCAAACCAGTCTGGAGCGGTATCTTTCATTTGCCCAGTATAATCGGGCCCGAAGGAAATGCCATCCGGCCCCGCGCGCCCGGTTTCGTACAGGGTCAGGATTGCGCCAACGGGGTCGGTTCAGTCAAGCGTTGTCGGGCAAGACAAATGATCGGCCGAGGCAGCGCCACCTGCGCGCGCCGCGTTGCCTGCCGCTCTATTTGGCGTGCATGTCACGTTTGCGGTTGCGAGTTCGTTTCGTGGCCTCTTCCGAGCCATCGTGATAGGTTCCGAACCACTTGTCCCAGGGCATTTCCGCGTTGCCGTAATTGCATTCGTAATACCGGTGATGCAACTGGTGGAAAAACGCCCCGATCAACAACGCCTGACGGTCGCGCGCCCAGATGGCCTCGTACCCGGAATGAGACGAGGCGGCACCCAACATCAGCCAATACCCCAGAAAGATCATGTGCACCGGGTTGCTGGGCAGCACCAGCACGATCAGGATGGCACTGAGATACCCCAAAGCCTCGACCGGATGCATCGACATGCCCGACCATGGGCCGGTGTTGACGTTGCGGTGATGCACGGCGTGAACATGTCTGTAGATGAATGGCTGATGCAGAAATAGATGCACCACGTAGAAATGAAAGCTCTGCCAGATCGCCAGGATCGGAAACAGCAGCACGAACCAGACCGGATGCGCCGTGAAGCTGAGCGTGGCGATATAGTCGTTGGCATACATCCAGCGCAGAAAGCACTCCAGCATCGACAGGAATGTCGCGCCAAAGACCATCGAATGGTAGATGTTGTCCCAGGTCTGATAGCCGAACTTGTACAAAGCGTTCTGGCGCTTCATGTAAGGCCGTGGGTCGTATTTCAGCAGCTTTCCCTGCCCGTCAACGCCGTAGAACCACATGTGCAGACCACCGGCGACGATCAACAGCAGCACCCAGTTCCGAATGAATACCCATGACATCCAGCCCGAGGCAAACGAGGCCTGCCCGGCATCGACGGGTTGTACCCAGAAGGCCACTAGGAAGGCCAAGGCCAGAAAGATCGAGCGGTCCGAGAACTGAAGCCAGTTCTGCCAAACCCATTTCGCCAGGACGCCGATTTTCGGCGGCCAGTTCCAGTACGGGGCGTATATCACCGGCAAGTCCGGGTGCCAATGCCATTCGCGGCTCATGGGGCCGGGCGCGGGGCGTGCCTTGGTGGTGCCCTGAAGGTTCGCATCTTGGGTCGTCACGTGATTGTCCTTTCCTGAATAAAGTCGCCTTTTTCAGGACCAGGCCGGAGGCGGCTCGTAAGGATATTTGCGTGATGGCCGGCGATACATGATGTGACCTATTCGTGGAACGGGCGGCGGTTATCGAGCACCTTGCGCAACCTGCCCCGCCCATCCGGTTTCTTGCGGACACCGGCAGCGGAAAGCGAACCGTTCCGCTCAGAAACGGCGGCACGAAAGACGGCCAGAAGTTTCAGCCGATTTGCTTCAGGCGTGATGCAGGATCCCCCCATGTCGGCGAATGCAACGGCGCAAGAATGATGATCCGCCATGCTGTAGATCCGTTACCTGCCCGCCGCGCACCGCCCTATTCGGCGGCCTTCAGGTCAGATCCTTGCGGGATCACTTCGTAACCGGGCTCTTCGGGTTCATCGTCCAGCATTTCCGATGGGAACCCCGGCGCGCGGATATCCAGCCCGGTTTTGTCTTCGAGCCGGCGGATGATGTTGGGGGAAAACTCACGAGGGCCGTATTTCTCGATCCCGTCCTTGAAAATCTCGATCATCAGCGGATTGACCTCCAGCGGCACCCCGGCGCGATCCGCCACCTCCTGAAACAGGCCGATATCCTTCAACACCAGGTCCATCGTGAACGAGATATCGCGAGACCCGTTTAGGATGACCTGACTTTCGGTTTCATGCACGAAGGATGTTCCCGAACTGATCTTCATTGCCTCATACGCCGTATTCAAATCCATTCCGGCGGCCTTGGCGACCACAAGCGCCTCTGAACAGGTGATCAGGTTTGCAGTGGCCAGATAGTTGGTCAGCACTTTCAGTACCGAAGCAGATCCCAGTTCACCGGTATGAAGGATGCGACGCCCCATCGTGGTCAGAAAGGGCAGAATACGTTCGAACGCGGCGCGATCACATCCGGCAAAAATCGAAATGTTGCCGGTATCCGCCCGATGACACCCCCCCGAGACCGGACAATCGACGGCAGCGCCACCGCGTTCCTTCACCATCGCACCCAGACGCTTGACCTCTGCTTCATCCGTGGTGGACATCTCCATCCAGATTTTGCCCGCGGTCACTTCGGGCAGCATGTCCTGCATCACAGCGTCCGAAGCCGCCGGAGAAGGCAGGCAGGTGATCACTGCATCACAATCCCGCATTAGTTGTGCCGGATTCTCGGCAGCCTTTGCCCCGCGGTCGACGAAACCTAACACTAGGTCAGAGTTCAGATCATGTACGGTCAAATCAACGCCATTGCGCAGCAAACTGCCACTGAGTTTCCCGCCGACATTTCCAAGGCCGATAAATCCAACTTTCATACCTGCGTTCCCTTTCCGGTGGCCAATCAGAGGACCAGCGCTGTTTTTCCCTGATGAAATCTACGGGCGTTGAATGCAGCATGTAAAACGAATAAATATCGCCGGTATCCATAAAATTTTTTGGTGCTGGAAATGTCAAAATCGCCCAATCTGGTCTGGCTGCGGTCTTTTGACTGCGCTGCACGGCATATGAGCTTTACTGCTGCGGCAGAAGAGCTTGGCATCACACAGACGGCCTTGAGCCTGCACGTCCGCTCATTGGAAGCACAGCTGGGCTGCCCTTTGTTCTTTCGTGCCGCGCGCAACCTCAGCCTGACAGAGGTCGGGCAGGCCTATGCGTTTTCAGTTCGGCGCGCCTTGGGCGATATCGACCTGTCGACCGCAAGCCTGTTTGGCTCCGGTCACAAGCACGAGCTGGTCGTGCGTGTGCCGATTTCCACGGCCAGCTTGTTCCTTGGCGGCAGATTGCCCGAGTTTTCACGCGCGCATCCGGGTGTATCGATCAGGTTGGTTTCAAATATCTGGGCAGAATCCGCGGGCAGGGAAAACGTCGATGTCGAGCTGCGTTTGGGAAACGGGGAATGGAAGGACGGGCCGTTCAGCAAGATCTCGGACGAACGTATCGTTCCGGTTGCAGCCGGATCACGAGATCGGAAATGGCCTTCGCCGGAAGAACTGCTGGTCAAACCCCAGATACAGATTTTGGGATTTCAGGACATGTGGCACCGGTATTTTTCCGCTTTCGGCACAGAGTATTCTCCTGCGGCGTCTTGCTTCACCGTGGACACGACAATTGCCGCCGTGGACATCGTGGCGGAAGGTGGAGGATACGCGGTAATCCTTGAGCGCTTTGCCAGAACCGCAATCAAGGCCGGAAGGTCCATCGCGATTGTCGGGGACGCCATTCCAATCGAACAGAGCCATTTCCTTGTCGATGGCCTGAGATCGAACGCAAACTCTGCTGCCAAACAGATGTTTGAAACCTGGCTCAAACAGATTTTCGCCTGAGTTGTGCCTGCGGGCAATGAGTTCGGTCTTCTGTATTTGACCAGTTACGCGCGTGCCCGCGTCTGCTTGCTGATCCAGTTTGCAAAAACTTGAACGGCGTCGTTCTTCTGACCTGTTGGCGTCGCGATATAATAAGCGCTGTTCGACGTGTTGGCGATCTGGCCGATTTCGGTCAAAACGCCGGACGCCAGCTCTTCTTCAATCAAATACGAGGGCAGAATGGCGGCACCCAAACCGACGACGGCGGCCTCGATCAGCATCGAGAACTGATCAAACCGCATCCCCGGAAAAACCGCTCCCGGATCCAGCCCGAGCTGAGAGTGATAGGTGGACCACAGCTCGGGGCGCGAGGTCAGATGCAAAAGCGGCAGCTCGAAGGTTTGCGCGCGGGTGTCCAGCCTGTGACGTCTCAGCAGCGCGGGTGCTGCCGTGACCACCAGATGCTCAGGGAACAACCTGCGTAATTGCGCGCCCGGCCAATCCTCCTGCCCGAAATGGATGGCCAGATCCATACGTCGTTCTTCAAGGCTGAAAGGCGTCGTGTAAGAGTGCAGATCCAATTCGATCCCGGGATGGCGCGTTTTGAAATCCGGCAGGCGCGGCACCAACCACCGTGTCGCAAAGGTGGGCAGGACGGCCAGGGTCAAAAGCGACGCACCGTCTCCGGCTGCAATCGCACGGTTGATTGTACCACTGAGACGTTCAAGATCACCTGCCAGCTCGTCCCGCAAGGCCCGCCCCGCCTTGGAAAGGCGCACTGCGCGTCCAACCCGCCGAAACAGCGTAACGCCAATCGCGGCCTCAAGCTCTCGGACCTGGCGGCTGATCGCGCTTTGCGTCACGCCAAGCTCTTCGGCCGCCATGGTATAGCTTTCATGGCGCGCGGCGGCTTCGAAACTGCGCATAAGAGCCAGCGATGGCAGTGAGTTGATCCGGGGCATGGAACTCATGAGTTTTAGTCACTGAAAAGATACTCATTGGCGTATTTTTCTCAAGTGACTTTGTGGCTAAAACCGAACCTGTTTGCAGAGGAAGGTTCATTGTGTTCCAGCGCGCTGACCGGTTGAACGGTATCGAATTGTCGGAAATCGTCCAGATCTCAGAGGCCGCCGCCCGCCTGCGCGCCCAAGGGCGTGATATTCTGGCGCTGTCAACCGGCGAACCGGACCTGCCGACGCCACCCCATGTGGTCGAAGCTGCGCATTCCGCGGCACTGGAGGGCAAAACCAAGTACCCGCCCACTGCGGGTGTGCCTGAACTGCGCACGAAAATTGCCCGACAGGCAGGTGCCGAGATGGCTCAGATCATCGTATCAACAGGCGCGAAACAGGTGATTGCAAATGCGATGCTGGCCAGCCTTAACCCCGGCGACGAGGTCATCATGCCCGCCCCCTATTGGACCAGCTATTCCGATATTGTCCGGATGGCAGGTGGGGTGCCGGTTGTTCTGCCCTGCCCAATGGAGCAGGGCTTCAAACTGCTGCCTGAACAATTGCAGGCCGCCATCACACCGCGCACGCGCTGGCTTATGCTGAACTCACCCTCGAACCCGTCGGGCGCGATTTACTCGAAGGAAGAACTTGCGGGGCTGGCAGACGTGCTGGAGCGCCACTCGCAGGTCTGGGTTCTGGCCGATGAGATTTATCGCCATCTCAACTTTGCACCTTTCACGTCCGCGGCCGATGCCGCCCCGGCGCTGACCCATCGCATGCTGATCGTCAACGGTGTGGCCAAGGCGTGGTCGATGACCGGATGGCGCATCGGCTGGGGGATCGGACCGTCCGATCTGATAAGCGCCATGGTCGCTGTTCAGGGTCAGGTCACATCGGGGGCATGCTCGATCTCGCAATGGGCGTCGCTGGCCGCCATCACTTGCGACCCCGAGTTGCTGGAGGAGCGTCGCGCCCTCTTTGCCGCGCGCCGCGATCTGGTCGTCGACGGGTTGAACGCAGTACCCGGGCTGCGCTGTTCCACCCCGGACGGGGCGTTTTACGCCTTTCCGTCCTGCACTGGCCTGTTGAAAGAACAAGGCGGGCCATTTGACAGCGACGCGGAATTCTGCACGTGGTTGCTGGAAGATGCCGGCGTTGCCCTGGTGCCCGGCCGCGCCTTTGGGATGCCGGGCCATCTTCGCCTGTCATTCGCATATGCTGAAGATACAATTGCAGCGGGCCTTGCGCGTCTGAAAACCGCTGTGGAAAGGAAACTTGCATGAAACCTCAATCCTCCCCGCACCTTGGCCCCTTCACCTGGGACGACCCGTTCCTGCTGGAAGACCAGCTGGCCGAAGACGAACGCATGGTTCGTGACGCTGCGCATGCCTACGCGCAGGACAAGCTGCTGTCTCGGGTTACTGCCGCGTTTGCCAATGAAGAAACCGACCCGGCCATCTTTCGCGAGATGGGTGAGATGGGTTTGCTGGGGACAACCATCCCCGAGGAATATGGCGGCATTGGGTCCAGCTATGTGACCTATGGTCTGGTCGCGCGCGAGGTCGAGCGTGTGGACAGCGGCTATCGTTCGATGATGTCGGTGCAGTCCAGCCTGGTGATGTATCCGATCTACGCTTACGGCACCGAAGAGCAGCGCCAGAAGTACCTGCCCAAACTGGCAACCGGCGAATTTATAGGCTGCTTCGGGCTGACGGAACCCGATGCCGGTTCGGACCCCGGCTCGATGAAGACTGTCGCGAAGAAAACCGAGGGCGGCTATGTGCTGAACGGGTCGAAAATGTGGATCTCGAACGCCCCGATCGCCGATGTGTTCGTCGTTTGGGCCAAATCCGAGGCGCATGGCGGCAAGATCAAGGGCTTTGTCCTGGACAAGGGAACGGCTGGACTGTCGGCGCCCAAGATCGAAGGCAAGCTGTCCTTGCGCGCCTCGATCACCGGTGAGATCGTGATGAACAATGTCGAGGTCGGCGAGGACGCCCTGCTGCCCAATGTCGAAGGTTTGAAAGGCCCGTTCGGCTGTCTGAACCGTGCGCGTTACGGCATCGCCTGGGGGTCGATGGGCGCCGCCGAGGCTTGCTGGCACGCGGCCCGGCAATATGGGCTGGACCGCAAACAGTTCGGCCGTCCGCTGGCGCAGACACAACTGTTCCAGCTGAAGCTTGCCAACATGCAGACCGAAATCACGCTGGGCCTGCAAGCCGCGTTGCGCGTGGGTCGCCTGATGGACGAAGCCCGCGCCGCGCCCGAGATGGTCAGCCTGATCAAACGGAACAATTGCGGCAAGGCCCTTGAGATCGCCCGCCATGCCCGCGACATGCATGGTGGCAACGGGATCAGTCAGGACTTCCACGTGATCCGCCACATGGTGAACCTTGAAACCGTCAACACCTATGAAGGCACCCATGATGTGCATGCCCTGATCCTGGGCCGTGCGCAGACAGGTCTGCAAGCCTTCGCCTAAGGACATCTGACATGGATCGCGCCGCAATCGTGCATGACAATTTCCTGCGCCGTGTTGCGGCGCGGGACTTTCCCGAAGGGTCCGCACCGGCCGGGCCGCTGAGCGGTTATCAAGCCGTCGCGCTTTACAGGGCGCAATGCCTGAGCCGCGCGCTGGACCGGCAAAGCCGCGCGATGCAGAAGGCGGGCCAGGGGTTCTATACGATCGGGTCGTCCGGGCATGAGGGCATGGCGGCCGTTGCCGCGGCCCTGCGCCCGACCGATCCGGCCTTTCTGCACTACCGCGATGCGGCCTTTCAGATTGCCCGCGCGGATCAGGTGCCGGGCCAAAGCCCGACATGGGATATTCTGCTGTCCTTTGCCTCGTCTTCCGAGGATCCGATCAGTGGCGGGCGTCACAAGGTTCTGGGATCGAAAGCGCTGTGCATTCCGCCGCAGACCTCGACCATCGCCAGCCATCTGCCGAAGGCGGTCGGCGCGGCATATGCCGTCGCTGCTGCACGGCGTCATCGCCCTGAACATGCAGACATGCCCGAGGATGCCATCGTCTATTGCTCGTTCGGGGATGCCTCGGCCAACCACTCCACCGCACAGGGCGCGTTCAACACGGCGCAGTGGACGTCCTTTCAATCTGTGCCTCTGCCCCTTCTGTTCTGCTGCGAAGACAACGGGATCGGTATCTCGACCAAAACGCCGAAAGGCTGGATCGCGGCCACTTTCGCCAACCGTCCGGGCCTGAAGTATTTCTCGTGCGACGGGTTGGATCTGTTCGACACCTATCGCGTCGCGCAACAGGCGGCGGACTATGTGCGCAGCCGCAGGAAACCTGCTTTCCTGCATGTTCGGACTGTTCGCCTGTACGGTCACGCCGGGGCCGATATGCCAACCACCTATATGCCAAAAGCCGAGGTTGAGGCCGAAGAAGCCAACGACCCGCTGCTGCATTCCGTGCGCCTGTTGGATCAGTTTGGCGCGATGGGCCCGGAACAGGCGCTGAGCGTCTACAATGATACCTGCGCCCGGGTCGCCCGCGTGGCCGATCAGGCCGTCGCACGCCCGCGCCTGCAAAACGCAAAAGAGGTGATGGCCAGCCTGATCCCGCCGGCACGCCCCTGCGCGCCGACCAACGGCCCAACACCCGAGCGTCGGGCCGAGATTTTCGGCGGCGATCTCAAGGCCCATTCCGAACCGCAGATCATGTCGCGGTTGATCAACTGGGCACTGACCGATCTGATGCTGGAACATGGCGAGATCGTCATGATGGGCGAAGATGTCGGCCGCAAGGGCGGCGTTTACGGCGTGACCCAAAAGCTGCAAACACGGTTTGGCCCTGACCGGATGATCGACACGTTGCTGGACGAACAGTCGATCCTGGGCCTGGCGATCGGCATGGCCCAGAACGGGTTCACGCCAATGCCGGAAATCCAGTTTCTGGCCTATCTTCACAATGCCGAGGATCAGCTGCGAGGTGAGGCCGCCACCCTGCCCTTTTTCTCGAACGGTCAATACACCAACCCGATGGTCGTGCGCATTGCCGGACTGGGGTATCAAAAAGGGTTTGGCGGACATTTCCACAATGACAACTCGGTCGCTGTATTGCGCGACATCCCGGGCCTGATCCTGGCCTGCCCGTCGAACGGTGCCGACGCCGCGCGGATGCTGCGTGAATGCGTGCGCCTCGCGCGTGAAGAACAGCGGCTGGTCGTTTTCCTCGAACCCATCGCCCTCTACCCGATGCGGGACCTGCACGAGGCCGGAGACGGCGGCTGGATGCAAACCTATCCCGATCCTTCTGAAAAGATCGGCTTCGGCGAGGTGGGCGTGGATGGTGACGGCGACGATCTGGCCATCGTCACCTTTGGAAATGGCGTCTATCTCAGCCATCAGGCGCGCACGGCCTTGCAGGCCGACGGGATCAAGACACGGATCATCGATATGCGCTGGTTGTCCCCTTTGCCCAAAGCGGCAATGACACAGGCCGTGATCGGGGCCAAACGCATCCTGATCGTCGACGAAACCCGCCACCATGGCGGCGTGGCCGAAGCTCTGATGGCGCATTTTCATGAAACAAGCGATGTGCCGCTGGCCCGCATCACCGCAGAAGACAGCTTTATCGCAACAGGCCCGGCCTATGCTGCGACCATGCCATCGAAGGACAGTATCGAAACCGCCGCGCGATCCTTGATGGAGGCCGGCACATGAGTTCCGCCAAACAGACTGCCGTCGTCATCTTCCCTGGCCGCGGTACTTACAACAAACCAGAACTGGGTGTCTTGGGCCGGCAATTCAGCGACAAGGCCCTGTTGCGACGCTTTGATGACATGCGGCGCGCGCAGGGGCAAGACACGCTCAGCGAACTGGACGGTGCCGCCCGATATTCCATTGCCAAGCACACGCGCGGCGACAATGCATCTGCTTTGATCTATGCCGCGACTTTGGGTGATTTCCGCGCCATCAATCCTGACAAAATCGAAGTGGTTGCGGTGACGGGAAATTCGATGGGCTGGTATTCGGCACTGGCCTGCGGCGGTGCGCTGTCCGCCGAAGGAGGGTTCGAGGTGGTCAACACCATGGGCACTCTGATGCAGGAAAACATGATCGGTGGTCAATTGATCTATCCTTTCATGGAGTCCGACTGGCATCCTGACCAGGCCCGCAAGGCTGAGCTGCTTGCCTTGGTGGATGACATCGACCGAACCGATGCGACGCTGACCCTGTCGATTGATCTGGGCGGCATGTTGGTGCTTGCAGGCGACGACGCCGGTCTGGCCGCGTTCGAAAAGGCCGTACCGGTGGTTCAGGAACGTTTTCCCATGCGATTGGCCAACCATGCCGGGTTCCATTCGCATCTTCAGGCTCCGGTTTCGGCGCAGGGCCGCACACAACTGAGCGCTAGCCTGTTCCGGCAACCGGACCTGCCCCTGATCGACGGGCGTGGCCGGATATGGTGGCCCGGAGCATGCGACCCGAATGCGCTTTGGGATTACACCCTGGGCCACCAAGTGACGGAAACTTATGATTTCACCCATGCCATCGCACAGGCCGCGCATGAGTTCGCACCGGATCTTTTCATTGTTACGGGTCCCGGCACCACGCTGGGCGGTGCCGTCGCGCAAAGCCTGATCCTGAACAATTGGTCCGGACTGTCGGACAAGTCGACATTTCAGTCTCGCCAAAGAAACAGCCCGATTCTGTGTTCGATGGGAATGGATGATCAAAGGAAACAGGTGACATGAACCTGCGGGCCGCCGGTCAGCCTCAGAGCCGGCGCGCCGAGGTTGCCAAGCCGTTTCAGAAAACCGGTGCAGCGAACCCGGTTTGTCAATTCCGTCGCTATTCAATGCGATAGAAACATTCTGACGTGCCGCGAAAGACGTCGTCCAGCATCGACCCCGGGATGAGCGTCTCATGCCGGGAAACGGTTTCCTTGTAGGTCGAGGTAAGGCTGTCGACCGGGAAATTCGACCCGAACATGCAGCGATCGGCGCCAAATTGGGACAGGCAGGTTGAAACGATCGGCGAGACGCTCTCAGAATTCCAATCATGGTCGAACATTCCCAGGCCGGAGAGTTTGCAAAAGACTTGTGGCAGGTTTGACAAGGCCGTCAATTCATCTGCCCACCGTCGCAACCCTTGCGGAGTCCGGTCGTAAGGCGAGCCTGCGTGGCAAAGAGCGATCCGGGTCTCCGGGGCCTGTGCAAGGATATTCGCGGTTTGACCCATCAGCTCTGGCAGCAGCTGAAGATCAAAGGAAAGACCGCGCGCGCCCAGTTGCTTCAGGCCAGTCAAGAACTTTGGGTCTTCAAGCAACGCGTTCGTGCCAGTTGAGGCGTCTTCACCCGGAGCGCGGCCAATAATCTGACGAGCGCCGCGCACCGAAGGCAGGGTTTGAAGACGGTCGAGCTGTGCATCCAGATCATCCGAGGTCAGATCGCAGAATGCCACCTGCACCAACGGCCAGTCAGGGAACTGGTCGGCAACGGATTGTACCCACTGCGCCTCGGCCCAGGGGTCAGCGGCGCCGACCTGAATGTGAACCGAAGCGCCGAACCCCATGGCTTCGGCGTCTGCGCGAAACTCCGGGAGCAAATAGTCCCGCTGGATGGAAGACGGATCGCCGAAAAACCGAACGATACCTTTCTCTGAAAGCCAGGGGTAGTGCACGGCCGAAAGGTCCCACAGGTGGTGATGCGCATCTATCCTCATGGTGCTTCAATCCCGGTGGTGCGCGCCAGAATATCCACACCCTGCCCTTTCCAGAAATGCAGCAAGTCGATGAAGATCCAGTTTTCGGCCAGCTTGTCTTCGACGCGGCGATAGATATCGATCACCCTGAATTCACCGGGTTTTCCGGTGGCTGGCATCCCCATGAAACCCCCTGTGGGCGTGGCAGTGAAGTTGGGCCATCCAAAGAAGCCGCCGTAATGCCCTTCGGCCAGACGGCAGACGTGATTGGTCTTTGACCGGCCCGTGAAGGCAGCGCGAAACGGGCCAGAGTGTTGCCTGGCATAGCGTTCGATCGTGTAGGTCGCGCCAATTCCTTCGGGGCCCCACCAGATCATGTCCTGGTGCCAAGTGCGCGCCAATTCTTCTTCCAGCGACAGTCCGCTGTCCCAACGGCCCAGATCCGCGATCATCGCGTTGATGACTGCCAGCGTTTTTTCGCCTTCGTCAGCGGGTTGCTCATCATGCAGCAAACCATCATGGGTCCTTGGTCCGGGCTGAACCACATGTGCCGCGGTCTGCGGGGGGAACGGATTCTGGCCAGCCTGGACCATCAAGTGCGGGATGTCGAAATACATCGCCGTTTCGACAATTCTTCCGCCGGCCACCTTGTAGAACGCGCAATACCGCAGGAACGCCATCTTGCCGGTTGGGCGAATACCCAACCACGGTCGGTCGAACAGCCCCACCAGATGGCCCATGGCGACAACCCAAACGTCGGTTTCTTTCCGCAACGAGTTTTGCCCCGCAAACAGAATATCCACTCGGTTCTGCAAATGAGCAAGGCTGCCCTTCAGCGGCTGCCAGAATTTCCGGGCAACCTGTTCGGCGCCGTTGATTTCGTTGAACGGATGAAAGCCGCGCCACCTCAAATCCGAGGCGCTGAATTGGCTCATCACCTTCGGAGTTTCCGTCACTGCGGCCGATTCCAATGCGGCGTGAAACGCAGAGACCAGTTTTTTTTCTGTCTGAAAGTTCAAGGTTTTTACCATTGTAGTCAAAGTTTTGCGAGCGGCGCGAAGCCAGGTTGAGTCGGATTTCTCCGTTATTTTTGCATACGTATGCAAAAAAGTCTTGCCTGATTTGATACATGCGAATTACAGTTTTGCAAACGTATGCAAAATGATTCCTTGCAGGGGGCACCATGGCGGAAATTCAATTGCGGAACGTCGGCAAGCGATGGGGCTCATTCGTTGGGGTTCACAATTTCGACCTCACGATTGCAGATCGTGAGTTTCTGGTGCTGCTCGGCCCATCAGGCTGCGGCAAGACAACCACAATGCGCATGATCGCCGGCCTTGAAGACGTGACGGAAGGCGAAATCCTTGTCGACGGCAACGTAGTCAATGATCTGGAACCCAAGGACCGTGACGTGGCGATGGTGTTCCAAAGCTACGCTCTGTATCCCAACATGAACGTCTACGAGAACATCCGCTTTCCGCTGAAAGTGCGTGGTATCGACCCGGCAACCCACGACGAGAAAGTGCGCCGCGCCAGTGCCATGGTTGAACTGGACGATTTCCTGCATCGCAAGCCAGCCGAGTTGTCGGGTGGTCAGAGACAGCGTGTGGCACTTGCACGTGCCATCGTGCGCGAACCCAACGTGTTCCTGATGGACGAGCCGTTGTCCAATCTGGACGCCAAGCTGCGGGTTTCCACACGGGCCCAGATCAAGAACCTGAGCCATGAGCTGGCTGTAACCACCATTTACGTCACCCACGACCAGATTGAGGCCATGACCCTTGCGGACCGCGTCGTCGTGATGAAACAGGGCGTGGTTCAGCAGGTCGGAAGCCCGACCGAAATTTATGACCGTCCCGCGAATACGTTCGTCGCCAGCTTCATCGGTTCACCCGCCATGAATTTGATGGATGGCGAAGTGGCGGGCGGAATATTCCGCGCCGAACATGTCGAAATTGCGGTGGATGCACCGGATGGCCCAATGACACTGGGTTTCAGGGCCGAAGATGCCAGCCTTGCCGATGGCAAAGGTCAGATCACCGCTCCGATCTATACGCTGGAACTGCTGGGCGACGCGACCATGATCTCGGTTCGGGTCGGCGGAGCTCTGGTTTCAGTGAAAGCAGACAAAGCATTCCGCGCCGAGATTGGCGAAACGGTCTCGTTCTCGGTGCCAACGGATATCTGTCACCTCTTCGAAGCTGGAAGCGGTGCGCGGATCGGGGGCTAACCCCACAAACGGCCCGCAAGGGCATAACACCGGTCCGGACGTCGACGACGGACCGATCCTGACAGGGAGAAACCTATGAAACTCAAGACGATCCTCATGGCCGGTGCCATGTCCATCGCCGCCACCGGCGCGTGGGCAGATTGCGCCTTTGAAAACGAAGTGCCGCTAAAATCACTGTCCGCCGGTTTTGAAGCGTGGAAAGCCGTCACCGATGCGATGGCAGAATGCGGCAATTTCAGCGCATCGCTGGATCAGGAATTCCGCGAAAAGCAGCCCGAAGCATTTGCTGCGGATCCCGCGCTTTATCAGATCGGCGGTGTTTCAAACGCGACCCTGGTGCCGTTGCTGAACGCAGGCACGATCCGTCCGTTGGATGATCTGGTCGAAAAATACGGCCAGGACCTGCTTCCCAACCAGTTGATCAAGGTCGATGGCAAGACCATGGCCATTGCAATGATGGTGAATGCGCAGCACCTGATGTATCGCGATGATGTACTGGCTGAACTGGGCATCGAAGAACCAAAAACCTATGATGACGTCCTGGCCGCAGCTGCCAAGATCAAAGAAGCCGGCGTCATGGACTATCCGATCGGGGGAACGTTCAAGACTGGTTGGAACCTCGGCCAGGAATTCGTCAACATGTACCTTGGCGAAGGCGGCTCGTTCTTTGGCGACGGCAACGTTCCAACGATTAACAACGAGCAGGGCGTAGCTGCGCTGGAAACACTGAAAGCCATGACCGAGTACATGGATCCGGAATATCTGGTTTCCGACTCGACATACGTGCAGCAACAATTCCAACAGGGCAAGATCGCCATGGCGAACCTTTGGGCCAGCCGTGCCGCCGCCATGAATGATGAGGCCGAAAGCCAGGTCGTCGGCAAAGTCACCATGGCAGCCGCTCCTATGGGTTCGGCAGCGCCGGCAACCACCATCTGGTGGGATGGCATCGTTCTCGCTTCGAACATGAGCGACGAAGAGGCCGACGCCGCATTCCGCGTCGCGCTTGAGGGCATGGACGGCGAAATGGTCAGCGCAAACAACGACGTCGCTGTTTGGCTGAGCCCTGCCTATTCAGCGGGTGCTTTGGCGGCAGGAGCAGCCGCTTCGGCTGAAGCGGGCGCAAAGGCTTACCCGGCATCTGGCCCGATGGGCATCATGCACACCGCCCTGGGCAACGGTCTGGCCGACTACCTGACCGGCGCCAAGGATGCTCAGACAACGCTGGCGGATATCGAGGCAGATTACATCACTGCCGCGAAAGAAGCAGGTCTGATCAGCAACTGATCCTCCCGTGGGAGGGCTACGGCCCTCCCGCCCCTTCCCCTCGAGAGTCATGAGAAAGGCAGAGCCATGAATTTCCGGACATTTGCCGCATTTGTCGGCCCCTCTGTCTTTATGATGCTTCTCTTTATCGCGTTTCCTCTGGTCAGCGTGTTCAAGCAGAGTTTTTACGTTACTCAGCCGATCTATGAGACGGTCGAAAAGGAAACCTGCACGCCAGGTTTCCTGACGCAGACCTGCGTGACCGAGATGGTTTCGCAGCCAAAGCTCGACGAACATGGCGAGGTCATTACCCAAACCCAATATGTCGGCTTGCAAAGCTATCGCAACGTATTGGAGCCTGAACGCGCATGGCGCGCCATAAGCGACGGCAGTTGGCATGTGCTGTCTACGATCAACTTCTGGAAAGCGCTTCGGTTCACCCTGACCTTCACATTGATCACTCTGCCGCTGGTGGTCGGGTGCGGGCTTGGGATCGCAATACTGATCAACAACGCGGCGCGGTCCATCCGCGGGCCGGTGATCTTTGTGTCCTTGCTGCCCTTCATCATCACACCCGTGATCGGCGTGCTGTCGATCAACTGGCTTTTCCGGGGCGACGGCATCCTGACCGCAATGATGGAATGGTGGCTGAACCGGGACATCGCCCTTTTCGCCCAAGCCTGGACCATCGAAGTACTGATGATGCTCTACCGCGTCTGGCACGTGGCACCCTTTGCAGCGATCGTCTTCTACGCCGGGCTGCAAACGGTCAATCAGGACAGTCTTGAAAGTGCCGTGATTGACGGTGCGACCCGTTGGCAGCGCCTGAAATACATCGTCATTCCACACCTGATGCCACTGATCATTTTCGTGTCGATGATCCACCTGATGGACAGCTACCGCGTGTTCGAAGAGATCGTCGGTTTTTCGAGCCAGGGCTACGTCATCTCGCTACAGTGGCTGACCTTCGACTACCTGACGCCGGATCAGGCCGGCAACCGGTCGATCAGCCGGGCGTCCGCCAACTCGATGCTGACCATGATCGGTGTCGTCATCCTGCTTATCCTTCCGCTGCGCCGTACATGGCGCGACCATAAAGGAGGTCACTGACATGTCCTCGCGTGCGCTTCGCCAGCCCTTAAGCCTGCGGTTGACCTCGAACATCTTCCTTGCGCTCTGGTGCCTGATCGCGGCCTTTCCGATCTTCTGGATCGTGGTCATGAGCTTCAAGTCACCCGTCGATGCGTTCGACAGCAACGCGCTGAACGTGATCTTCGGGCCGGTCACGCTGAGCGTCGGAAAGGGCTTGTCGCTGCTGGATATCATTCTGGGTATCGCGGTTATCTGGGGCACGATCTTCGCTGCCACCAAAACACTGCCTTCGATGATAAAGTCCTACACCAAGCCCGGTCAGGAATGGTTTGGATGGCTAATCGGTGTTCTGGTATTGCTGGTGGGTTTCCTGCTGGTGTTCTTCGTGGTCCTGCCTGCAATCCTGAACGTGTTGAACCCGCTGTTTGGCCCACTGGGACGGGATGTGCTTGGTCTGACGACCGAGCATTACAAAACCGTCTGGATCGACCGGGGCTTTTCAAACAACTTCAAGAACTCGCTGATCGTAACGACGGGCGTGGTGACAGTGTCGCTGACCGTGGGCACATTGGCGGGCTACGGTCTAGCGCGGTCAGGATCAACGTTGGCCTTCTGGATCCTGATCGTCGCACTGGTGTTTCGGGCATTACCGCATTCAGTTCTGGTGGCGGGCTATCTGCCGGTGTTCATCAACTCGGCCGAATGGCTCAGCCCGATCTTGGGTGAGAACGCACCAACCTTGTACGGCAAGCCTTTTGCGGTGATCGCTGTTCTGGTCGCGATCAATCAGCCCTTCACGATCTGGATGCTGCGCTCGTTCTTCCAGAACATCCCGGCCGAGCTGGATGAGGCCGCCCGCGTGGATGGGTGCAGCCACTTTCAGGCCTTCCGCCGTGTCATCATGCCGGTGATGTGGCCAGGCGTGATCACCACAGGACTGTTCAGCTTCTTGCTGGCGTACAACGATTTTCTGGTCACCGCGCTGCTGCTTGATGCGCAGAACCAGACCATGGTTCCCGCCATCGTCGGCATGTTCAATCGCGAGACGACGACAACCGATCAGGTCGTTGCGGTTGCCGCTGCCGTGTCGATCACCGCGCCTTTGATCTTCCTCGTGCTGATTTTCCAGCGCCAGATTGTCAGCGGTCTGACAGCCGGGGCGGTGAAAGGCTGATGAGCAAGAACGCCCGACATAACGCCATGTCGCGCCACCCGGCGCTGAACAGGATGCCGAGGGACTTTCTGAGCATTGGGGCCGCACGTCCCAATCCCTCCCTTCGGCAACCTCAAAGGATAGAAAAATGAAAGGTTCCCGTCCCGAACAAGCGGTTCTGACCCGCGACACGGACATGAGCAAGACGGAAGACACGCGCCGCGTGATCGAAACAATGGTTGATGGTCTGAATGATCACCGCATTGATGACATCGGTGAATTCTTCGCCGAAGGTTTTCGCTGGATGGGCAATCAGGGCTGCGGCACCAAGACCGGCCTGCAGGAATTTCAGGATAACTGGCAGCGTCCGTTTCAAGCCGCGTTTTCGGATAAGGTCTGTGTTGACGAAGCGCGCCTTTACATGGGTGAATGGGCCGCCGCCTTCGGCCGCCAGGAAGCCACGCATTCCGGCGAATTTCTGGGCATTGCCCCCACAGGCAAGCGTGTCGAAATCAGGTACATGGACTTCTGGAAAGTGGTCGACGGCAAAATTGTCGACAACTGGGTGAATGTCGACTTTGCCCACGTTGCGGCTCAGCTTGGCGTGGACCTGTTCAACGGCGAAGGCTGGGAAGCATTTGACCGCGGCGAGAAGACTCCGCCACGGCCGGAAAACTGAGGATTGGAAAGATGGCAATCGAGTATCTTAAACGCGGCAAATCCGATGCGGATCGGGCGGAAGATGATGCCAAGACCCGCGCCGTGGTTGAAGCGACGCTGAAAGACATCGAAACCCGTGGGGATGCCGCGGTGCGCGAGTTGAGTGAGAAGTTCGACAACTACTCACCTGCCTCGTTTCGCCTGAACCAGCAGGAAATTGATGACCTGATCGGGCAATTGTCCGATCGTGAGCTGGCCGATATCAAATTCGCGCAGGAACAGGTGCGCAACTTTGCGCAGGCGCAGCGGGATTCAATGCTGGACATCGAGGTCGAAACCCTGCCCGGTGTCATTCTGGGCCATAAGAACATCCCGGTGCAATCCGTGGGTTGCTACGTTCCGGGCGGCAAGTTTCCCATGGTCGCCTCGGCGCATATGTCGGTGGCGACCGCTTCGGTCGCCGGTGTTCCGCGCATCATAGCATGCACACCCCCGTTTCAGGGCAAACCCAATGCAGCGGTAATTGCCGCCATGCACCTGGGTGGCGCGCATGAGATCTATGTCATGGGCGGCATTCAGGCCATCGGGGCCATGGCATTGGGCACCGAAACAATCGATCCGGTTCACATGCTTGTTGGCCCCGGCAACGCCTTTGTCGCGGAAGCCAAACGTCAGTTGTTCGGTCGTGTCGGGATCGATCTTTTTGCAGGGCCGACCGAAACGATGGTCATTGCCGACGAGACCGCCGCAGATGCCGAGCTGTGCGCAACCGATCTGCTGGGGCAGGCCGAGCATGGATACAACAGCCCCTGCGTTCTGCTGACCAACTCACGCAATCTGGCCAATGACACCCTGGCCGAGGTCGACCGGCTGCTGGGCATCCTTCCAACCGCGGATACCGCGAAGGTGTCGTGGGAAGAATATGGTGAGGTGATCGTTTGCGACACTTATGATGAGATGTTGCAGCTTGCCGATGACATCGCCTCGGAACATGTACAGGTGATGACCGACCGAGACGACTGGTTCCTTGAAAACATGACCTGCTATGGGGCGTTGTTCCTTGGGCCGCGCACCAATGTTTCGAACGGGGACAAGGTAATTGGCACCAACCACACGCTGCCCACCAAGAAGGCCGGGCGTTACACGGGTGGTCTTTGGGTTGGTAAATACCTGAAGACGCACAGCTATCAAAAAGTTCTGACGGATGAGGCCGCGACGCTGATCGGTGAGTATGGCTCGCGCCTGTGCATGCTTGAAGGGTTCGTTGGCCACGCGGAACAATGCAACGTTCGTGTGCGCCGATATGGCGGAATCAATGTGCCCTACGGTGCGCCGGCGCCTTACCGGGACGCTGCTGAATGAGTGACAAACACACACATCACAAGGCCCTGATCGAACCGCTCAGGGCTGCGATGTATGATTTCAACGAGGCTGATGTGCGTCGGGTCCTCGCGGATATCACGTCATCGGATGCCGTGTTCCGTCTGTGTCATCCCTTTGGCGACAGCATCGGCAGTGATGCTTTCTATGACACCGGCTACAAAGACTTGCTGGCGGCGTGGCCCGATCTTGAACGACGGGATTACATCGTCATGGCCGGCCCAGATGAGTTTGGCGCAGATTGGGTCGGATGTGGTGGCTATTACACCGGTGTTTTCACCGGCCCCTGGCTGGACATCCCACCGACGGGTCATCAGGTCACGATGCGGTTTCATGAATTCTACCGCTTCGAAAACGGCAAGATCGTCGAGATGCAGGCCCTGTGGGACATCCCCGAAGTCATGATGCAGGCGAATGCCTGGCCGATGGCGCCAAGTCTGGGCCGTGAATGGCACGTCCCCGGCCCCGCCACCCAGGACGGGTTTGTCCCCGGCCCTTATGATGAAGCCAAGGGCAAACAGACCTGCCAGCATATCATCGACATGCTGGAGCATCTCAAGAAACACCCGTCCCAAGGCGGCCCCGAAGTGATGGAGATGGATCGGTTCTGGCACCCGCGCATGAACTGGTACGGCCCTTCGGGCATCGGCACCGGGCGCGGCTATGCGGGGTTCCGCAACTGGCATCAGATCCCGTTCCTGAACGGAATGCCGGATCGCGGGCAGTTCGTGGACGACATCACCTATCACTTCTTCGGTGACGGGGAATATGCGGCCGTGACGGGCTGGCCCAACATGATCCAGACCGTCATAGACGATGGTTGGATGGGCATCGCTCCGTCAGGCAAGAAGATCACCATGCGCAGCCTCGATTTCTGGCGTTTGGAAAACGGCAGGATCCGGGAAAACTGGGTGCTGGTTGATTTGCTGGATGCCTACCGGCAGCTTGGCGTTGACGTCTTTGCCCGCCTGCGGGAGTTCAACAAGGCCCGCAATTTGGGCCGCATTGAAATACCGGATGGAATGCGCTGATGACGGAATTGCCACGCACCCCTTCGTTTTCCCTGAACGGAAAATCCGCCCTCGTTACCGGGGCCTCCTCGGGTATCGGGCAGGGGTGCGCGGTAGCGCTGGCCGAGGCGGGTGCACATGTAGTTTGTGCGGCCAGAGGGGCGGATCGGTTGAACGACACCGTCTCCGCCTTGCGAGATCACGGCTGGTCGGCCGAAGCGCTTGTGATGGATCAGGGTGATCTGGATGCCCTGAAACAGCATTTCGATCACCGCACCTTCGATATCGTGGTGAATTCGGCGGGCGTGGCGCGCCACAGCGCGGCCATAGAGACAACACCCGATGACTTCGATGTTGTCACCAACGTCAATTTGCGTTCGGCCTACTTCTTATCGGCCTACGCCGCCCGCGCTTTGATCAAGGCAGGAAAGCCGGGATCGATCATCCACATCTCCAGCCAGATGGGGCATGTCGGCGGTGTCGACCGGGCGCTTTATTGTGCGACCAAACATGGGCTTGAGGGCATGGTCAAATCCATGGCCATCGAATGGGGCAAACAGGGCATTCGGATCAACACTGTCTGCCCGACTTTCATCAGAACCCCCCTGACCCAATCCACTTTCGACAATCCTGAACGCGCGGCTTGGATCATGGAAAAGATCAAGTTGGATCGGGTCGGAGAGGTCGAAGACATCATGGGGGCGGTGCGTTATCTCGCGTCAGACGCCTCTGCACTGGTTACCGGCACGTCAATGCTTATCGACGGGGGTTGGACAGCAGATTGATGGCGGAAAAAGTAACATCTCTGCAGGTCGCTCAACTGGCTGGTGTCAGCCAGTCCGCCGTCAGCCGCGTATTCACGCCCGGCGCGTCCGTCAGCAAAAAGACCGAAGAGAAGGTGCGCAAAGCCGCTGCTGAACTGGGCTATCGTCCAAACGTTCTGGCCCGCGCCATGGTGTCCGGGAAAAGCCGGATTATCGGTTTGGTGGTGGGCTACCTGGATAACTATTTTTATCCGGAAGCGCTCGAGAAGCTGTCCAACGCCCTTCAGGAGCAAGGCTATCACGTGCTGATCTTCATGGCCTCACGATCGGCCGGGAACATCGACGATGTGATGGAAGAGATTCTTGATTATCAGGTGGATGGCGTCATCCTGGCCTCGGTGCCCATGTCGTCGGATATCGCCATGCGCTGCCAACAGGCCGGGGTGCCGGTGGTGCTGTTCAACCGCAGCCAGGACATCGAGGGCATCACCACGGTCACGTCCGACAACTATGCCGGGGGCCGCAAAGTCGCGGAATTTCTGTTAGCCGGTGGGCACCAACGGATTGCCTATATCGCAGGTTGGCAAGGGGCCTCGACGCAGCGGGACCGCGAAGCCGGGTATCGCGCCGCACTGGCCGAGGCCGGGCAGGAATTGTTTGCCCACGAAGTAGGTGAGTTTCACACGGAAAACGCCCGTACAGCAGCCCGTCGGATGTTCGATGTCGCCCCCGAACGACGGCCGGATGCCGTATTTGTGGCCAATGATCACATGGCATTGGCGGCGATGGATGTGATCCGTTTTGAACTTGGCCTGCGCGTCCCCGAGGATGTCTCGGTCGTGGGCTATGATGACGTGCCGCCGGCCGGTTGGCCGGCTTACAATTTGACGACGATCCGGCAGCGGGCTAACCTTATGGTGGCCGAAACCGTTGCCGCCCTTTTCGAACATATCGACACCCCGGCGAAAGCCGAACCGCGCAAAGTGGCCATTGATGGACCACTGGTTGTGCGGACCTCGGCCCGATTGCCAAAGGGGTGGGCCCCACAAAGGACAGAGACATGAAAGGCTTCGATCCGAAA
This sequence comes from Ruegeria sp. A4, assembly GCF_056543025.1. Taxonomy (NCBI): domain Bacteria; kingdom Pseudomonadati; phylum Pseudomonadota; class Alphaproteobacteria; order Rhodobacterales; family Roseobacteraceae; genus Ruegeria; species Ruegeria sp. A4. The sequence goes on along the minus strand of NZ_JBQGAW010000002.1, from coordinate 93,514 downwards.
TTCCGGGATTTTCCGGACTACATCATCGGCATCACCAAGGAGATCTGGGAAGATCGAGGTATCGCCACGCTGCATGAGTATTACAGCGATGACATCGTCGTCCGTTCGCCTGGTTCGGTTGTTTTGGGCAATCAAAATGTCATCGGAGCCACAATGGCAACGCTGGCCGAGTTTCCGGATCGGCAGCTGCTGGGCGAAGACGTGATTTGGTCCGGCACACCGGAAGAGGGCATGTTGAGCTCTCATCGGATCATTTCAACGGCCACGCATTTGGCCGAGGGTGTCTATGGCAAGCCCACCGGGACGAAGCTGCGTTACCGGATTCTTGCGGATTGCCACGCCATAGACAATCAGATCAACGATGAATGGCTGATCCGCGATCAGGGCGCGATTGTGCGCCAGATGGGCTGGGATCCCAAGGAATACGCCGCTGATCTGATTGCCCGGGAAGGCGGCAAAGAGAACTGCGTCAAACCTCTGACGCCCGAAATCGATCAGCCCGGACCATACAAAGGCCATGGGAATGACAATGAATGGGGGCAGCGCTACGCCGACATTCTGACGCGGATCATGAACGCAGATATGGGCGTGATCGGTTCGGAATATGACCGCGCTGTTCAGTCAGAATATGTGGGCGGAGTAACCGGGCATGGCCGGGATGCCGTCGACCGCTTCTGGATGGGACTGCGGGCGAGTTTTCCGAATGCAGAATTCAAGATCGAGCATCAGATCGGGCGAGATGACCCTGATATGCCTCCGCGTGCGGCAATTCGCTGGAGCCTTTGGGGCAAGCATGACGGCTGGGGCGTGTTTGGCGCGCCGACCGGTGCGCAGGTTTATGTCCTCGGGATCAGCCACGCTGAATTCGGCGCACTTGTTGCGGGGCAGCCGCAGTTGCGCCGTGAATACACCCTGTTCGATGAAACCTCGGTCTGGAAGCAGATCCTGTTGCAAAACGGCGAGGTCTGAGTGGGCCGCCCGGTCTCATATCGCATCCTGTCGGGCGGTCTGTCCGAGCCCCGAACCGTTCGGCTTTTCCATATGTACCGTCAAAGCCTGAGGGCGCGGCGACTGAACCTGCGCCCGCCCGGAAAGTAAGGGCCTGTCCTGCTTGGGCACACGCGCTTTCTTTCCAAAAAAAATCAATCGGATCGTACGTCATGACAAAATCATCCATCCCTTCCCGCATCGTCCGCTATGGCGAGCTTCAACCTTGTAAAACCGCTTTTATCGATGCCCATACTCCCGGCAGCGATCAGAAAGAGAACTTCACGATAATCGGCGGCGGCGTCTCGGAATCTCCGGACCAGCATGTCCACATCACCGACAAGATCGGCTTCAACATCGGAGCGGCGGGACAGCCGCCGAAATGCCGCAACTCACTGCACAGCCACACCACGGCCGAGGTCTTTTTCGTTGCCAAGGGTCGTTGGCGGTTTTTCTGGGGCCGCTATGGTACGGCCGGGGAATTCATCGCCGAGGAAGGAGACATCTTCAACATTCCAACGGGTATTTTCCGGGGCTTTGAGAATGTCGGCCAGGATTACGGAATGATCATGTCGATCCTGGGCGGAGACGATGCGGGTGGCGGCGTCACCTGGGCGCCTCAGGTGATCGAAGATGCGCAGGCACATGGTCTGATGCTGGGCGACAATGGCGTTCTGTACGACTCCAAACTGGGCCAGGAACTGCCCCACAATGTCCGCCCGATGCCTTTGCTGACCGAAGAACAGTTGAAAAGCTATCCCGAAGTTCCTGTCGAGGATGTGGTCGGCAAATACGTTGCGCGGTATTGGGATCTGATGGCGTTGTCGGCCAAAAAGCCCGCAAAGGTGATTGGCGAAAACGCGTTGATCAAGGACAAACCCGGATTCGAGGTCGATTTTCTGGGGCGCGGATCCGCAGTGACCGAACCGATCGCGGCCGAGAAACCAGTGGTTCTGATGCCGGCCAGCGGTCACTGGCGTGTTTCGATCGACGGGTACGAAACCACGATCTCGGTGGGCGACACGGCCTTGGTTCTTCCCGGCGAAACCTATGGTGTTCAGCCATCCATGACCGGGCTGGCGGGCCTGTACCGCATCACCGCAACCGATGACCCGGCAGGAGCGACCTGGACAGGATGAACGCGGACCCGAATGACACCCACGCCGTTTATGAACGGCAGGCGACCGAATATGACAGGCGCCGTTCCAAGGCCCTGTTCGAAGCGCGCTGGTTGGCGCGCTTCACCGCCAGCCTGAAGCCGGGTGACCGCGTATTGGACCTGGGCTGTGGCTCGGGCGACCCCATCGCACGCTGGTTCATGGCCGAAGGGTTCGACGTCACGGGTATCGATTTTTCCGACGCCATGCTTGCCATTGCCCGCGACCGTTGGCCCGATGGCGACTGGCGCAACGCGGATATGCGGAATTTTGAACTGGATCAGCAGTTCGACGGCATCATTGCCTGGAACAGCTTTTTCCACCTTACGGCGGACGAGCAGAAAGACTGTATCGCCCGGATGGCGCGCCATTTGCGACCCAAGGGAATGCTCATGCTGACCGTCGGACCTCGTGCCGGAGAGGTCAGCGGCACAGTCGGATCAGAGCTTGTCTACCACGCGTCACTGTCCCCGGCCGGTTACGCCGGGTGTCTTGAGAAAAACGGGCTGCAAATGACCGGATACCTGGCCGAAGACCCAGAAGCCCAAAGCCACACGATCCTGATGGCACGAAAAGTTTAAGGAGGTCCCTATGACCGTAAAAACAACACATGTTGGCTCTCTGCCCCGAACGCAGGACGTCGTGGATTTTATTTTTGCCCGCGAAAACGGCGAACCTTATGACACAGGCGCCTTTGATACCTGCATGGCCAACGCCGTGGCCGAAACGGTGCGCAAACAGGTCGAAGCCGGTGTTGATATCGTCAGCGACGGCGAAACTTCGAAAATCTCCTATGCGACCTATGTCAAGGATCGCTACACCGGGTTTTCGGGCGACAGCCCTCGCAATGCACCGGCAGACTTGAAGATGTTCCCCGGCTTTCTGCAAAGACTGGCCGATGACGGCGGTACGCCACAATACGCAAGGCCGATGTGTACGGGTGAGGTGCGATCAAAAGGGCAAGGCGAGTTGCAAAAGGACATCGCCAACCTCAAGGCGGCCATGGCTCGACACGGGGCCGAGCGCGGCTTCATGAATGCCGCGTCTCCCGGAGTGATCTCGTTGTTTTTGCAGAATGATTTCTACCCTACGCGAGAGGCCTATCTGGCAGCGTTGGCCGACGCGATGAAGGACGAATACGAAACCATCGTCGCCGCCGGGTTGGACCTGCAACTGGATTGCCCCGATCTTGCCCTGTCGCGCCACATGCTGTTCACCGACCTGTCGGATGAGGCGTTCATCAAAATTGCCGACATGCATGTCGAGGCCCTGAACCATGCGCTTCAGAACGTCCCGCAGGATCGGGTACGGGTACATATCTGCTGGGGCAACTACGAAGGCCCGCATTGCTGCGACATCGCCATGGACAAGGTCTTCAGCACCCTGATGGCGACCAAGTCGCGCTATGTCCTGTTCGAAACGTCCAATCCGCGGCATGCCCATGAATGGACTGTTTTCCGGGACCGCAAGGCCGAGATTCCCGATGACAAGGTTCTGGTGCCCGGCGTGGTCGACACCACGACCAATTTCGTCGAACATCCCGAACTTGTGGCCCAACGGATTGACCGGTTCACGGAAATCGTGGGACCGGACCGGGTGATCGCGGGCAGCGATTGCGGCTTTGGCACTTTTGCGGGTTTCGGCGCCGTCGATCCCCAGATCGCCTATGCCAAGCTGGCGGCGTTGTCCGAAGGGGCAAAGCTGGCTTCGGCATGAAACCTCTGATCTTGTTGCCGGGCATGATGTGTGATGCCCGGCTTTTTGGCCCTCAGATCAATGCTCTGTCGGGCAGAATGCCCGTGATGACCTTTCCGTTGTCTCATCACGACAGCATAGAGGCCATGGCCCGGGATATTCTCGGGAATGCGCCGCCGGTCTTCGCGCTGGCCGGGCTGTCCATGGGGGGTATCGTGGCGATGGAGGTCACGCGCCAAGCCCCCGAACGTGTTTCGCGTCTGGCCTTGCTTGACACCAATCCACTGGCGGAAAAGCCAGAGGTAAAAGCGCGTCGTACGCCGCAGATGTCCGTCGTGCGCAACGGTCAGCTGAGGACCGTGATGCGTGACGAGATGAAGCCCGGTTATCTGGCTGACGGACCGAACCGGGGGGCGATCCTGGATCTGTGCATGGCAATGGCCACCGACCTGGGCCCAGACGTTTTCATACGTCAGTCCAAGGCGCTTATGAACCGACCGGACCAAAGCGAGACGCTGACGGCTTATACCGGAAGGGCTCTGGTTTTGTGCGGACGTGAAGACCGGCTTTGCCCAGTTGAACGCCACCGACTTATGCATGACCTGCTGCCACGAAGCGCGCTTGAGATCATCGGCGACGCGGGCCATCTCCCGACATTGGAACAACCTGAAAAAACAACAGCGGCGCTGTCCCGCTGGCTGGAGGACACATGACACCGTCCCTTTTGTCTTTGCTTCGCAAAGTCGATACGCCAACTGTCTGCAATGCCATCGAGGTGGCACAGGGCAGGCGCGGGTTCGACAGGTTCACGCGTGGCACCATGCTAAGCTCGGCCCCCGAAGGGCCTGCCATCGTCGGCTATGCGCGCACCGCCAAAATTGCTGCGGTCAATCCCCCGACCGAGCCGCCCGACGTCATCAAAGCCCGACGTATGGCCTATTACAAGTACATGGCCGAGGCACCCGGCCCTTCAATCGCCGTGATCGAGGATCTGGATTATCCCGATTGCATCGGCGCTTATTGGGGTGAGATCAATACGACGGTTCACAAGGGTTTCGGCATGTCTGGCGCTCTGACCAACGGTGTCATGCGGGATCTCGGGGATTTGCCCTCAGGGTTCCCGATTGTCGCTGGTTCCATCGGACCGAGCCATGGTTTCGTCCACGTCCGCGAGATTGACACTCAAGTTTCGATTTTTGGTCTGACAGTTGACCCCGGTGATCTTGTTCACGCCGATCGTCATGGCGCATTGGTCATACCGAATGATGTCGTTGATCAATTGGAAGCTGCAATCCATAAGCTTTTGGCGACAGAACGTATTGTTCTGGACGCAGCCCGCGAGCCCGCGTTTGATTTCGAAGCATTCGAAACCGCTTGGGCCGCCTTTGAAAAAGCACGGGTCTGATCACAAGGGTCGGAGACAATGAAAGCCGGCTGGGTGAAATGCACTTACAAGCCCCTTGCTCGTCAACCCAGAGCAAGACGGCCTCTGCCAACGCAATGCCCGTGACGAAGGGTTACCCACATCTGTCTGTCCGGTGGCGGCGTCGCGCCGCTGCCGGTGACGCCCGAACGAAAACCGGACCGTTTCAGGCAGCAGTCCATTACACCGGAGTGTACGGGGTTTCAGATCCGTTCAGCCCCGCGTACAATCCGCGTTTCCAGACAGTTTCCCGAAAGAACAATCAAACCTTGTGAGAAGCGGCGCCCTGCGCATCCCTTCGCTGTTCTCCGATCACGTTCAGCATGGCATCTACATCTGTACGTACGGTTTGTGTTGCCGCTTCGCGCACCGGGCCAAAACCGCGGATATCCAGCGGCGCTGACAGGATCTTCAGGCAGGTTTCCGCCTCCAGCTCGGGGCTGGATTTTTCAATGCGATCCAAGACAGCCAGAAACCAGGCCAGGGTTTCGTTTTCAAGCTTGCGGTCCCTTGAAAACCGGAATGGATCAAGCCAGCCGCCGCGAAGCCTGCGTGCACGCGAAAGGAGCCTCAGAACGGGGGTCATCCAACCACCATAGCTTCGCTTGCGCGGTCGCCCGCGTGCATCCTTGCGACCGGTCAGAACCGGTGGCGCGAGGTGGTATTTGATCCGAAAATCCCCTTCGAACTCGGACCGCAATTGTTTCTCGAATTGTTGCGATGTCAGCAACCGAGCAACCTCGTATTCGTCTTTGATTGCCATGAGGCGAAACAGGGATTTTGCCGCAAGCGAAAGCGCTTCCTCGCGTATCTGGTCAGGCAGTGCTGCTGACAGACGGATCAGGCGATCCCGGTACTGTTGCGCATAAGCGTCATCGTGATAGGTCGCCAATTCATCGGACCGGTAATCGATTATCTGCTGCGATGTTTCTTGCGAAAAGCTCTTCTCCTTCGCATTCAGCATCTGCGGGTTTGCAGCGATCACCCGCCCCAGATCAAAGGCCATTATGTTGGCCTCGATCGCGGCTCCATTGAGCTTGATCGCCTGTTTGATTGCAACCTCACTGATCGGAATGTTCCCCAGCTGCCACGCGACACCAAACAGCAAGGTATTGGCAAAGACCGAATCCCCCAGCAAATCCACGGCCAACTGGTTTGCATCCAACGCGAAGACATTTTCTTCGCCGACGGTCCGGCGTATCAGCGCTTCTCTTTCGTCGACCTTGAGCTGGGCATCGCGGTGCAAAACAAGGTCGCCTGTTGGCATTTCCGCACGGTTCAGTACTACTTTTGTGCCCTTGCGGTAGTGAACCGAGGCTTTGGGCGCCGAAGACACGACCACGTCACACCCGATGACGGCGTCGGCGCTTTTGGCCTCAATTCGGACCTGATTGATTTCTTCGGGCGTGCGGGCAATGCGAACATAGCCGACAACCGTACCGAATTTCTGGGCGAACCCGGTAAAATCCAGCACGCTGGCGCCTTTGCCTTCCAAATGCGCCGCCATCGTCAGAACGGCGCCCACCGTTACGACACCGGTGCCGCCGACCCCACCGACCAAAAGATCGTACGGCGCGTGCAGGTCAGGAAGCTGCGGGTCGGGAACCTTGGCAAGAAGCGACGGGATATCCAGTTTCTGCCTGGGTTCCTTTCGCCGCACCGCCCCTTCCACAGTAATGAAACTGGGGCAAAACCCGTTCAGGCAGGAAAAGTCCTTGTTGCAAGAGTTCAGGTTGACCTTTCGCTTGCGGCCCAATGGGGTTTCCAAGGGTTCGATACTCAGACAGTTGCTTTCGACCGAGCAATCGCCGCAGCCTTCGCACACTGCGGGGTTGATGAAAGCAAACCGCTTGGGGTCTTCTGTTTTGCCACGCTTGCGGCGACGGCGTTTCTCGGTGGCGCAGGTCTGCTCGTAAATCAAAACCGTAACACCTTGGATGTCACGCAGCTCACGCTGCACGGCATCCATCTCTTCCCGGGGGTGAAAGCTCGTTCGTGCCGGAAAATCGCTGGAATCGAACTTCGTTATGTCGTCTGAAACCAAGGCGATCCGGTCGACACCTTCCGCGCGACAGGTCTGGGCGATCCCGGAAACGCTGATAGGGCCATCAACAGGCTGCCCCCCCGTCATTGCCACTGCGTCATTGTACAGAATCTTGTAGGTGATGTTCGTACCCGCCGCCACGGCCTGGCGAATGGCAAGCGACCCGGAATGATACCAAGTGCCCTCGCCAAGGTTTTGAAAGATATGTTTGTTGCCATTGTATTTCGAGGCAACAACATGCGGCACACCTTCGCCCCCCATCTGCGCATAACCGACCGTGTTGCGGTTCATCCAACTTGCCATCACGTGACAGCCGATGCCTGACGCAGCCGTGCTTCCATCCGGGACTTTGGTGGATGTGTTGTGGGGACAACCCGAGCAAAAATACGGAGCCCTGACCGCACCCGGAACATTCAGAACGGATGGCGGTTCGTCCGTCAGCGCCTTCGCCTTTTCCAGAAATCCCTCTTCCGGGAAAAAACGGTCGAGTCGCTCTGCAACGACCGGAATCAGGTTCAACGGGCTCAACTCTCCGGTCCAGGGAATCAACGGATCGCCCGCTGCGCGGTGTTTTCCGACCATCTTTTCGGGTTTGTCCCCCGGCCAGTCATAGAAATATTCCTTGAACTGGCTTTCAATGATCCCGCGTTTTTCCTCGACGACCAGCACCTCTTTTTTGCCACGGACGAAAGACAACGCATCGCGCCGCGCCAAAGGCCAAACCATCCCCACCTTGTAGATGTCGATGCCCAAACGGCGGCATCCGCTTTCGTCGAGCCCCAGAAGACGCAGCACTTCCATCAGGTCCAGATGGCTTTTGCCCGTTGTGACAATCCCGAATGGGGCATCCTTGATGTCATAGATGCGCCGGTCGATCGGGTTCGCCTCGACAAAAGCCTCGACCGCCCGCAACTTGTGTTCGATCCGTGTCTCGATGGCCGGGCTTGGCAAATCGGCGCTGCGCACGTGCAAGCCGCCCGGCGGCAGATCTATTTCCGGCAAGGCAAACGCACGGTCCGGCTTCAACCGCACGGATTGCCCGCTTTCCACGGTTTCCGAAATCGCCTTGAACCCGACCCAGGTGCCCGAGTATCGGCTCAGCGCGATCCCGTATTCACCGAACTCCAGGTATTCAGCCACGTTGGCCGGGTTCAGCGTTGGCATGAACCAGGTCATGAAGGCGACGTCGGACTGATGCGGCATCGAAGAAGACACGCAGCCATGATCGTCACCCGCGACAACCAGAACCCCGCCCTTCGGCGACGAGCCATAGGCATTGCCATGGCGCAACGCGTCCCCTGAACGGTCAACTCCGGGGCCCTTCCCGTACCACATCGAAAACACGCCCTCGACCTCACAATCGGGATCAAGCGAGGCCTGCTGGGCACCAAGAACCGCCGTGGCGCCAAGGTCTTCGTTTACGGCCGGCATGAATGTGATCCTGGCCGCCTCGGTTTCCTCTTTCGCTCGCCACAGCTCCAGATCCAAACCACCAAGAGGAGACCCCCGATATCCGGAGATGAACCCGGCCGTGTTGTTTCCTGCTGCTGCGTCCCTGCGGGCCTGGTCCAACATGATGCGCACCAGAGCTTGCGTTCCCGTCAGGAAAACACGACCCTCTGAGGCTTTGTATCGGTCCGACAGGGCGTAGGTATCGAATTTCAGGGACTGGTCAGTCATGGATGCCTCGCCTTTTCTGGGTATTTTACCGGAATCCTTTGAGGAATCTGTTCTAGCTTCCCGCCATTTCCGGGGATTTTTGAAAAATCCTCTCTTCTTTTGTCGCAATATCGGGTATTTTTCTCGTATGCTTCTCGACTCACGTGACTGCCAACTTCTCGCGCTGCTTCAAAAGGATTGCCGCATTTCAAATGCTGACCTTGCAGAACGGGTGGGCATGTCATCCTCTGCCTGCTGGCGTCGAATCCGCGTGTTTGAAGAGGCCGGCCTGATTTCGCAGTACCGTGCTGAATTGTCGCCTGAACACGCCGGGCTTTCGTTTCAGGCCCTGGTGCATGTTCATCTGACCCGGCACAATCCGGAACATCTTGAACGCTTCATTGCAGCGATCGAGAAGCGCCCGGAAGTTATGGAATGCTACGCAACGACCGGGCAGGCAGATTACCACATGCGGGTGATCTGCAAGGATATCGGGGCTTACAACGGTTTTCTTGAAGAATTCCTGTTTCGCCTGCCGGCGGTGGAAAGCGCGCAAACAAATGTCGTTCTGCGCGAAATCAAACGCAGTAACGCCCTGCCCATTCCTTCCTTTTGAGATCGGTTCCCCGGGTGGGACTTGCCGTCCGGTATCGGCTTTGTTGCAAAGCCTTGAACGCACCAAGCAAAAGTTCCACTCGAACATGTTCCCAAGCTACGATTTGGCCCGCCAAACTCCACGGAATTGATGTTCATAGAATTTTTCAAGGATCAGGTCTGGGAACGCCCCCAAAAACCGTCGCGCAATTCAGCTTCAAGGCAGGTAAAACGTGGTTGCCTTTTCGACCGCGACCTTTTGGATTCCGCCTTCTGCGCCGCGCTCTGGGCGGAAGCTTCCATCGACGCCGAAAAGCCGCAAAACCGAATTTCGAAACTGAAGCCATTTTGTTGCTTCGCGTTTCGATCTTCCTGTTTTCTTTACCCGTGCTTGCATCGAGTCCGGCTCCTGTTCGCTGCCGTCATCAGAAGTGTAGCATCATTCCTTTGCTTTTTCAGATTTTTATCACAGAACCTTCCGGCTATTTCGCAATTTCGTCGATCAGCCGCGTCTCGAGAAGCTGGCCATTCTGGTACAGCACCGGGTAAGCAATAGATGCGATATGGCTGTTGAACTCCCGGAACGCCCGCAACGTCTCAAGATGAATATCACTGGTTTCGAAGCTTTCCCGTGACCCGTGCTGCAATCGGCGCAGATGTCGTTTTCGGCTTTCACGTTCCACCCGTTTGATTTCGGTCTTCTCAAGGCTCAGCAGGCGCGCGCTTTCCAGATCGTCTGAAATAAGCACGTTTGATGCCAGCTTCATGTTGGCCAGAATGCCCTCGTGCATCTGAACAAGTTCCGACCAGCCTTCCTGCGAAAAGCTCGAGCCTTTGGCCCGCATTTCACCTGCCAACACGGTCAATCGCTTGGCCACGACATCACCGGCCGTCTCCAGCCGGATAGCGAATTCCATCAGGTCGCGTGCGGATTTTTCATCCTTTTTTTCATATACATCCGGTGGAATCGCCGAAACGAATGCCCTGATCCCGGACAGGCAATTGTTCACGTCCTCGTCGATGGCTTGTACCGCTCGAATCTGTTGTTTGTCGCCACTGCGATACAATTCCAGGCAAGGCCGGAACATGGTTTCGACAAGATCGCTCATCCGCAGCAGTTCACGCTTGAGACTTGGCAGGGCCTGGCTGGGATTTGCCACGTTGCCTATGTCCAATGCGCTGGCCGGTCGTGCCGGTTGCGGAACCAGTTCCTTCTTCTGATCCGGCAAAAACCTTTCGAACAGAACTTTCAATCTCCCGCAAAATGGCAAGGCCAGAAGCAGCAGTGACAGGTTGAACAAAACATGCACATTGACCAGCATCTGCCCGCCTTGCGGGTCTCCTAACAACCCGGTCCGCAAAGCCATGTTGGCGGCAAACAAACTCACCAAAGCCCAACTGCCACGCAATGCCAGGTTGGCATATGGAATGCGCCGGGCCTGGACTGGCATGGCACGGGTGAGCCAGACCGGAATGAAGGCAGAGCCGAAATTCGCGCCAAACACCAAAGACATCCCGGCGGCGAACGGGATCGCTCCGATCTGCACAAGGGTGACACACATGAGGATGGCCGCCACCGAAGAATGCATGATGAAAGCCAAGGCGCCCCCGACCAGAAACGCGGTGATATAATCGCGCGCCAGATAATCTGCCACCGCGGGCAGAAATGCGCTGTCCCGAATGGGATCCATTGCCTCGCGAAGGAACCGAAGCGAGATCAGGATAAAGGCCACACCCATCAGGATGCGCCCCATTTGCCGGGTTTTTTTGGAGTCGGTCTTTACGAACAGATACCCGCCAACCGCCAACAGCATCGGAACAAGCCAGTCCAGTCGGAACGAAAGAATCTGGATGATCAACGCCGACCCCAGATCGCCGCCAAGTACGATCGCAAGGCCGGCAGAAAAACTGAGCATTCCACTGGCCGCAAACCCCGAGGTCAACAGAGCAACGGCCGCCGAGCTTTGCAGCACGACCGCCATCGTCAACCCAACCACCGAGGCCTGAAGGTAGCTGCGTTGTTGGGTCATTACCCGCTGGAACGACGCCCCATAGCTGCGCTCGATCCCGGTTCGCACCATACGAACCGCGTAAAGCAGCAGCATCGTCGCACCGGCAAGGCTGATAAGGAAGCTGACAATTGCCATACTCTACCCCGTTATTCTTTTTGGCCCAGCTTGTCGCGGCGCATTGTATTATTCATGTTACCGACCGCGATTGGGAAGGGATACATCCCATTTTTGGCCTACAAGGCGTAAACTCCTGTGAGCTTCACCGCAAGCACTTGACCGCGCTTTGGCGGAACATCCGTCGCCTATGAACTTGGCCAAGGGCGCCCGGAAGGACGCGGCCCCTGATCCTCTATTGTGACACGAGATCGGTAAGGGGCGTCAACTCTCGGCCTTGATTGCAGCAATTACGATGTCGATTGCGCGGTCCAACTCCAAACGCGAGATCGTCAGCGGCGGTGACAATGTCAGAACGCACCCCTGACTGATCTTATAGCTCAGACCGGCCTCGAGGCAGGCATAGTAGATCCGTTCGGCGCACGCGTTTCCCGGTGTTCTGTCGGCGCGATCATCCACGATTTCGATCCCGAACATCAGGCCCCGTCCCCGGATGTCTCCGACAATCGGAACGTTCTGAAGTTCATCCATCAAGCGACCAATGGCATGTTCACCCAGTTCGGCTGACCGGCGAACCAGGCCTTCGTCTTCGATGATCTGGATCGTCGTCAAAGCGGCCCGGGCGGTGACCGGGTTCTTTTCGTGCGTGTAGTGCCCGATGGCATAATCTCCGCAGACATCCAGCTGTTTGCGGGCGACACAGGCGGCAATTGGCAGGATGCCGCCGCCAAGCGCTTTCCCAAGTGTCACGATGTCCGGGATGATCTCGTCATGTTCAAAGGCGAACATCCTGCCCGTCTTGCCAAGACCCGTCGGGATTTCATCCATGATCAACAGCGCCCCGTGACGGTCGCATGCCTCTCGCACCGTCTTCCAAAATCCCGGCGGCGGGACGTAGGGCACGGCGCGCATCGGTTCCGCAATGACCGCCGCCACATCTCCTTCGCGCTCGAGCACATATTCCACCATTTTCGCACAGGCCAGCCCGCATGTTTCGGGGCCCGCATGATTGTACGGGCATCGATAGCAGGCAAAGGGGGCTACATGTTCGGTGCCGGACAAAAGGGGCCCCGCAATGTGACTGCGAAAGGTCGCCTCTCCGCCGACACTCGCAGCGCCGAACCCCGCGCCATGGAAAGCATCCCAGAAGCTGATCGTTTTGAACCGACCCGTAGCGGCGCGCGCGATCCTGAGGGCAACCTCGTTGGCGTCAGAGCCGCCGGTGGTAAAGAGCATTTTGCCCAGATCACCAGGCACGATCTCTGCCAGTTTTTCAGCCAGTTCCACCGCCGGATCATTGGTAAATCGGCGGGGCGCAAAGGGCAGATCGTCAAGCTGTGCCTTTATGGCGGCTACCAAGCGGGGATGGCCATACCCGATGTGGTGCACCGAGTTGCCGTGGAAATCCATGTACCGGCGGCCCTCGATGTCTTCGATCCAGAGCCCTTCGGCCTTTGCAATGGTGCTGACGCAGGGTGAGGACAGAGATTGATGCAGGAACACGTTCGCATCGCGTTTGAGCAATGGCGATGATTTCGGCCCCATCGACTTTTGCAGCCACGCCTTGCGCGCCTCGGACGTGTTTGATTCCCCTTCAGTGTGGACAATTTGTGGCATCGCCGCTCCTCTTTGCCGTCATCGAAAGATGCGGACCCCGCAAGGCCCGCCAGTACCAGGGAGGAACTGTGTTGCCCTTTCCGCAAAAGGGGTAAGGGCAACAGACTCAGTTAGGCCACGGCAGCGAATAGGTTTTGACGTTGGTGAAAAACTTCATCGCTTCGATGACGCCTTCCTTCACCCCGTTTCCACTGTCCTTGATGCCGCCAAAGGGCGACATTTCAATGCGGTAACCCGGCTGTTCCCAGATGTTGCAGGTGCCGACGTTCAACCCGTTGATGAAGGCAATCGCCCGGTTCAGATCGTTTGTGCAGACACCCGAAGACAGGCCGAACTCGGTTCCGTTGGAAATTGCCATCACTTCTTCGTCGTTGTCCGGCACGCGAACGATCGGCACGATGGGTCCAAAGGTTTCCTCCATCACCAATTCGCTGTCATGGGGCACCTTGTCGACCACGATAGGCGGCAGCAGCGCACCCTGGCGACCGGGGTGGTACAGAATTTCAGCACCTTCTTTTTCCGCCTGAAAAACGCGGTTTTCAAAAACCTCGGCGGCCTTGTCATGGATCACGCATCCAAGTTCGGTTTCCGGGTCTTGAGGATCGCCGAACTTGATCTTCCTGGCCTTCTCAAGAACCAGCGGCACGAATGTATCGGCCACGCTTTCCTGCACGAGAATGCGCTTGACCGCCGTGCAACGCTGGCCGGAATTTCCGGTAGCCCCCGCCACCGCAATGGCTGCCGCCTTGTCCAGATCGGCCTCACTGAGGTCATTCAGAACGATCAGAGGATCGTTGCCGCCAAGTTCCAGCGCCTGACGCTTGTAGACGCCCTTTTCGGCGATCATCTTGCCCACGGGCACACCGCCGGTGAAGGTGATGATATCGATGTATTCATTGGTGATCATTTCGTCGCCGATGTCACCGGGCCAACCTGTCACGACCTGGAACATCTCGGGCGGCAAGCCGGCCTCATAGAGTATGTCAGCCAGTGTCAATGCGGTCAGCGGCGTCAGCTCGGTCGGTTTGCAAACCATGCAATTGTTGGTGGCAATCGACGGCGCGATCTTGTGGCTGACCATGTTCAGCGGGTGATTGAACGGCGTGATTGCGCTGATTGCTTTCACCGGCTCTCGGGTGGTGAAAATCTTGCGGGCCTTGCCATTGTGGGTCAGGTCGCAGGAGAAGATCTCACCATCATCCTTCAATGCCTCGGCCGCCGCGAATTGATACACGTCCTGCGCGCGCTTGGTTTCGTAGATCGCATGCTGGTGACAGATCCCCAACTCCAGCGTCAGCCATTTCGCAAGATAATCGCGTTTTTCGCCGATCAACTCGCCCGCCCGTTGCAGGATCTGGCTGCGCTCGTATCGGGTCAGCTTGGGTTTGAAATTCGCCGCAATCTCGAACGCCCGGCGCGCATGTTCGGCTGTACCGGCTGGTACGTGACCCACAACCTCGTTTGTGTACGGGTAGAGAACGGGAACGGTGTCGTCGGTAAAGATAATCTCGCCACCGATCCGCATTCCCTCGTTGCGTACTTCGATTTTCGACATGGTCTGATCTTTCATAGCTTACTGTGCCGCCGCTGTTGTTGCGTAGAAGAAGGCATCGAAATTGCGCAGCACGGGTTGGTTTGGCAGGTCGATGACACGGTTCACGATGAAGGGAACTTCCTGCTCGGTCAAACCACCATGGCTGCGCAATGGTTCTTTGAGTGCTGCCAGATCGTGGCGATGCTCGGACGTGCCGATGCAGATGTTTTCACCGGAAACCATCACGATGTCGCCAATGCGGTCGCCCGGCAATTCGAATTGCTCGATCGCCTCGGCCTTGGTCAGAACATGAGTGATGCCGCTGGTCGCCTTGAGCTTGCTGATGATGTCGTCCTGGTCTGCTCCGTCAGGCAAATAGGCGGTTGCAAAAGACCCCAACGCGCCATGATGCACAACGTATGGGTCGGTAATCGGAAGAATGACCCGCGCCGCATCCTTGCCCAACCATTCGTCCATCAGGTCCTGCACGTACACCACCGAGGGGGATCCATCCGCCAAATGCTTGGGCTTCATGCCGTGGTCCGCGGTCACCACGATGGCCGCACCCAGTTCATCCAGTTCGCCCAGATACCGGTCAAACATGGCATAGAAATCGAGTGCGCCTTTTTGATCGGGTGCAAACTTGTGCTGGATATAGTCTGTGGTCGACAAATACATCACGTCGGGCTTGAACTCTTTCAGCAGCTTGACGCCAGCGGCAAAGACAAATTCGGAAAGCTCTGCCGAGTAGACCTCGGGGACGTCCATGCCCAGCCATTCGCTGGCGTTGTCGATGCCATGTTCCGCCAGCGTCGTTTCACCCGACCGCTCGGAAGAAAACGCAACCGCCCTGCCCTCGTCAAATTTCAGCCCGGCCCCCAACAGCGCGCGCAGCTTGTCCTTGGCGGTTACCATCGCCACGCGGAAACCCGCGTCGTAGAATTGGGAAAAAATGGTCGGCGCACGCAGGAAGCGGACATCATTCATCATCACTTCCTCGCCGCTGTCAGGGTCGATGAGGTAGTTGCCGCAGATGCCATGCACGATCGGAGGGCGCCCGGTGGCAATCGAAAGATTGTTGGGGTTGGTGAAGGACGGGATAACGGAATGGGCCAGTCGGTCCGTACCCTCTTCCCGTATCCGCTTGAGATTGGGCATCAGCCCTTTCGCAATCGCGACATCAAGGTATTCGGGCTCGCATCCATCAAGGCAGATGGCAATAGCAGGCACCTTCGGCGTAGGATAGACGCGCTCATTTGCTTCGACAGGGGTTTGAATGGTCATCTGTATTTTCCTTGATGTTTAAGCGGCCAGCTTGGCGCGTTCTTCCAGTGCACGAAGAGGAGGAGCGGCGTTTGTCACGCCCATTTCTTCCAGGGATTCCTTTGCTGCGCGCACGACATTGCGCATGACGTCTTCGTCCATCTGACCGATGCATCCGACGCGGAAACTGTCGACGACAGTCAGCTTGCCCGGGTAGATAATGAACCCTTTGTCCTTCATCAGGTTGTAGAACCGATCGAATACGAATTTCTCATCGGCGGGGCAGAAGAACGTGACGATGATCGGGCTGAGCCAACGATTGTCCAGCAGCGTTTCGAAACCCAGTTCACGCATGCCTGCAACCATGACGTCCCGGTTGCGGGTGTAGCGTGCGCCGCGGCCGGCAACACCGCCTTCAGCGGCATGCGCCCGAAGCGCTTCGATGAAGGCGGCGACCACGTGCGTCGGCGGGGTAAAGCGCCACTGACCGGTCTTGTTCATGTGCGCCCATTGGGCGTGCACATCCAGAGACAGGGAATGACTGTTACCCTTTGCGGCTTCCAGCTCGCTCTTGCGCGCCACAATGAAGCCAAATCCGGGAACGCCCTCGATGCACTTGTTGGCCGAAGACACCATGGCTTCATATCGAATATCCGAGGGCCTGAGCTCGATCGCGCCAAAGGCAGACATCGAGTCGATCAACAGCTTGCGACCGGCTGCATAGGTGGCCTCGGATATTTCCTCGACGGGGTTCAAGATACCCGAGCTGGTTTCGCAGTGAATGGCAACAACATGTGTGATGGCCGGATCATCCGCGAGAATGCGCGCAACCTCGTCGCCCCGTGGCGGCAGGTAATCGCCCTTGTCCAACACGATATGGTCCCGGCCCAGATACTGTAGCGTCTGCGCAGAACGTTGCCCATAGGCGCCATTGGCCAGTACCAGCGCCTTTCCTTCCGGCGGAATAAAAGACGCCAGCATTGCTTCGACCGAGAAAGAGCCGCTGCCTTGCATTGGCACGCAATCGAACGCGTCGGCGCCGTCACCAAGTAGGTCCAGCAGGCTTGACCGCAGCTCTTTTGTCATGGCGCGGAAGTCGTCGTCCCAGCTGCCCCAGTCCTTCAGCATGGCCTCTTTCACGGCGTAGGACGTTGTCAAAGGACCGGGTGTCAAAAGGTAAGGTTCGCCGAGGCGCGGTTGCTCGATTTTTGGGTGGGAAGGCGTCATTACCGGGCTCCAGAACAGCGTTTTCACAAACACCATTGCAGCAACGGTGGCTATATGTGAAATTGCAAATATCAATCTAATTATAAGTGCAGCCTATGCACAAATCATTGGGGACCAGTGATGCGGCACAGCCAGCTCAAAGCCTTTCATTACGTGGCCAAACATGGCGGGTTTTCCCGCGCGGCCGAGGCGCTTTTTCTGACGCAGCCGGCGATTTCCGAACAGGTTCGAAAGCTGGAACAGGATCACGACCTGTTGTTGTTTCAGCGCGAACGAAAACGCGTGAACCTCACCCCCGAAGGCGAACAGCTTTACCGGTTCACAAAGCAGTATTTTGAGATCGAAGATCAGATCGAGGACTACCTTTCGGAAACCAAGGCCGCAATCGACGGTGAATTGCGGATCATCGCTGATTCAGCGCATCACATGACGTCTTTCCTGGGGTCGTTTCAAAAGAAGTACCCCAAAATCACCATCACCGTGCGGTCCGGAAACACCGAAGAAATTCTGGAGGAACTTCGGTCGTACAATGCCGAGATCGGTGTTGTCGGCAGCCTGTCCCCCGGCAAGGACATGGATGTGTTGAACCTGGGGTCCACTGAAATCGTGGCCTTTGCCGCCCAAGGCGTTCTTTTGGCATCCAAACCTTCGCTTTCTTTGGAAGAACTGGCCGAACTGCCGCTGGTTTTCAGAGAGCACGGGTCAAAAACACGTCAGAAACTGGAAGAAGAAGCCGAAAGGCGCGGTATCACGTTGAATCCTGCAATCGTTGCGGAAGGGCGCGAGGCCGTTCGCGAGCTTGTGGCCTCGGGCGCAGGCATCGGGTTTGTCTCTCAGGCAGAGTATGGGCATGATGATCGGTTGCGACAAATCAAGCTGAAAGGCGTGAAGTTGCAAATGGGTGAAAGCATGATTTCGCTGTCGCAACGGCGCAACGTAAAGATCATCCGAGCCTTCATGGACTTCGCCCAGCGCGCGCTGGAAGAAAAAAGCCCCCCCGCCGATAGCTGACCGGCGGGAGCAGCGTTCCTTTGACTACCGGCTTCGCCAAGCCTGAGTACGCTTCAGGATGCCTTTTGAAGCAATCAGGTGAACGATCCGGGCAGCGGCGTTGGTGTAAAAGATCATCATGCCCATCGCCGCCGCAGGCGCGATATCCCCGGCATCATCCATGTTCAGCACCGCGATGGACGCAAGCGTCGTTTTGGGAGAGTAAAGAAACACCACTGCCGACACGGTCGTCATCGCGTTGACGAACAGATAGATCGAGATGTCCAACACCGCCGGCAGACAAACCGGAACCGTTACCCGTGCAAACAGCTTCATTGTCGGCTGTTTGAGCGAGGCAGACACCGACTCAAATTCTCTGTCCATTTGCTTGAGCGCGGTGACGGCCGTCAGGTGCGATACGGTGTAGAAATGGGTCACGGTGCAAATCACCAAAATCGCCATCGTGCCGTAAATCCCGTTCAGCGGATTGGACGGGTTGTTGAAGAAGAAGATGTAAGACAGCCCCAATACCATGCCCGGGATCGCCATGGGCAGCATCGCGAACATCTGGAAAATCGACCTACCGGTTCTGAACCCGTTTGATTTTTCCACCAGATAGGCCCCGAAGAACACAACCGTCGTACCGATCACTGCCGTCAGCAACGCCAGTTTGATCGAGTTGAAATACGACCCCCAGCCGCCGCCGTCCATTCTGTTGAACTGATAGTTCTTGAGGCTCAGACTCAGGTCGTAGGGCCAGAACTTGATCAGCGCCGCAAACTGACACACTGCCAAAAGACCAACGATGAACAGGCCGATCAGGCTGCAATAGATCAGGAATATGCGGTCAGCTTTCGGGTTGGGCGTCGCCTGATATGGCACGGAACGCGCCGAAAGCAACGCAACCTGCTTGGACTGAACCATCCGGTCGATGGCAAAAGCCAGAATGGCCGGGATGACCAGAACCACAGAGACCACGGCGCCCATTTCAAAATTCTGCTGGCCGATCACCTGTTTGTAGATATCCACGGCAAGCACGTTGAATTGACCACCGATGACCTTCGGCAATCCGAAATCGGTGATCACCAGGTTGAACACGACAAAGGCCGCCGAGATCAGGCCATAGCGAGCCCCGGGAATGGTTACGGTCCAGAAGGTCCGCCATGGCGTCGACCGCAAGCTGGCCGCAGCTTCATACAGGCGCGCGTCAGATATCGCGAGCGCGGTCGATATGATCAGAAACGCGTGCGGAAAGGTAAAGAAAACCGATCCGATCACGATGCCGATGGGGCCGTATATACTGGCACCAAACAGCAACTCCTTGATCATGCCCTGATTGCCGAACAGGTAGACCAACGCGATGCCCGGCAAAAGCGACGGAACCAGGATCGGTGCCATCGCAATGAGGCGAAAAACACCCTTGAACCGCATGCAGCTTCGGTTCAGCGCATAGGCGAACCAAAACGCCAGTGTCACCGTCACAATGGTGCTGACTACCGAGATCCAAAGCGAGTTCTTGATCGAATTGAACAATGCCGGTGTCGAGAAGTAGTTGATGAAATTGTCCAACCCTCGCGACTGGACCGGCCGCATTTGCACCCGGCGGAACGTGTTGGAATCCAGCTCGACCCAATCGGTGCCTTCATTCAATGTCGACCCAACCAGAAAGCGCCCGGTATCCGTCGTGTTGCGGATCTTGTACATCACCGGGCTGCGAAAGCTGAAATCAGGAAAGAATCCGGTCACCGGCAAGCGCCCGTCCGAACCCGTCACCAGATCAGAGTCGGAATAGACCCCCAATTGCCTGTTCAACTCGTCCGCCGACAGGATCGTTCCATCAAAGACGCCTGCGTCGTCACTTACCTGAAACTCGTACTGGGACAGCTCGACCCGATAGGTCGAAAACGACTTGGACAGCATCGTGTAAAGCGGCAACGCCAATGTCACGACCAGATACAGCGCGATCACCATCATGCTGCCGCGCATCAGGATATCATCACGGCTGAGCTTGGGCTTGATGTCCGGCCCGACCGGCAGGCTGTCCTGATTGGTAGAAACCGAGCTCATGCCTTGGCCTCCGGCACTTCAAACGCCATAAGGCGGTTCTCGGGAAGCTCAATCACCACGCTGCGCCCCTCTTCCAGTTCCAGACGACGCACGGCGTTGATCGAGAAATCCGCGATCAGTTCCGATGATCCGAACTTCTCGTTGTTCAAGCGGCAGCGCCAGAACGAACCCAGGAACTCCATCTCATCCAGCGTCACCTCTATGCAGTTCCGATTGCCGCCCGTGTCGAGATAACCAGCTTCATGAGGGATGATGTCTTCGGGTCGAATGGCCGCGATGATCGGGGTTCCATCGTTGAACTTGTGGCTGAGGCAGGCAAAGGTCTTTTCCCCGACGCTCAAACGTCCGCCTTTGGTGACCTGTGACCGGATCTGGTTCATTTCACCGATAAAGTCGGCAACGAACAGATTGGCCGGTTCCCGGTAGATTTCGGTAGGGGGCCCCACCTGTTCGATCACTCCGTGATTCATGACCACGATCCGGTCTGCCATGGCCAGCGCTTCTTCCTGATCGTGGGTCACCATCACGGTGGTCACACCCAGCTTGCGCTGCAACTCCTTGATCTCGTGCCGCAGATGAACACGTACTTTGGCGTCCAGCGCCGACAGGGGTTCGTCCAACAGCAAAAGTCCGGGGTTGGTAGCAATGGCACGCGCCAGCGCAATCCGTTGCTGCTGACCACCTGACAATTGCGCCGGATATTTCTTGCCCTGATCCGGCAGACCAACCAGGGTCAAGAGTTCGTTTACGCGAACAGCGATATTCGATTTGCTGCGGCCTGTGTTTTCAAGGCCAAAAGCGATGTTCTTTTCAATGGTCAGATTTGGGAACAACGCGTAGGACTGAAACACGATCCCGAAATCACGCTCGGACGGTGGCAGATTGGACACGTCCTTGCCATCCTGCATGACCGTACCCTTGGTCTGCAAATCCAATCCGGCGATTGCCCGCAAAAGAGTGGTCTTGCCGCACCCGGACGGGCCGAGGAAACAGACAAACTCGCCCTCGTTGATTTCCAAAGAGATGTCCTTGAGCGCCAGAAAGTTTCCGAACGCTTTCCACAAATTCTGGATGCTGAGATACAGTTCACCGGGTGGTGTTTTCTGAAGCACGGGAGAAGTCCTCACATCTGCACCTCGGGCGCGGCCGGTCCTGGCCGGTTGAAACCGGGTGAGTAGGTTGTTTTTCGGGGAACAAGAGACTGGTGCGCAGGAGAGGCACAAAAGCCTCTCCTGCCAATGGGGTTACTTCGCTTCCGACTTTCCGTCATAGCGAGACTGCCATTCCTTCAGGATTGCCGCGCGATTGTTGGCGGCAAACTCAAAATCATTTTCGATCATTGCATCCAGAAGACCCTCTGGGAAGTGCTCAACCGGTTTTGCAACGCCCGGATAGGCGACAACTGCATAGCCGGTGTTGTACATCTCGTTGGCTTCCTTGGTGACGGTGAAGTCCACCAGCTTCTGCGCGGCCTCCAAATTGGCGGTGCCGGCAACAATTGCGGTGGCTTCCATGTCCCATCCCACGCCCTCGGAAGGCACGATGATCTCAAGCGGCGCGCCGTCAGCTTTGGACTTTGCCCCGCGGAACGCAAAGGAAATGCCAATCGGGATTTCGCCCGCCGCCGCCAGTTTGCAGGGTTTTGAACCTGAATGGGTGTACCGCGCGATATTCTCGTGCAGCGCATCCATGTATTCCCAACCACCTTCTTCACCGAACATCTGCAACCAGCTGGATACATCAAGGAACCCGGTGCCCGATGAGTTCGGATTGGGCATGATCACCTGATCTTTGTACATCGGATCGGTGAGGTCCTTCCAGGATGTCGGCGGGGTCAACCCGGCCTTTTCGGCCTCGACGGTATTGTAGCAGACGGATGCAACCCAGGCGTCCATGCCGACCCAGGCAGGGGGGTTGTCGCCATCAACAAATTTCTTGTCCAGCTTTTCCACACCGGCCGGCGCATAAGGCTCCAACATACCTTCTGATTTCAGCAGCAGCAGCGACGTGGCGGCCAGGCCCCAAACAACGTCGGCCTGCGGATTATCACGTTCTGCCAGCAATTTCGCCGTAATGATCCCGGTCGAGTCGCGAACCCAATTGATCTTGATATCAGGATGGCTTTGATTGAACGTCTCGGCATACCGGGCCAAATCTTCCGCCTCGACTGCGGTATAAACTGTCAATTCCGTTTCCGATGCCGCAGCCGTCGCCGTCAGCGCACCGATAGTCAGAGCTGCGAGAAGTGATGCTTTGTGTTTCATTGTGATCCTCTGTTGGTAGTAACGTTATTTTCGCCATTCTTGCGCGGCGTTCGAACTCGATTATTGTGCACCGATTGTTTGACAGCAGTTTGACAGATAAAAACGCCAATAAAAATCGATTATATCTTCGATGTCATAAGCATTTCCTATAGATGAAAACCGCCCGCCCTGGATGATCAGCGCGGAACTGGACCATGACGATCAACAGATCATCAGGGCATGTCAAAGGCGCTGAATTCTTCCGACTTTCCTGCGGTGGCGCAAAAACGCTCAACGTGTCATCGCAAGGAGTCCGATCCCGATCGCGACAATGGTCGCTGCAAGAAGCCTGTTGGATTTCGGCCCTTCGCCGAACCACATCACACCAATAAGCGATGCAAAGATAACCGAACTTTCCCTAAGGGCGGATACAACGCCCAAAGGCGCGACCGTCTTGGCATACAGCACCAGCCCATACGCCAGGCCAGAGATGACGCCGCCCGTCAGACCCGCCCAGACATAGCGCCTGGGCAGCGCGACGAAACGCTGCCATCTGGTCGCGAAGATAAACCCGGCAACAAAAATTTCGGCAACGAACAATGCCGCAATGTACCCCAGTATATTCCCGGACAGCCGGATACCAATGCCGTCCACAATCGAATAGGACGCTATCATCAGGCCCGTGCCAAACGCCGCCGCCACGGCGACCCAGCTTGTGTTTCGGCCCAGCCCGACCAAGGACAGGCACCCAATCCCAGCCGAGATGCAGACAATGCCGACCCACGCGATCGGCGGCAGAAACTCACCCGCGAAAAGAATGGCACCCACCGTGACCAGGATTGGCGTCATCCCGCGTGAGATCGGGTACACCACCGACAGATCCCCATGTTGGTACGCGGTGTTGAGAAACCAATAATACCCCCAGTGGATCAGGGTCGAGCCGATGATGAAGGGGACCGCCGCCCAAACCGGCAAGCCGATAAAAGGCAACGCAATCAGCGCAGGCACGGCGTGGCCAAGCGCCACCAACCCCAAAACAACCGCTTTGTCGGGCGCGCCTTTGACAACCGCATTCCAGAGCGCGTGCAACACGGCTGCGGTCAATACGATGAGAACGGCCTGTAATGTCATTGTGGCCCGACGATGTAAGCTGAATACCTGTCTTGCGTCACAATTCGGCTTTCAGAGCGCTTGTTTGCGCGCGCGCATGCAGTGGCTCGACCAAAGCTTGACCTGCATCGCGGCGGCAACGGTTTAGGGGGCTCAAACCCGCTGGGCAATGCAATCCGGGCGAGGGGCGGATCCGGTTGGTCATCGCGGGTTGGGTGCACAACTGATGATCCCGACCAGCCGCATGCCATGTGGTGCCACGGCTTGGTTGCCCCCGCGCAGTAAGCACCACGTCACGATGCCCCTTTCCGGTCAGATGAAACGCAACCGTGCAGCCAATGATGCCGCCTTTGACAATGACATGCCGCGCCGTGCGGAAGTTTGGTGTCAGCCATCGGGTCGCTCCGTACTCAGGGATTCGGTTTTCCCTTCACCCTATTTGTACTTTGCAAAATTTGGCAATTGTTTTCCAGTTATTGCGTCACGCTTTCACGATATCCACGGGCTGGCTTTGCAGCGCACCAGCTATGCTGTTGGGCAACTCCTCATCCACCACCAGAGTCGCTTTCACCGGCAGAGGTTTCATCACGATCGGACCAACCATGTTGAACTTGCTGCTATCAGCCAGGATCAGCGGCCGCTGCGCCCGCTGCATCATCATATGACGCAAGTTGGCGCCTTCCAGCGAGAAATCGGTAAACAATGCCCGAGAGCTCACACCGCCGACCCCGATCAACGCATATTCCGCATTGTATCGCGACAGGTGGTCGAGCGTGTCCAAACTCAATGTGGCATTCTCTGAAAAATCCAGCCGCCCGCCCAGCAGCGTGACTTCGGCGACCGCCGAAGCCAACACGGATGCAATCGTCAAATCATTGGTATATATGGTAAGATTTTGTCGCACAGTAGCCAGAGCCTGCGCCGCCGCCACTGTCGTTGACCCGCTGTCGATTATCACGCTGGCCCCGTCCGGGATCACGCTTGCCACATAGGCTCCAATCCGTTCCTTGCCTTTCGGGTTGGTTTGAGCCCGGTCGGCCATCGGAGGTTCCCGCCTGCGGATACTGGTCGCGCCGCCCCGCACCTGATAAAGCTTGTTCTCCAGTGCCAACTGTTCAATATCCTTGCGCACGGTTTCCCGTGACACACCAAGCCGTTCCGTCAGCGAACGGATCGAGACCGCTGGCTGGCGCGAGACTTCTTCCAGTATGATGGCGTGGCGTTCGGGTGCGAGCATTGGCCGGCCCTTTGGTTTTGGACTGCACGAATATGCCAAAATTTGCAAACATGGTACAGCCCAAACACCCAATCAGGCATGCGTTGCCATGGCGCAGCGGTGACGCCCTCACACCAATGGTCCAGAGCGGTCAATGGACCCTGCCACCGGGCACGCAGTGACTACGCCGGGTAGATTGGGAACGATTTGCACAACGCTGCGACCGAGGTTTTGCAGCGCAGAATTGTCGCGCCGGTATCACCCGCGGCCTCAGCTTCGATCAGATCCGCAATCACGTTTGCCAACTGGTCGAACGCGGCCTGTTTCATTCCGCGGGTCGTGGCCGCGCTCACGCCCAGGCGCAATCCAACCCATTCTGGCGGTCGCGTGCTGTCATTGGGGATCGCGTTTTTGTTGGTCGTGATGTTGGCCTTCTCCAG
This sequence comes from Ruegeria sp. A4, assembly GCF_056543025.1. Lineage (NCBI taxonomy): Bacteria > Pseudomonadati > Pseudomonadota > Alphaproteobacteria > Rhodobacterales > Roseobacteraceae > Ruegeria > Ruegeria sp. A4. The sequence goes on along the minus strand of NZ_JBQGAW010000002.1, from coordinate 68,122 downwards.
AACGACCTCGGCACGTTTGCCTGTGATACCCTTGGGGCTGAGATCCACGAGCACCAGATGCGTGTCAGTACCACCGGACACGATACGCAACCCCCGGGACTGCAAGGTTTCCGCGAGTTTGGCGGCGTTGGCTTTGACCTGCGCTCCGTAGTCCTTGAATTCATCCGTAAGCGCTTCGGCAAGGCAAACTGCTTTGGCCGCCAGAACCTGGCTGTGGATCGAACCCTGAACGCCGGGGAAAACCGCAGATTGCAGCCTCTTGAACCAGTCCTCGTTGTTGGTGAGGATCACCCCGCCACGAGGACCACGCAGTGTTTTTGTCGTGGTGCACGTCACAATGTCCGCATGCGGAAAAGGCGAAGGATGCACGCCCGCAGCGACCAGCCCGGCAATATGGGCCATGTCCACATGAAAATGCGCACCGACCTTCCTGGCGATTTGCCCCATGCGCTCGAAGTCGATTTCCCGTGGATAGGCAGACCCACCCGCGATCAGCAGCTTTGGCCGGATTTCCTCAGCCAGTTTTTCCAGCGCATCGCAGTCAATGACCTCGGATTCGGCGTCAACACCATAATGATGCGGTTCGAACCAGCGACCCGACAGGTTGGCCTTCAGGCCGTGACTCAGATGACCGCCGGCAGCCAGATCCAGCGACAAGACCCTGTCACCAGGCTTGAGCAGCAGAAAGAAAACAGCAAGGTTCGCCTGGCTGCCGGAATGGGGCTGAACATTGGCATAGTCGCATCCGAACAGTTCCCTGGCGCGGTCGATTGCCGCTTGCTCGACGACGTCGACAAACTGACCACCCCCGTGGAACCGGTTTCCCGGATACCCTTCAAGCGTCTTGTTGGTCATCTCATGCCCGAGAGCATCCAGCACCGCGCGGCTGACGATATTTTCGGACGCGATCAGCTCAATTTGATCCTGCTGGCGCTTTTTCTCGTTTGCAAGAGCTTCTGCGACGACGGGGTCGGTCATCCTGACTGGGTTTTCAAAGTGCCGCGACATCCGGGCTCCTCCGATGCGATTGCGTTTTCTCCAAAATTCCAGAGTTCCACTGGCCGAAGCAAATCAGTATTGCTATTTATTTGCCGCAGAAAAACTAAGGCTTAAATGGATGTCACTTTCCCCTCGTCGCCCGAAAGGCCCACATCTCAATGCTTTACGAGCATTTGAAGCGGCGGCTCGGCTTGGAAGCTTTGCCGCTGCGGCAGACGAGCTATCCGTTACTCCGGGCGCGATAACTCAGCACGTCAAGGCCCTTGAAGCCTGGGCCGGCACCCAACTTTTTGTCCGAAATGCCCGCGGGGTCGAGATGACGGCGCTTGCCGAAGAGCTTTTGCCCGGGTTCACCCAGGCGTTTGATCAATTGGGAATGGCCGTGCAGGAACTTCGAACCAAGGCCCTGCCGCGCAAGGTCAAGGTCGCCGCGCTGCCGTCGATCGCGCAATTGTGGTTGGCGCCAAGACTTGGAACGCTCAGGCAAATTGCCCCGGATTTGTCCGTGTCTGTTGTGGCCCTTGAAACGCCGCCAAACCTTACGCGTGAACCATTTGACATGACTTTGTTCTTTTCCGGTGAACCGATCGGAATCAACGAAATCAAAATAGCCGAAGATGTGATTTTCCCGGTTTGCGCGCCCTCGGTCGCGGACAGATTGAAATCTGTTTCAGATCTTTCGCGGGAAACCCTTCTCCATGACGGGGCATGGGCAAATGATTGGGACAATTGGCTGAACAGCCAACCAGATGGCGCACGTGTACCGAAGACGGGGACCGTGCACTCGTTGTATTCCGTCGCGCTGGAAGAGGCGCGTCATGGCGGTGGCGTGTTGATGGCGCACGAAGTTCTGGTTCAGAACTTGCTGGACAATGGCGATCTGGTTCGCCCGTTTTCGGCCTCGTTGAAGCTGCCCCGCGCAATGGTGGCCAAATTCACACCCTCTTTCAGCAGATCCCCCGCCTTCAAAGAGTTCAGATCGTTTTTGCTGAACGCAAACTGAAAAGCGGTGCCCGCAAAACGGGTTGTTTACAACGATCAGGCCCGCCTTCCTCTGACAGTCTCGGCTGGCCATACTTCGCGACGGATCCTTCGGGCAATACCATCAAATCCGTGAAGCTTCACATACTTAAGTCGTGGTCCGGCCTCGGACTGGAAGGTTGAGAAACGCGCCCCGACGATGCAAGCTGCTGTCAAGAACCATGGTTCGGGACGGAGGAAGAATGTCAGACGCGCGCCCCTCGGCGGAAACCGATCCTGGTCTCGCCGTACGCGACCTGAGCTTTCATTATGGCGCCAAGGCGGCTTTGGATGCTGTCTCTTTTGACGTGTCGGCGGGGATGTTCTGCGGTCTGCTTGGTCCGAATGGGGCCGGTAAATCGACACTGGTGTCGCTGCTCACGCGATTGCTTGTCGCGCCGGACGGTGAAATCACGGTCGCGGGCCATGATCTGCGCCAATCCCCACGCAAGGCGCTGGCAAAGCTTGGCGTGGTCTTTCAGCAACCGACACTGGATCTGGGTTTGACGGTGCGCCAGAACATGGCCTATTTCGCAGCTCTGCATGGGTTGTCGCGATCCGAAGTCCCCGACCGTATCGACGAGGCGCTGGATCGGCTGAACATGCGCGACCGCGCCGGGGAACGAGTGCGCGATCTCAATGGTGGTCATCGCCGCCGGATGGAACTGGCGCGTGCCCTGCTGCACGAACCTTCGGTGTTGCTGTTGGACGAACCGACCGTTGGGCTTGATGCCGCGGCTCGGCACGCGATAACCGACCATGTGCACGACCTGGCGGAACAGGGGCTGTGCGTGTTGTGGGCCACGCATCTGACAGATGAAATGCGCGATGACGACCAGCTTCTGGTTCTGCATCGCGGTCAGATTCTTGCCAGTGGGCAGGTGGGCCGCCTGCGGGGGGATCAAACACTGTCCGATTGGTTCCTGTCCCGAACCGAGGTGCCGGCATGAACGGGTTCCTGGGAGTCGCCCGCGCCATCATCGGACGCGAGTTTCTGCGTTTCATCCATCAACGCGAACGATTTCTGGCAGCTCTGGTCCGGCCAATGGTTTGGCTTTTGATCTTCGCAGCAGGGTTTCGAGCGGCCCTCGGCCTGTCGATCATTCCCCCCTACCAGACCTATATCACTTACGAGACCTATATCGTCCCCGGACTGTGTGCGATGGTTCTGTTGTTCAATGGGATGCAAAGCTCGCTCAGCCTTGTCTACGACCGCGAGATGGGCTCGATGCGCCTGCTGCTGACCAGCTCGTTCCCACGCTGGTGGCTGTTGTTCTGCCGTCTGCTGGGATCAACCGCGATATCCATCCTGCAAGTCTATACGTTTCTCGGATTGGCCGCTGTGTTCGGCATTGTCCTGCCCCTACCCGGATATGTCGCGGTTCTGCCTGGGCTGGTTCTGGGCGGTCTGATGCTGGGCGCGCTTGGGCTGGTGTTGTCCAGTTTCATCAAGCAGCTGGAGAATTTTGCCGGGGTGATGAACTTTGTCATCTTCCCGATGTTCTTCCTGTCCTCCGCCCTTTATCCGCTGTGGAAAATGGCCGAAAGCTCGCCATTGCTGCGTGATATCTGTGCCCTCAATCCTTTCACGCATGTGGTCGAGTTGATCCGGTTTCTGCTTTACTTGCAGATCAACTGGGGGGCCCTGCTGTGGGTTCTGGCGTCAACCGCGATACTGAGCGCGATCGCCGTTTGGGGGTATGATCCGGCCCGGGGTCTGATGAGGCGAAAATCATGACGGCCGCGCCACAAACCGCAAAGCGGAGTCTGCTTCTGAAAACACGCTTGGGCCTTGGGGCCGTCGTGCTGGGATCAGGCACCCTGCTGGCGGCCGCAATCCTTTACTTCGGGATGCAGACCGTCGCCAGCCGCCTGGAAACGGCACTGGCATCGGAGACCCGCATGGCACGCTATGCTGCTCTGTCGACCCAGGCGGCCACATTTCTTGTGATCGCAACCGAGTCGATACAGACCGGCCAAACAGCCGAGTCTCGTCTCGATCGCCTTTCGCCGATCCAAGACCAGATTGGGACAACGTTTCTGAACCTTCGTTCCGATGTGGAAGACGCCGTTGCCGCGGTTCAATCCCTGGGGCTGGACGAACAATCGCGATACGGAACCCAATCCCTGGGTCTGGCCAGAATGGAGGCGCTGCTGGCCAGCACGCTGGAAGGGCTTGCCGACGCAGACGCCGATCAGGCCCAGCTGCGCGCCTATGTCGACTCGTTTGCGTCGGCGTTTGATCCCCTTCTCAGCCAGGCGGTGAATACCGAGGTTCTGTTTCGAAACTCCGTCATGGCGGGGATCGAAAGGACCCGCTGGGTTCTGACCTGGGCGGCACTGGCACTGGCACTTTTCGCCCTGCTCAGCACGGCGTGGTTCTATTTTGGCCTTGTGCGACCGCAGTTCTCTCGTCTGGATCGGCTGCGCAACGCTGCGGTTCAGGTCGGCCGATCCGAATTCGCAATTTCGCTGCCTCAAACCCGCAATGATGAGATCGGCCAGTTATATGGCGAGACCAACCGCATGGCCGCTGCATTGAGAAAACGCCAGGCCGAGGTTGACGCAGAATGGGTCCGGTTGAACGAGACCATTGCCCAGCGAACCCGCGAACTGAGCGCTGCAAATGAATCCCTGTCCAAGATCGACGAAAACCGGCGCCGCTTTTTTGCTGATGTTAGTCACGAACTGCGCACACCGCTGACGGTCATCATGATGGAAGCTCAGATAGGCCAGAGGGATAACCAGACCGCGCCAGAGGCGTTAGCAACAATCGAAAGCAGCGCGGCAAAACTGAACCAGAGAATCGATGATTTGCTGCGCGTCGCCCGTTCCGAAACCGGTGAGCTGGCTCTGGAACCAACCAACGTTGCACTATGCGATCTGATGCAAACAGTTGTGAGCGACATTCAACCTGAAATCGATGGCGCCGACATGCAGCTTGAAACGGGCGACTTTCCGGATTGTTCGTTGCACTGTGACCTGAACTGGATTCGTCAGGTCCTGCTCAGTCTGATACGCAACGCGATCCGGCATGCGCGGGACGGAAGGGCATTGTTGCTGTCCGGCCAATCGGTTGATGGTGGCGTTCAAATACAGCTGACCGATAACGGCCCCGGAATTCCCGTCGGCGCCCAAACCCGGATCTTCGAGCGGTTTGTTCAGGGAGGGGCAGCAAACAGCCAGGGCTTCGGTGTCGGGCTGGCACTGGCCAGGTGGGTCATCGAGGCCCATGAAGGAACCATATCGGTGGCAAGCCCGGTACCGCGTGAAAACGCACTGGGATCAAATGCCGGTACAAATGTCTGCATTCGACTACCGCTGGCGGAGGCATAGAAAATGGTCTCCAGACTGCTGATCATAGATGACGACCCCAGAATCACGTCGGCCCTTGTCCGGGGCCTGTCGCTGCACGGCTACGCAGCCGAGGCTGAGAACCGCGCCGACCAAGGGTTGGAGCGGTTGAAAAGCGGTGTATTCTCGGGCGCGATTGTCGATGTCATGCTGGGAACCGACAGCGGCATCGAACTGGTCCGGGCCGCGCGTCTTGCCGGGGTCGGAATCCCAATATTGATGTTGTCTGCCCTTTCCGATGTCGATCATCGTGCCGCCGGGCTTGAAGCCGGGGCCGATGATTACGTCGTCAAGCCGTTCAGCTTTGAAGAGCTTGTCGCCCGGTTGCAGGTACAGGAACAACGCGTGCTCTCTCAGCGCCCGGACCCCGCGCGCCTGTCGTCGCGGGACAGAACGCTTTCGATCCGCGAGACACGCATTGCGCTCACCGAACGTGAATTCGAACTGCTCACGCTGCTCAACAGCAAGGCCGGATCGCCAATATCCCGAGGAGAACTGTTTGACACGCTCTGGTCACAGGACGGGTCCAGTAACGAAAACGTGGTGGACGTCTACATCGGATATCTGAGGAAGAAATTGGCATTGGATGATTTTGGATTTGAAATCAAAACCATACGCAACCAGGGGTTTTGCATTCAGGGGGTCGCCCCGTTGTCGGATGACGCCTGAGTACCGACCAAAGTCTAAATCCTTCTTATGAATTAAGAGTCGCACGGGCGCATGAGACCTGCCACATTGCTCGCAAGCACTTTCTAGGAGGAGGACCCTGATATGGCTTGGAACAGACCTGTTATTCGCGAAATCGAATGCGGCATGGAAATCAACATGTACGGCCCCGATCATGACGATGAGCGCGGTGGCGGCCTGATCTGATCAGCCGCAGGCGCCAACAATAGATGACGTTGCGCGCAATAATACTTGGGGCCGCTGCTGGTGGCGGCCTTCCGCAATGGAATTGCGGATGTGAAAACTGCAATCTGGCCCGAAGCGGACATATTCCGGCGCAGACGCAATCATCACTCGCGGTCTCACCCGATGGCAAGAACTGGGCCATCCTGAACGCGTCTCCGGATATTCGAACGCAGCTTGGCAATACGCCCGTCCTGTATCCGACCGGGTTGCGAGAGGTGCCGATTCAATCGGTGCTGGTGACGAATGGTGACATCGACCATGTGGCTGGCTTGCTGACGCTGCGTGAGATGCAACCATTCACGCTGTTTGCAACCCAAAGCATTCAGGACGTCATCGCGCAGAACCCGATTTTCGACGCCTTGAACGCCTCGGTCGTGACTCGCGCGCCGATCTCGTTGAATCAGACGTTCGATCTGGTTCCCGGCTTGCAGGCAACATTGTTTTCGGTGCCCGGCAAAGTGCCTCTGTATCTAGAAGGGGAACATGTCAAAACCGAATTGGTTGGCGAACAAACCGTCGGGGTGGCACTGAGCGCGCAGGGGAAGACGGCATATTACATACCGGGCTGTGCCGCGTTGACGCCCGAGCTGCGCGCCCGGCTTGACGAGGCCGATCTATTGTTTTTCGACGGCACACTTTGGCACGACACGGAAATGGTGCAGGCCGGGTTGGGTCAGAAAACGGGCAAGCGCATGGGCCATATGTCGATGGACGGCCCCGATGGATCGATCGCTGGTTTCGACGATATGAAAATCGGCCGGAAAGTGTTCATCCACATGAACAACACCAATCCGGTTCTGCGCCCCGACAGCGCCGAGAACGCCCGGGCACGGGCGAAAGGCTGGACGATAGGCCAGGATGGCATGGAGGTAACCCTATGACCCAAAGCCGCACAGAGTTCGAGGCCCGGCTTCGTCAGATCGGAGCCGAGCGTTACCACGACCTTCATCCGTTTCATCATCGCCTGCACGGTGGTCAATGCACGCCTGACGAAGTGCGGGCCTGGGTGATCAACCGCTACTATTATCAGCATTCCATCCCAATGAAGGACGCCGCCTTCATGTCGCGTGTAGAAGATCCTGCGCTGCGCCGAGCCTGGCGGTCGCGGATCGAAGATCATGACGGCACGGAAGACAACGAAGGTGGTATCCGGCGCTGGTTGCGACTGGCCGAAGCCGTCGGTCTGGATCCGGACTATGTCGCCTCATGCGACGGCGTATTGCCTGCCACCAGATTTGCGGTGGATGCATACGTGCGATACGTCCGCGAAAAGTCGTTGCTGGAAGCGGTTGCGGCCTCACTCACAGAACTGTTTGCTCCCAAGATTCATGCCAACAGGATCGAAGGCCTGCTTCGGCATTACGATTTTGCGGATGACAGCTCACTTGCCTATTTCCGCAACCGCCTGAAAGAAGCCCCCAAGGATGTGGCCTTTGGCCTGGCATGGGTATTGGATCATGCCGACACCGCAGAAAAACAGGACGCGGCAGCCAAGGCACTGATATTCAAGACCGATGTCCTCTGGTCGCAGCTGGATGCCCTGTGGGGCGCCTATGTCGAGCCTGCCCGAATTCCTCCGGGGGCATGGAAGCCGGACACCGGTTTACGGATGCGGCAGGCGTCGTGATGTTGGCGCAGGAGGTCCCCTTGCTGCCGCGTGGTGTCCGCATCCATTTCGATTCCGTGCGGGAACAATGGGTTCTGCTGGCACCTGAACGGGCCGTGACGCTGGATCAGATCGGACATGCAATTCTGAGCGAAGTAGACGGCCAGCGCAGCTTTGGTCAGATCACCGCAAGACTGTCCAGGAAATACAACGCCCCGGAAGAACAGATTGTCGAAGACAGCTCGGGGTTTCTGGATGCCCTTCGGGTGCGTCGCTTTCTGGATGTCGTCTGATGCAGGTAAACTCCCCTCCCCCCATTGCCATGCTCGCCGAGCTGACGCATCGATGTCCGTTGTCCTGCCCTTATTGCTCCAACCCAGTCGAAATGGCCAAACTCGACAACGAAATGGATACCGAAAGCTGGGCACGTATTTTCAGAGAAGCGGCGGCGCTTGGTGTCTTGCAATTGCATCTGTCCGGTGGCGAACCCGCATCCCGCCGCGATCTGGTTGCGCTGGTCAATGCCGCGCGTGAGGCCGGGTTGTATACCAACCTGATCACGTCGGCGATCGGCCTGTCCGAGCGACGCCTGCATGAGCTGGACGACGTCGGCCTGGACCATATCCAGCTTTCTCTTCAGGGTACCGACGCTGCGATGGCGGACAAGGTAGGCGGCTATCGGGGCGGGTTTGACCGCAAGATGAAAACGGTCGAATGGATCAAGAAGATCGGGTTTCCGCTGACCCTGAACTTCGTGCTGCACCGTCGCAATGCCCACCAACTGCCGCGGGCGCTGGAACTGGCACAGGAGATGGGTGCCCGGCGGATCGAAGTTGCAACGGTGCAGTTCCACGGCTGGGCCTTGCGGAACAAGGATGCCTTGATGCCGACGCGGGAACAGGCGCAACAGGTGACGCGACAGGTGGCCGAGGCCAGGAAAATCCTCAAGGGGCAACTGGTCATCGACTATGTTCCGGCGGACTATCATGACGACTACCCCAAGCGATGCATGGGCGGCTGGGGGACAACCGGGCTGAACGTGGCGCCAGACGGTCAGGTTCTGCCTTGCCATGCGGCACAGTCCATCCCGCATCTGACATTTGACCGGGTACAGGACAAACCGCTTGCGGATATCTGGTTCCATGGCAGCGCGTTCAATGCCTATCGCGGCACGGATTGGATGTCGGACCCGTGCAAAACCTGCGAACGCAAAACCATTGATTTTGGTGGCTGCCGCTGTCAGGCCATGGCCGTTATCGGAGACGCAGCCGCCACCGATCCGGTTTGCATCAAATCACCCCACCATCAGACCCTGCAAAACCAGGCAAACGAACATGCCGCCAAATCGGATGCACCCTTTATATATCGTACCGCACCCGGTGCCGCGAGAGAGCCCGCAGAATGACCCTAACCAAGAACCGCACCGCTGGGCCCGGGTACCAGATTCAGGATCCGGTCGGAAAGCCGCTGTGCTTCCGGTTTGGAATGCGTCACGAACAGGGTCGCCGGGCGATGCCGCGTGATGAGGTCCTCGGTCAGCGTCAGCATCGTCTCGGCCGTTTCGGAATCCAGTGATACAAAAGGCTCGTCCATAATCAGAAATTCAGGCTGCCCGGCAAAGGCGCGCGCCAGAGAAAGCCGGCGCTGCTGACCCAATGACAATTGACCGGGAAACAAATCCCCCTTTCCGTCCAGGCCAACGTCTGACAGCGCAGCGTCAATGTCAGCCTGCGACAGGTCACCATGGATCAGGGCGAGATTATCGAAAGCCGAACGCCATGGCAGCAAAGTGGGTTCTTGAAACACAATGGCAAGCCGATCCGGCCGCACGATCTGGCCTTCGAAATCCGGGTCAATGCCTGCCACCAATCGCAGCAACGTCGTCTTTCCGATGCCCGATGGTCCGGTCAGCGCGACCGTTTCCCCGGCGGCGATGTCAAATGCAATGGGGCCCAGAACGGCGTGGTGTTCAAAGCGCTTCTTTCGGATGTCAATTCGGATCATGCAGTTCTCCACCGTCGAGCGCTACGCTCCAAAGGTTGAAGAACCAGCCATTCGACAACCAGCATGACGGCAATGAACGAAAACGCGTAGACCAGCACCATTGCCACATCAAACAGCTGAAAATACAAGTGGATTTGAAACCCGACACCGGATGAGCGCCCAAGAAACTCGACCACGAGCACGATCTTCCAGATCAGAGAAAGTCCGGACCGTGCGGCAGCTGCGATAAACGGGGCAAGCTGCGGCAGGATCACATGGCGCTGTCGCCTTTGCCACGGCATCCGGTAGACCCGTGCCAACGCATCCAGATCCGGGCTCAGCGCCCGGCCGCCCTCTCGGAGGATCGTCGCGACATTGGGAATTTTGTTCAGCGTAACCGCCGTGATCGCCGCAGCCTCGGTCAATCCGATCCAGAGGTAACACAGCACGATCAGAACCAGCGCGGGCAGGTTCAGGAAGACAACCAGCCATGGATCGAGCCAGCGGTTCAGCGCATCCGACCGCCCCATGGCCAGGCCAATGATCGTTCCCAATGTCATTGCCAGCACGAACGCCCAGATCACGCGTGACAGGGTCGCGCCAAGGCTGCGCAGCAACTCTCCTGATGCAAGCTCGTGATGAAACCGGGGGATCAGGTCCCAGGGTTGCGGCAGTATCTGAGGGTCTGCGGTCAGCGACGCCGCAACAATCCACAACGCCACAAGGCCTGCGATAGACAAAAGCGGCGTGAGGCGCGCGTTTTGCATCTGATCCTATTCCACGTCAGCAAAAAGACCCTGTGGCACAGTCGTCGCGGCGCCCACCAGTTCAGCCCCGCCCAATTCGGCCATAAGTTCCAGCATCTTGTTGGTCGCGACCGCATCAACCGGGCGGCGATCGGGAATACCGGCGATCCAATCGAGCTTGAGTTGTTCAAACTGTGCATCGGACGAGACGTTCATGCGCGGTCTGATCGCCTCCCATGCTTCGGGCGAATTGGCCAGCAGGTCCTTGGCGTCGCGGCTGGCGGCAAACAGGTTTTGGGCAAGGTCGGGGTGTTCGTTCAGAAAACTCTCTTTCAGGTAATAGCCCAGCAAGGGCGTATTGGTGTCGAGACCCAAGGCCTGCCCTGCTTCCTCAACCGAGATCAGCTCTTTCATGCCGGACGCTTTCATCTTGGCCAGGAAATGCCAGAAATTGATCGCCCCGGCATAATCGCCGTTCAAAGCAGATTTGAAGATCAGAGGCGGCGCACCGAACACCTGTTCGGTGTCGGCTTTCAAGTCCATCCCGTATTCCTTTGCTGCATATGCGCGCAGGATCAGCCAGGATTTATCCAGCGGTCCACCCGCGATGCCGATCTTGCCGCCCGCCAGGTCCTTCAAACTGGTTGCCGGGCTGTCAGCGGGCACAACCACCCCGCCCACGGCCTTGGAATAAGGAATGAACACATAGTCCTTGCCGGCAGCCCTTTGACGAGCAACCCAAATCCAGTCGGCAACGGCCAAATCAGCCTCATCCCCCTCGACCGCGATACGCGTCGCGCCATTGTCGGCAAAAGGTTGAACATCAAGGACAAAGCCATGTTTCCGATCCAGACCGTTCCGGCGAATGGTCTCAAGCTCCCAATTCACCGTTCCGATCTTGAGTACGGCCGCGCGAATGGTCGGCAGGGTCTCGGCGGCCAAAGCCCCCGAACTGAGTGCAAATGCAAGGCACGCGGCAAGAAGTTTGAACATGACCCGATCCCGTTTTTTCGCTATTCCGCCTTTCGGCTGACTTCATTCAAGTCTTTGTCCAGTTTGATATCGAACTGGTTGCCGCCCTTGCAGATGACATCGTCCAAATCATAACCATCATCTTCAACCTCGATGTCATCCGGGTCCATCTGGCACTCGACCGAGGCAAGATAGGCCTCGATCTTTGCCACCGTTTCGGCATCAATGTCGTCGGCGAAAGCCGGGGCCGCCAGAAGCCCGGCGGTTATCAACATTGCAAATCTTTTCATGATGTTATCTCTCCGTTACTGAATACTCACCGTAATGCGTTGCGTATCGCCGGTGGAACCGGGGATGCGAATTTCATGACTGCCGGGTTTGATCGCGATAAACGACAATTCGGCGACGCCGGCCTTGTCGAACTCGATGCTGTCCACCGCCATCGGACGGATCTCGATCTTGTTGATCACGATCTCATTCATCCAGATCGCGCGAAAGAAAGACGGCCCCTCGATGGCCAGTTCCGCCGAACCGTCAGCGGTGATCTCAAGCTTGTAATATGCGCCGGATTGCAGAACCACGTCCTCACCCAGCGGTTGCCCCGAAGCAAGCGTCAGCTCGATGGTTTCCCCACGGTTGCATTTCGCCAGAAGCCCGGCAAATCCCAGATCATCGCACAGAGGTGCCGCCGATATCGGCCCACCCAGCGCCGCGACCATCGCTGCGATCAATAGTTTCTTCATTCCTGTCCCTCCCAGAACTTCAGTCAATGGTCACCACACCCCAGGGCTGTTGTCCGACCTGCACCGATTTGATCGCCTTTTCAGAGGCGACATCGATGATGGTGATGTCGTTTGAATTGCCATTCGTGGTCAGCAGATATTTTTCGTCCGGCGTGAAATCCAACTGCCAGACCCGCTGCCCCACCAGGATATAGTCCAGCACTTCAAGACTTTGCGCGTCAACCACGGCAACCCGGTTTGCGGGCCCCAAAGCTACGAACAGGCGTTTGCCATCCGATGTCACCTTGGCACCGACCGGCTGCAACCATTCCGGCTGCACGCCCGCTACTTCGAAGCTGATCTTGCCGACAACCGTCGGCGTTCCGTCTTCTGCAATGTCCATGACCGTGACGGTTCCACCGATTTCCGATGTCACGAACAGGCGCTTTCCATCCGCTGTATACTGGGCATAGCGCGGGCGCTGGTCGACCAGGACATTATGCTTGATGGAATAATCCTCGGTGGAAATGAAATGCGCCATGTTGGTGGTCTCGGACGTATTGACCACGAACTTGGCGTCGGGGCTGATCCCCATGCCCTCGGGCTCGACGCCAACGGGAACCTCGGCCAGAATGGTGCGGGTTTCAGTGTCCGTGACCGTCACCAGATTGTCGTCCTCATTGGCGATATAGAGCCGCTTGCCCGAGGGTTCGAGAATGAAAAGCTCGGGATCCGGACCAGAGGGCAAACTGGGAAGTTCTTCATAGGTCTCGGTATCAAATACCCGGATGATATTGTCATCCGAGGCACAGACATACAGCGTGCCGCCATCCGGGCTGACGGTGATCCCGCGCGGTCGGTTGCCGCCTGGAAATTCGGTGATCACCTCCCAGGTTTCGGTATCAACCACGGTAATCGTATTGCCCCGCTCGTTCGAGACAAAAGCCTTGCCCGCAAACACGGGACCCGCGGTCAGCGCAGCACAGGCAACGGTCAACAACAGTCGTTTCATCAATACCTCCGGTTACTCAAATGCGCGACAGCTGGATTCCGCCCGATCCAACCCCATCGTATCAAGCGGTGAGACCTGGTGCAGAAACCCCTCTTGCGGGCTGACGCTGACAGTGATCGACCCGTCATACAGAAGGATCGGCTGACGCAACTGACCGTTCCAATCGCGGAAGGTCACTTTCTGTCCTTTGAATGCGGCAAGCTCAAACTCGTCCGACAGAGCATAACCCCGAACACCTTCGGCCTCTGCCGTACTGGCACGGGTCACGGCCTCGCCGATCACGCGCAGTGCAAGCCAGGTGTTGTAGTCTTCGGGGCGGACATAGCGGCCTGTCAGATCCTCGAAACGGGTCTGGAACTGGGTCGCGCCCCATGCCTCATGCGCGCCGTGAAACGTCGTTGGGCGCAAGCCGCCTGACCCCATCACGGGGCGCGGGGTCCAAAGGTGATAGGACAGATAGCGCGCGAAATAATCGGTTTCGTCCGCGGCAATCACAACGTCATGGTCTCGCGCATCCTGCGTGTCCAACGGCAATTGGCGTTGAACAAGGACATGACCGGAATCCGTTCTACGAGATCCCCCGGTATCCGCGAAGGTTCGATCTTCTGCAATCTTCGCGCCGAACTTGTTGGCTGCGCGGCGATACGCGTCCGCAAGCTGGACGTCCTCGGGGTTGGATCCCGCCAACAGGAACCAGTCGCCCCATTTCTTCCAGACGGCAAACTGTGCGACCGCATCGGCCTTCATGGCGCGGGACGGGGCGATATGAAGCAGGTTGCCCCGGCAGTTTGCGTCGCGAAGATCGACATCAGGTGCAGACACGTTGAAAACAAGCGCCCCGGACTCTGCCGCCTTGTCCGTCAGGCGCAACATGTCAGGGGCTTTGGCCAAAAGGACGATCAGGCGCACGCCTCCGGCAAGGATCTGGTCCATTGCGGCGTCAGCCTCTTCCGGCGGAACGGCCATCGTGACGGTCTCGTATGTATGTCCCAGAAATCCGCCCGTGGTTCCGTTATCCTCATCCCCAAGCGCGGCACCGGCAAATCCCAGGTCGTCCGGTTTCAGATCATAACGCGAGATCGGCAGAAGCGACGGATAGTCGATCCGCAGCACCGCAGCCTTTACATCCAGCGCCGCCGCGGTCATCGCGGATGCACACCAAAGAAGCGCCGCAAGCAGCGGCAGCAGGCGAATATTCAAGATGTCCTCCCGTTGCCTGAAAGTCAGAGTTCAGGTTGAAACATCCGGGGCATAGCGCCCCGAAAAACGGAACCGATACTTTTGGCCGTGTTGTAAAACAAAGCCTATCAGCTTCATCATTGAGCTCGATTCTTATTTTATAAGAATGCGCGTATACGGTTGATCTTGCTGCGGTTTCCCGCGACACCCGCCGATTTTTCATAGGGTGTCGCGGGTGACCAGCGAGGTGCGCTCGCATGTCAGGTCTGACAGAAGAAACGCCGCGAGCGCGCAGCGTGTGCCAACGCTTTGCGCATTCAGGGAGGACATGGAATGAATCGACGATTTCTTCTTGCCGCAACCGCCGCTCTGCTGGTTCCGGGTCTGGTTTGGGCCCACGGGCCGACCCGGCAGAAAATCACGCTGACTGCCGAGGTCGCAGCCTCACCAGAAGAAGTCTGGGCCGTTGTCGGGAACTTTGATGACATGTCGTGGCATCCGGCTGTGTTTGCGACCGAAGGAAATGGCGGCAATAAGATTGATGCGACCCGATTGCTGACACTTGGCCAAGAAGGCGGTCCGACGATCAATGAAATTCTGTATAAGTACAGCGCAGAGAAAATGAGCTACTCCTACCGGATCACCGAGGTCGCGGTAGAGGTGCTGCCAGTCACCAACTATTCGTCGCATCTGACGGTAAAACCGCGCGAAGGAGGTGGTTCGATCATCGAATGGCGCGGTGCCTTCTATCGCGGGTATCCAAACAACGATCCTCCGGCCGAGTTGAATGACGAAGCCGCCATTGCCGCCGTGACCGGCGTCTATCAGGCGGGTCTCGACGCGTTGATCGAGCGGTTCGGTGCGGCAAGTTAGCCACGCGCTGATGTTGTTTTTGGCGCTCTCTGGCAGCCCGACACTGGCACAGACAGCATTCATCACCTGTCAGAACGGTGAGGAACTGAGCCGGGTGGATCTTGCACGGATGCAGGAAACGGCCCGCTGGCCCCTACCTGGCAAGCCTGCGGGTGTGGCGGTTGGTCTGGATGAAACGCTGTTCACCGTATCCCCGGACAGCAAGATGGTCAGGCGTCTGTCTGCCAAGACCGGTGAAACGATCGCACAAGTCACGCTTGAAGGGGGGCCGATTGGAATCGCACTGGATCAGGATCGCGGGCGGGTTTTCGTCTCGGACTGGTACAACTCCCGACTGTGGGTGCTGGACAGTGAAACTCTGAAAGTTCAATCCGAGTTGCCCACCGGAGCCGCCCCGGCGGGTATTGCGATATCAAAAGACGGGCGTTTTCTGGCGTCGGCCGACAAGGACGCGGACCAGGTGTCGGTTTTCGATTCCGACACTCTTCAGCCTCTGCACCGCAGCCCGGTTGGATCACGCCCCTTCGGGCTGCGTTTTGACCCGGATGGGCGTCTGTTCGTCGGCAATGTCGGCAGCAATGATGTCAGCGTGGTCGATGCGGAAACCGGCTCCGTCCTCGCAACGGTCCCGGTCGGAGAACGCCCTTACGGCATCGCCTTCGCCCACGGCCGGGCGTTCGTCACGAACCAATATGCCAATACGCTCAGCGTCATATCTCTGGCGACGCTCGAACATGAGGGCGTGATTGATGTTGGAGAATACCCCGAAGGCATTGATGCGACGGCGGGCGAAGATCTTCTGGTCATCGCAAACTGGTTCGACAACACCGTCAGCATCGTGGACCCGCAGGCACTGTCGGTGTTAGAAACAATGGAAACCTGTGATGGGCCCCGTGCCTTTGGCAGGTTCCTGCAAGGAGGACGACCATGAAAGTTTCTCATCTGATTGCAGTCCTGTTCTGTGTGCTGGCGGCTCCGGTTTGGGCATCCAACGAGGCATGGGAAAATGTCCGAGCGATGTTGTATGGCGACCGACCGATGCAAAACGGAGATGCGTTCATCGCGATTGATGCCCCCTATCGCACGCCCGACGATGCGCGGGCTCAACTGGCGGCTCAGGTTGCGGCCCCTCGGGGGACGAAAGTGGCCAAGGTGACTTTGGTGCTGGACGAAAACCCGATGCCGGTTTCTGCCGTGTTCGAGTTGGAACAACCATTGCCGAGTTTCTACTTCGACGTGACCATGCGCGTGAACGGCCCGACGCCGATGCATGTCATCGCCGAAACCACGGATGGCCGCCTTTGGGTATCGGAAACTTTTGTCAAAACCTCGGGTCTTGGCGCCTGCGCGGCACCTCCCGGAACTGATCCGGAACTGGCGTTGGCAAACCTTGGAACGATGGAGGCCGAACTGGTGGGCCGCGTCCCTGGGTTGAACACGCGGACACGATTGTCCAGCCTTGGGGCGGATCGGGCCAACAAGATGGATCTGAACATTGATCACCCGTCGCATTCCGGTATGCAGATGGATCAGATTTCCCTGCTGTTCATTCCGATGCGATATGTAGAGACCGTGGATATCGATCTTGATGGCGCGGGGTATGTCCAGATGACGGGGTCGATTTCACTGTCCGAAAATCCAAGGGTCGGCATTTCCGTTCCAAGCAGGGCGCAAGCGGTTGACGTGACCATGACGGACACGGACGGCACGGTCAGTCATTTACACAAAAAACTGGCGGGTTTTTAGATCAGCCGCCTCCGGCAACGGGTTGGCCTGGGGCTGGCTTTACCCGTTCCAGCGGATAGCCCCACAAGGCCCAGCCGTCGGTACCTTCCGGGAACCAATAAACTTTGGTGTATCCCCATTCGATTGCGCGTCGGGCGGCATTCCAGCTCATCCAGCAATCTTCCAAGCAAAAGAACACGAGACCGTGGTTGATATCGCCATTGGTGCTGGCTTCTAGGCCGGTTCGAAAATAGTCTGCCGTAACATCGGCAATTGCGCCGTAGCCGACATTGGGCAACCACAGTGATCCCGGAATGCTGTCGCGCGGCTTGTCGCGCCAGATCGTGCCTTCAGGCAGATTGGCCGGTTTGGGCGGCTGCGGCAAAACGTCGATGAACGCGACGCTTTGTTCCTGCCACAGGCCGTGCGCCTCTTCCGGGCCGATGACCGTCCCGCCGGTTATCTGATCCGGCACCGGCGCGCGGTAGTGGTCCATGCGATAATCACCTGGTTCGGGTACTGTCTGCGCTATTGCGGCAGTCGAGATCAACGCAATTGCCACCGTTGTCCGTATCATTGCGACAGGTCCAGAACCTCTGTCCCCAGATCATTCACCAAGGGAACACCGGCCTCGGCCAATAACGAATTGATCTCGTCCTGGTTGCGCCGGATCAGGGAATTCAGCTGTCTCTGCCATACCTTCTCACCCTGCCGCACGCCCATGGTGATGCGATAGAACAGGCGCGGCGGCAGCTCTTCCTTGACCAGTGGGATCACCTTGAAATCAGGATAGTCCGCCTTGACCAATGGTCCGCCCAGCGGGCCCCAAAGAATGGCCGCATCGATCTCACCTGTTTGCAGGTCATCCAGCATGTCGATGGCCGGGCTTTCCACACGTCGGTCAACGAAGAGGTTATAAGGCTTGGCTTGCCCGATCAGCCCGTTCCGCGCCATATGAGCCGCAGGCGGTGTACCCGCCACGATCCCGATCCGTTTCCCTTTGAGCATGGGATCGTTCAGCCTGTCCACCTGGGCCAGATCACTGTCCATCGGCACGATCAGCGCATAGGCGGACGTGTAGTAGTGGTTGGTGTTCTGCACCAGCTCATGACCTTGCGCATAACCGATCACCACATCGCAACGTTTGGCGGCCAGCGTGTTCCGTATGAAGCCTGTCGCCTGCGGAAACCAGACATATTGCACGGGCAGTTCCAGCTTTTCGGCAATCAATTCGGCCAGTTTGTTTTCATATCCCGATCCATCCTTGGATGACACGGGATAGTTGGCTGGATCCGCACAAACGCGAAAAGCCGTTCTTGAAACCAGGTCAGACGTCTGCGCCGACACGGGCACTGCCTGACAAAGCCAGACGCAAAGTCCGAAAATCGGCAGGCAGGCCTTAGCCCATACACGCATCTTCATCCTCGCGGATCACGTCAGATTTCGCCTCTTTCTTGGGAGGGCGGCCACGCGGGATCGCGCCCGATCCATGGGCTTTGAGATATACATAGATATCATCAAGAAAGCACATCACATTCGGGTTGTCGCCAAATCCCGGCATCACCGAGTTTTCAGCGGCGTTCACCACCTGGCGGCCATTGGTGACGATATCAACGAAGTCGTAATAATCCATTTCCAACGCTGAGTTTTTCAGAGCCGGCGCATAGGTCGAGCCCTCGCCATCCGGGCCATGACAGACATGGCATTCTGCGTGATAGCGCCGGAAGCCTGAAAATGTCATCCAGTCCACGGTTCCATCCTCGGCCACGTTGAATGTCGGGATATCGTCTTCGGTGTAATACCGTCCATCTTCGGAATACGCGACTGTCAGATTGTCAGCAATGGCGGCAACAGGAAGGCACAATGCAAGAATTGATGCCAGAAGACGTACAGAATGGTTCATGGAACGCTCGTTTCTTTTCAAGTGAAAACCGGCGCGGTCCGATTGAACCGCGCCGGCCAGATCTTTGGCTTAGTTCGGCAATGCGAACACGGTGAGCTGACCGCCCAGCGCGGTATAGTCGCTGAGTGCGGCATAGCCACCCACGGCGCCCAGCCCGTCATTCGGGTTGGTCAAACCAGCCGCCAGACCAATACCGGCCCAGCCACCGACACCTGACAGGATGCCGATATACTGCTTGCCACCTTGCTCGTACGTCATCACGTTGCCGATGATACCAGAGGGTGTTTTGAACTTGTAAAGTTCTTCACCTGTCTCGGTATTCACCGCCTTGATGTAACCTTCTAGTGTACCATAGAAGGTGACGCCTCCTGCGGTGGTCAGCGAACCCGACCAGACCGAGAACTGCTCGGGTATAGACCACTTGATCTCACCTTTGATGTTGTCCCAGGCGATGAAGTTACCCATACCACCGTGGCTATCCGGTGCAGGATACATCGCCAGCGTCGCGCCCACATAGGGTTGACCGGCGGTGTAGCTGACACGGAACGGCTCGTAGTCCATGCAAACGTGGTTCGTTGGCACGAGGAACAGACCAAGGTTCGGGTCATACGACGCCGGCTGCTGGTCTTTGGTGCCCAAAGCCGCCGGGCAGATACCGGTCGAGTTCACGTCCTCGCCGTTCTGTTCCGTCGAATACTGCGCAACCACGGCCGGGCGGCCATAGGTTTCGCTGTTGGGATCCATGTCGACGCCAGTTGTCCAGTTCACAACCGGGTCGAATTTTTCGGCCACCAGCAGTTCACCCGTGACGCGGTCCATGGTGTAAGCCAGACCGTTGCGGTCGAAATGGGTCAGCAACTTGCGCTGCTCGCCATCAATTTCCTGTTCGGTGAGGATCATTTCATTGATGCCGTCATAGTCCCACTCGTCATGCGGCGTCATCTGGTAGAACCATCTTGCCATACCGGTGTCGATGTCACGCGCCATGATGGTCATGGACCAGCGGTTGTCACCCGGGCGCTGCGCCGGGTTCCAGGTCGATGGGTTACCCGTGCCGTAGTACATCAGGTTCTCGTCCAGATCCGCAGAATACCAGCCCCATGTGGTGCCGCCGCCAATCTTCCACTGATCGCCTTCCCAGGTGTTTGTACCCGAGTCCGCGCCAACCGGCTTACCCAGATGGGTGGTTTTTTCCGGATCAACAAGAATGTCCGAATCCGGCCCCATGGAATAGGCCCGCCAGACCTGCTCGCCCGAGTTCATGTCATAGGCCGTAACTGACCCGCGCACACCGAATTCGCCACCCGAGATGCCGACAATGACCTTGTCCTTGATTGGCAACACCGTGGCTGTGTTGGTTTCACCAATCGCCGGGTCGCCATTCTGGACTTCCCAGACGACATCCCCGGACTTGGCATCAAGCGCCACAACCTTGGTGTCGGCCTGATGCAGGAAGATCTTGCCATCCGCATAGGCCACACCGCGGTTCACCGTGTCACAGCACATGACCGGAATCACGTCCGGGTCCTGCTTGGGCTCATACTTCCAGACGATTTTGCCCTCATTTGCCAGATCCAGAGCATAGACAATGTTCGGGAACGGCGTGTGGACATACATCATGTCACCAATCACCAGCGGTGAACCCTCGTGCCCGCGCAGAACACCGGTCGAGAAGGTCCAGGCCACTTGCAGATCACCTACATTGTCTGCGTTGATCTGATCCAGTTCGGAATAGCGCTGATTTTTGTAGTCACCCGTCTGGATCGCCCATTGTTTCGCGTTCTCCATCTGGGCAACCAGGTCGTCATTTGCATAGGCCGTGGTGGCCAGTGCAATGGCAATCCCGGAGGTCCAAAGCGATAGATTTTTCATTCAATCTCCTCCCTTTCGTGCAGCGATCTCTCTCTGCATTGCAACACCTCACCCAGGTCGGATTACGGTGTCTGTTGATGCTCGCCCCGACCGACGGTTTTCCGGTCGCATAGGTGGGAGAGCAATGCGATCTCTTACGACCCGTTGTCCTCAAAGGTCGCAAGATATGCGATGATGTTGGCCCGATCGTCCTCTTTTCGCAGCCCGGCGAAGGTCATCTTGATCCCCTTCGCATAGTCGCGCGGTTTCGTCAGAAACGCGTCCAGTTCTTCGGGCGTCCAAACCAGCCCTTCTTCGGACAGCGAAATCAACACCGGTGAATAGCCAAACCCTTCGACGGTTGCGGCCTGACGTCCAACGATGCCGTTCAGCACCGGCCCCACCTTGTTTTCAGCCCCCTCGCCCACCGCATGGCAGGCCTTGCACTTGCGAAAGACCTTCTCACCCGCTTCGGGGTCGCCATCGGCACTTGCGAAGGCGGGGGCAAGCATGAGGCAGGTTGCTGCGAATACCGTTCTGATCACTATCAATCTTTCCTTGTTATTTTCATTGGCTGAGACGTTCCGCGTGCCATTCGACATGGTCGCGCGCAAAACTGTTCACGAAGAAATACGAATGGTCATACCCCTCCTGGATTCTGATCTGTCCGGGCTGGCGGCGCTTTGCCATCATGTTGGCCAGAGCTTCGGGTTTGAGCAGATCAAGGAACTGATCATCCGCGCCCTGATCGATCAGCAGGTCACCTTTCCAGCCGTGCTCTTCCAGCAGCAGCGTGGCGTCATGCGCGACCCAAGTGTTTTCGTCGTCACCCAGATAGCTGCTGAGCTGCTTGCGGCCCCAATCCGACCGCGTCGGGTGCGCAATCGGCGCAAAAGCCGAAAGAGACCCGAATTTGTCGGCGTTGCGTATCGCGATCGTAATCGCACCATGTCCACCCATGGAATGGCCCGTGATCCCGTGGCGATCCTGAACGGGGAAATTCTTCAGTACTATGTCGCGCAGTTCGTCGACGATGTAGTCATACATCCTGAAATGGGCCCGCCACGGGTCCCGGGTGGCGTTCACGTAGAACCCGGCCCCCTGCCCCAGGTCATAGGCGTCATCATCGGCAACATTGTCGCCACGCGGGGACGTATCGGGAAACACAACCGCGACACCGTAGTCCGCGGCCGCCTCCTGAAATCCACCTTTGGTCATCGCGTTTTCATGGGTGCAGGTCAGGCCGGACAAGTACCACAACACCGGCACCGGGCCGGATTTGGCCTGAGGCGGCAGGTAGACGGCAAAGGTCATCTCGCAATCACAGGTCTCGGACGAGTGGGAGTACACGGTCTGTTCCCCTCCGAAACTGCGGTTTTGCGAGATAACCTTCAAACCCATGTCAGTACTCCACGACCGCGCGGATCGATTTACCCTGGTGCATCAGGTCAAAGCCGTGGTTGATTTCATCAAGCGTCAGCTTGTGCGTGATCATGGGGTCGATCTCGATCTTCCCGGCCATGTACCAATCCACGATCTTCGGAACATCCGTCCGGCCCTTGGCACCGCCGAACGCGGTTCCGCGCCATGACCGGCCGGTGACCAGCTGGAACGGACGCGTCGAAATCTCGGCGCCAGCGGGTGCCACACCGATGATGATGCTTTCACCCCAACCTTTGTGTGCGCATTCCAAAGCGGTCCGCATCACGCCGACATTGCCGGTCGCGTCAAAGGTATAATCCGCACCGCCGCCGGTCAGTTCGACCAGATGCGCCACGATATCACTACTGACGTTCGAGGGGTTCACGAAATCGGTCATACCGAAATGAGTCGCCATTTCGGCCTTTCCGTCGTTCAAGTCGACACCAACGATCTGATCACAGCCCGCCATGCGACAGCCCTGAATGACGTTCAGGCCGATTCCGCCCAGACCAAAGACCACGCAACGCGAACCAATTTCAACCTTGGCGGTGTTGATGACGGCCCCGATGCCGGTGGTCACGCCGCAGCCGATGTAACAAATCTTGTCAAACGGCGCATCCTTGCGCACCTTGGCCAACGCTATCTCGGGCACAACGGTGTGATTGGCAAAAGTCGAACAGCCCATGTAGTGGTGGATCGGTGTGCCATCCAACATGCTGAACCGCGTCGTTCCATCCGGCAACAGACCGGCACCCTGAGTCGCCCGCACTTTCTGACACAGGTTCGTCTTGGGGTTCAGGCAATATTCGCATTCGCGGCACTCTGGTGTGTACAGCGGGATCACGTGATCCCCGACGGCAAGGCTGGTAACGCCTTCCCCGACCTCCAGAACGACCCCGGCACCTTCATGGCCCAGAATTGCAGGGAAAATCCCTTCGGGGTCATCTCCGGAACGGGTAAACTCATCCGTATGACATAGACCGGTCGCCTTGACCTCGATCAGGACTTCACCTGCTTTCGGGCCATCCAGCTCAACCTCCATGATTTCCAGAGGTTGGCCTGCCGCCACAGCAACCGCCGCGCGTGTTCTCATCTCCGTCTGTCCTCCCATGGCACCGGAATCAACCGCAGTCCGGCAGCTTGGGTCGAGTATGGGGGCGAGCACCACGTGCAAACAATTAAGACAATGGTGTGTATTGGGCTGAATGGACTTCGCGCGCACATTTCATGCATGATGTCCGCGTGGAGGAAAGCTGTGATGTCAAACGGCAAGCTGATTGTTTTGGCGCTGGCCTGTCTGGGTGCGGCTGGCCCTGGCTTGGCTGCGGATTTCTCCGATCCAACGTGGCCGTGCATTCAGCGCAAGGTCGAGGACCTGTCGCTGGGCCTCATGTGGCCGTATCAGGTTGTTGACGGCGAAACCGCTGAAAACAGTACCGACATCGACGAAATCGCCGGGCTGTTGGCCCTGAGGCGGATCGAACTGGAAGACCTTCGGCCCCAGGTTGCAGAGTTCGCCGCGCGGCACAACGGGGATCCGGATATTCTGGGTCAGGTGTTCCAGCGCGTCTTTGACACCTTGTCCAAAAGGCGCAAGCACATCATCGCGGGGATCGGAGAGTTTTCGCTCAAGCAGATCGATCTGGCCGAAAAGATTGATCTGGCCAGGGTGGAAATGGACCAAGCCCTGTCCTCCGACCCGCCCGACTATGACCGCGTTGACGCCCTGGAAGAGCAGCTGGATTGGGATCAGCTGATCTATTCTGACCGTCAACGCTCGATCACCTATCTGTGTGAAACGCCGCAAATCATCGAGCGGCGCCTGTTCGCGATTTCGCAAATGCTGCAACAATTGACCTCAGACCAGGGTTGACGCAGCGGCCTCGGGGCAAGGAGGGGCACATGAAACACGTATTGATCATCTTTCTGACGCTGTCGCCCCTCTCGGCCCTGGGCCAGTCCCCGCTCAGCGGCGTTGACATGACCCTGCCCAAAATGACCCAAGCGCAAATGACCCGCGCCGATGTCGTGGCCCGGCTTGCGGCTGCAACGGCCGACGCGCCCGCCGATTTCACCCGGGTCTGGCTGAACAATCTCGACTTGTCCGGGTTGGATTTCAGCAACGCGATCCTGCGAGCGACATCATTGAACGGCACCAATTTGTCGGGATCGACTCTGGACGGCGCGATTCTCAGCCAATCCTGGATGATCGGCGCCAACCTTTCAGGCGCATCTCTTGTCGGGGCCGAGCTGTTCCAGACTCAGCTCAGCCAGGCGAATCTGAGCGATACGGATTTCACAAACGCCAGAACAGCCGCCGATTTTACCAAGGCCAATCTGAACCGGGCAGTATTCAAAGGGGCGGATTTTTCGGCCGACATGCGCAACCAATCCATGGGGCTTATGCGCGGAGTTCTGTCCTCGGCTCGTGGATCGGACGTGGATTTCACTGATGCGCAAATGTCCCGCGCCGATCTGGAATTTGCCAAATTGCCCAACGCCAATTTCACCAATGCCGATTTGTCGATGGCCACATTGGGCGGGGCTGACCTGACAGGGGCCACTTTGTCCGGTGCCGATTTTACGAATGCCGATTTGACGGCAACGCGGCTGACTGATGTTCAGGGCGCAGATCAGGCCAATCTGAACGAAGCGAAAAACCTGGATCGGGCCATTCGCTGACCGGGCTATTCCCATTCAAGTTCGGTGAATGCGACCGTTGCATTGCGCGGGTTGTAGGTGTCAAACAAGTCCCAGTGCACCGCTTCTTCCTGAGCGATCGTTTCAACCGCATCCCCCAACCGCTGGCCACTGTCGATTGCGTCGCGCGTGTCGCTTTCCAGCACGTTCAAATAGCGCATCATATCCTCGGCACCTTCAGGCCACGCCAGGATCGGCCCACCATGGCCCGGCACGATTTGGGTGACCTCAAGCCCGGTCATCTGTTTCAAGACGCGTTGCCAGCCTATCAGTTGACCATCCAATGCCGGGGTGTGCCGGTGAAATACAAGATCGCCGGTGAACATGACGCCGGTGTTTGCATCCATTACGGTCAAGTCATTCCCGGTATGTGCCCGGGGCCAGGCCCGCAGGATCAGTTTACGCCCGCCCAGATCAATCTCGTGCGTGGTTTCGACGGCGATGTCGACGGAAATCGGCCCGACGCCCACATAGGCGCTTTCGCCGATCGCGGCGCTCAGGCTTTCGACATAGTTGCCCAACCGGTCCAGCAACGCTCGCTCCAGCCCCACATGGCCGACAACCTGCGCACCTGAAAGGGCCAAAGGCTCTGTGCCCAATGTGTGATCGGGATGCATGTGAGTCAAAATTACGTGACTGACCGGCTTGTCCGTCTCGGCCCGAATGGCCCGCCAGACAGCCTCGCCTATCCATGGTGCCGTTCCCGTGTCAATCACGGCGACACTGTCCTGGCCAATGACAAACCCGATATTGGACACGTCGCCCAGATTGTCCGCGTCGGGTTCCGCTATCAAGCCGCGATGCACGAACAGACCGGGCGCAGCTTCTTCAAATTCCAGAGCCTGGCCAATGGGTTGGCAAAAAGGCGTGCCGCTACGCCAATCCGACAGCGGCGGAGGATTTGTTATCAGCTTCTGCTCGCATTCAGCCTGGGATCGGGCTTCGTAACCCGGCAAAAGTCGTTCTCTGCAAGGCTCTGTCGCAACCTGCGCGCATAGCAAAATCACGGCTTCAAACATGGCAGCCCTCCGACCGGAACATTGGCATAGATCTCTGCCCGAACCACCGCGCCTTTCGTCGGCATGTATTTTCCCCGCATTTTGTGGCACATTCTCGGCCACCGGTTGCCGGAGGAGACACCATGGCCAAAGCACTAGCACCCGCAGCGATCCTTTCTCTTGCGCTGTCCCTGCCGGCATGGGCACAGCAGCCGATCAAAAATCCGCTGGTCGACAGCGAAACCTGGAAGGACCTGCAATACGATGTCGTGGGCGACGCCCAGATCGGGAACGCGGACACGCTGCTTGCGCTGGACGCCCCTTACCGGGCGCATGATGCCGCAACGGTGCCGATCGTTTTGAAACAGCTTGATCCCGATGCCCGGATTTCCGCTGCCACCGTCGTTATCGACGAAAACCCGGCGCCGATCGCAGGCGTCTTCAGCTTTTCACCGGCCATGGGTCAGTTGGATTTCGAGATGCGCGTTCGCGTGAACCAATATTCGAATGTCCGCGTGATCGCTGAAACGCCTGACGGGCTTCATATGACAGGCCGGTTTGTCAAAGCGTCGGGCGGCTGTTCGGCACCGGCCAGCAAAGACCCAGAGGTCGCATTGGCGTCCATGGGCAAGATGAAGCTGCGCAGCTTTGGGGAAGAGGCGCAGATTTCAACATCACGCCGAGAAGCTCAAATCATGATCCGCCACCCGAACTATTCCGGCCTGCAACGCGACCAGGTCACGCAACTGTTCATCCCCGCGCATTTCATCGACCATATCGAAGTCTGGCAGGGGGATGAGTTGCTGTTCACGATGGATGGCGGCATCTCGATCTCGGAAAACCCGGCTTTCCGTTTTGCCTACAATGACAACGGCTCGACCATGTTGACGGTCAAGGCAACGGATACCGAGGGCAACACGTTCGAAAAAGACCTACCCAAAGCTACGGCCAGCTGACGGACGAGCCTGCGTTTATCGGAAACAGACAACCTCGGCTTCGGCCTGCGCCCGGCGCAGGTCAGCCACCATGTTTTCGGCCAGCACCGCGCTTTTGAAAAACGCCATACGCTCTCCTCCGACCCGGCGCATCGACAGAACCGTTTCCGCCTGTTCGTATTGCTCATACGGCAGAATCGAAGCGATCAAATCGATCGAGCATGAGCACCTGTCCAGCATCTCGCGGGTTTGACCGTTGGTGACCATGCATGCAAACACGTAATCCGCGCGCGCCGCGGTCGGGTAGTCATTGAGCCGATCCGCAACGCTTTGTGCTGACGCTGCAATGGGCGCTGCCAGAATGCCCGCGACCAGCGCTTTAAAGGTCATGCGGCCGCGTTCCCTAATTTGGCCTGGCGTTTTCATTCGCGACCCTCCTGCATTCCTTCAAACCGCATTTCCGATCGATAAACGGCCGTGCCGTCACGTTCGGAAACAGCTTCCGCCACAAGGCTCAGATACCAGCCCGGGACCTCTTCGGACACCGTGACGCGAAGAACCAGGTCTCCGAACCCTTGCATCCGGTCGCGGTTCGGATCCTCGGCGAAAGGACGCATGAAAATGGTCCGAACGGGGATGGTTTTGCCACCAATCGCCGCCTCGCCCTCGACGATCTCGGCAGGTTGAACCAGCGCATCCTTGATACGATTTCGGATGTAAAACGGGCTGCCTCCGGCGGACTCGGCCATATCCCGTATGGCGCTTTCATAGAAAACCATGATCATCGGATTGCCGACGCTGGCCGGAAAAACACCCATGGCGCGGTGTTTGTCATCTTGGCGAAATTCCAGATGGGCCATCTCGTTCCCGTCATCCGAAAAACTGAGAGAGATAAGACCACTATCACGTTCCGCCGCATCGGGTCTTATCCGGTTTGTGACGGTACGTTGATAAATCAACTCCTTGTCACGTTCGATTGTGTCCAAAACGCCATTTTGGAACAGCAAATCATAGGCTTGCTCGGCATCAACCGATGCCGCGGAAACGGCATTCAAACTCAGAAACAAAACGGCGATGCCGCAAAGAAGCCTTCTCATAACCTGGCCCTCCCAAGGATGAGAGTATGGGCAAATCGCCCCATGTCATCGCCGACTTTTGTCGGTGTTGAGCGTTTGCGCGTGCAGGGCATTCTGTATTTTCCAGAAGATCAAAGACCGCAGCCGAGGCAGCTTGACCGGTTTCGCCATAACCGAAATTTCATGCCGCAATCCGTCTTTGCGCAACGCTTCGCTGCGATCAGCCGTGATCAGGATCGCCGGAACTTGAGTCTGCGTCATCTCTCGGATCCGGTGAATGGCCATCACGCCAGTTTCCCCATCATCCAATTGATAGTCGGCCAGAATGATATCCGGGGGCATTCCTATGTCTTTTGTGAATTGCAGCGCTTCTTTCGGTGACCGGGCCGGCAGAACACTGGCGCCGTTCTGTTCCAGCCACTGCGTTGTTCCAAAAAGAACGTCACGGTCGTTTTCAATCACCAGAATGATGAAATCCAACGGCACGTCGCCCGTATTGGCCAGAAGATCCAAGGGTTCGATGGTGCTTGGCCCGGTTTCGACCCTGTCCATCTCTATGCTGAACACCGAACCTATGCCAGGTTTGGACCGCAGCGACAGCTTATGACCCAACAACCGGCAGGCGCGGTCCACGACGGACAAACCCAGCCCCATGCCGGACCCCAATGGCACGTTTTCGGCCCGCGTGAATTCCTCGAACACGCGTTCCTGGTCTTTGCGTGCGATCCCGATACCCGTATCCCAGACCTGCAAAATGACCTTGTCGCCGCGCCTGCGGCACCCCACCAGAACCCGACCACCCGGTTCGGTATACTGGATGGCATTCACGACCAAATTCTGGATCGAGCGCAACAGATAGACCGGGTCGGATTTCACGATTTCCGAACACGGAACCACATCAAGCGTCACATTCTTGCTCTCGGCCACCAGCGTTTGGTCGCCCTGTATCCCTACAATCATCGTAGCAAGGCTAACTTCTGTCGGTGAGACCGTGTCCGGGTCAGCGGTTTCAAGCCGCGATATATCCAGCAATGAGTGCAGCAGTTGTTCAGCAGATCCAAACGCACCGTCCAACCGCTCCATCATCTCATGAAGCTCGGTTTCACGCGTGATCTCCAGCAGGGTCGAGATCATGAGTTTTGCGGCATTGATCGGTTGAAGCAGATCGTGGCTGGCGGCCGCAAGAAATCGTGTCTTGGAAGAAACCGCAGCTTCGGCGCGTTCCTTTGCAATCCGCAGCGCCTCTTCCACCCGCGCTTTTTCTTCGTATTCCTGAACCAGCTTGGCGTTGGCATGGGTCAACTCTGCCGTGCGTTCCATTACCCGGTTTTCCAGGGTTTCGGTCGCGCGTGCCTCAAACGTTACGTCTTTCAGTTCGACCAGAAAACCACCATCCGGCAGCTGGTTGACCTGAATGTCCAATACGCGGTCTGATCCGTCGCGCACACGTTTGCGTAACCAGCCACGGCTTTTCAGCTCGTGTTGCCATTTGCCGATCCTGAGTTCATCATCGGCCTTGATCAACCCACGCGCCCGCATCAAATCCAAAAGCGTTTGCACTGGCATATTTGCCTGCAAGACGGAAAGCGGCAGGTTCAGTATTTCCCTGAACCGCGCATTGTGCATCATGATCTTCGTATCTGATGAAAACGTGCAAACGCCTGAGCTCATGTTTTGGAAAACCGCCTGAAGGTAGTCCTCCTGACGGTCAATAAGGGTTTCTTTCTCATCACGGTTTCTGCGAACAACGGATGTGATATCGGTCAACAGAATGACCACATTCTGAGGCGACGTGTATTGTGCGCTGAGTTGATACCAACGATCCCCAATCAGTTCGATCACGTCGCTGGACACCATCCCGGTATGGCAATTGCGCTCAAGCGTATCCAGCATTTTCGATATGCCATTGTCGGACGATACGAATTCGGGGCTGTTCTGCACCAACAGAAAAAACCGACCCAGGCTGAGGCCGGGCCCGACAATATCGGACATATCAGGGAAGATCGCCTGAAACAGCTCGTTGCACAGGTTCAATTCACCATCCGTGAACAGCGCAAACCCTTCTTCCATGGAAGACAGGGCCTTGACGAGGCTCTTGCGGGTTTGTTCGCGTTCGTACCTGGCGCTTTCAAGTTCGGTGGTCGCGCGTTCCAGATCGCGACTCTGCTTCATCACCTGCTGCTGCAACTCTATCGCCGATTGAAACGCCAGAAAGGCGGACGGGCCTACATCTTTCTGACGGTTGGCGCGCCGCATCAGCGCATCAATGATCTTGGCCTGTTTGGATATCTGGATCTCTGGCGGGTCGTCCGGATTAAGCATGGTCAGCTCAGTTCCCGCTTTTCGGGTTCAAAGAAAGCGACCCCTACAAAGGTCTGGTTCATGTGTACGCCGGATTGCTGCTCTCCGTAGGTGTTGAAGCCAACCACCCGGTGGGATTGCAAAACATCCGAAACCTGTTTGCTCAACTGCTTCTGTTCGATTTCGAGTTTCCGCAGAATACAGTCGAACCCAAGAATGAAATCCGGGGCCGCGCCGGTGTTGTCGCGCACATTCAGTCCAGCTTCGAGCGTTTCAATGATCTCCTTCCCGCGCCCCAGTGTCATGATAAGGCCGTCATCGATCGCCGCGAGAAAAGACAGGGATCCCCCCTCCATCGGTTCACGAATGGCACGCACATAGTAATTGAGGTTCTGCCTGAGAAGCAGCGGGTTTTCCGCGAATACCAGTGGCGAAAGATCTTCGGCCGCGCACCCGACCAGTCGTGCATATTCCTGCGCTGCCGGCGCCCCGTTGATCTCATACACCACCCGTTCTTCCGGGTTGGCGTCGGTGATTATGATCTCTGACCCGATGGGCAGGAAATGATCAAAACCGATACCCTGAAAACCAAGGTTGGTTTCAATCAGCAACAGGACGGCAGCATTGTTGTGCGCGCTGCCACCGTGAAAAACGAACGTCTCTTCGTATTGAAGGCCATCCCCGGCAGAGCCGCCGAATATCGGCAATCCATCCAGAACGGTTTCCAGCGTTGAAACCAGCAAGTCTTCCTGCTTGGACAATCCATCCGTAAACACCAGCGCCAGCCTGTTCCACCCCGCCGTGTGGCGGAATCTTTCGGCAAGTCGCTGCGCTGCGGCAGCGATCTCCATTGAATTGAGCGGCCTGAGCGACTCGAACAAAATGGACGAACACCGAAAGTTGGACTTTGGAAAGGCCAACAGCAAAAGCGCATGCGATTCATAACCCGATCGCGTGATTTGACCTGCGGTGGTGCAGCCAAAGACTGGAACACCCGCAAGTCTTCTGTTCAGGCAACGTGACACCTCTGCCGGGTCAAGAGTGCTGGGGACAAAGGCCAGGACAAAGCAGGACGACAGACTATCGATTTCCGCGCAGGCTTCTTCAACGGCGGTCGTCGGGTCCAAATCATCGGAACGGCCAATCGCAATGAAATTTGGTTCATGCTCCAGATCCCGCATGTGTCCCCCCTAGTGTTGAAGAAAGGATTTGACCTCCGGTTCGTGTCGCGACTGTCTGGCGACAACCGAGTCGACCAGAACAGCGGCCTGGGTCCGGTTGCGCACCCCAAGGCGGCGCAGCAAAGCGGTGATATGCGCCTTGACCGTCGCCTCTGCCAACGACAGCTCATAGGCAATCTGTTTGTTGGATTGGCCCACGCAGATAAGCTTGAGAATTTTGACCTGCTGTGGCGTCAGTGATGAAAGCTCGGGGCTGGATTGGTAGACGGTGCTTTCGGAGGGCTTCAGCTCTTCGACGCGGTTGTATTCGGTGGGTACGTATCTCCGCCCAGAGGTGATCTCCTGAATGGCGTGTTTCAGGGTTTGCGCCGGCGTATCTTTCGGCAGAAACCCCATCGCACCGTGGTCCAGCAAAGATCTTACCAGCTCTCCGGATGCCAGGGATGATATCACCAGAACCGGCGCATTCGGACAGCGCTGCCGTAGCTGCTGAAAACCCGAGATACCCGTTACGTCCGGCAATTTCAGATCGAACATGATCAGATCGGGCTTGAAGCCTGCGCCAAGTATTTCAAGTGTCTGCTTCAGCGTGTTGGCTTTTTCAATTCGGCAGTTCTCGAAACTCAGCTGCAATGCCGCGGCCAACGCATCGCTGAACAGCGGATGATCATCCACGATAAGCACGCTGGACACCTGGTCCACCGGTTTAGGGCATCCCGCAATGTGCATTGCTTCTCCTCCGACAGGAAAGTTACAGCATTTCCCGATCAGTTCAACTGTTTCATTTTGAGACATGCAAAAGATACCATAGATAACAAATGCTTGATGACTCAGCCGGTCTGGTTCCTGAGGAAGACCCTGGCAAACGCGTTCAAATCGGGCGCCGCAGCATTGGGATCAAAATACTGCCTGTCAAAGTCTTGCATGTGTTTGAGTCGACTGGATGAAGGGCCGTCGCGGCGCAGGATGGCAGAAGCCGCTTGCCGCAGCCTGTCTGCGCGACCAGCCCTTGCACTGCGTCGCAATTCCCGGGCCAACGGGTCAAAAACCCCAAAGCGACGCAGTGCCCTTGAAACGGCCAGTTTGTGACCGGACAGCCCCAACCCCAAACCGGCCAGAAAAACGACAATGGCGATTGCGGCCATTGGCCAACCCAACAGCGTTGCTGGTGGCGCATCTGCCTCTGCGCCGCCAAGGCCTGCGTTTTCGATGGCCGTGCCATAGGCAATGCGTTGTGGTGAGATGACGACCTCTCGGGTTTCACGGGCCACGGTATCAAAGTAACTGAATTGCAAGGGTTCAACGATGCCGGACGTGTCGTTCGAGGGGCGTATGGTCCAGCGCCAGAACGCATGGGTGACCGGCCCCTCCGGGGTCAGTTCGACAAGCCGTTTCTCAGGATGCGGGAAGATCAGGGCCGAAGGCGAGGTCAACTCGGGCATGGGCGGGATCATCTCGGGCGTCGCGCCCAGGGCTTCCAGTCGAATGACGCGCAAGACCCCCTCACCCGGCGCAAGTTGATCCGGCGAATTCGACCACTGATCCGAAATCTGCAATTTGCGAACCGGAAACCACCACTCCTTGGTGGCCGGGGCTTGCGCCACCTGAATGGTCAGCGGCTCTGATTGAATCTCGTGTTCGAACCAGTCGTCATTTTCGTCTGTCAGGGTCAACCTGTGCACAAACGGACCAATTGAAAGTTTGCCTGCCTCGACAGGATAGATCGCCATCCGTCGGGTGAACACTTTGTATTTCCGGCCATTGATCCTTTGTTCCGACCAGCTGTCCGGGCCCAGTTGCGCCCAGCTGAACCCATCCAAGCGGGGTTGGATCAGTTCTTCGCGCGTGATGTGCCGACGATAGACACCCCGGATCGTCAACAGCACCATCTCTTGGGTGAACGGAATCGGGGCATTGTCTTCGACGGCAACTTCGATCAACGCCTCGGACGGCAGCACTGTTTTCGACTGCGCCAAAACCTGCATCGGAAATGCAATAAGAAGCAGAAACAGCCACTTCATTCCGGGTTCTCCGCTTCTGGCGGCGAAAGACCAAGCTTTTCCCGGCGTTTGTGTTCGTGTGCGATCCTGGCCGCCATGAACTCACCCGGAACATCGGAAAGCTGATTGAGCCAGCGCAGATCGGCAACCATGAACTTGTCATCAAAGATACGGCGCACGCCCAGTTGCCCGCGACTGTCCAATTCCGCCAATCCCAGCATCGTGTTCGCGTTCGTGACCTCACTGCCGGTTCCCGCCGCCCGCGCATTCCCGCGCGCGACAAAACTGTCGGCCTTGGGGCCGGATTTGCGTTCGGGGAAAAGGCTCAACGCCTCTGGGGTGATCTGCTGCCCTGCGTAATAGGCGGCCAGCACATCGAAATTCGCCTGAGCATCCAGGTTTCCCCTGGCCATGGCCTGATCATAGGCTTCCAGCGCGGCGGCCAATTGGCCGGTCCGGGCGTAAGCATTGCCAAGGTTGTACTGGTTCCCGGCGCGCTCGAAAGCACTGGCCGCTTTGTCAAAAACGCCCGCACGGTAGAAGGCAACACCTTGCCAGTCAGGGTCGGAAAACAGCTTTGCAGCCATTGGATACAGACCGATTGCCAATGCGACGCGGCCAAAAGGGGCAGCGCCGCCCAGCGCAAAGGCAACGGCAATACAAGTGGCACCTGCAATCGCGAACCATCTCATGCCCCTTCCCTCCAGAACAAAAACAGCAGGGGGAGCAGTGCGAAATACAGCATGTACCGCCCCAGATCATGCCAGAACAGCACCGGATAGTCCGCCCGTATCAAGCGGGTTGCGGCATCATCTGCCAGCCAATTGGCCAGATCATCTGACTGGTCCAAAGTGAAGACAGCGCCACCGCCGAGCGCGGCGTGGGTTTGGATTTGCGCAGTCGTGGGATGAACCGACACCAAAGACACGCGCACCCCTCGTGCGGCAAGCAATGCGACCTGCTGCAATGAGGGTGATCCAAGCCCGTCCTCGTCAGTGAATAGGACGACGTCTCCGGCCAGGATGCCCGCCTCTTCCATCCGCTGCAACGCCAAAGCCAGCGCGCGTTCGGGTCGCGATCCCTTGTCCGGAACGGTCTGTCCATCGATGAGCGACAGCGTTTGACCCAATTGGCGGTGATCGGTGGTCATATCCGTGGCGACATAGGCATCGCCCGCGTAAACGATGATGCCGCCGGGGCGGGACCCAAGCGCACTGACACCCAAACGCCCCATGCTCAGCAGTTGCGGCCAGCGGTCGTCTTCCACCACGCTGTCTGATGCATCCACAAGGAACAATACGCCATCCAGATTGCGATAGGTCTGCGCGTCGCGCCGTTCGATTGCCGGGCCGGTCAGGGCAATTGCGACGATCCCGGCGGTCAGAAGCAATGCGGCTGGTTTAACCGGGAAGGAGCCGCCTTCGATCCGGCCAATCGCGGCCATCGCCTGGACAAGCTGCGGGTCGGTGATCTTGTCCCAGGCTCCGAACCCTCCGGCACGGGAAAGCAACCACCACCCTGCCCCGCAGATGACGGGCAACAAAAGCCCCCAGGCCGGTCTGAGCAGAGTGACATCCAGCTCAATCATCACGCTTGCCTCCACGCCGCCAACAGGGCAAGCGCTGCCGCCATTGCTGCGGGCCAGGTCCAAAATGATCGGTAGACCTCGGCCGTAAGGCCCGCGCTGTCCGTCGCTTCCAGCCGATCCAAGGCTTGAGTCACGTCGACAAGATCATCGGTGGTTTTGACGCGAAACGCTTCGCCGCCGGAAATTTCGGCAATGGCGCGCAGGGTTGTCGTATCGACGACGCCGCGCTCACCAGGTTCGGCGCTTTGCAGGTCTTTCGGGCCCAGAGCAATTGTATGGACCCGCACCCCGATCTCGGCCGCCAGTTCGGCCACGCCACCGGGATTCGTAGCGCCCGCGTTGTTCACCCCATCCGACAACAGAATGACGACCCGCGACGCCGCCTGGCTGTTGGCCAGGCGCTTCAAAGCAAGGCCCAGACCATCGGATATGTTTGTCGCACGGCCCGAGATACCGATCGTGGCCTCTTGGATCCGTCGCGCGACAGCCTCTGTATCGAAAGTGAAAGGCGTGGCGAAATAGGCTTCGGATCCGAAAACAATCAAGGCCACCCGGTCGCCGGCGCGGCGTCGGGCGAACTCGGATCCAACGCGTGTCACCGCCTGCAAACGAGTGATCTGGTGCCCATCGAGATAAAAATCCTCCCGCACCATAGATCCCGAAAGATCCAGAACAATCGCAAGGTCCCGTCCGGACACTTTCAGGGCGTTGACGGGTTGCAGTTGGCGCGGACCGGACAGTGCAAAAATCATGAGCCCCCATATGATCCACAAAATCAGGAGGTCCGCCAAAGTCCGGGTCCTGGCCTGAGCCTGTGGGCTGGCCGCCATAAGCAATCCGCCTATGCGGTCCGGAACTGGGAACCCCCGCTCGAAAACCGGCCGCGGCTTGACCAAACGTGTGATGACAAGAGGCAATGGCAGCGCCAGCAAGATCCAGGGGTCAGCAAGCTCAAACACGACCCGCGACCTCCTCTTGCAGGGTCGCCAGATCCGGTTCGCCGCCGGGTTGATAAAGATCACCCGTCAACTCTGCATAACGCTTCGGATTCTGAGCGCGCAGTTTGTGCAAAAGAGCCACCCTGCGGCGATCCAAGGACCACCCCGGTTGTTCAACAGATCGATCAGGTGGATCCGGCCGCCTGTTTGCTGTGGTCCTGACACTCAACAACCGCAAGATTGCGACACAGCCGACCGAGGCCAGCGCCGCGATACCAAGAACAGCCGCGTATTCCGCAACCGCCCCGCCTGCGGCCTCGGCGGGCAAATGGATATCCCGCAGGCTGGCCAGCATCGTGGCTTCAGAGAGTGCTTTCTCACTCATGCCACATATCTTGCCGCGAAAACCGACGAAATGCGACGAGAGGTTTGTTCGACCGGGTCACTGGCATTCAGGACAAGCGCAGGATGTGTTGCCACCTTCTGAAACGCAAGTTCACCGGAAGGCTCTGCCCGGGCCAGATAGACCCGCTTTTGCCGCCCATCTGAAAGGCGGATCGGATACCAGCCTCTTGGCATCTCATGCGCTTTGCTTTCGGTCACAAGAAGCAGTCTGGGGGTGCGGCGATGATCGAGCCGGCCCAGCACGTCCGAAAAACCGTCTCCCTGCTGATCGAAGCCAGACGCGATGATAATCTCGGCCCCCGTCGGCGTCAGGCGCTCAACGCCGGCAAGTGCCTGTTCCAGCGTCCAGCTTTCATCCTCACCTTTTTGCAGCGCGGTCAGACTGCGCGCATGAGCCTGAACCAGGCCACCGATCACGTCCAGCATTCCGCGCGTTTTCCCTCGCAACGGTACGATGACGGGTGCGCCGGCGGTAAGCGCCAAAAGACCAACACGCCCGCCGCTTTCAACCATGAACCACCCGATCAGGGTCAAGGCTTCGGCGGCAGCGACTGACAGAAACGCCCGCTGGATGCCCCAGAACATCGGTGCACGAAAATCCGCAACCAACAGGGCGACGCGGTCCTGTTCCTCCTGAAACTGCCGGATATGCATACGCCCCGTGCGGGCGGTTGTTCCGCGATCCAAATGACGAATGTCATCCCCGTCCACATATTCGCGTACATCTGCAACCTCGACGCCTTGCCCGCGCTTTCGGGTCAGAAATCCTCCGGGCAGGGCCGTCATTGTCGGGTTGCCACGGTCGGTCAATGCGATATGCCGCAATGCAATCAAGGCCTCGGTCGTCAGGCGAACCCCCGCATGTGCCAGCACCCCCGTCACAGCGGCTCCACCGCATTCAGAATGTCGGCCACCAACTCGCGCGGCTTTTTCCCATCTGCAACGGCTCTCCAGGTCAGCACCATGCGGTGGGCCAGCGCATCGGGTGCAACAGCGGCGACATCTTCAGGCAGGGCGAAATCCCGGCCCCGCAGATAGGCGCGCGCGCGCGATGCCGAGGCCAGGGCCAATGACCCGCGCGGCGAGACTGCGTGTTCAATATATTCGGAAAACGGACCTTCACGGGTCGCAAGCACAAGCCGTACGATATAGTCCCGCAATTCTGGCGCGACGTGAACCGACTGGGCTTCGGCACGGGCAATCTTCAGCTCCTCAAGCGTCATCCGCTGCGCGTCCGGAGGCCCATTCCGGGTTTCGGCGATGACCAGATCAAGGATCTCACGTTCCGTTTCCAGATCCGGCAATGTCAGTATGACATGCAGCAGAAACCTGTCCAACTGCGCCTCGGGCAAGGGAAAGGTTCCATCATGTTCAATGGGGTTCTGGGTCGCCACAACCAGAAAGGGATCCGGCAGGGCGTATGTTTCATTACCAACCGTAACCTGATGTTCTGCCATGGCCTCCAACAAGGCAGACTGCACCTTTGGCGGCGCGCGGTTGATCTCGTCAACCAGCACCAGCGTGTGAAACACCGGCCCCGGAACAAACTCAAAGCGGCCTTCCTGAGGCTGGTAGACTGGCGTTCCGGTCAGATCAGAGGGCATCAGGTCAGGTGTGCATTGAATACGGGCAAAGCCGCCTTCGACAGCGTTTGACAGCCATTTGACCGCCCGTGTCTTCGCCAGCCCGGGCGGACCTTCTACAAGAAGATGGCCACCTTCCAGCAGCGCGATCAAAAGGGAGTCCACCAGATGCGCGTGACCGATAAGCCCCTGCGACAGATACGCGGACAATCCCGCAATGGCGCGTGGCGGGTTTTCAGGCCTCGTATCCATATGTCCTCCCATAGCCTCTGAGGGCGCATTGCCTGCGCTCAGGCTACCCGGAGTCACCCGCCCGACAAAACACGTCAGATGGTATTACCTGGGCACACGAACCGAATTGGTGCAGCCTTCATCAAAAAGGGCTGCAAATCTGGGATTGGCGAGGGTTTCGTCCGCCTGTGCCCATAGCCGATCATATTGGGCGTCAATGTATTCGATAAAGCCGGGGTCTATGGTTTGATCCACCGGGGACTGCGCGACAGCATGCATCATAAAGACGTCAAACGCACAAAGACCGCTTGGGTTCGAAGCCAGCAATGCGCGCATGAAGTCGTGCGAACTCCAAGGCAGGCGCTGCAAGTTTACCGGCGTTTCCTGCAACTTCGACAAGAACCCTGACGATTTGTCATATAGCAGGATGTCCATGCCGAAGGTGAAGGACTGAAACAGCTCTTCCAGCAGGATCGATTTGTGAAAATCCCTTTCAAGCTTGCTGGGCCGATCATGCGCCGGTTGTTTCACCACGATATGGGTCCCCTGCCCCCGATGACCAAAAAAGGTCTGTGCCATCGCCGGTGATGTCACCACATAGTTTCGACCCGCAGGCAAACCAAGCTGGTGGAGTTCGCTGAGCCAGTCGATATCTGACGAAAGGTCCCGATTGGGAGGGTACCCGGAATACAATCGCAAAACCACGGTTCGACCGGTTCCACAATCCCGCGCAGATGGGCCTGCGTAGCGCATGGGCGTCGGGTGGCCGAAGCTGTGTTTCAGCAACGCCCGAAAGGTATCCAGAACGACAAGCGTTTGCGGATGCGGTTTTTCGCCGACCAGGCACAAGGCTGCACCGGCCTGATCGCGGCCATTGATGTGAACGGGGATCGCCATGTCCCGCCCCAGCATCGTGGACCGCAGTTCATACCCCCATCCTCTCTGTGCAAGTTCGATATAATCGCTCTTCTCTGCACAAAGCGCGCCTGCAAAAGCGACAATCGCCAATACTTGCAACAACAGATAGCGCATTCAGCCCCTCTCAATGTGACGCGCATTCTATCTGGGATACGGGTCTCTCGCAAAATTTCTTGAGACCCGCCTTGATGGGAATGGCGATCCGTTAAGCCCGCCAGCTGAGCAACCTGCTGAACCGGGCAGAGCGGCCGGACGAGTATTGAACATTGCCGGCCATGTCGATCAGGTCCATTCCCGCAAGGACAGATATTTTAGTATCGATGGACTTAGACCATAGCATTGGCTCTGCCAGACATTTGTTAAACCGATGGCCTTGCTCAACAATGCTATCAGGAAATTTCAACCTTACGTTTTCAATTGGGACCGAAAGCCACCCGCACGTTAAACTCAGACGCATCAACCGCCAAAGCTTTGCAACAGAGCCCCCGTCACAGGGCAATTTTTCACATGAGCGATGGGGTCGCGGATATTGCGAAGGAGTGTTTCGGTGATCACGGTTGGGTCTTTCTGCTATGACGGCGCTTTGCGGGTAATGGCCTCGGCCATTTCCGCCAGCGCGATATGGGTGGTGTCCTTGATGCCGTCCACATGGGGGTCGATGATCCCATCGGCAGAATTGATCAGCCCGTTGGCGGTCATGACCTTCAACAGGCGGGCTTCCATCGCTGGGGTGTGGATCAGGCGGGCGTCGCCTGTGCGCATGGCCATGGCCGCGCAAATCGCTGTGCAGCCCCAATTCGAAACCGCAGCGGTCATCAGGATATCGGCGCCAGAGGTCGCGCCGATCCCACCGCCGCATGCGCAATCGCCGGGGGCAGCAAAAGGAACGGCGGTTTTCACGATATCGGCGACCAGCCCCATGCCGATCTCGTTGCCGCCATCACCCACAGCCAGCGTCGGGATACCTCGCGCCATGGCAGCATCGAACAGCATGTCGATGCGCGCCCGGCCTAAGCCGTAGTCGCGCCCACGCATGTTGTAATAGATGCCGTTTTCGTTGCGCCCCACGCGTTCGGTCGAGACCATGATATCGGGCTTGAGCTGATTCAGCATCTTGGCCGCCGCAACGGCGCCCTCGGCATCTGTCACCGGATACGGCAGCAAGGTTGCGCAGGCCATTGAGCCATCCGCACTGGCCTTGCGCGTCGTCTCAAGATCCAC
The DNA here is from genome assembly GCF_056543025.1 of Ruegeria sp. A4. Classification (NCBI taxonomy): domain Bacteria; kingdom Pseudomonadati; phylum Pseudomonadota; class Alphaproteobacteria; order Rhodobacterales; family Roseobacteraceae; genus Ruegeria; species Ruegeria sp. A4. Next base: position 27,768 of record NZ_JBQGAW010000002.1, on the reverse strand, counting down.
GATCGCGACGCCACAGGCCTGCAGGGTAGCAGCCATGGGCGGGATCAGCGTTTCCTCGATCACCAATACGCAGGTTGCTTTTCGGGCGAGCCAAAGCGCGCGAATGAGGGCCGCCGCCCCGGATGGGCCATCGTTTTCGCCCAAAGCCGGAGACAGCCACGCCCGCGACACGGAACCCGTGGTGACGATTGCCGTCCCGCTTTCGGGCATGGCAAGCAGCAAATCCGCCGCGGCGCCGCACAACGCTTGGCCCGCCAAGGCGCGCGAGGCGTCATAGAGCGGCTCGATCCCCCGGTTGCCGAGGTCGAGGTTCACCAGCCGGTCCAGCCTGTCATCATACTTTGCGAATTCGCTCATGACTCGTCTCCGAACAAAACCGCCGTGAACCACGCGTCATCGTCAAGCCTGTGCGACACTTCTTCTGTGGCCGCGTCCAGCGCCAACACCAAAGCAGCAACCCCACCCACGGCGGCCACAGCTCCGGCGGTCGGTTTCAGGCGCAGCGAAACCCTTCCGCCCGGCGCGCCATGGGTGTTCACGGTCAAAACGCCGTGCTCTTTCAGCAATAGCATACCAACGGCCGCTGTCGCCTCTGCCGGGACAATGTCGGTCTTGTCCCGTCTTGCCAGTGATAGCACCCGCGCTAACACGTCCTCTTCATCCAGCATCGGCCCCAGATCAGACCGCTGCACAACCTCTGCACCCCAGGCCCCGGCCAGCGCTTCTGCAATGGACGCGCCGTCGCTTGCCTCGATTCGCAAATCTTCCGGGTCAAAGGCCTGCAGGCTGCGCATCGCGCCGGCCGCTATGGGCGCGCGTGCCTCCTGGCCCAGTTCCGACGCCTTGGCAAGTGTGGCCAGTACCGGCGTGGACGCCCCACAAAGGATGCCCGCGCGCGGGCCGCACAGGCCCGCCTTATCCGCATTCGTGATGGCTATGTCCGCTCCCATGGAAAGGCTCAGCGCTCCACCATGCAGCACCGGGCGCAGACGCGCGCCATAAGCTTCGTCCATGAACACGGTGGCGCCCGCGGCCCGCCCCTCAGCTATGGCGCGGCTCGTCTCAGCGTCCGGCAATCGCGCCAACGTGCTTGTGACAGTCGTGATCACCACCAATGCGGGCGCGTGCTTGGTTATCGCTGGCCCTGGGTCCGCCGATCCTTCGATTTCCACAAGCTCAACGCCCGCCAGCCGACATCCGCGCACAACCGATGCGTGGCTGCGGTCCTTATCGGGCACCACGGAGACCACGGGTCGCCCATCGCATAGCGCCAATATGGCCGCCACAATACCTGCACTTGTGCGGTTGGTGACAGCGACCGTATCCCCGCCCCCAAAATGCGCGATGGCAGCCTGGGTCAGTTCCGCTGAAAACAGGCCCGGTCCCACCCATTCTTCGCAATAGGTCGACAGATCATCCGGTTTCAGCGGAAAGTAACGCGGGTTACCTGTAAAAATCCCAATTCCGTCAGCCCCGCGCGTTTCCAAGACCTCTGCCGCAACCGCTTGCGCATGGCGCAGCCGGCGGATTTCGGCTGCGCTGGAGGACAAATATCGCCCCCGCGCATAGCCGACCGAAGCGTCAATCGTGTTCCCGAACCGGTCTGTTTCCATGCCTACAGCGCCACGGTCACGCACTTACGATAGGTATAGGCCTCAAGCGCGCCTTCGATAGAATATTCGCTGCCCATTCCGGATTGCTTAATCCCGCCGTAAGACATGCCGGGGATTTGCCCGCCACCCTGATTGACCTGCACCCAGCCGGCCTCAAGCGCGCGGGTCATGCGGATGACGGTGCTCATGTCGTAGCTGAAAATGAACGCCGCCAGCCCGTAATGCGTGTCGTTGGCCTGCGCGATCATATCGGCCTCATCCTCCCACGGGATTGCGACCAGGACAGGGCCAAACACTTCTTCGCGGGCAATCCGCCAAGAATTGTCTAGCCCCGTCAGGATTGTGGGGATCGGATGAAACCCATTGTCTGTTGCCTTTGGCGTTTCGCCTGTCAGGAATGTGGCGCCTTGCTCTTCGGCCTCAGCGACATAGGCACAAATCTCAGAGTAGCGTTCTTCATTCACCACGGCCCCGATGTCGCTGTCTTCATCCAGCGCATCGCCGATTTTCATCGCAGCAGCCTTTTCTGCGACCAAAGGCATCAGGTCATCCCAGACAGATTTATGCACAAACAGGCGAGATCCGGCTGTGCAGCTTTGCCCCTGACGTGCAAATCGCATGGCATTGACCACACCTTGCGCCGTGGCGTCGATACGCTCTGGTGCGCAAGCGTCGGGAAAGATGATGCAGGGGCTTTTGCCCCCCAGTTCAAGCGTTACATTGGCCACCCGATCCGCCACGGAATGAGCCACCAGTTTGCCCACTTCGGACGATCCGGTGAACGACACTTTCGCGATACCGGGATGATTGACCAGCGCCGCGCCGGCCTCTTCCCCAAGCCCGGTGACCACGTTTAAGACACCTGGTGGAAAGATGTCGGCAGCCAGCTCAACCAGCCTCAGAACGGCGAGTGGCGCATCTTCGGCAGGTTTCAGGACGATGCAGTTGCCCGTGGCCAGCGCCATGGAAATCTTCACCGCGCCTAATTGCAAGGGCGAGTTCCATGGGATGATCGAGCCGACAACGCCCAATGGCTCGCGCGTGGAATACGACATGAGCCCGGGGCCAAAGGGCAGCGTCTCGCCCTTTTGCTCACCCGCAACACCGCCATAATACTTGAGCACTCCAGCCGCGCCCATCGCTTCGCCCCGGGATTGTGTGCGGACCGCATTGCCACTTTCGGCGGCCAGAACGCGGGCGACCTCTTCGGCATGTGTAGTCAGGCGGTTGCCCAGCTCGGTCAGCATTGCGCCGCGTTCTGCGGCGGGTCGCGCGGCCCAGTCCCGGCGCGCCCGTTCAGCGGCGGCAACGGCAAGGCTTATTTCTACTTTGGTCCCCCGGCCAATCTCGCAGATCGTTTCGCGCCGCGAGGGGTTTTCAACTGCCAGCATCTCTCCGCTTGCGGGCCAATGCCATTGCCCGTCTATGAAGGACCCGGCCAACCCATCTGTGGGCAAGGTATAATCCAGAATTGCCATATGTTATTCCTTCTGGTGCTCGGGCAACGCCCGAAGCGTGGTGTAAAAGGCCGAGAAGTCGCGGTCGCCGCGCGTTTCGGCAAATTTTGTAAAGGCTTTGGCCGCCTCGGCCCCGAAAGGCGTGGGCTGTCCGCTCGACTTTGCCGCCGCCTGAGCAAGTTGCAAATCCTTTGCCATCAGGCGCACTGCAAAGCCGGGGTCAAAGTTGTTGGACGATGGGGCGTCGGGAACCACACCGGGTATCGGGCAGCGGTTTTCAAGGGTCCAGCTTTGCGCCGCGGCCCCCGCGCACAACGCATAGAATTTGTCGAGATCGAGGTCCAAGGCGTCGGCAAGCGCAAATCCTTCCATCACCGCCATCGCGGTAATACCGCAGATCATGTTGTGACTGGCCTTCGCGGCCTGCCCCGTTCCGGGTCCACCGAAATGGGTAATTTTGGAGCCCATTGCCAGCAGGATTGGTTGCGCCCGTTCGACATTCGCCGCATCTCCGCCGACCATGAAGCTAAGTGTCCCGGCCTCGGCCCCAGCAGGGCCGCCGGAAACGGGCGCGTCTAGCATTGCCAACCCATGAGACATCGCCTCAAGGGCGAGCGCATGCGCCGTGTTCACATCAATGCTCGAACAATCGATCACCAGCGCGCCGGGTTTGGCAGCCGCTCGGATCAGTGTCTCATGAACGCGCGCGACGTGATCGGCTTCTGGCAGCATGGTGATAATGACCTCTGCCGCTGCGATGGTATCCGACGACGGCGCGATCGCACCGACAAACGCTTCACGCATTTCGGGGCTGATATCCATGCCCGTTACGTCATGGCCTGCGTCCCGCAGAACTTGCGCCATCGGACGGCCCATCGTGCCCAAGCCAATAAACGCAATCCTCGCCATGTTCACCCCGCCGAAGTCGTAGAACGTCAAATGCTGGTTTGTAGTATTGCGCAGGAAAAGCCGACGTTTGCATGAAAGATTCTGGTCTGAGTGCGCGAATTTTCGAATTGCCATTGCGTGAGTTTGCGCAATCCTTGCGTAGATTGTTCTTCTAAGGACCGCCCGATGGCCCGCAGAACCCGCTCAAAAACCGACAGTTGCGCGCCCCGCATCACTCCGCCTCCACAGGGTGGGCGGTTTGCGCCACTGGATGCTGCTGCGGTAGATCGGATCGTGCAGGCCGCGTTTGATATCCTTGCGCAGACCGGGATCGCAGAATGCCCCGACGCCATCGCAGAACAATTCGTCAATGCCGGGGCAACCAGACGTTCGGATGGGCGGGTCTGCTTTTCGCAATCGATGGTGGAAACCGCCATTGCGCGGGCGGCGAGGCGCGTCAATCTACCAGGGTTTGTGGAGGATATGGGCCTGACCGTTGGCGGCGGCCGTGTGCATATCGGAACAGGCGGAGCGGCGACAGAGGTTCTGGACAGCGCCACCGGCGAGTTTCGCGGTGCCCAGCTGTACGATCTCTACGATCTTATGCAGTTGGTGGGACGATTGCCGAACATCCACTACGGTTTGCGCCCGGTGATTGCACGGGACATGGACCAGCCCTTGCTGCTGGACCTCAACACCGGGTTTGCCTGTCTCAGGGCCTGCCCCAAACCCATCGGGATCAGCTTTGACAGCGCCGCGCATCTGGATCCGGTTATCGCCATGTTCGATATGGCCCTGGGCCACGAGGGCGCCTTTCGAGCGCAACCCTTCTGTTTCGGCGTGATCGTGCATGCGGTCTCGCCGCTGCGCTTTGCGCCCGAAGGGTTAGACATTATGCAACGGGCCATGGCCCACAGAATGCCGCTGCAGATCTGCACCGCGGCGCAGGCGGGGGCAACCAGCCCTGTCACTTTGGCGGGCGCGCTGGCGCAGGGTCTTGCGGAAACGCTGGCTGGGTTGATGGTCGTCGACGCCCTCGAGCCGGGGTATCCCTGCATCTTTGCGTTCATGCCATTCATTTCCGATTTGCGCACCGGTGCAATGACAGGTGGATCAGGCGAAGCTGCCGTCGCCGCCGCTGCCGCCGCGCAATTGCTGTTGCATCTAGGCTTGCCGTCAACCGCTTCTGCGGGAATGACCGATGCCAAAACCCCCGATGCGCAGGCGGGGTATGAAAAAGGGTACACGGTGGCTCTTGCAGCGCAAGCCGGGGCAGACATGATCAACCTGTCTGTTGGCATGCTCGGGTCCATCATGGCCGCCTCGCGCGAGGCATTGGTGATCGACGATGACATGTGTGGCGCGATCCTACGGTCGGTTCGCGGGGTCGAGTTGACCGAAACCGCGATCGACCTCAGCCGGATCGAAGCCGTGGCGACCGGCGAAGGGCATTACCTGGGCGAGGCGCAGACACTGGAACTCATGAAATCCGAATACACTTATCCGAGCCTCGGCAACCGGCAGAGTATTTCGGATTGGAAAGATGCCGGGTCGCGCACGATCTGGGATGTCGCTGTTGATCGCAGCGCCGAGATGTTGCGCGAGCAACCAACCCATTTGCCCAAGGACCGGGAGGCCGCGATACGCGCCGCTTTCGATATCCGATTGCCCGAAGGAAAATAGCCCCATGAAAGACACTGCCCGCGTTGTTGTGATTGGCGGGGGGGCCGTTGGCACCTCAATCCTGTATCATCTCGCTTTGGCCGGCGTAACTGATACGCTTCTACTTGAGCGCAACGAACTGACCTCCGGCTCGACCTGGCACGCAGCGGGCAACATCCCGACCTACGCGACTTCATGGCTGGGAATGCGAGCAGGAAACTACGGCTGGTCAATCTATAAAGATCTGGCCGAAAAGGTGGGCAGCGCGATCACCTATCGTCATACCTCGGCGTTCTGGCCTGCCCATACGCCGGAACGGATGGACCTGTTCCGCCATCTGTGCGGAATTTCAGAAAGCGCAGGCTTCGATCTGCAGATGCTGAGCCCGTCCGAGATGGACAAGATGCACCCGTTCTGGCACCCGGACAAATCCGTTCTGGGCGGCATTCTGGACCCTTACGAAGGTGACATTGACCCCAGCCAGCTAACGCAAGCGCTGGCCAAGGGCGCGCGGGATCTGGGCGCGCAGGTGGAACGGTTTGCGCCCGTGAAAGCCATTGACCGCAAGGCGTCAGGGGAATGGCTGGTCACTTGTGCGAAAGGCACAGTGAAGGCAGAGATCGTCATCAACGCAGGTGGCTTCTACGGCCGCAAAATCTCCGAGATGGCAGGATTGCCTGCCCCGGTGGTCACGCTCGAGCACCAGTATCTTGTGACCGAACCGCTCAAAGCGTTGGAGGATCATGCCGGTCTTTTCCCACTGGTGCGTGACCCCGATATCCGCTTCTATCTGCGCCGCGAACGCAACGCTTTCCTTGTTGGTTCCTACGCCCATGATGGTCGCCCCGCGTGGGAGGAGGACGGCCCGCCGGATGACTTTGCGCATCAGCTTTTCCCTGACAGTGTTGAGGATATTCTGGATGTGCTGGAGGCGACGATGGTCCATGTGCCGCTGCTTGGCGAAGCGGGCGCGCAGCGGTTTGTCAACGGCCCCATCGCCTATGCCCCAGATGCCCTGCCGCTGGTCGGTCCGGCGGCGGGTGCGCCGAATTTCTATCAAGCGACTGGCGTGCAGGTTGGCATCACCCATTCGGCCGCTATCGGCAAAGCGATGGCCGAATGGATCACCGAAGGCGAAACAGAATGGGACCTCAGTGCGTGGGATCCGCGCCGCTTTGGCGATTGGACCACGCAGGACTATGCCCATTCCCGTGCCTCACAACACTATGATCTACAATATGCCATTCCATTTCCGCATCGGAACATGCAGCGTGGCCGCCCGGTGCTTTGTACCCCGCTTTATGAACGCCTGAAGGATCAGGGCGCCGTCATGGGCCAGATCGCCGGGTGGGAGCGCGCCTTCTGGTTCGAAACCGATGCGATCAAGGACAATGGCGATGCCGACCTGTCCTTCCACCACGAACCCTGGCAGGACGCTGTCGCGCAAGAATGCAAAACCGTGGCAAGAAGCGTCGGCGTCATGGATCACGGCGGTTTCACCAAATACGATCTGCGCGGCCCCGGCGCTGAGGCGTTCCTATCCAGCGTCCTGTGCGGCGGTGTTCCGAAACCGGGACGCGTCCGGCTCAGCTATATGCTGACCCCCAAGGGGCACATCTGGTCAGAAGCCACCGTTGCGCGACTGGCGAGTGACAGGTTCCTTCTATGTGGCCCGACCCTGGCCGATCTGCGAGACTTTGACTGGCTGAACGCCCACCTACCAGCAGAGGGCGTCACACTAAGCCGCGGCTACAAACACGATGCCGCTTTGATGGTCATGGGCCCCAAATCGCGAGAGGTGCTTGCCCCGCTGACCGATGCAGACCTCTCTGCCGCTGCTGCCCCGTGGCTGTCAGTGGCCGAGATCACGCTGGCCGGCTTTCCTGTCACCGCTATGCGCGTATCATACGTCGGTGAGCTGGGTTGGGAGTTGCATCTGGCCTCCGAGCACCTTGTAGCGGTCTACGACACGATCGTGACGCGCGTGAACGAGGTTGGCGGCTGCCAGTTCGGCTCCTACGCGCTGAACGCGATGCGGATCGAAAAAGGTTATCACGGATGGGGTTCGGATTTCGGAACGGAATATACGCTTTACGATGCGGGTCTGGGCCGGTTTGCCAATATGAATAAGGGGGAGTTCATCGGACGCGATGCGGTCGAGCGGCAGTCTGGCGAGGAGGCCAACTGGGAATGGATCGGGCTGGAAATCAGTGACGACAGCCCCGAACCGCTTGCCTCTGATCCGATCCTGAAGGATGGCGAATGGATCGGGTACGTGACCTCAGCCAGCCAAGGCTATCGCACCGGAACACATTGTGTTCTGGCTTATATCAAGCGCGGATCACTGGGTATGGGGGCCGATTGCACGGTGCGTGTGCTTGGCCAGCCCCGCAACGCTCGGCGGCATAATCCCCATGTCTATGACCCGGACAATCTGAAAATGAAGGCCTGAACGACTAAAGGCGTCTGTATGAATAGGCACCTTTTTCTTTTGTCTGAAACTCAATTGGGCCGATGCGATGAAATCGCTGATTTCCTACCGTGATGGCCGCGTTCTGGATGAGCCCTAGGCGCGCCCTTTCACCTCGGCCCAGACACTGTCCAAGGCGGCTTTCAGGATCGCAGTTGCCTCGTCGATCTTATCTTCGTTGATAATCAACGGCGGCATAAAACTAATCCGATCGGGCGGGACGGACCGCAAGTACAGCCCCGCGTGTGGGCGCGATCCTGCACCATCGTCCCCACCTTCAGCGCCGGATCCCACAGCGCACGCGTCCCTTTGCCCTGCACCAGTTGAATACCGCAAAACAGACCGATCCCGCGCACATGACCGATCAGATCTATGTCGCCATAGATTTTCAGCGCCTCCGACGCGACGGCGGCACCGACAAGGTGACCAACATAGGTGAACTCGTGGCCCAACACGCTGGATGCGTCTGAGCTCAGCATCAGATCGTCAAAGAAATCCTGCCGGAACATGATCGCCGATATCGGGAAAAACGCAGCGGTCAGCGCCTTGGCGCAGGTGGTGCTATCAGGGGTTAGATCGAAGGCCTCTACGCCCCAGTAATGCCCGGTGCGGCCAAAGCCGCAAACGGTCTCGTCCACATGGAAATGAATGTCATACTTCCGGATCACGGTCTGCATCGCCTGCCAATTTCCCTTTGGCGGGCGGATCGCGCCGCCGCCGGATTGCACCGGCTCAGCAAAGAAGGCGACGATTGTGTCAGATCCCGCCTCCAGTACGGTGGCTTCGAACTCAGCCGCCATTCGGGCAGAGAACTCCTCCTCGGTTTCACCGGCCTCGGCATTTAAATAGTAGTTCGACGTCGACAGCTTGAGAAAATCATGCATCGGCAGACCAAAGCCCGCATGAATGTGAGGCTGGCCGGACAGAGCACCGCTGCTTTCGACGTTAGTGCGCGCGCCAAATCCGCGGCTCTTGGATGGGACCTCCCGTAAAATGTCGGCGCGAAAGGCAGTTCCTGAATCTGATCCATGGCCGCCCGCGCCAGCCGGTCGTCATGATTACCCAATGACACGCATCCCAACCCGAAAAAGCCGTCTATGATGCTTTGCCCATCATCCGTTTCAATCCGGACCCCTTGGCCGCGCGTCACCATCGCGTTGGGGCCATCTCGCTGGTGCAGGCGGGCGTTCGTCTGTCCATGCACATGGAACTGACGGTCCCAAGCGCGGGGTGAATCGACGTCTGCGAGCTTGTCCATATGGATCTTGATCATCTGTGCCGGGCGTATTCTTGGCGAAAAAATATTGAGCAACACTCGCGTTAATCGTAGGTTTTCATGAACAACTTTCATGCAGAGATCAGTATGGAAAATCCGCGACTAGACATCCGCCACCTGCAGATGATCCGCGCCATTGGGAAAACCGGTCGCGTCGTTGACGCGGCCGATGAGTTGGGCCTGACACCGTCAGCGCTGTCCCACAGAATCCGCGAAGCAGAACGCAGGCTGGGTGTGCCCCTGTTTGAACGCATGCACAAGCGTTTGCGCATGACGGCTGCCGCCGAGTATCTTGCCCGATTCAGCGACAAGTTTCTGAGCGAGATGTATGTGATCGAAGATGAAGTGCGTCGGATGAATGCGGGCATTGATCACGTCGTGCGCATCGCGGTGGAAAACTACAGCGCCTATCACTGGTTCCCCGCGTTTCTGCAAATGTTTCGCGCTAAACACCCGGCGATCGATATTCAAATAATGGCTGGTTACCGTCGTGACATGGTCACATCGCTTCTGGACCGTCAGATTGACTTGGCCATCGTCGCCGGAGAGTCGAGCCATGCAGCGACGCGGTCGTTGCATCTCTTTCAGGATCCTCTTGTATTCGTGTGCGCGCCGGAACACCCGCTGGCCGGGGCTGCATCGGTATCTGCGCGTGATATCGAAGGGCAACGGTTTATCACATTCACCAAGATCCCCGAGCCTGATCAAGAATTTGCAAGACTGTTTCGAGCAGAACGTCGCTATCCCAACTGGACTGCAGCCGTTGAGTTGCCCGAAGCCATTGTCGAATTGGTTGCTGCAAACCAAGGTACAAGCATTCTGGCGCAATGGGCCGTCTCACCACACGTGGCGTCCAAGCGTATCCTGGCAATACCGCTTGGCCCCGATCCGGTGCTCATGAATTGGAGTTGCAAGTTCCGCACAGACGAACCTGAAGATGGGCCGGTGCTCCGCGTCGCGCATGCGCTAAAGGACTGGGAAATCGCTGGAAGGGCGTCTCGCCCCCCTACTGTGTCTTCGACAAGGATCAGCGCGTCACCCATGCCGCAATCACCGAGAACAAGCGCCTCAGTTCCGTCCCGGAGTTCATCGAAGAAGAACAGGACAAAGCGCCACTGAAGAAACGATGTGCCAGCAAACAACGTTCAAGTTACAAGCCAAACGGTCATCGCAACGACGGTTGAATCTCATTGGCTGATCGTAAGCGCATCAACAACCGCAAGGCCAGCTGGGGCTACGGTTTATGAAGCCTCTGCACTATCAGGCTTTGCTGCCGCCGCGCACTATGGTGATATTTGCAGTTTGCAGAACCAGCGACGTTTCTACTTGATTGCAACCAGTGCCGAAACATTGAAAACCTGCGATACTGCTAACACTGGTTGGAGGAAACCACTTGCGCTGCATTGATTAAGATTTACGCCAGTGCCGTGTCATGAAGATTTCTTTGTTCCATGTAACAATCAGTTCAGCATCCACCGTCGTATGCCCGAGCGATGAACACGCAGTCAAAGTAACTGAAACCTTGGCGGTTCCGTCAGGTCGTTCAAAAATCATTTTGTGATCAACGTTTGTCTCTTGCTCGACGACATCCGAGGTCTTCAATCTATGCACCATGTCTGTTTCGTAGCTAAAAACAGTACCCATCTGAGGGAATGCAGTCTTCACCAGTGGTTGGCGCCAGCCCATCTCGATACAGTTGTCACGGGTTTTATTCCAACGTGTCAGCCTGTCAGCAGCAGAAGTGAAATGCGATTTCTCTTCTGGCAAATCTTCTGCAGGCGGAAGAGGTTCGCTTAAGTCGGAAGGCTTATTGGCCATCAAAGGAAGAACAAATTCTCCATCATCCAGACTCAAGTCACCTTTCGGTGCCGCCGCGTGAATGAGCGGCCAGTAAGACGAAGAGAACGCTAGTCGGATGCGATGTCCTTTGCGGATGCGGTAGGCGGTTGAGTGAAAACGGATGTCTGCGTTAAATGCGTCGGATTTTGCAGAGGGCGAAATGCGATCCAGGTTCTCATCCAGCGACAGATTCCTGACGCCATAGGTTATACGTGCCGACACGCCGTCAGAATTTACATCACTGAGTCTTGCGATAATCTGATTTGGTTTGTCTTTCGTTTCTCCATGTAACCTCAAAACGACCGACCCATAGATTATCAGATCCTCTGTAAGAGGCGCTGTTTCGAAAACCAAAGAACGGGAATCATCAAAGTTTTGATCAAGGGGTAAACCGCCGGTTCGGCCAAAATACCCTGTATCCCCTGCGCTTTGCCCCACCGTCGGATCTGCTGGAACGATCCACCGCTCGTGGTTGGTATTGGATTTTAGTGAAGACAGGGAAATTTCCTGAACTTTTGTTTCTTGGATCGTTGGGCCACTTTCTATCCATTTCCCTGTGGCCATGGATAAAAAATCCTTCGGATCAACGTATTCGCGTAACCAAACCCGAAGCTGCGGCCAGTTTGGCGTTTGCGACGTGTCTGACTTCAGCCAGTGATCCCACCAATCCAGAGCCAGTTTCTGAAACCCGACGGCGGGTCCGGGCGACCCTTGATCTGGATAGTGGTGACCCCAAGGGCCGACCACCCCCCAAACCCGGGTGGGTCGCGCATCAACCAGAGACATTACCGAATTGGAATAGCGATCGCTCCACCCTCCAATAGCCAGAACCGGGACAGAAAGTGCATCTGCTTGATGAATGACAGAACCGTGTCGCCAGTATTGCCCCCTACCATCCTCGCGCAGCCAGTTTTCCAATGGAAACGTAAGGTTCTCAATTCTCTCTTTCCACAGCGCTTTCCAATCTGTCCCGACATTTGCCGTTGGAGGCGAGGCCAGAATAGCCGGAAGCGTCGCACCCCATTCGAACGTATCCGACAAAACGCAACCGCCCATATAGTGGATGTCATCCTCAAAACGGTCATGGGTTGCGCAAACAGCGATCGCCGCCTTCAGCGCATCGGGCGCATTCACACTGGCCTGCAACGATGCCGTACCGCCCCAGGACGTGCCGAACATTCCCACACGGCCATTGCACCAAGGTTGCGCAGCCAGCCACTTGATCACTTGTCGCGCATCGTCCAATTCAGCCTGCGCATACATATCCGGCATGTGCCCTTCGCTGTCGCCCGAGCCCCGCATGTCAACCCGAATGCAGGCGTAGCCGTGGGCTGCAAAGTAGGGGTGGTTCCTTTCATCTCGCGCGCGCACCATGTCGGTTTTGCGGTACGGGATGTATTCCAAAATGGCAGGAACAGGCATCTGTGTTACCGGGCGCCACAGACGGCCTGCCAAACGTACGCCATCAGGCATTTCGATCCATAGATGGTCTGTCTCTGACACTTTGAAGGGATGATCGGTTTGATCGGTCATTTTGATCCGCCGCGTGGAATCCATGTCTGCCTCACTTCTGCAAATCCAGATCGAACATGCAATAGTTTCGTGCTATTCGTCCAAAAATAGAATTTGACTTTAAAATTCTAGTCTGCTTTCAATTTGGATAGAGTTTAACCACTCCACTCATTTTTCGGAGACCCGCATGTCATCTGACAAAGTTGTCGCCTTGCCATCCGCTATTTCTTCGCTGGGCAGCGAGGTTCGGCAATTACGCAAAGCCCGTCAGCTTACGCTGAAGCAACTGAGCGAAGAAGCGGGCATCTCCCTCAGCCACGTGTCGGCGATTGAGCGCGGGGTATCCAAGCCTTCTGTTGACGTATTGCAAACTATCGCCAGCGCACTCAGCGTCACGCCAGATTGGTTCTTTGCCCGCCGCGCTGGGGCGGGTCCAATGGAACAGGCTTTTGTTGTGCGCGCCCAGAACCGTCGTGCACTGAACACGCTTTACGGTCAGGACGCGGCTGAACTTGGATATACCGATCACCTTCTTTCCAGTTCGATCGGAGGACAGTTTTATATGGGTCTGGCAGTCTACGCGCCTCATTCCGAGCGCCCGGAAGAACCGCTGCAAAAGCACGAAGGCGAAGAGCACGGGCTGGTTTTGGAAGGCGAGCTGGAGATGCAGATCGGGGATGAGTTCATCACCCTGCGCGCCGGGGACAGCTACAGCTTTGACGCACGCATCCCGCACCATGCCCGCAACCGCACCGATCAGGTCTGTCGGTTGATCTGGGCCGTCTCACCTGTCGTCATTCCCAAGGATGTCGTCGCAACGCAGCCTTCTAACCGGGAAACGTCCTCATGAGCAGCGACGCCCTGTTGCAACCCTATAAACTGAAGCACCTGACCCTGAAAAACAGGATCATGACCACCAGTCATGAACCCGCCTATCCCGAAGACGGAATGCCTAAGGAACGCTATCGCGCCTATCACGAAATGCGCGCGAAAGCCGGCGTTGCGATGACGATGACCGCTGGCTCTGCCACCGTCAGCCGTGACAGCCCCCCGGTGTTCAACAACATCCTCGCCTACAAAGATGAGGTCGTGCGCTGGATGGGTGAATTGACGGATGCCTGCCACGCCCATGGCTGCGCCGTGATGATCCAGCTGACCCACCTGGGTCGGCGTACCGGTTGGAACAAAGGTGACTGGTTACCGTCAGTTTCGCCCTCACATTATCGCGAACCAGCGCATCGGGCCTTTCCGAAGAAGATGGAAGACTTCGACATCGAGCGGATCGTGACCGACTATGCCGATGCGGCCGAACGCATGCAGGCCGCCGGTTTGGACGGGATCGAGTTGCAGGCCTACGGGCATCTGCTGGACCAGTTCTGGTCGCCGCTGACCAACACGATGGACGCACCGTTCGGAGGTGATCTCGACAACCGACTGCGCTTTGGCTTCTTGGTCCTGGATGCGATCCGCGACCGTGTAGGACCAGAGTACATTGTCGGCGTTCGCTATACTGCCGATGAGGTTGAAAAGGGCGGCATCACCGAGGAAGAAGGGCTCGAGATCGCGCGCAGGCTGCGCGACAGCGGTCAGGTGGATTTCCTGAATGTCATTCGCGGGCGCATTCACACCGACCCTGCCATGACGGACGTGATCCCTGTGCAGGGCATGAAAAGCGCGCCGCATCTGGATTTCGCCGGGCGGGTGCGGGCCGAAACGGGCATGCCGACCTTCCATGCTTCGCGCATCCCTGACGTGGCGACGGCTAGACATGCGGTGTCCTCGGGGCTTTTGGATATGGTGGGGATGACCCGCGCGCACATGGCCGACCCGATGATCGTTTCCAAGGTTCAAGCCGGACAGGAAGATGACATCCGGCCCTGCGTCGGCGCGACCTATTGTTTGGATCGAATTTATCAAGCGGGCGAAGCGCTGTGCATCCACAACCCTGCCACCGGGCGTGAACTGACCATGCCGCATGTAATACCTGCGGCGGACACGCGCCGCCGGGCAGTCATTGTGGGCGCAGGTCCCGGTGGGTTGGAGGCCGCGCGCGTCGCCGCAGAACGCGGGCACGATGTCACCGTTCTGGAAGCCGCCCCCGAACCTGGTGGGCAGGTGCGCCTTACAGCACAATCCAAGCGCCGGGCCGAGATGATCGGGATCATCGATTGGCGCATGGCGCAATGTGCTGCGCGGGACGTTCAGTTTCAGTTCAACACATATGCCGAAGCCAGTGACGTGACCGCGCTGTCACCGGATATGGTCGTGATTGCGACCGGGGGCCTGCCGAATACAACGATCCTCGATTCGGGCAATGAGCTGGCGGTATCCGCCTGGGATATCCTATCCGGCGACGTGCAGCCGGGCGAAAACGTGCTGATCTATGACGATGCAGGAGATCACCCGGCCCTGATGGCCGCCGAGGTCATCGCAGCCACCGGCGCACGGGTCGAAATCATGACCCGGGATCGCAGTTTCGCACCTGAAGTGATGGCAATGAATCTGGTGCCCTATATGCGGTCCCTGCAGAAAACCGGAGCCGTGTTCACTGTCACCCGAACCCTGCAAGCGATCGAAAAATCAGGCAATCAGCTGCAAGCCCATATTGGCACCGACTATTCTGATCTGGTCGAAAAAAGGGAATATGATCAGGTCGTTGTCAATCAAGGCACGCAGCCTCTGGACGATCTCTATTTTGATCTTAAACCTTTGTCGCGCAATCGCGGAGCAGTGAATCAGGGTGCGCTTGTCTCCGGCACAGGCGACCTGTTTCCGCAACCCAATCCCAGCGCCAGATTTGACCTGTATCGCATCGGTGACGCCGTATCGGCTCGCAACATTCACGCAGCAATCTACGACGCCCTGCGTATGGGCATCCAATGGTAGCAAGCGCAGGGAGGCAGCGCCAATAAAGGAATTTTGAATAATTTTTCTTGCGAAGAAGAAAAACAAACGTAGGATTTCCGACATATATAGCGAGCGTAGGGAGGATTCGTGAGCCAGGGCAAATCGAAAAAACAAACCCGCACCGCCAGCGAAGAGGGCCTTGCAGCCTTCGGTGCCGAGGTGCGCCAGCTGCGCAAAGCGCGCCAGATGACCCTGGCCGAGCTTGCGACCAGCAGCGGTGTTTCGATCAGCCATCTCAGCGCGATTGAGCGCGGAACCGTCAGCGCGTCTCTCAACAAGATCTCTCGCATTGCCGATGCTCTTGGCGTCCCTGAGGAATGGTTTTTCAACCACCGCCCCGGCTCTGGCCCGTTGGAGCGCGCCTATGTCGTGCGCCAGTCCAACCGACGAAACCTGAACATGCTGTATGACGAACCGGCCGAGCAATCCGGTTATGCCGATCAGTTACTGTCCAGCTCCATCGGCGGTGGGTTTTGTATGGGCGTCTCGGACTACCGCCCTTATTCCGAACAGGTGGTAGACCAATATTTCTCGCGCGATGGCGAGATGCACGGGGTCATTCTGGACGGTGAGCTAGAACTGGTGCTCGAGGACGAAACCGTAACCTTGCGCACCGGTGACAGTTTCAGCTTTCCCGGAGACATTCTTCACGTCCTGCGCAACGTATCCAATCAACCTGCGCGCATGATCTGGGTGAACTCACCCGTGATCATTCCAAGATTCTCAGCGCTCGGCGCTGATGAGCAACTGCCACAGTCACACAAGAAAAAGAACGGATAACGCCTGCTGGCACCTGAAGTCGCGGGCACGCCTGCCCGCAAGCAACCAAACCGGACAGATGCCCGGATACGAAGACAAACAGGGAGTAAGCAAATGAGTTCGATTTTTAAGGGGGACGTTTCCCGACGCTCCGTTCTGGCCGGTGCCGGTGCATTGGGCGCGGCCAGCCTCGCATTTCCCCATATGGCAGTTAGTGCCGATGGCTCAGTTCTGACCATCCGGTCCTATAGCGATTTGCAAGTGCTGGACCCGGCCTTCTGGCTGGCTCTGCCCGAGGCCGACATCATGCGGTCGATCTATGCCCCGCTGGTCTCAAACCAACAGGGCGATGAGTGGAACTGGCGCCCCGTTGCTGTTGAAAGCATCGAACAGCTGGACGACCTGACTATCGCCTTCAAACTGCGCGACAATATCGGTTTCACAGACGGCTTCGGTCAGATGACCGCCGATGACGTGAAGTTCTCGATCGAGCGTATCGCTGACCCAGCGAATGAAAGCCCCTATGCGGGTGACTGGACCGCGCTGAAAGAGGTCGAAGTAAAAGACACCCTTTCGGGCTTGATTCATCTGAAAAACAAATTCGTGCCGCTGTGGACAACCACGCTGCCGACCCCCGCCTCGTGTATCGTTTCGCGCAAAGCGGTCGAAGAAATCGGCGGAAAGATCGGGTCAGAGCCTGTGGCGCAATCTGGCCAGTACATTCTGACTGAATGGGTTCCCAAGCAGAAAACCGTTCTAAAGCGCAACCCGGATTGGGCTTATGAACCTGGCGGGTATGAGGAAATCCACATCCTACCCATTGAGGACCCCTCGACAGCCGAGCTGGGTTTTGAAGCTGGTGATCTGGACTACACCTGGACTTCGGTATCCTCTCTGCCGCGGCTTAAGGAAAACCCGCCGGCGGGATCGGTTGTCGAGGAAAAACCCTCGCTGGCCTATGTCTGGCTGGGAATGAATCAGGACAACGAAGCACTGAAAGACGTTCGCATCCGCCGTGCCATTCAGCACGCGATTGACCGGCAGACTGTGGTTGACGCGGCCTATTTCGGCGCAGCGGCCGTAGGCAACGGTATCATCGCCCCTGGCCTGCCGGGCAGCCGGGATAGCGTGACATACGACTACGACCCCGATAAAGCGCGCGAACTGCTGGCCGAAGCGGGTGCGGAAGGCATGACCGTCACGCTCGACATCCTGAACCAGTCCGAACGCCTGACGGCGGCTCAGGTCATACAGGCCAATCTGGCCGATGTGGGGATCACCTGCGAGATCAAGCAAAATGACAGTGGGACGTTCTGGACGCTTGGTTCCAAGGACGGCGACTATTTCATGGATCTTCAGTTGGTGCTCAGCCGGTTTTCGATGAACCCTGACCCAAGCTGGGCGACGGTCTGGTTCACGCCGGAACAGGTTGGCGTCTGGAACTGGGAACGGTTCAACAACGCGGAATACAAGGCGCTGCACGACGAAGGTCTGGTCGAAAGCGATCCGGCCAAGCGCGATGAGATCTACAAGAAGATGCAAGGTCTCATGGATGAAAGTGGCTGCTATGTCTTCCTGACGCACGAAGTGGTCGGCCTGATCCACAAGGATACGGTCAATCCGGGCCTGAAACCGAATGGCGAGCCGCTGCTGCCGCTGTTCAAACCCGCCTGATCCACGCAAACGGGCGGCGTATGGCCGCCGCCCGCACGGCCTTTTGGGGGGCGCGTATGCTGAGCTATTTTTTCAAACGGCTTGGGCTGGCTGCCGCGATCGTTTCGGTCGCCATGTTCCTGCTGTTTTGTATGATCTACCTGATCCCCGGCGACCCGGCCTCGGTTGCGCTGGGGCCTCGGGCAACCGAGGAAATGCGCGCCGCCCTGCGCGAAAAAATGGGGCTGAACCAGCCGGTTCTGGTTCAGTTCTGGAACTTTTACATCGGAGCCTGGACAGGTGATTTAGGGGATGAGGTTCTATCGGGTCGTCCCGTCACTACGGTCGTGTTCGAACAACTGCCCTATACGCTGGCCTTGATCGTCGGCGGTATCACGTGGTCGGTTGCGCTTGGTATTCCGCTGGGTTGCTGGGCGGCGGTCAGCCGCGGCAGCTGGGCCGACCGGATCGTTGGCATCCTGTCCGTTGCAGTGATTGCCGTGCCCTCGTTCGTGATCGCGATCTATGCGCTGCTGATCTTTGCCGTTGAATTGCGCTGGCTGCCTGCCATTGGCGCAGGCGAACCCGGCAATCTCGGCGATCAACTCACGCACCTGGTCCTGCCTTCGCTGGCGGTTGGTCTGGGCTGGGTCGGCTATATCGCCCGAATGGTGCGCGCCTCTATGCTCGAAGTGCTTGAGGCCAGCCATATCCGCACCGCCCGCGCCTTTGGCCTGCCGGATCGAACGATCACCTACCGCTATGCCCTGTCGATTGCGATCCTGCCCACGGTCACGTTGCTGGGCGTGGGCATCGGTCAAATGCTCTCATCGGCAGTCTTTGCCGAGATCGTCTTTGCCCGCCCCGGCGTCGGCAAGCTGGTCTATGACGCCATCCTGACCCGCAACTTCCCCATCGTGACAGGAACCGTTCTGATCACGACAGTCCTGTTCGTTCTGCTCAATCTGTTGGCAGACCTCATCATCGGAGCTTTGGATCCCCGTGTCAGAAGCAGTTTCTAACCCCGCCCCCGGGCGCATGGCCGAGCTGTGGCGCCCGATCCGCAAAATCCTGCGTGAACCGCTGGGCGCGCTGGGACTATTCCTTGTGCTGTTTGTCATCTTTGGCGCCGTGTTTGCCGATTTTCTCACCAGCTGGGACCCGACGAAAATCAACCCGCGTGACCGGTTCCAAAGCCCAAGCGCGCAGCATCTGATGGGCACCGATCAGCTGGGTCGGGATCTGTTTGCCCGGGTGCTGCATGGTGGACGGATTGCGCTTTTTGTGGCTTTGGTCTCGACTGCTGTGTCGCTGGTGATAGGCATCGTTCTGGGCTTGATCGCGGGCTATGGGCCGCGTTGGCTGGACAATCTGATGATCCTTTTGTTCGACGCAATGAAAAGCTTTCCGACCGTCATGCTGGCCCTTGCGCTGGTCACGCTTATGGGGCCGTCGCTGACCGCCGTTATGGTCGTCGTCGTTCTGGTCACCGTGCCCGGTTACGCGCGGATCATTCGCACTCAGACTATCGCGTTGAAGACGTCAGAATATGTCACGGCGGCGCAAAGCATGGGCGCTTCTTCGGCGCGTATCCTGCGAGTGCATATTCTGCCGAACGTCATCGGTCCGCTGGTTATCCTCGCATCGATGGACATCCCGGTCGTCATCGGCATCGAAGCAGGGATGAGTTTTCTGGGCCTCGGTGTGCGCCCCCCGACCCCAAGCTGGGGCTCGATCCTGAATGACGGTTTCACCAATATCCGCGATACTGCCTGGATCGCGATTGCTGGCGGCGTGCCGATCATCATCACAACGCTGGGCTTTACCTTTTTGGGCGAGACGCTGCGGGACGTATTCGATCCCCGGCTGAAAGGACGCTGATGACCACGCTGCGCATAGAAAATCTGAACGTCAGCTTCTCGACCGAGGCCGGGCCGCTGCACGCGTTGAAAAACGTCAGCTTCGATGTACCCGAAAACCGGATTGTCGGTATCGTGGGCGAATCTGGCTGCGGGAAATCCACCCTGATCAACGCCATTCTTGGATTGCTGGCCGACAATGGCAGCATCGACAGCGGATCGATCCTGTTTGAGGGGCAGGATGAGCTAAACACCCTGCCCCCGTCGCGCATGCGGGACCTGCGTGGCCCGCGCATCGCAACCGTGTTTCAGGACCCGATGGGCGCGCTGAACCCTGTGATCTCGGTCGGCAAACAGATGCTGAACATTCAGTATCGCTCGCCCCTTTCAAAGGACGAAAAGCTAAGCCGCGCGGTCGAGATGCTGGAATTGGTGCGCATCCCCGATGCCCGTGCGGCGCTGGCACGGTATCCGCACCAGTTCTCGGGAGGGATGAAGCAACGCATCGCCATCGCCATGGCCTTGATGATGGAGCCCGCTCTGCTGATCGCGGACGAACCCACAACGGCGCTGGATGCGACGCTTGAGGTTACGACAATCGAACTTCTCAAGGACCTTCAGCAAAAGATCGGCTGTTCAGTCATGTTCATCTCGCACCATCTGGGTGTCATCGCCGAGCTTTGTGACGATGTCGTGGTGATGTACGCCGGGGAAGTGGTCGAGCGCGGTACCGTCCGTCAGATATTCCAGGATCCACGCCACCCCTACACAGCGCGGCTGCTGGAATGCGACCCTGCGCGGCAAAGCGAACGCACGCGGCACTTGCCGACGATACCCGGAGAAATCCCCGATCTGCGCGCACGGCCCGCGGGCTGCATCTTTGCCAACCGCTGTGACCGGGTAAGCGACGCGTGTTCGGCCCCGCCACCTGACAAGGACATCGGGGAAGGCCATGTCGCCCGCTGCTTTGTCGCGGACACACCAGCAGAAACCGGAGTGACAGCATGAGCAGCGATCCGATTCTCAAGGTCGAAGATGTTCAGGTCTCGTTTCCGGTCGGCGGACTGGGACGCCGCAGCGCGATCCTGGGTGTGGCTGGGGTGAGTTTTGAGGTCAACCGCGGCGAGACCTTTGCCCTGGTTGGCGAAAGCGGTTCTGGCAAAACAACGCTTGCGCGGGCCGTGAACGGTTTGCAAGAGATTAGCGCCGGCGCCATCACTTTTGAGGACCAGCGCATCGACGAGTTGGACCGAAAGGCGATGAAGCCCGTTCGCAAACGCATGTCGATGATGTTTCAGGACCCGGTAGGCTCCCTCTCGCCCCGCATGACCGTCGGCGATCTGGTGACCGAACCTTTCCGAATTCACGGTATAGAAGGGCGCAATCTGCGGGAAGAAGCTGACCGCCTGCTGACACTAGTAGGTTTGCCGACCAGCTTCGCGTCGCGTTTCCCGCATCAGCTATCGGGTGGACAGGCCCGACGTGTCGGCGTCGCGCGCGCCATTGCGCTGGACCCGGCGCTGATCATCGCGGATGAACCCACTGCGGGCCTGGATGTGTCGGTGCAGGGCGAAGTTTTGAACCTGCTGAATGATCTGCGCGAACGGCTGGGTCTGGCGATGGTGATCATCACCCATAACCTGCATGTGGTACATCATGTGGCGGACAGAACCGCAGTCATGTATCTGGGCCGCTTTGTCGAGGCCGGAGACACCGAACAGGTGTTCAGTGCGCCTCAACACCCCTATACGGCGGCGCTTCTGTCAGCCAACCCCGAGCCCGACCCGGACAAGACACATGACCGGATCACGCTGCCGGCCGAAGTCCCCTCGTTGCTGGCCCGCCCATCGGGATGCGAGTTCCACACCCGCTGCCCATGGGCGCAATCGCGATGCAGTGTGGATGCGCCGGAGCGGCAGGTTGCAAACGGGCGCGCTGTCGCCTGTCATTTCCCTTTGGAACCCGGCGCCCGCCCGCCGGAACTAGCAGAAAAGGCAGCGTCATGAGCGATATCGAGGTCATTGAAACCGTTTGGATTCCAATGCCTGACGGAACCAAGCTTGCTGCCCGGCTCTGGCTGCCTGAAACAACCAGAACTTCACCGATGCCCTGTATCCTTGAGTACATCCCCTACCGGCGTCGGGATCGCACGCGTATGCGCGATGAAAGCATGCACCCGCATTTCGCAGCCGCCGGGTACGCCTCAATCCGCGTCGACATAAGAGGGTATGGCGACAGTGAAGGCGTGTCCGAGGATGAGTATTCCCACCAGGAAATCCAGGACGGCCATGACATTGTCCAATGGATAGCCGATCAGGACTGGTGCGACGGAAATGTCGGCATGTTCGGCAAAAGTTGGGGGGCGTATAACGCGTTCCAAGTTGCGGCGACCCGGCCCCCGGCCCTTAAGGCAATCGCTCCGGTGATGGGCACGGATGACCGATGGCGCGAGGATATTCACTTCTACGGCGGCTGTTTGGCCAATGACAATTTCTGGTGGGGCTCAATCATGCAGCTCTACAACGCTATGCCGCCGGACCCCGAAATTGTCGGAGCTGATCGCTGGCTCGACATGTGGCGCGAACGTTTGGAAGGCGCTGAATTCTGGCCCGCCATGTGGCTGGAACACCAAACCCACGACGAAATGTGGCGACGTGGTTCGATCTGCGAGAATTACTCTGACCTACAGGTACCGGTCTACTTCTTTGGCGGCTGGATGGATCTGTATCGGGACACGCCCTTCCGCATTGCAGAACACCTCGGCGGACCAGTCAAAATCCTGATGGGACCTTGGGCGCATCTTTACCCCCATGAAGGGGTGCCCGGCCCCAAGGCCGATTTTGTCGGCGAGTTAATCCGTTTCTGGGATCATTGGCTGAAAGGGATCGACACGGGGTTAATGGATGAACCCCCATTGCGGTTTTTCTTGCAGGACAGCGCGGCGCCTTCGGGGACCCATCTGCAACGCACGGGGCGCTGGGTGGAAGAACCGTCTTGGCCGTCGCCCAATATCGCCGAGCAAACGTTCTGGCTGAATGACCAAACTCTGGGCGAAACGGCACAGTCAGGGACTGCGATGTCCATCTGCTCGCCACAGAGCTTCGGTGCCGCTGCGGGCGATATGTGCTCTTTCGCCATTCCCGGCGATATGGCAGCGGATTGCCGGATCGACGCTGGGGGGGCACTACAGTTCAAGGGGTCACCCCTGACCGAACCGCTGGACTTATTGGGTCAGCCCAGCGTTGACCTGACGGTGTCGGCGGATCAGACGCAAGCCTATGTCGCCGTGCTGCTGGTGGATGAGGCCCCGGACGGCGCGCAAACGCTGATCGCGCGGGGATTTTGCAATCTCAACCACCGCGACAGCGACACCCAACCTACGCTGATCACGCCCGGCGAAGACATGACCGTTACGGTTCCCTTGTACGGAACCGGCTATCATGTTCCCAAAGGCCACCGCATCACATTGCAAATCGCCTCAGCCTATTGGCCTGTTCTGTGGCCTGCGCCGCAGCCGGTGACACTCATGATCAAGTCCGGCATGTCCCGGCTGACCCTGCCGATCAGAGTCCAGCCTGACGGCAGCGCCGAGCCGCGTCCGCTGCCGGAACCGGAGCCCCCAAACGCGGCCCCGCGAAAAACCCATGTTCGCAATGGCTCAATGGAACGCTCGGTCCACACTGATCTGACCAATGGCGAAGTGACCCACCGATTCTTTCTGGATGGCGGTGTGTTTGGTCCGGTCGGCGATTTCCGTCTTGACGACATCGGAACGGTGCTCAGCGATGTGTCCGACCGGCGCTACACGATCCACCCCGGCGATCCCTTGTCTGCCGTCGCCACAATGGAGCAAACGGCCGGTTTCGATCGGGACGGCTGGTCCGCGAAAATCTGGACCTATTCCGAGCAACGGGCAACGGCAACCGAGTTTCACCTGACCTCACGCCTAAAAGCCTGGTCAGGTGGTGAACTCATTTTCGAAGAAGAAAAGACGCACACCATTCCCCGCAACGGAATGTAGCGCATCTTTGCGGCCACAGGAGCCTTCCAATGTCAGTCTTCCCCGAATTTGGGCCAAAATCAGAAACACATCAATTGACCATGGGCAGCCTCACCATGCGAGTCGTCGTTGAAGGCGAAGGGCCTCCGGTCGTGTTCGTCCCCGGCGGAGATCAGACGGCTGAGGCTTATTCCGAACAATTCTCGTGCCTGTCAGATCACTTTAAATGCATCACTTATGATCCACGCGGCGCGGGTGACACGCAATCGCCCCCTCCGCCCTGGTCGATGCAGGATTACGCGGCCGATTGCGCTGCGGTGATTGATGCATTCGCTGGTGGTCAGGCCGTTGTCTGCGGGTTGTCACTGGGCGGGCTGGTCACGCAGCAAACCGCAATCGACTTCCCAGAAAAGGTGCGACTGGCAATTCCGATGGGCACCTCGGCCTATATCGACGGGTTCACTCGCGACTGGATGCAGGCCGAGATCGACTTGCGCAAGGACGGCATCACCCTGCCTGATTATTTCCTGGCCCCGCACTATGCCGTTTACGCCTTTCCGGCCAAAGCGCTGCACGAGCCTGAGCTTTGGGAGCAGCTCAAAGCATCCTACACCGAGCGTTTTCGGAATCGCGACCCGCAGGCAACAATTGATCAGTGGGAAGCCTGTCTGGAATTCGACTGTCGTGAAGGGTTGAAAACCTGCCCGGTCCCGATGCATGTCATCGCCTTTTCCGAGGATGTTCAAACCGCTCCGGTCATGTGCAAGGTGGTTTCTGATCTTGCGCCGAACGGCGTGTTCCATGAAATTCCTGGCCTGGGTCATGTTTCGATGACCCGCCACAAACCAGAAATCGTGGCGGCAAAACTGCGTGAGATTTTGACCGCCGAATTGGTGCAGCAATAAGCGGCTGAAGGGTCAGATGATAATTGCTATCGCAGGATTTCAACATGAAACCAATACCTTCGTCGCCACTCCAACGCAGCTGAGCGATTTTGAGCAGGCAGATAGCTGGCCGGAATTGCTTTGGGGCCAAGACGTGCTGAACATAACCCAAGGTATGAACCTGCCCATAGCCGGTTTCGCAAAAACTGCCTTGGCGGATGGGGTCGAATTACAACCTATCCTGTGGTGCGCTGCTGAACCGTGTGGCAAGGTTACGGATCACGCCTTTGATACCATTGCCGGACATATCACCAATACGCTTGCGAACATGGCGCAGCTTGATGGGGTCTACCTGGACCTGCATGGGGCCATGGTCACAGAGTCTTTGGATGATGGGGAGGGAGAGCTGTTGTCGCGGATCAGACAGGTCATAGGTCCAGACCTGCCGCTTGTTGCAAGCCTCGATATGCATGCCAATATCTCGAGGCAGATGGTGGATCTGTCGGACGCGATGACCATTTTCCGCACCTATCCGCATCTCGACATGGCAGAAACAGGCGCGCGGGCCTTTCGAATGATGTGCGACATCTGCACAAATGGCCCGCCCGCAAAAGCGTGGCGTCAAGGGGAGTATCTGATCCCGCTGCACAGCCAGTATACTGAAGTCGCCCCCGCCAAAACGCTGTACGCCGCGTTGGATGTCTTCGACGGGCCAAACGCGCGACTGGTTGAACTCGCCGTTGGGTTTACTGCAGCGGATACGGCCGATTGTGGACCATCTGTCCTGGCTTACGGCGAGTCACAATCCGATGCCGATGCAATGGCCGCGCAGATATTCGAAAAGCTTCAAGCGGCGGAAACGCAGTTCGATACGTCTCTGCTTTGTCCGAAAGATGCTGTTGAAACTGCACGGCATGCAAATGGCAAAGGGCCTGTAGTAATCGCTGATGTGCAGGACAATCCGGGGGCTGGAGCGTCGGCCGACACGACAGGATTGCTACGTGAGTTGATGCAACAAAACGCCCCCTCGGCCATTCTCGGGTTGCTGAACGACCCGCAACTGGCGGCAAAGGCCCACGAATTGGGCGAAGGCGCGGAACTCGAGGCCGAGATTGGTGGTCGAGGTCCCGGCGACGTTCCTTTCGCCTCAAAGGTGCGCGTGCATCACCTAAGCGATGGCCAATGTCGTTATTCGGGCGAAATGTATGGTGGCGGCGTTGCTACGATGGGTCCGTCGGCCGCCTTACAGCTGATTGGAACGCAAATCCATGTCCTGGTCACCAGCATTCGAAATCAGTGTCTGGATCTGGCGCAAATACGTTTGTTCAACCTGGAGCCGGCAGACGCTCGGATACTATGTGTCAAAAGCACAACCCACTTCCGAGCTGACTTTGAACCCATCGCGCAAAAAGTCTTGAAATGTGCCGTACGGGGGCAGTTTCCGTGTCAGCTCAAGGATGTCAGGTATACCAAACTGCGACCGGGCGTGCGCATAATATAAGGGTGTCAAAGCGCCTCAGCGTCGTCTCCGCAACAGTACGAAACGGATCTGTTGCAAAGTTTCTTATTGACCGAAGAGTTGACACCGAACCCGCGGCTTATGCCGCCAGTTCTGCCAACTGGCGAAACGGGCAAACCCCAGGCGTGAGTTGGCCTTTGCGGATCATATGCGCCACTTCGATCCCGTCCAATGTAGCCGCCGCTGAAGCGAAGGCCTTGAACCCCAACATAGGCGGTGTTCGTCTCTTGATGCAGCTATGGCCCTGTTCCAAGATGTTATTTAGATACTTCCGTCTGACCATCTCGATTGGTATCGGGCAGCCAAAGCCTTTCAGCATCTTGTTTATGGATTTGATGCCAGCCGTGTTAGCTCCGCTTTTGTCGACGACAATCATTCTCGGGTGGCCGTTGACCTCCAGTAGCTACGCGAAAAATATGGCGGCGGCGGGTTTGTTTCGACGCTGCGAAAGCATGAAATCAAGTGTCTTTCCGTTCCTGTCGACAGCGCGATAGTGACAGACCTACGCTCCTTTTACCTTGATGCAAGTCTCTTCCATTCTCCTCGAACAGCCGCACGGTCCCTTTCGCCTGCACGCGACATCGGCAATTGCACCAGCGTATTTTGTGACCCAACGGATCAGTGTTGCATAATCCAGATTAACGCCGCGTTCTGCCATTTTTTCTTCCAGGTCACGGTACGACACACCGAATCGAAGGAAGACGAAATCCGAGCACAAGATAACGTCTTTCGGAAATGCGCCCTATAAAGAGATCGTCGCGATCGGCTCCCGTCATATTCCAACCCGCGTTAACAAAACTTCGTTCGAGCTGACAGGTGGGGACAGAGTTTGCGATAAAGCCGACGTCAGCTGAACGGCTTAATGCTGGTTGGACTGCCGCTCGGCGGCCCCGTTCGCGAGGAAATTTTCTTGCCCAGTCACACATCGAAACCCTGATGGGCGAATTACCGTCGCACTGCAAGATCGTCACTGCCATTGATGGGTACCCGGCCTCCCTCGCATGGCTGGGGGTGTGGCTGGAGATCATACGATCTGGCTCGGTGTCGAGCGTTTTGGCCAGACGGGAACCATTTGTGATCTCTATAAGCATCACGAGATTGATCCGCAGTCGTCACATCCGTGTTCATGCCGCGACTTGAGAGGGTCCGGTTGTCTGAGATCGATCACAGGCCAATTGCGAACTGTGTACAAGACGCACAACTGGCCTCGCCAGAGTAGCTAGTGAACTCCATGAAACCACACTCGCGGTCGGTTGAATGCCACTCGGGGAACCAGCCCCCGAGTGCAGAACGTACTGAAAACACTCACTCACGGTTAAACCGCCACCGTAACATCGCGGTCAGGTGGGTCGAAAGCATGTCAAACATAGGGAAGAATGGGTTCTGTCGCAAATTTCTTTGAGAGTTGTATAGACGAAACTGGTGAGCCGTTTATCCCGCAAGCTGGATAAACTGCTGAAACGGACGGAT